>JBJXGN010000286.1:0-34958 GCA_046160585.1 Kofleriaceae bacterium
CGTCGTCGTGCAGGCAATCGTCGATCACGCCGGCGGCACCGATGAGCACCGCCCAGCGACGGTAGCGACGACCCATCGACGACGCTTTGATCGACGTCGCGCGCGACGCGACGACCACGATGCGCGCACTCGCGTCCACGAGCACCGCGACCTGGGTCGCGCGCGAGCGTGCCGGCCTGCGCTCGAGCTCGGGCGGCGCGTGACTTACGAGGACGGACGCGATCTGTTCGCGTGCGTCGGCGGGGAGGTCGAGGCGAACGGAGAGCTCGCCGGCGAGGCGATGCGCGGCGGCGGGGGCGGCGTCGATCATCACGGCGAGCATCTGCACGATGTCCGCGTGATCGAGCTGCCGCACCATCAGGTCGGCGGCGTTCGCGAGATCCGCGTCGGTGGACAGCTGCGCGGCGAGTGCGAGCGCGGAGCGTTGCTGGATCGCGGACGGATCCATGAACCGCGCGGCAGCGCGTTCGCCGAGCTCGGAGAGGAGGCCGAGCGCGCAGACCTTGGCCTCGTCGCCGATCGCGAGATCTTCGGTGACATCGCGCAGCTCGCGAACGACGCGCGCGCGGTAGAGGACATCGCACGCGAGCTTCGCGAGCGCGGTGCGGGCGGCCTCGCGGCGGCGCGCGTCGGCGTGACGGAGCTCGCGGCCAAGCAGCGGGATCGCCGAGCCGCCGAGGCGGTCGACGACCCGCTCGATATGGACCGAGGCGCGTTGCGGACTCGTCGAGAACCAATCGGCGAGTCGCCGTAGATCCCCGAAGGCCGAGTCAGCCACCATGAATGGCCATACACTAGGTATATGGTCACGGAAGTGTCAATGAAAAATCGATAGGTTAGAGGTACTCCGAGATCGCACCAGATCAGGCGTTCAGGCATCACATGATTGAGGTCTCGCCAGAACTATTCGCTTGATCGAATGAGGCTCGTTCGCAATTCTCGGCGCCCAACATGGCGAAGAAGACCGAGTCGACCGCCGTCAACGACCTCATCAACCTCGTGGCTACGCAAGGTCCGAGCGTGAAGGATCCCGGCGCCGACCTCTTCAGTGAACCGCCGAAGAAGAATGCGCGCATGACCGGGACGGTTCCGCCGCTCAAGGGCGCGGGCTCTGTCGAACCGCTTCCGCGCACGCGTGCGCCGGCGGGAACGCAGCAGAACGCATCGCTCAATCCGGCCGTTCGCGTGAGCACCGCGATGCCGCGCGCGAGCTCGATTCCGCCGATGGCGCCGCTGACCCAGACGATGGACGGTGGTCGCGTTCGTCCCGCACTGCCGCCGCCACGCTCGTCGGCGTCCATTCCGCGCCCGCCGCTTCCGTCGGCGGTGTCCGCAGCCGAGCCCGAGCCCGAGCTCGAGGTCGAGCTCGACGACGATGACGAGGCCGATCTGCTGAAGACGCCCGTCGCAGCGCAACCGCGCGCGGTCCTCGCACCGGTCGCAGCGGTCGCAACGCCCGCGGTCACGTTCGACCCCGTGTACCCGCGCGCGCAGCGCACCGATCACGCGAACGCCGCACCGGAGATGACCGGCGCGTCACCGTGGTTCGAGAGCAGCGGCCCCGCGGATCGTCTCGCGATCCCCGAGGCGAGCCACTCGATGTCTGAAAACACGGCGCAGGTCCAGCGTCCGCGCAACTCGACCGTCGAGCTGCTGAAGAAGCTCGCGATGCCCATGTGCATCGCGATCGTGCTCGGCATCTTCGTCGGTGGCTACATCGTGTTCGACGGACAGGGCGGCAAGACCCGCGGTGCGCAGTCCGTCGCCGCGAGCACGGACGCGGTCGCAAACAACGCGGCAGGCGCTGAGGGCACTGCCGAGGGTGCGGTCGCAACGAAGACCGCCGAGCCCGCGACGTCCGGCGTTCCCGCCGCTCTCGGTGCGGTCGAGCCCGCGAACACCGACGAACCGGCGAACGCCGACGAACCGGCGAACACCGCCGACGACGAGACCACGAAGGTCGAGCCCGCGAAGGTCGAGCCCACGAAGGTCGAGCCCGCAAACGAGCCGGCGAAGGTCGAGCCCACGAACGAGCCCGCGAAGGTCGCGGCGGTCGCGCCGGCGAAGAACGACAGCGTCCTCGGCGGCGCCGTGGACTCGATGCCCGTTGCAGCGACGCTTCCGAGGGGCGCGAGGCCGGTGTTCGTGGACGTGCGTATCGACTCCACGCCTGCGGGCGCGGATGTCTCGCTCGTCGATCGCGGCAAGACGACGTTCCTCGGAACGACGCCGATCAGCGCGTCGGTCGATCCGTCGCGCGCGTACGACGTGGTGTTCTCGTACGCGAACAAGCGGACGCAGGTCGAGCACCTCGATCCGAAGAAGACGACGCGCCTCGCAGTGACGCTCGGCAAGGCCGGCAATCAGAGCAAGGACGCCGCGAAGGTGGCGAAGCTCGACGCGCCGAAGGCCAAGGTCGAGGTGCCGAAGGTCGAGGCGCCGAAGGCGGAGAAGGCGATCGCGAAGGTCGAGCCGAAGGCCAAGGTCGAGGCGCCGAAGGCGAAGGCCGAGCCGAAGAAGGTCGCGAAGGTCGCCGATCCGTTCGCGGACGACACCGCCGCGCTCGAGAAGAAGCTCGCCGAGAAGAAGGAGAAAGCCGCGATGACCGCCGACGCACCGAAGGCCGAGAAGGCGGTCGCCGGTGGTGAAGGCGTGCTCATGATCTCGAGCAAGCCGCCGTGCGAGATCCTCGTCAATGGCAAGGCGACGGGCCTGATGACACCGCAGCGCGCGATGAAGCTCCCGGCGGGCAAGCACAAGATCACGCTCGTCTCGCCCGACAAGGCGCACAAGAAGACGATCGCCGTCGAGATCACGCCGGACAAGCCCACGAAGGTGATCCAGAACCTGCTCGACTGAGCTTTGCGGCCCACCGAAACCCGATCCTGGCGGCGGACCTTACGGGATGCGGCAGGCGCGGGCGGCGGTGGGCTCGCAGAGGCCCCCGGCGTTGCACGTGACGGGCTCGCCGTCGAGATCGGGGCACGGCGCCGTCGCGCTGCACGACTGCGTGCACGCCTGCACCGTGCCCACGACACGGCAGTCCTGTGACATGCACTCGTGTTCGTTGGCGCACGTGTCGTAGGCGGCTCCGGTGCAACGAGGCAGGCCACCGGGGTCGGTCTCGTCACCCGCACAGCCCACGATGGTCATGATTGCGGCGAGCAATGTTCCACGCGTCGAAGCGCTGGGCATCTTGTGATCCTATCACCGCCGGGCGTACCGTCGCGCCAGGAGGACTCGTGGGTCATATCGACGTGTTCAAGAGCTGGGCGGAGACGATTCGCCAGGACATCGACGCATACAAAGTGCTCATCGAGTCGCCGAAGGCCGACGCGAACTCGAAGAAGCTCGCGGGCGTGGCGCTCCTCTACATGGTTAGCAAGATGGATCTGATCCCCGACTGGAACGAGGGGATCGGCGTCATCGACGACGTCATGGTGCTCCGCGTGTGCGCGCAGCTCACCCAGGGCCACACGCGCGGTGATCTACCCGCGGGAGCCGAAGCAGCGCTCGAGCGCATGGCGAACGAGGCCGAAAAGATCAGCGCGTTCCTCGGCAGCGCGCTGTACGACAAGCTCAAGGTGTACTGCGCGAAGCTTTCGGACGTGTCCGTTCGCGGTCGCACGCCACAACAGCTCGCCGACGACGCCGGACTACGCAAGGCGCTCTCCATCGAGCTCGAGGACGAGCTCAAGGCCACGGTGCCGATCGTCGTCAACGACGCGAAGGACGCCGAGCTCCGCCTCAAGGCCTATCTCACCCACAAGCTCCAGTGATGACGAACCTGGCGAACATCGGGTGCCTCGCCCTCGCCCTCGTCGTCGGAAGCGCGGTACCCGCGTTCGCCGAGGACCTCTACACCACGGCCACGAAGGTCTCGCGCGTCGAGGACGTCGTGTGGGCGCTCACGGCCACGTGTGCGAACCACGGCACCGACACCGAGCAACGCCAGTGCCGCCAGCTGCGCGACGTGCGCGTGAAGGAGATGGCCACGCAGACGATGCTCGTCGAAGGCGACGCGACCGCGTTCACGGTCGGTGCGTTCGACGCGGCAAAGAAGTCGGCGCAGGTGTCGCTCTCCGCGTGCGTGTATTGCAGCCCGATCGCCGTCGAGAGCAAGAGCTACACGGTGTTCGGCGGCACGCCTCGGCTCGTCGATGGTGCGGTCAAGCCGCCGATGCTGCACGACACGACGCAGACGTTCGCGGACGCGGCGGCGCACACCGCGTGGAAGCAGAAGGTCGCGGCGGCGCGCGTCGACCTCGTCGTGAAGGTCCCCGACAAGAAGGTGTGGAGCGTGGGCGGCAAGAGCGGCCTCGCGTTCGACATCGTCGGTTACCGCGTGGTCGTTCCGTGTACGGGCGAGGTCGTCATCGCGAAGCCGGCATCGCTGCCCGTCGAGCCGGACAAGAAGTCCTGCACCGTCTCGAAGTAGCGCGCATGACGACGGCAGAGTTGCTCGAGACCCTGTGGGGTGACTACGTCGCGTCGACCCCGCAAGCGGCGCGCATTCACGCGTTGCTCGCCGAGCGCGGCGAGACGATCCGCAACGACCACATCGCGCTGCGCACGTTCGATGCGCCCGGCATCGAGCTGTCGACGCTCGGTCGCATCTTCGACGAGCACGGCTGGGCGCTCCAGGCCGATGTCTACGCGTTTCCGGCGAAACGTCTGCGCGCACGTTACTGGCGCCACGCAGATCCGGCGCTACCGAAGGTGTTCATCAGCGAGCTCGTCCTCGGCGACATGTCCGAGGCGTTGCAGCGAATTGTCGGAGCGCTCGTGTCGCAGCTACCTGGAGACTACGGTCAGCGCGCGGATCTCCCATGGGCGGGACGGGCGTGGCGCGTGACGCACGCGGAGTACACGTCGCTCCTCGCGGAGAGCGAATACGCGGCGTGGGTTGCCGCATTCGGGTTCCGCGTCAATCACTTCACCGTCGACGTGAACGCACTCTCGACGTTCCAAGATCTGGCGGCGCTGAACGCATTCCTGGTCGAGCGCGGCTTCGTGCTCAACGACGTGGGCGGCACGATCAAGGGCGCGCCCGCCGAGCTGCTCGAACAATCCTCGACCAGAGCGGACTCGATCGAGGTCGCCTTCGACGACGCCACCGTGCGGATCCCGTCCTGTTACTACGAGTTCGCGAAGCGCTACCCGATGGCATCCGGCGAGCTGTTCCAAGGCTTCATCTCGACCAGCGCGGACAAGATCTTCGAGTCCACGAACACCCGAATCTGAATTCGTAAACGCGATCGCAAGCACAAGCGCAAGCGTTCCTGGGTGCCTGGCGAGGTCTGGACGACGAAGGCTCGCTCGACGACGACTCGTCGGGTGGCGTGTCAGATCGCGTCCGCGTGCGCATACGTTTGCGCGGCACCTGAAGAGGGATTAAGCCGCGGGAATCGCTTGTCCCGCCGAGTGTTGGAGGGATAGGTTCCGCGCCGGTGAAGGTCCACCTCATCGGTATCGGGGGCACCGGGATGGGTGCGGTCGCCGGGCTCCTCGCGGAGGCTGGTCACGACGTGCGTGGATCCGATCAAGCCGTGTATCCACCGATGAGCGATCAGCTCGCGGCGCTCGGCGTCCCGGTCATGATGCCGTACGGCGCGGACAACCTCGGGTGGAAGCCCGAGCTGGTCGTCGTCGGCAACGTGCACGGCAAGGATCATGTCGAGGTCAAGGCCGCGCAGGACGCGGGCATCCCGCTGACGTCGTTCCCGGCGGTGCTCGGCGAGCAGCTCATCGATCACAAGCACGCGATCGTCGTGTGCGGCACGCACGGCAAGACCACGACGACGTCGCTGATCGCGCACGTTCTCCTCGAGTCCGGCCGCGATCCATCGCTCTTCGTCGGTGGCGTGCCGATCGGGCTCGGTCATGGCTATCGGCTCGGCAAGGGCGAGGACTTCGTCGTCGAGGGCGACGAATACGACACCGCGTTCTTCGACAAGGGACCCAAGTTCCTCCACTACCGCCCGCGGTCGGTGATCCTCACGTCGGTCGAGCTCGATCACGTCGATATCTTTCCGTCGTTCGAGGCGGTGCGCGAGACGTTCAAGAAGCTCGTCGCGAAGATCCCGGCGGAGGGATTGCTCGTCGTCGCGGCGGACTCGCCGGATGCGCTCGCGGTCGCAAAGCTCGCCGCGTGCAAGGTCGAGCCGTACATCGTGCTGGGGCCGACGGAGCCCGCCGGCACGTTCGACGGCGAGAGCGACGCGGGACCGCCCGCCGGCTGTACGTGGTGGGCGGACAACCTCGAGGTCGGCAAGAGCGGACGCGTCTCGTTCGACCTGCATCGCGCGCTGCCGCCACCACCGCCGGGTGGCACGCAGCCAGGGGCGCCGTCTCACGAGAAGGTCGAGCGGTTCGAGACGCTGCTCGTCGGGCGGCACAACGTCGCGAACTGCGTCGCGGCGATCGCCGTGCTGCACGCGCGCGGCGTTCCATTCAAGGACATCCAGCGCGGGCTGTCGAGCTTCGCCGGCGTGCGCCGCCGCCAGGAGCTGCGCGGCATCGCGGGCGGCGTGACCGTCCTCGACGACTACGCTCACCACCCGACAGCCGTTCGCGAGACGCTCAAGGCGCTGCGCAAGCGCTTCCCGAAGCGCCGGCTGATCGCGGTCTACGATCCACGCAGCGCGACGAGCCGGCGCAAGACGTTCCAGGGCGAGTTCGCCGAGGCGTTCGCCTATGCAGACGAGGTCGTGGTCGGAAAGCTGTTCGATCCGTCGAAGATTCCTGTCGCGGACCGGTTCGACCCGGAGCGCCTCGCGCTGGATCTACACCAGCGTGGCACGAAGGCCGCGTATCTCCCCGAGGTCGATCAGATCGTGAAGCAGCTCGCCGCGAGCGCCGCGCCCGGCGACGTCGTCTGCGTGCTCTCGTCGGGAAGCTTCGACGGCATCCACGACAAGCTGCTCGACGAGATCGGCGACGCGATGCGCCCCGCGCAGCGCGCGGACATCGACGGGATCCGTACGCTCCTCGGCGACTCGGGCCTCGCACAGCCCGCGAGCGACGAGCGCGCGTCCGACTTCTTCACGCTGCGCAACGAGAACGGCCTCGCCGGCTGCGTCGCGCTCGAGGTGCACGGCGACGACGCCATCCTGCACTCGCTCGCCGTCGACAAGCAGTACCGCGGTGCGGGCTACGGCTGGATGCTCGCCGATATGGCGGTCAGTCAGGCTCGCTGGCGGGGCGTGCGCCGCATCTATCTGCTCACCGAGAGCGCGAGCGACTTCTTCGCGGCAAAGTTCGGCTTCCGCGTCGTCGATCGCTCGACGCTGTCGAAGGCGATCGCCATGAGCAGCACGCTCACGCACATCGGCGATCCGCAGCGCGGGGCACCCGAGGTCGGAACCGATGAAACGAGCGGCGAACGTCCGAGCCGGACAGCCGAGGACGGAACAGATGAAACAAGCGGGCAACGTTCGAGTCGGACGGCCGAGGTCGGAACCGATGAAACGAGCGGCCGACGTCCGAGTCGGACGCTCGTCGCGATGCGACTCGATCTGTGATCGGTCTGTGATCGATCCGTGAGCGAGCTCCTCGCGATCGCCGCCGCCGCCGCGCGAAGCGCCGCGCACCTCCTTCGGGACGCGCGCCCGGAGCTGATCCGCGACAAGGGCACCCCGAAGGATCTCGTCACCGAGTGGGACCTGCGCAGCGAGGAAGCGATCCGCGATGTCCTCGCGGAGCGCGCGCCGGGCATCCCCGTGCTCGGCGAGGAAGGCGGTGGCGCCGCCGGCGCGGGCCGGCGCTGGATCGTGGATCCGATCGACGGCACCGTGAACTTCGCGCATGGGATGCCTGTATGGTGCATCTCGATCGCGCTCGCGACGGGCAACGATCTCGAGGTCGCGGTCGTCTATGCACCGAGGCTCGGCTGGTGGTTCGAAGCGGCGGCCGGGCGTGGCGCGTTCGACGCGACCGGGGCGCCCCTGCACGTGAGCACGATCGACCGTGTCGATCGCGCGCTGCTCGCGACGGGATTTCCGTACGACATGGCGACGAACCCGGCCAACAACTTCGCCGAGTGGGAGCACGTGCAGAAGGTTGCCGGGGCCTGCCGCCGGTGCGGATCGGCGGCCCTGGACCTGTGCATGGTCGCGGCGGGCTGGTTCGACGGCTACTGGGAGCGGCACTGCAAGGCGTGGGATCTGGCGGCCGGGGCGCTGATCGTGCAGGAGGCCGGCGGTCGCGTGACGAACACACGGGGTGGTGCGTTCGAGTTGTTCGCCGAGGATGTGCTGGCGACGAACGGTGCTATTCATGAGGGGCTCGTGGCCGAGCTCGGGCGTGTACGCCCGACGACGTGAGCTGGAGCCCTCATGACGCGCAGAACGATCGCCACACTGCTGTTGTCGCTGGTTCCTACGCTAGCGTCCGCGCAACCGAGAAAGCTCCCCGAGGCCGACGATCCGTACGCCGAGAAGCCGACGGATCCGTACGCTGATCCGCAGGCCCCCGCACCGGCGCCGGCGAAGAAGCCGGCCAAGAAGAAGGGACCCGCCGAGCAGGCGCCCGTCCCGAACGTCCCGACGGATCCATACGCCGAGCCGATCGCTCCAACACCTCCCGTCGTCCCCCCGCCGAAGCTCCCGGCGAAGGTCGAGATGGATCTTCCACTGCCCCCCGGTACCGCGAAGAAGAAGACGCCGACGCCGTCCGACGATCCGTACGTCGACTCGGGCATCGCGAAGACTCCCGCGCCACCCGCGCCGAAGACACCGGCGAAGTCACCCGCGAAGCAGCCCGACGATCCCTACGCCGAGCCCGTCAAGGTCGCCGTTCCCGCGCGCGTCGGCATCGAGGACCTCGTGACGGTGCAGGGGCTCCTCGCGGTGCAGCGCCTCGACGGCTGGCTGCTGTTCGATCGCGACGGAGAGAACCCGATCGCGTCGCGCCTCGTCAGTCCCGATGGCCATCCGACGCGCTCGTGGTTTTACCTCTTGCCGAGCCGGGGCGAGCCCACGTTGCTCGTCCACACGGCGGAGCTCCGCAGCTTCGATCACGTGAAGGGAAAGAAGCTCACGTACCAGGGCCACCGCGACCTCCCGACCCAGCTGAAGGCGCTGCTCAAGGGACAGCGCACGGTCGCGATCGAATACTCGGCGAAGGCGAGCGTCCCGTCCGTGTCGCGCGTCGACGCGGGCACCGTCGAGCTGATCAAGGCAGCGGGCGTCCAAGTGCGCACGAGCGAGACGCTCGTGCAGTTCACCAAGGCGATCTGGGGCGACGCCGGGCGCACGGCGCACTACGTCGCGGTCCATCACATCGTCGAGATGCGCAAGGAAGCGCTCGCGTATGCGGCGAAGCAGCTCGCCGCCGGTGCGCCACTCACCGAATACGATCTGCAGCAGCGGCTCACGCGCGCGATGACGATGCGCGGACTCGCCGGTGCACCGCCCGTCGTCGCGGCGGGGGTGAATACCGCGGATCCGTACTACGTGCCGTCGGCGGCAAAGAACGCGCCGATCAAGCGCGGCGACCTGATCGTCATCTCGCTCGCGGCGAAGGTGAACAAGCCCGACGGCATCTGGGCCGCGCAGACCTGGGTCGCGATCGCCGAGACCGGAGTGCCGGCGGAGTACGCGAAGGCGTTCGACGTCGCGTCGCTCGCGCGCGATCAGGCAATCGTACTCATTACCGATCGCAACACGAAGCGTCGGCCCGTCACCGGCGCCGATGTCGACAACGCGGCGCGTGGCTTCCTCGAGAAGGCCGGCTTCAAGGACAAGATCCTCCATCGCACGGGCCACTCGATCGACAATGACTTCCAGGGCGGCGGCGCCGACCTCGACAACTTCGAGGTTCGGGACACGCGCATCCTGACGCCAGGCACGGGCTTCACGGTGGGACCGGGGCTCTACTTCGCGGGCCAATTCGGCGTGCGCGCGGAGGTCAGCGTGTTCTTCGCGCCGAGCGGACCCGAGATCACGACGCCGGCGCAGAACGAGATCGAAGCGCTGTTCGCTCGCTGATGCGGGCCGACCTCTCGATCGGTGCGCTGATCCTCGCGGGGGGGCGCGCGACCCGCATGGGTGGCATCGCCAAGCACGCGATCGTCGTCGGCGGCGAGACGATCCTCGCGCGGCAGCTTCGGGTGATCCGCGAGCACACGAACGACATCCTGGTCAGCTCGCCGGTCGACATCGATGGCGTCCACGCGGTGCGCGATGCGACCGCGCACGAGGGGATCGGGCCGCTCGCTGGCATCGCCGCGGGCCTCGCCGCGACGACGGCGCACTGGATGTTCGTCATCGCCGGCGACATGCCGTACATCTCGGGCATGTTGATGGGGCAGATGCTCGAGCTCGTCGCATGCGCCGGTGGTCGGTCCGAGGACGATCACGCGCCGACGTGGAGCGGCGTCCACGCGATCGGCGTGAAGAAGCGGGAGCTGCCCGAGCCTCTGTTCAGCGTGCTTCGCGTGCCGCGCGCGCGCACGGTCGTCGCCGCGATGATCGAGGCACGCGACTTCAAGGCGTCGCGGTTACTCGACGCGCTCGGCGCGAGCTACATCCCAGAGAAGCTCGCGCGCGCATGCGATCCCGATCTCCTGACGCTGCACAACATCAACGAGCCGGGCGACATCCGGACGGCACCATTGGATCTACCGCCATGACACCAACGGATGTACCGCCATGACACCAGCGGCGCGTTGAACGGATGACCCGTTCGAACACACATTCGCTCGTCGAACACACGGCCCAACCACGACCCTCGAGAGCGTGATCGGTGGCGTCGTCATCGATCGAGCCGGGCTACTCCGAGTAACCCATCTGCATGCCCCATGCCTGGCCCTTGTTGTCGACGACGATCAGCACGTTGCTCGACCATTCGCCCTGGCGCGCGAAGTAGAAGCGCTTCTTGATGCTGTTCTTCTTTAGCGCTCGCCCGATCGGCTGGAACGCGGGATCCCCCTCGGGGCCTTCGTCCGCGCTCGCGAAGTCGTCGACGGCGGTGTACCCCGTCGACTGCAGCGTCAACGTGCGGAGCGGGAACGCTCGCCGCAGGTAGCGAAACACGTCGGTGCCTTCGAGAGCACCGGCCGGGAACGTGACCGGGTTCAGGTACTCGCGGTCCAGCGTGGTCTCGTCGCGAACCTCGTCCCACGCCGCGCGGATCTCGGCCAGGTTCACACCCGTCGGGTTGTTTTCTCTCGCGCGCGCGTTCTCGTTCTGGACGCGTTGCAGATCGCCGTACCACATAGTCGGCAGGTCCTTCGCTTCGACGTATCCCCCGACGATCGCGTCCGCGAGCTGTGGCTCGATCCACGCGGGCATGCGGTTCGCGATCTGTGTGACCGACGCCTCCATCATCGCGTTCGCATCGAGGACGCCGATGACGATCTGCTCGAGGTCGTACGACTCGCGGCAGGGACCGGTCCAGCTCGAGCTCTCGGTCGACGTGTCGACCTCGCCAAAGCGATCGGCGATCTCCTTCGTGATCTTCACGGCGCTCGCGTCGATCCGCGCCTTGTATCCCGCGAAGCACCGGCCGAGCTCACCCTTCCAGTACCGCGTCGCGCCCGCGGTCACCTCGGCGGGTGTGGCGCGCTCGAGGCGTGTGATCGAACCGAGACCGTCTGCTTTGCCCTCGGTTTCGGCCGCCTCGTCATCGAGCTCGAACAGCTCCGCGTCGGAATCCGCACACGCTGCCAACAAGAGTGATGCACAGGTAAAGACCTTCACCATCGTCATATGTGCCGCGCGCAAAGCAAGACCAGGGCCGACGCCGCGCTGCGTGATCCTGCACGTCTAGACGGCGTGGCTCAGGCTAGTGGCGTTGCCATGGAAGGTCTCATCTGCGCAGATTGTGAGGCGTTTTGGTAAGCGCGCGTGGGTCACGGATGGTGTTTGCTTGTGTGACGAGATCCTGTACAAGTTTCTCCCTTCATGCGGATCGGTGACCTCGTAGTCGACGTACCCGTGCTGCTCGCCCCGATGGCGGCGGTGACCGATCTGCCGTTCCGGACCGTGTGCGAGGAGTTCGGGGTCGGCCTCACGATCACCGAGTTCCTGTCTGCGCACGCGCTGTCGAGCGGCGACAAGAAGACGACGGGCAAGCTCACCGCCTCGCTCGATGGTCGCAGGTTCGGTGTGCAGATCTTCGGACGCGAGCCGGAGATGATGGACAAGGCGGCGAAGATGGCCGTCGCGATCGGCGCGTCGCTCGTCGATATCAACATGGGCTGCCCCGCCAAGCGCGTCGTCGCCGGGGAGTGCGGCAGCGCGCTGATGCGCGAGCCGCTGATCGCGCAGGAGCTCGTGCGCACCGTGGTGAACGCAGTGCCCCAGAACGTCCCCGTCACGGTGAAGCACCGCGCAGGCTGGGATCAGGCGCATCGCAACGCACCCGAGTTCGCGTGCGCGATGGTCGAAGCCGGCGCGAAGATGATCACCGTCCACGGTCGCACGCGCACGCAGGGGTTCTCCGGCAAGAGCGATCCGGACATCATCAAGCTCGTTCGCGACGCGCTGCCGGCGCACATCCCGCTCGTCGGCAACGGCGACGTGATCGACGTCGAGGGCTACACGCGCATGCGCGAGCACACCGGCTGCGATGCGGTGATGATCGGCCGCGGCGCGCTCGGCAACCCGTGGCTGTTCGCGCGCCTGCGCGAGGTCTCGCAAGGCCGCCCGGATCCGGGACCGCCCGGCCTCGCCGAGCGGCTCGCCGTGTATCGCCGCCACGTGCACCTGATCGAGACGCTGAAGTCCGGCCCGCGCACGCTGCACGAGGTGCGCAAGGCGTGCGCGTGGTACGCCCGTGGACTCTACGGCTGCAACGCGCTCCGCCTGCGCGTGTGGGAAGCGCCGGATCTCGCCGCGGCGCGCCTGCTCGTCGAGGAGTACTTCGCGCAGCTCATCGAACGCCAGTCTCGCCTGGGCCTCCCGCCAGAGATGGCACCCGGCCGCGACGAGATCGACGCCGACTTCGAAAGCGCCACCGAGCCCGCCGCCGGTGCCGCGTAATGCTCCGCAAGAGCCTCAAAGCCGATGACTTTCTCATCGCCGAGAGCGCATCGATGCGCGGGGTCGTCGCGCAGGTCGAGGCGTTCGCAGACGGCGACGCGCCCGTCCTGATCTGCGGCGAGCACGGCACGGGCCGCGAGCTCGTCGCGCGCGTGTTGCACCAGAAGGGCCCGCGCACCGGCGGTCGCTTCGTCGCGGTGCGCCCCACGTTCGAGGACGCACCCGGCCGCGCCGTGACCGACGACCAATCCGCGGCAGCGGTGTGTGATCGCGCGCGCCGTGCGCTGCGCTCCGCGTCGGGCGGCACGTTGCTCGTGAAGGATCTGTCGGACCTCTCGCGCCCGTCGCAGAAGACGCTGCGGCGCGCGATCCGGGATCGCAAGATCGAGGGACCCGAGCCGATGGACGTCCACGTCGTCGCGACGAGCGATCTCGACATCGAGAAGGCGGTCGACGCGGACATCGTGTCGCGCGACTTCTACTCGCTCTTCGAGCCTCGTCGCATCGAGGTGCCGCGCCTACGCGATCGCCTCGACGATCTGTCGACGCTGTTCGAGCGCTGGGTAAAGCACTACGCGCTCGAGATCGGCCGCCCCAAGCCGTCGGTGTCGACGCGCGCCATCGATCGCCTGAAGACGTACCCGTGGCCCGGCAACGTGGGCGAGCTGAAGTCGATCGCAAGGCGTCTCGTCGTGCGTGTGGTGCGCCCCAAGATCGAGGCAGGCGATGTCGACGAGGTGCTGCCCGAGGTGGCAGCGCGCGTCCCTCTCGAAGATCTCGCGTTCGAGGAGATGGTGAAGTCCAAGCTCGCCGGCTTGCTGGCGCGCATCGACGGCTACCCGGTGCACGACCTGTACGAGAAGGTCCTCGCCCGCGTCGAGCGACCGCTGTTCGACCTCGTGCTCGCGCACACCGGAGGCAACCAGCTGAAGGCGGCCGAGATTCTCGGGCTCAACCGCAACACGCTGCGCAAGAAGCTCGCGACGCTCGGCTACGCCCAGAAGACACCGAAGGCAGCGAAGAAACCGCTCGCGAAGGGCAAGCGCCGCGAGGACCGCGCCCTCGACGGCGACTGAGCGTTCGCCCGTCACATGCACGCCGCGCCCGGTCTACCTTGATGATGAAGCCATGGCTCCTCGTTCGGTTCCTCGTTCTTTGGGTCCTCGTCGCGTGTAGTGACGACGGCGGCGTCCGCAAGCTCGACGACGCTCCGCCATTCGACGTCGCGCCCGGATCCGTGACCGTGACCCTCCAGATCGGCGGCGTGCCCGTGCCGAACCGTACGGTCATCTTCCAGGGCCCCGACGGGGTGGAGCTCGCGACCGTGCAGACGGACGCGAACGGAACCGCATCGGCCGTCGTTCCGGCGGGAAGCTCGGTGACCACGCTCGACCTCCTCGAGGTTCGCTTCAACCGCCCGGGCCGCAACGTCGTGACGGTGATGGGCGTCCAGCCCGGCGACGATCTGCGACTGCGTGGTGACGCCGATCTCGTGTCGACCGACGTGACGTTCACGTACCCGACGTTTACCGGCGGCGGGCCCACACCCCTATACGGCGTCGTCACGAACTGCAACAACAACGAGGCCGGGACGAATCCGACGACGAGCACGCTCCCCGTTCCTCGCTGCGCGGGACGGTTCGACGTGGTCATGTTTGTCATCGACGGGCTCGGCGGAGCCTTGCACTACATCGCAAAGGCCGACCAGCCGTTCGGCAATATCGATGTCAGCGGTGAGACGTGGACCGCGGTGACGACGCTCGGCAGCACATACACGAACGTCCCACCGGCGGCCGTCAGTCTGTCCTCGGGTCGTCGCATCACGAGCCCGCGCGGCCCGCTCTATACGTGCATCGATACCCTGAGCGGTTCCGGCTCGACGCGCACCGCGCAGATTTCGTGCCCGTCGTTCCCGTGGGCAAATCAGCTCGATGTCCTCGCGTACTACCAGGGTCAAACCGCGTATTCGATCCTGCACGCGATCACGACCGACGCGCCGGCGCTCGACGTCGCGAACACGCATCTCACGGCACCGTCGCGCGATCTGACGCTCGACATCCCCACGCGCAGGCTCGCTTGGCAGGAGAGCAGCGGCGACCTCGCACCGGACTTCGTCGGGGTTCACATCGAGACCCAGGATCTCGACTGGCATGTGATCGCGCCGTACGCGTCGAACACGCTCGTGTTGCCGCCGCTCCTCGGCGACGCGGCGAACCACGATCTCGAACCGACAGACAACGCGTATCCTGTCGTCACCGTCGGGGCTGCGGCGGGCGGCTATGACGCGGTCCGGCGCTTCGGCCCGAACTACCTCGACCAGATCACGACCGAGATCCCGTGGCTGATCACGGCCGAATTCTCCGAAGGCTCGTGATACGAGGCCGGCGCGGGCGTTCGAGGCTCGATCACGCGCGCGAGTAGGCTCCCTAAATGGCGTTGTCCGACACGGCTCGGATAACATCGACCACGTGAGGCCCGGTCTTCGGCGGTTCGTCACGAACCGGGGCGCTGTCGTCGGCGCGGTCCTCGTCGTGTTGCTCGTCGGGTTCGCGCTCTTCGGACCGATGTTCGTGAAGGACCCGATCGCGCGCGACATCGACCACGGGTTGACCGCGGTCGGCACGCCGCTCCCTCCGAGCAGCGACGCGGTCCTCGGCACCGATCAACTCGGCCGCGACGTCTGGGCGCGTATCCTCTCCGGCGCGCGCGCGTCGATGTCGATCGCACTGTTCTCGACGCTGCTCGCGCTGGTCATCGGCAGCATCGTCGGGCTGGCCGCGGGTTATTTCGGCGGGCGTGTCGACGCCGTATTGATGCGCCTCGTGGATCTGGTGCTCGCGTTTCCGACGCTTTTGCTCGCGATCCTCCTCGCGGCGTTGTTGCGGCAGGCAGATCTCGCGAGCGCGAACGCACCCGTCGTGCTGACGCTCGGCGCCATCAGTTGGACGACGATGGCGCGCGTCATCCGCGGTAAGGCGATGACGATCGCGCGCAGCGAATACGCGCTCGCGGCTCGCTCGCTCGGTGCGTCGGACCTGCGCGTCGTGCTGCGACACATCGCACCGAACCTAGTTGGTGTGGTGATCGTGGTCGCCGCCCTCGGGTTCGCGCAGAATCTGTTGGCGGAGTCCATGCTGTCGTACGTCGGCCTCGGGGCGCCGCCGCCGGCGCCGACGTGGGGACGCATGCTGTTCGAAGGACGCGCGTACTACCGGACCGCGCCACACCTCGTGCTCGCGCCGGGCCTCGCGATCGCCTGCGCGGTCGTCGGGATCAATCTCCTCGGAGAGGGACTGCGGGACGCGCTCGACCCGAAAGGCGTGCGATGAGAGCGGCACTCGCAGTCGCCCTCGTCGCCGCCGCGTGTGCGCCTCCGGACCGTGCGCCATCGTGGAAAGGCGCCGGCGCGACCACACCGAGGCGCGGTGGAACGCTGCGCATCGCGCTCAAGGACTCGATCTCGACGCTCGATCCGACGATCGCCTATGACGAGTCGTCCGCGATCGCGCTGCGCACGCTGTTCGAGACGCTGCTCGACTACGCACCGGGATCGACCACGCTCGTCCCACGGATCGCCGAGCGGTGGGAGTTGTCTGCCGACGCGTCGACGTACACGTTCTGGTTGCGGCCGACGGTCCGGTTCTCCGATGGTACGCCGATCGTCGCTGCGGACATCAAGTACTCGCTCGAACGCGCGCTGACGACGCCGGACTCGCCGTTCGGGCAATTCCTCGCGGACGTCGTGGGGGCGGCCGACGTGCTCGCGGGCAAGACCACGGACTGCAGCGGCATCACCGCGCCGTCGGATCACCTGCTCGTGATCCGCCTCGCACATCCGAACGCCGGCTTCGCGTACGTGATGGCGATGCCGTTCACGACGCCGCAGCGGGCGGCGCACGTCGCGAAGCACGGCGACCAGCTGCGCCGCGTGCCACTCGCGACGGGACCGTACGCGCTGGCGACGTGGGATGAGGGCGTCCGCTTCGCGGTCGTGCGCAACACCGTGTACGGCGGTACCCAGCCCGCGTACCTCGACGGCCTCGTCATGCGGGAGAACATCCCGCGCGACACGCAGTTCTTGCTGTTCGAGCGCGGCGAGATCGACAGCGTCGATCGACCCTCTGCACCCGACCACTTGTGGGTCGCGTCGCAGCCCGCGTGGGCACCGTACGTCCACACGCGCCCGCTGCTTGTCTCGTACGGTGCGCGCTTCGACGTGACGCAGCCACCGTTCACCGATCGCCGCGTGCGCCAAGCGTTCAACTACGCGCTCGACAAGTCGCACACCACGAAGCTGCTCGCCAACACGTCGGTGCCGTCGCACGGCATCCTCCCGCCGGGCGTGCCGGGTCGCGACGAGTCGCTCGCGCCGTATCCGCATGACGTCGCCAAGGCGCGCGCGCTGCTCGCCGACGCGGGGTTCGCGAACGGGCTTTCCGTCACGTTCGTCACGCTCGCCGACGAGGAAGCCGAGAAGATCGCCGCGTCGATGCAAGGCGACCTCGCGGAGGCGGGCATCGCGATGACGATCTCGCTCGTGCCGTTCGCGACGTACGTGTCGTCGATCGGCAAACGCGGCGGACCCGCGTTCGCGTTTACGGGCTGGCTCGGCGACTCGCCCGATCCGACGAACTTCCTCGACGTGAAGTTCCACTCGCGCGGCACCACCGGTGAGGTCGCGACCAACGACGCGTTCTACGTGAACGGCGAGCTCGACGCGATCCTCGACGCGGCGAAGGCCGACCCGGACCCCTCGAGCCGCTCGGCGCGCTATCGCCGCGCCGAGCAGATCCTCTACGCCGACGCACCGTGGCTGTGGAACTACCACCAAGCGGTCGTCGAGGTCACGCAGCCGTACCTCCGGGATTACGAGCCGCACCCCGTGTGGGTCCGCGACTTCAACACCGCCTGGCTCGACCTCGGCCCCGGCGGGGAGCGCATCGAACGATGACGATCTCGATGCACCTCGCGAGCGCGACACCGCTGTCCGGCGGCGGGGAGGTCCGTTGACCGGGTACATCCTCCGCCGCATCGGCTGGGCCCTCGTCGTCGCGTGGTTCGCGTCGACCGTCGTGTTCGCGATGCTCGTCGCCATTCCCGCCGACCCCGCGCGCGCGATCATGGGTACTCACGCGTCCGAGGAGACCCTGGCGCGCGTCAACGCACACTACTGTCTAGACCGCAGCGTCCTCGAGCAGTACGGCTGCTGGATCGGCAACCTCGCGAGCGGCGATCTCGGCGAGAGCTACCGCACGAAACGCCCGGTCGCCGAGATCCTCGCGGATCGGATCGGCCCGACGATCCAGCTCGCGCTCGCGGCGATCCTGCTCCAGCTCCTCGTCGGGCTCCCGCTCGGCATCGTCGCGGCGCGCTGGCGCGGGCGCTGGCCCGATCACACGGCGAACGTCGTCGGTGTCCTCGGTCAGAGTGCGCCGCCGTTCTTTCTCGGCACGCTGCTGCTCTACTTGTTTGCGTATCGCTTCGAGTGGTTCCCGATCGCCGGCCACGGCGAAGGTGGGCTCGATCGCCTCCACCACCTCGTCCTGCCGGCGACCACGCTCGCCATGTTCGGCATCGCCATGTACGCGCGCGTCACGCGATCCGAGCTCGTCGATGTCCTCGCTGAAGACTTCATCCGTACCGCACGCGCGAAGGGGCTCTCCGAGCGTGCGGTCGTGCTACGCCACGCCCTCCGCCACGCGCTGGGTCCGCTCGTCACCCTGATCGGCCTCGACCTCGGGTTGCTCCTCGGCGGCGCGGTCGTCGTCGAGTACATCTTCGCGTGGCCGGGCGTGGGACGCGAGGCGCTGCACGCGATCCTCGCGTTCGACCTGCCGGTCATCCTCGGCATCGTCCTGATCTCCGCGTTCGCGATCGCGATCGGAAATCTCCTAGCCGACCTCGCGTACCTCTGGATCGATCCGAGATTGCGCGACAAGTAACGTCGTGCGCTCAGCCGTCGTACTGCGAGGCGAGGACGATGCGCTCGTTGCCCTCGACCGGGATGTGACAACGAGCTAGAGCTCGATCTGCAGGCCCAGCTCGACGACGCGGTTCGGCGGCAGGTTGAAGAACGCGCTCGGCGGGCGCGAGTTGCGTGCAAGGAACGAGAACAGGAGCTTGCGCCAACGCGCCATGCGCGCCTTCCCCGTGGTGAGCAGCGTCTGTCGACCGAGGTAATACGTCGTGTCGGCGTCGTTGCACTCGAGCCCGTGCCGGGCGCAGCGCCCGAGGATCTTGGGCACGTTCGGCTGCTGCATGAAGCCAACGCGCGCGAGCACGCGGTAGAAACCGTGCTCCATCTCCTTCACGGTGAGCGCCGAGTTGCCGATCGCGAACGGGACGTTCTCCGTCACGATCGAGAGCAGCACGACCTGCTTGTGGAGCACCTTGTTGTGCTTCACGTGGTGCAGCAGCACGTTCGGGATGCCATCCGTACCGGACGTCATGAACACGGCGGTGCCCGACACGCGTGGTAGGTGCGTCTCGGAGAGGTCGGCGAGGAACAGCGCGTCGGGGAGCGAACCCATCTCCATCGTCTTGGACAGGTCGACACGCCCGCGCCACCACGTGGTCATGATCGCGAACATGCCGACCGCGACGACGAGCGGGAACCAGCCGCCGTGCGCGACCTTGACGAAGTTCGACGAGAAGAACGCGCCGTCGATGAGGACGAGCGGGAGGTACAGCGAGAGCGACGCGCCGAGCGACCAGCCCCAGTTGCGGCGGCACACGAGGAAGAGCAGGTACGACGTGATCATCATCAGACCGGTGACGGCGATGCCGTACGCCGCGGCGAGCGCTGAGCTCGACTTGAACGCCAGCACGAGTGCGACGCAGCCGATCATGAACATCCAGTTCAGCTCGGGGATGTAGATCTGACCGGCGTGCTCCTTGGACGTGTGAACGACGGTGACACGCGGGAGGAAGCCGAGCTGCACTGCCTGATTGGTCAGCGAGAACACACCGCTGATCAGCGCCTGCGACGCGATGATCGCGGCGCACGTCGCGAGGATGATCATCGGGATCAGCAGCGGTCCCTCGACGAGGCCGTAGAACGGGTTCGTGACCGAGGTCCCCTTCTCGAGGAAGAGCGCTCCTTGGCCAAAGTAGTTGAGGAGCAGGCCGGGGAACACGACGACCGACCAGGCGATCCGGATCGGTGTCTTGCCGAAGTGCCCCATGTCTGCGTAGAGCGCCTCGCAGCCGGTGATGCACAAGCAGACGGCACCGAGAAGCAAGAACCCGTCGAGACCGTGGGTGGCGAGGAACTCGACCGCGTAGTGCGGCGATACGGCCTGGAGCACGCTCGGGTGGTTGACGATGCCCGAGATGCCGGCGGCGCCGATCGAGACGAACCACAACAGCATCACCCAGCCGAAGACCGAGCCGATCTTTCCGGTGCCGTGCCTCTGCACCCAAAACAGTCCGACGAGGATTCCGACGGAGATCGGGATGATCAGGTACTCGAGACTCTCGCTCTGCTCGCCGAGCCCCTCGACCGCAGACAGCACCGATATCGCCGGCGTGATCAAGCCCTCGCCGAACAACAGGCCCGTGCCGAACAGCGCGAGCAAGATCGGGATCGCGATGCGGTTGCGATTGGCCGCGAGCTTCTGCTGCACGAGCGCGGCGAGCGACATCGTGCCGCCCTCGCCCTTGTTGTCGGCGCGTAGCACGACGGCGAGGTATTTCACGACGACGACGATGACGAGCGACCAGAAGATCAGCGACAGCACACCGAACACCGAGCCGGGGTCGTTGGCGTCGGCGCGGTGCGGGTTGATCGGCCCGAAGCACTCCTTCATCGCGTAGAGCGGTGACGTTCCGATGTCGCCATAGACGATGCCGAGCGCACCGAGCGAGATCCACGCGAGCTGCTTCTTCGACTGCGGGCCCTTGTGGGCATGCGGGCCGTGGGGGCCGTGATGCTCGCGATGCTCGCGATGGCCGTTGGAGTGCCCGACGTGGCTTGCGTCGTTGGGATCCGACTTGGAGGCTGTCGACACCAGGTGTATCCCCGCGCGAAGGCGCCATCCCACGTACCACGACCCGCGATCGGGTCCAACGGGTTGACACCCCCAATCGCGACGCGCTATCGCATCCCTCGACATGGAGAATGCCGTGAAACCGAGCGCTTGGAACAGGATTTCGGCTGCAGTCACGACCCTTGGCCCCACGCTGGCGGTCGTCATGGCCCTAGGCGCGAGCGGGGCTGGTTGCGACAAGCTCGGTGGAGGCGGTGGCAAGAAGAACGGATCGGGGTCGAGCGCCGAGCCGGGCTCGAACGGATCGGCGGGCGTCTCGATCGAGACGGGGCCGATCCTCGTCGGACACTACGCGTCGCTCACGGGATCCGAGGCCACGTTCGGCGTGTCCACGGATCACGGTGTCATCCTCGCGATGGAGGAGCGCAACGCGGCGGGCGGTGTGAAGGGCCGCAAGATCGCGCTCAAGACGCTCGACGACGCGTCGAAGTCGACCGAGGCCGGCAACGTGGTGCAACGCCTCATCAGCGAGGACAAGGTCGTCGCCCTGATCGGCGAGGTCGCGTCGTCGAGCTCGCTCGCCGGCGGCAAGGTCGCCCAGCAAGCAGGCGTCCCGATGATCACGCCGTCGTCGACGAACAAGAAGGTCACCGAGGGACGCGACATGGTCTCGCGCGTCTGCTTTCTCGACGAGTTTCAGGGCTACGTCGGCGCGAAGTTCGCGATGGATCAAAAGCTGACCAAGGTCGCGGTCCTCTACGATCAGGCGGCCGCGTACTCCAAGGGCCTCGCGGAGACGTTCTCCGCCGAGCTCGTGGGGCTCGGGGGCACGGTCACTACGTCGCAGGCGTACACGGCGGGCGACGCCGACGTCTCGGCGCAGCTGCAGTCGATCAAGACGAGCGGCGCACAGGCGGTCTATCTCCCGGGCTATTACACGGACGTCGGTAACATCGCACGGCAGGCGCGCAAGCTCGGCATCAAGGTGCCGTTCATGGGCGGCGATGGCTGGGACTCGAGCAAGCTCGCCGAGATCGGCGGCGACGCGATCGAGGGGAGCTACTATTCGAACCACTACTCGTTCGACGAGGATCGCCCGGCCGTGAAGGAGTTCGTCGAGAAGTACCAGAAGCGTTGGGGCGAGGTTCCCGACGGTCTCGCGGCGCTCGGCTACGACGCGGCGCGCGTGCTGTTCGACGCGATGGAGCGTTCGCCATCACTCAAGGGCAAGGATCTCGCCGCCACGATCGCCGCCACGAAGAACTTCCCTGGAATCACCGGCGCGATCACGCTGGACGCCAACCGCGATGCACAGAAGCAGGCGGTCATCGTGCAGATGAGGGGCGGCAAGCCGCGCTACGTCGCGACCGTCGTCCCGAAGGGCTGGCCCGAGCCGGGGGCGAAGACAGATGGCGGCTCGGCGGCAGGCTCGGGCTCGGGGGCGGGCTCGGGCTCGGCGGCAGCCTCGGGCTCGGCGGATGCGGGCTCGGCAGCGGCTGGCTCTGCAAAGTAAGCAGTGACCAAGCTCCTCCAGACGCTGGTCAACAGCCTCGCGCTCGGCAGCCTCTACGCGCTGACGGCGCTCGGCTACACGCTCGTCTACGGAGTCCTCCGTTTCATCAACTTCGCCCACTCGGACGTGTTCACCGTCGGTGCGTGGGGATCGTTCGTGCTGGCCGGTGTGCTCGGCTTCGGCATCACGGGCTCGCCGGTGTTCGCGATGCCGCTGGTGCTGCTGCTCGCGATGCTTTTGTGCGCGGCGCTCGGCGTGACGATCGAGATGTTCGCGTACCGCCCGCTGCGTCGTGCGCCGCGCCTCAACGTGCTGATCACGGCGATCGGCGTGTCGCTGTTCCTGCAGAACGTCGGGCAGCTGAAGTTCGTGTTCGGCACGCAGCCGCAGCGCATGCCGCCGCTGATCGAGGATCGCTCGCTCGTGGAGATCGCCGGCGTTCACATCCGCCTGGTCGACGTGACGGTCGTGATCCTCACGGCGTTTCTCTTGTTCGCGCTCGAGTCGCTCGTGTATCGCACCAAGCTCGGCCGCGCGATGCGCGCCGTGTCGTTCGACGAACGTGTGGCGTCGCTCATGGGCATCGACGTCAATCGGATCATCTCGATCACGTTCGGGATCGGGAGCGCGCTCGCGGCGGCGGGGGGTCTGTTGTTCGCGCTCAAGTACGAGAGCATCAAGCAGTCCGCCGACGCGACGTGGGTGCTTCTCGGGCTCAAGGCGTTCGTCGCCGCGGTCGTCGGTGGGATCGGCAACGTGCGCGGTGCGGTCGCTGGCGCGTTGCTCATCGCGTTCGTCGAGATGTTCGGCGCGGCGTACTTCTCGCCGCACATGCGCGACCTCTACGTGTTCGTGATCCTCATCGCCGTGCTCCTGTTCAAACCGAGCGGTCTGTTCGGCAGGGCCGTGGTGGAAAAGGTATGACAAGCACGACGAACGTCGGGCGCGTAGCAATCCCGAAGGGAGTGCGAAGTCTAACGACAAGCACGACGAACGTCGTAGCAATCCCGAAGGGAGTTCGAAGGTAAGTGCCGGGGCGCGATCCGACAGAGGCGCTCGCGAAGCGCGTCGCGCGGCACGCGCCGAGTGCGATCCCGACGGTGCTGCGTTCGGTGTGGCCGCTCGCGTTCGGCCTCGTCATCGCGCTCGCGTTGCAGGCGGCGATCGCGCCCATGATCGGGCCGTTCTACGCGAAGCTGATGCTCGACATCGGCATCGCGATCATACTCGCGTCGTCGCTCAACATCGTGAACGGGTTCGCGGGGCAGTTCTCGATCGGCCACGCGGGCTTCATGATGGTCGGCGGCTACGCGGCGGCGCTGATCACGTACTACGGCTCGATCAAGCTCGGCTGGGTCGCGCCGGACGCCTTCGGCGTCGATGTGCACGGCGGCTTCCTAGGCGCGGGCGACGCGCTGTTCATCTTCTCGTGCATCTTCGGCGGTGTCGTCGCGGCACTCGCCGGGCTCGTCGTCGGGCTCCCGTCGCTGCGCCTGCGTGGGGACTACCTCGCGATCGTGACGCTGGGCTTCGGTGAGATCGTCCGCGTGCTCGTCCAGCAGACCTCCGAGGTGCTGCCTCCAAAGGAGGCTGCCGAGCTCTCGATGGTCGAGGCGGCGAAGCACATGGGCGGTCCGCTCGGCTTCACGGGGACACCGACCTATGTCTCGCCGACGCCGTGGCTCGAGGACGCCGCCGGCAACCAGACGGGTCACGCGGGCATCTTCTTCGCGTACATGTTCGTGGCGATCGTGCTGATCGTCGCGTATCGCCTGAAGTCGTCGAGCAAGGGGCGCGCGCTGCTCGCGGTGCGCGAAAACGAGATCGCCGCGGAAGCGATGGGCGTCGACACGGCGCGCGTGAAGATCGCCGCGTTCGTCACCGCCGCGTTCTTCGCTGGCATCGGCGGCGCGCTGTTCGCGCACGAGGTCGGCGTCACACTGAACCCGAAGGAGCTCGGCTTCCAGAAGTCGATCGACCTCGTGATCATGGTCGTACTCGGCGGCATGGGATCGATCACGGGTGTCGTGCTCGCGGCGACGATCCTGACGCTGTTGCCGGAGCTGTTCCGCGAGTTCGCGGAGTACCGCATGCCGGTCTACGCGCTCGCGCTGATCATCGTGATGATCGTTCGGCCGCAGGGCCTGTTCGGGATCAAGGAGCTGTGGGACCTGTGGTTCTGGCGCAGGTACGTCATCCCCGCGTGGCGCAAGGTCGCCGGTGGCTGGCTGATCCCGAGATCCGAAGTGCGAACACCGATCGCGAAGGCCCGCGCGCTGTCGAGCGACAGCGTGGATCATTCGCCTGCGAAGGACTCGTCGAAGGCTGCGCCCTCGTCGGACGACGACAAGGGGGCATCGTGATTTCGTTCGCGGCTCGGACGGGGGGCGCTACGTGACCTCGCCTGTGAAGCTGCCGCCGGCGCTCGAGGCGAAGCACCTGTCGATCGCGTTCGGTGGCCTCAAGGCTGTCGCCGATCTGTCGCTGTCGCTGCCGCAACGCGCGCTATATGGCCTGATCGGCCCCAACGGCGCGGGCAAGACCACCGCGTTCAATCTGTTGACCGGCGTGTACCAGCCCGACACCGGTGACTTCCTCCTCGGCGGCAAGCGGCTGAACGGTCTGCGTCCATCGGCGATCGCGCAGGCGGGCCTCGCGCGCACGTTCCAGAACATCCGCTTGTTCGGCGAGCTCAGCGTGCTCGACAACGTGCGTACCGCCGCCGGCGTGCGCGCGAAGAGCGGGCTGTGGCGGAGCCTTCTGCGCACGCCGCTCTACCTCGCCGAAGAGAACGCGATCGTCGAGCGCTCGCTCGACCTGCTCGACGTGCTCGGCATCGCGCACCGCGCCGGCGAACAAGCGAAGAGCCTCCCGTACGGCGACCAGCGCCGGCTCGAGATCGCGCGCGCGCTCGCGACGGAGCCGAAGGTGCTCCTGCTCGACGAGCCGGTCGCCGGCATGAACACGATCGAGAAGCAGGAGATGCGCGGCCTCATCGAGAGCCTGCGAACGCGCTTCGACGTCGCGATCCTGCTCATCGAGCACGACATGGGTCTCGTGATGGACATCTGCGAACACATCACCGTGCTCGATCACGGCGAGACGATCGCCGCCGGCAAGCCGGACAGCATCCAGCAGGATCCGAAGGTCATCGAGGCCTATCTCGGCGTCCCCGAAGACGAAGCCGACGCAGTCGTGAGCGAAGCGGAGGCCACGTCGTGACGAAGACCCTGCTCGAGGTCAACAACCTCAACGTGCACTACGGTGGGATCCACGCGCTGAAGGGCGTGTCGTTCTCCGTCGAAGAAGGGCAGATCGTCACGCTCATCGGCGCGAACGGCGCGGGCAAAACGACCACGCTGCGCGCGATCTCGGGCCTCGTGAAGCCGTCCGGCGGCACGGTCACGTTCCTCGGGCAGAACATCACGAACCACGCGCCGCATCGCATCGTCGCGCGCGGCCTCGCGCACGCGCCCGAGGGCCGCGGCATCTTCGCGAACCTCACGGTCGACGAGAACCTCCAGATGGGCGCGTACCTGCGCGACGATCCGGCTGGCGTCGCCAAGGATCGCGCGCGCGCCCTCGCGTACTTCCCGCGGATCCAGGAACGCCTCGGGCAGAACGCCGGCACGCTGTCGGGCGGCGAGCAACAAATGCTCGCGATCGCGCGCGCTCTCGTCGCGAAGCCGAGGCTGTTGCTCCTCGACGAACCGTCGCTCGGCCTCGCGCCCCAGATCGTCGCGCTGATCTTCAAGATCGTGAAGGCGATCGCTGCGGAGGGGACCACGATCCTGCTCGTCGAGCAGAACGCGCATCAGGCGTTGCGCGTGGCTACCACGGCGCACGTGCTCGAGGTCGGCACGCTCGTGACCTCGGGGCCCGCGCAGGAGCTCGCCCGCGACGACAAGATCCGCAAGGCCTACCTCGGCGTGCACTGACCCGACCACGGAGGCGACCCACGGGTCCTACGAGAAACCGGGCCTCGGGTTTTCGCGGCAGAACAACAATCCGTTGTCACGGGTTTGCTTGCGATACGGCCGCCCCTTCGCCAGTATCCGCGCCATGCGAACGTTCCTGGCCTTGTGCGTTGTTTTCGCCGCCGCGTGCGGCTCGAAGTCCTCCACGTCCACCACGCCGACGGGCGGCGACACCGGCTCGGGGACCGCGATCGCCGCGCTCCCCGACGTCCCGTTCGACAAGCTCGATCACGACCAGCAGATCGAGTTCATGAAGACGAAGGTCGTTCCGGCGATGGAGCCGATCTTCAAGAACCACAACCCGACGGAGTTTGCCGAGTTCGGCTGCAAGACCTGCCACGGTCCGGGCGCCGAGAAGGGCGAGTTCGACATGCCGAACGCGGGGCTACCCGTGCTCGATTTCAAGGATATGTCGAAGCACAAGAAGGAAGACCTGGAGTGGATGGGCGGGCAGGTGAAGCCGACGATGGCCAAGCTCCTCGGCGAGACCGAATATTCGCCGGAGAACCCGACCGGCTTTGGCTGCGCCAACTGCCACAGCGTGAAGATGTAGTCGCGCGGTCGTGGGCGCGACCTACGTGGTCACGTCGTCGCCGCATCCACGAGTGTCGGGGCGAGCACGCGGATCAGCTCCGCGGTGGCGAGCTCCACGAGAAAGCCGCGCGCACCGCCGTTGATGTAGATGCGGGGCAAATCCGCGATGGTCGCCTGCAGGTAGATCGGCATCGCACGGCGGAGGCCGAACGGCGACGTCCCGCCGACTTGGTAGCCGGAGTGTCGGTCGGCGACTTCGGGCGTGCACGGGCCGCAGGACTTGGTACCGATCGCCCGCGCGAGGTTCTTCGTCGAGACCTCGCGGTCCCCGTGCATCAGAATGCATAGGGGCTTCTTCGCGTCGTCCTCGAAGATCAGGGTCTTGACCACGTGATGCTCGTCCGCGCCGAGGGCTGCGGCCGAGGCCGCCGTTCCCCCGTGGGGCTCCCAGGCATAGATGTGGGGCTCGAAGGCGACGTTGGCGGCGCGCAGGGCACGAACAGCCAACGTCACAGGGTGCTTGGGCACGGGGCGATGATAGGGCTATAACGCCCCGACCGCATGAAGGCGCACGAGCTGTCCGCGCACGTCCATCACGAGGACGCCGACGACGAGGCTCACAACAAGGCCGGTGAGCGCCGGACGCGTTGGGTCGTCGCGATCGCGGCTGTGATGATGGTCGGCGAGCTGACGGTCGGCTGGATCACCGGCTCGATGGCACTCACCGCCGACGGCTGGCACATGGGCACCCACGTCGGCGCGCTCGGCCTGACGCTCGTCGCCTACTGGTACGCACGCACGCGCGCGGGCACCGACACGTTCAGCTTCGGAACGGGCAAGGTGTACGCGCTGGCGGGCTACACGAGCGGGGTTCTGCTCGCGATGGTGGCGCTGCTCATGGCCATCGAGAGCATCGAGCACCTCATCCACCCCCACGACATCGCGTACGACGAGGCGCTCGCGGTCGCCTCGCTCGGGCTCGTGGTGAACCTCGTGTCCGTGTGGCTCCTCTCGAAAGGGCATCACTACGGTCACGGCCATTCGCATGGTCACGCGCCCGCGCACGGTCACTCGCACGTGGGCCAGAGCCACGACGGCCACGCACATGGCGATCATGAAAATCACGCCGCACGCGATCACGCGCACGCGAAGCCGAAGCCGCAGCCCGGCACGCTCGATTTCAACATGCGCGCTGCGTTCATCCACGTCGCCGCCGACGCGATGACATCGGTCATGGCGATCGTCGCGCTCTCGCTCGGCAAGTGGCAGGGCTGGTGGTTCCTCGATCCGACCATGGGGCTCGTCGGGGGTGTCGTCATTGTTTGGTGGGCGATCTCGCTGTGCCGACAGGCGAGCGGTCAGCTGCTCGACGTCGTCGGCTCGCCCAAACACGAGCGCGCGGTCCGCAAGCGGCTCGAGGAGATCGACGACGTCCGTGTCGCCGACCTGCATGTCTGGGAGCTAGGGCCCGGTCGGCGCAGCGCGATCGTCTCGATCGTCTCGTCGACGCCGCGCGACGTGCAGTTCTATCGCCAGGCGGTACTCGACTCGGTCACGCTCGCGCACCTGACGATCGAGGTGCATGCCTGCGCGCTTCCCCACGAAGATGTAGGGAAAGAAGCGCACGTCACACATCGACACGAGCACTGACCACGGTCGGTTGCAGACGACCCGCGCCAAGCCGTTGTAGTTTCGCGAACCAGTGGTGGCCCGCTGTTTGCTGTTCCGCGCGCAGATGAGGGTGCTCGCGTCTGCGTACTTGGTTTCGTGCGCGATGGCATGTGCGCCGATCGACGGGGTCGACGGTGACCAGCTCGATCGCGACGAGCTCGCGTTCGGCGAGATCGATCAAGCTGCGACGGTGTGTGGCGCGGGTCCTACGGTGAAGGGCATCGACGTCTCGTATTACCAGGGCAACATCGACTGGACGCGTGTCGCGAACGACGGCGTGAAGTATGCCTTCATCCGCGTCTCCGACGGGCTCGGCACGATCGACACGAAGTTCGAAACGTACTGGGCGCAGAGCCGCGCGAACGGCATCGTCCACGGCGCGTATCAGTTCTTCCGACCGAACCAGGATCCGATCGCGCAAGCAGAGCTGTTGCTCGACAAGATCGGCAACACGCTCGCCGACGACGATCTGCCGCCGGTGATCGATATCGAGGCCGCGGGCGGACTCCCAGCAGCGCAAGTCGCCGCGAAGGCGAAGCAGTGGATCGATCACGTCGAGGCGGCGCTCGGCGTGAAGCCGATCATCTACACGGGCTTCTACTTCTGGCGCGATCAGGTGGGCGCGCCCGCGTACGCCGCGCAGCATCCGCTGTGGCACGCGCAGTACACGTCGGCTGCGTGCCCGAATATCCCCGAGCCGTGGAGCGAGTGGGCGTTCTGGCAGTTCACCTCGACGGGCACCGTCGACGGCATCGCGGGCAACGTCGACGTCAATCGCTTCGACGGCACGATGGCCGAGCTGATGGCGCTCACGCCCGGCGGCGGCAACGGGAATCCGCCGGCATCGTGCGGTGTGATCGACGCGTCCGGTGGCACGATCGACGACGGCGATGACTGCTTCGTCGGCGGTGGCCCGTCGGCGTCGATGCGTCAGGTGACCACGGCAGGCGAGGGCGGCGATCTCGTGTGGACGCACACGACGGAGGCGACCACCGAGGCGAATTTCGGTCGCTGGACCTTCGACCTCGCCCACGCGGGTCGCTACGAGCTCGAGGTGTACACGGCCGCCGCGTTCGCGGAGTCCACACGAGCGCGCTACACGATCCGCGCGGCCGGAACGGAGCACGAGGTCGTGCTCGATCAGACCGCTGTCGATGGATGGCAGACGCTCGGCGAGTTCGAGCTCGCGGCCGGCGGCGATCAGTTTCTGCACCTCGGGGACAACACCGGCGAGACTCTCGCGAGCAAGACACAGCTGGTCTTCGACTCGGTTCGGCTCGCGCGCACCGACGCGCCGCCGGGCGAGGAGCCGCCACCCGGCGAGGAGCCACCGCCCGAGGACACCGGCTGCCACGCGTCTACCGGGGGCTCGTGGCTCCTCGGGTTCGCGCTGCTCGGACTTCGTCGCCGTCGACGATAGGACGGTTCCTTTTGCACTTCGTGCGCAACACACCCACGACGGACCCGGTTCCTGGGCGAGTTTCCCCCGATCGAGGTCGCCGCCGCCCCAGGCTCTCGCCCTGATCCCGCGATGTTGAGGAGCCTCTGACCGGGCCTGACCGTTGCAGCCCGTACGCTCGTGGCGACCTTTCTCCTCTTTCTGTGCATCGCCGCAGGATGTGGAGTCCTCGGCATCCTGTTCATGCTGTACGGGCCGACCCGTAGCAGCGTCCGTCGCATCGGTACGTCGCTCACGCCGAGCTACGACATCGTCGGGTTTTCGTTGGCGCGGCCGCCACCGCCGGCTCGCTTCGACGGGTTCGTGCCCCCCGCTCGGTTCGACGGCATTGCCGAGGGCTCGGCGCCGATCGCGCCGCCGACGATGTTCGTTCCGATCGCACACTCGGTCGCGCCGCCAGCTTCGTTCGTTCCGATCGCGCACTCGCTATCGACGGACTTCTCTGTCGAGGAGCCCGTGCAGGAGGTTCGGATTCGCGCGAAGGTTCCCTCGCCGCCGCCGCTTCCGCCGGTGACTCCACTGCCTCCACCTCCGCTGCCGGCGAAGGCACGCCTACCGAAGGCCGCGCACGCGATCGCTCCGGTAGCGCACATACGTGCGGAAGCGACGCCGACCACGCCGCCGCGCCTCGGTGTCAGCGCACCCTCGGCGCGCGCGCGCCACCTCGAGCCACCGCGCCGGATGCCCCCGCTGCCTCGGTCGCGCTCTGCGCGCGGCAGCGACGCGCCACCCGTACCGAGCTTCGCGATGGACAATCAGCGCACGGCGCCGCGCGAGCTCGACGAGTTCTCGACGGCCGAGCACACGTTCGTCGACTGAGCGGTTCAGTCGCTCTGGCCGCTGGGGCGCGACGACGATCGCTTCTGGCGTTGCTTTCCGACGGCGGTCGGTTGCACCGCCGCGTTGAGCGTCGGCGCGCCGACCATCAAGTGACCCGCGTCGTTGTCGAGGTCCTCGCCGCGCACGTTGTTCTTGCCCTGCGACGCGACGGTGTGTGCGGTGCGGCTGACCTCGGTGACGAGCTCGCGCGCATTGCCGGGCCACGGGCGCAGCAAACACGCCTCGATCAGCGTCGAGTGGATCTGCACCCCAGGCTCGGCGCCGCGGACCGCGTCGTCGACGAGAAACGCCATCTCGTCGGGGCGATCGCGTAGGGGCGGTAGGTGAAGGCGCTTGGTCGAGAGCCGCTCGCAGACGTCGGGCGGAAGGCCGAGGTTCTCCAGCGCCATCACCGCGGTCGTGACGACGCGCATCTGGGGTCGGGTGGCGAGCAGCTTCTGCAGCATCGTGAGGTTCGGTCCGCCGAGCTTGCCGACCTGCTCGAGGATCAGCGTCTCGATCGTCGGCCCTACGACGCGCTCGAGCGGCACCGCCTGGATCGTCGGGTTGAACACGGCCTCGGGACGGCTGCGCATCTTCGCGTAGCCGCGGGCCATGCGACCCTTGCCGCTGCCAGGCTCGCCGAGGATGAGGAGGTTCACGCCGCGCTCGGCGGCCTCGCCGACCTCGCGCCACAAGGGCTGCGTGCTCGCGCCCACGATGGCGTCGTGCAGCGTCGTGATCTGCGCGCCCTCGAACCGCCGGACGTCCTCGAGCAACACGCACACGGTACGGCCGGTCCGAACCACGGACGGTGCGGTTACGGTGACCTCGCGATCGACGAGGGCGTGCCCGCCGGCGTACGTCCCGTTGCGGCTGCCCAGATCGGTCACGATGAACCGCTTGTCGCGCCACATCACGCGTGCGTGCTGGCGGCTGATCCGGTCGTCTGTGGTGTTCTCGAGTAGTTCGCGACCGATGACCAGCCCGCCCTCCGGAATACGAAACGCCTGGACGACGGGCACCGCACCGCTCCACACGACCACCACCCCGGGGACGGGCGGTTGAGCAACAGGCACCCCGTCGGCCATGGCCCGAGTATACCGCCCCTTGGGGTACAACAAGCCATCGCTACCGTTGTCACCTTCGACGTCGGCCAGACCCTGGCCGAGCTGGACCTTGACTTCCTCTCGCGGCGCCTCGGTGAGCGGGGGCACGTGGTCGAATCCGCCTCGTTACACGCTGCCGCCCCGGCCGCGTGGGATCGGTACGAAGCGCTGGTGCGCGAGGGGGCACGCCATCCGTGGAAGGCGCTGATGGGTACGCTCCTGGCAGGAGCCGGCCTCGCCGAGCCGACCGACCTGGTCGAGTGGCTCTGGACCGAGCAACGCGCGAAGAACCTGTGGCGCAAGCCGATCCCAGCCATGGTGGACCTCGCACGGGAGCTCGCCGCGCGCGGTGTGCGGATCGGCGTGGTGTCCAACTCCGAAGGTCGCCTCGCGGAGCTGCTCGCGGAGATCGGGATCGCGGACGCGTTCGCGACCATCGTCGACTCGGGCCGCCTCGGCATCGAGAAGCCCGATCCACGGATCTTCGCGCACGCGCTCGCTGCGCTCGACGCGCCGGCGGACGCGCAGCCGATCCACATCGGTGATCTCTGGAACGCCGACATCCAGGGCGCGCTCGGCGCGGGCTGGCGGGCAATCTGGTACGGCCCGCACGCTACGCCCGTCGAAGATCCGCGGATCGCGAGCGCACGCGACGCCGATGGCGTCCGCGCGGCGCTCGTCGCCTGGGGCGCGCTCTAAGGATCCGCGTTCGGCTCGGCGCGGTTCGCGCGCACACTCGCATCGATCGACGCGAGCGCGAGCGCCGCGATCGGCACGATGCCCATCATCGTGGTCGCGAGAATCCGCACCAATTGCGGGAACAACGCGAGCTGCGCCTTGGGTGGCGTCTTGCCGAGCGGAATCGGCAGCATCAGCTGCTGCACGGCGACCACCACCGCGAGTGCGAACATCGTCGCGATGATTACGCTCGCGATCGATCGCCACTGCACGCGGACGATCGCGATGCTGTCGGCGAGCTTGGCGTCGAGGCCGCTCGCGTCGCTCGCAGGGGCGAACACGAACAGCACGTAGAGCAGCACACCCGGCACCGCGAGCGCGACGAGTCCCATCGCCACCGCACACAGCACGAGCACCACCGGCACGATCGCGCGCACCAACCCGCGCACGCCGATCCCGAGCGCCGCGAGCTGCGAGAGCGGTCGGCCTAGCGACGCCGCGCGCAGAATGGGGGCGAGCCCGGCGACGAGCACGAGCAGTGCAAGCATGCCGCTGGTCGCGCACAGCCACGCCACGCGCAGCACGACGCCCGCTTGCTTCGCGTTCCCGGGCGACTTCACGCCGAGTGCGAACATCGCGACCGGCGCCATCACGAGCGCACACACCACCGCGATCGGTGCGAGATACCGCACGGAGCGGCCCAGGACGGCGAGTGGCGACAACGGGCGACCTTACCGCCGTCGGTCCCAACGCTCCAGCCGTCCGCGCACGCCACCGAGATCGACGAACAGCGATCGCACCAGCACGAACCCGCTCGCCTCGGCGATGGGTGCCGTCCGCCGCCACTGCGGCGTGATCCACACGAGCCGTCCTCCCCCGCGCAGCTGCCGCGCGAAGTGGGGCAGGGCGTCGGCCAACAGCGCGCCCGCGTCGACGTGCACGCGACTGCCGAGGGGCGGGTTGGTGACGATCGCGTCGACCCGGCCGCCGGGCGCGAACGTGCGTGCGTCGCCATGCGCGAGCATCGCGGTGACTCGCGCGCCGGCATCGGTGGTTCGTGCGCCCGCATCACCGCGGTCGTTCGCACGGGCCCGCGCTGCATCGTTGTTCGTCCGCGCAGCGGCATCGTCGGTCGCGATGCCCGCCGCCGCGAGGTTGTCGCGCGCGGCCGCAAGCGCGGCGTCGTCGAGGTCGCTGCCGATCACCGTACCGGCGCCGCGCAGCGCGGACTCCACGAGCTCGAGCCCCGAGCCGCAGAACGGATCCCACACGCGATCACCGGGCTCGATCGCCGCGAGCCACGCGACCGCGGCCGCCACACTCGGATGCGACGCGGCCGGAACCTCGGCGACTCGATACGCGAACCGCGGGTCGATCGCGCGGCGCGGCACGAGCTCGAGCGTCCCCTCCTCGTCGTCGACACGGATGTCCCACGTCGTCTGCGTGGGATCGTTGACGAGTGCGGGTGCGCCTCGGGTGACCTCCTTGGCGACGTTCCACACGACCGCGCGCTGATGCCCCCGCGCCAGGGACAGCCGCCAGCGGATCGGTCCGCGCGTCCACGCGGTCATGAGGCCGCGCACTTCGTCGGAGAGGATGGCGCGGACGATCGCGTCGGTGACGCCGGCGCGTTCCGCCTTGCCGCCCGCGTGCTTCGTATCCGCTCGATCTCCTCCCGTGCGGAGGGCGCGAACTTCGACGCGAATCGCCGCGGTGGCCCACAGGCGCGATGCGAACAGCGATTGCCACGGGCCGGTCAGTGGAACGTCGACGGCGTCGTCGCGTACGGCCTTGCCATCGAAGCCCGCGCCGCGGGCCTCGGCGATCAGCAGCTCCGCGAGCGCCGGTCGACAGCCGAGCCGCACGGTCAACGCACGCGGCGGCGCTGCGTCGACGATGACCGAGCTGTCCTCGTCGCGTTTCGCCTCGCGATCGGTCACGAGCAGCGCGCGGTCGCGCCGGCGCGCGAGCTCCTTGTCGCTCGTGGCGTCGAGAGACTCGAGACGCTCGCGCACGCCCGCACCGCCGATCTTGCCGAGCGCCTCGGCCAGCGCGCGCCGCTCGTCGGGCGGCACGTCGGTCGCATCCCAGCGCGTGATCAAGGCAGCGCGCACGTCGTCGTCGGGCTCGCTCGCGCGCCGATCGTCGCCGCGGCGCTCGCCTTCGCGCAGGTCGACGAGCGTCGGGGCTTCGTCGCTGCGACGCTCGCTCTCGCGGCGAGAAC
>JBJXGN010000287.1:0-11059 GCA_046160585.1 Kofleriaceae bacterium
GCACGAGGCGCTTCTTCACCGCGTCGGCGAGCTTCTGCGCGTCGGGCGCCTTGGGCGAGGCGATCGCGACGAGCCACTTCGTGACCTCGGAGTGCTGCAGCATCACGAGCGCCATCTGATCGACGACGATCGTGCCTGCCGCCGAGAGATTCACTCCTTGGAGCGTCGGCTGCGTGTCGACTACGAGGCGATCGCCGTCGAGGCGCACGACGTTTTTGCCACCGGTGTCGGGGCAGCCGTCGTCATCCTTGAAGCCGTTGACCGTCTCCGCTTCCGCCGGACACGTATCCTTCGCGTCGTCGACACCGTCCTTGTCGTTATCGAGCTCGGGGCAGCCGTCGGCGTCGTCGAAGTTGTCCTTGTCCTCCGGGCACAGCGAGCACTTGTCGCTGCCGTCGGCGACGCCGTCGTTGTCGTTGTCCGCCTCGGGGCAGCCGTCGCCGTCCTCGAAGCCGTCGACGTCTTCCTCGGAGGTCGCGCACGCGTCGAGGTGATCGAAGATACCATCACCATCGGAGTCGCGCTTGTTTGCGGGGCAGCCGTCGTTGGCGTACGGCTCCTTGCCGTCCTCGGCATCGTTCGCGCATTTGTCGAGCTCGTCGTTGATCTTGTCGCCGTCGTTGTCGAGCTCGGGGCAGCCGTCTTCATCGTCGAAGCCGTCGAGGTCTTCGGCCACGGTCGGGCAGCGATCCTCGCTATCGGGCCGGCGATCGCCGTCCGAGTCATCGTCGGGGCAACCGTCGTCGTCGTCGGAGCCATCTCGATCCTCGGGGATGAGCGGGCACTTGTCGGTCGCGTTGAGGACGCCATCGCCATCGGAGTCGCGCACGTCGGGCGAGTAGCCGATCGAGATGAAGAAGCGAGACGCCGGCGAGCCGACGCCTTTCACGAGACCGGCGCCGCCGCCGAGCACCACGGCGACCGACGGCGTCGCGTAGATGCGAAGTCCACCCTCGACCTCAAGCGGGCTCGCGTCGAGCGAGAAGTCCGGCAGGCCCGCGCGGCCGTAGCTCTCCGCGATGATGCTGAATCGATCGGTGATGCGCACGGCCGCGGCGAGACCCCACGTGAGTTGCTGGCCGATGGTCGAGTCGTAGATCGTGCGTGGCTTGCGAAACATCACGCCGCCGGTCGCGCCGAGCGAGACCTTGTTGACGTCGTACTGCGCCGCGATGCGTGCGCGAACGGTCGGCAGGTCGTCGCCGATGAACTTCGAGCCATCACTTCCGAACGACGACGGCAACGTGATCCCGCCGAGTCCGCCGATCTTGATCGAGCCCTTGCGGTACAGGCGGTACTTGCCCTCGACGAGCAGGTCGCCGAGCCCGGTGACGGAGAGTCCCTGTGGATCCGGGTTGCCGGTGTCGGCCATGAGGCCGTCGCCGGCCAGCTGGAAGATCACCGGGAGATTGGCGCCGAGCTGCAGCTTGTCGGTGACGCCGTACGCCGCCGTGATCTGCATCGCCGCGAGCGACTCGACGACACGCGTGCGCTCGCCCGTGATGACGTCCGGGTTGTCCTTGTCGACGTTGTAGATCGTGAACGGGCGCGTCAGGTACGTGACGAGCGCGTCGACCGCGAGCTGCTTCGGCTCGGCGACGTCGGCGTTCGGGATGGTGATGAAAGTCTTCGGACCGATCGCATATTCGAACGTCTGAACGTCGATCGCGGGATCGAACGGGGCGTTCTGTGCGGTGGCCGTCCCGGTGAGTGCAAGCACGCACGCGATGACGGCGCCAATCCCCCGAGGATGGAGCGCAGGCATTGCGCATATTCTACGCTCACGCAGGCGACAACCGATAGTGTACGCGGGGCCTCGGGGCGGGCGGCGATGGGGTAGTCCCCGGGTACCTAGATCACTTCGGTAAGGTCATCGTGAACGTCCACACGACGACCGAGCTGACCGGCTGATCGCTCGTGTCGATCGCGGGCGTGAACTCGATGAGCCTCGAGCGCTCGAGCGCGAGCTCGTCGAGGCCGTGACCGAGCTTGTTGAGGAGGATCGCGGTCCGGACCTTGCCGGTCTCGTCGACGACGAGCCGGACGCGGATCACGCCCTCGATCCCCATCTGCCGCGCCTCGGGCGGGTAGTCCTTGCCTGCATCGAAGTACGACTGATCTCCCTTGGGCAACGCGCGCTTCTTGATGGTCGCGACCGACACCGGCTTCGGCGGCTCCGCGCCAGCACCCGAGCCGATCCCCGCGCCGGTGCCACCGCCTGCCCCGCCACGCCCGACGCGCTCGGACGTTCTCCGGCCCACGGCGACCGGGACTCCGCCCGTGCCGTAGCTCGCCGTGTCGAGGGTCACGACCTGGTCGCCACCCGCGGGCGACGGATCCGCGACCGGCGGCGGCTCGTCCGTCGGTGGTGGCTCGACCGACCGCACCGGGGCGGTCCTGACCCGCGCCTCGACCACACGTGTGGGTTCGACCGGTTTCGGCGGCGGCTCCGGCTCCTTCACGACAGGCGGTGGAGGTGGCTGCAGAACCGCTGGTGGCTCGACGTCGATCATCTCGATCCGCGGCGCCGGGTTGTGCTTCTTCTTGGGTGTGTAGACCTGCACGACGTCGGCGGTCACGAACAGGATGATGTGAACCGCGATCGTCCCCGCAATGGACAGGATGAGCCGCGAGTCCGAGTGCACCGTTGTCTAGCCTAGCAGACCTATTTAGCGTCGAGCGGCACGTTCTCGAGGGCGATGCCCGTGACGCCCGCTTGCTGCACGAGATCGATCGCGCGCATGACGTTGCCGTAGGCGCCGTTTCGACTCCCGGCGATGATCGCCTTCGGCTTGCTCGAGGTCGCAGCGATCTGCTTGATCCGCGCGACGGCCTCCGCATCTGTGGCGAACTTGTCACCGTTGACGAACAGCTCGCCGTTCTCCTTCACCGAGATGCGCAGCGTGCTCTGCACGTCGCCACCGGTGGACGCCTTCGGCTTGTCGATATCGACGCCGCGCGCGACGATCAGCTTCGCGGTCACGATGAACACGACGAGGATGACGAGAACGACGTCGACGAACGGCGTCACGTTGATGTCCGTGATGCCGGGCGACTCGTCGTCTTGATAGAGGCTCCCGCCCGCCATCGTTACTCCGCCTTCTCCGCCGCCTTGGCCGCCGGCGCCACGTACTTGTCGCTGTAGATCATCGACAGCACGGAGTGCGCGACCTCGTCGGCGGAGCCCATGATCAGCTTGATCTTGCGCGTGAACGTGTTGAACGCGATGACGGCTGGAATTGCGACGAGGAGGCCTACGGCGGTGGCGACGAGCGCCTCGGCGATCGCGCCTAGCGTGGCGGCCTCGGCCTCGGCCGTCTTGAGCGTCAGGTTCTGGAACGCGTTGATGACGCCGAGCACCGTGCCGAACAGTCCGATGAACGGAACGTTGTTACCGAGCGTACCGAGGAGCATCAGGTTGCGATCGGCGCCCTTGCGCCAGCGCGCGCGCTCGGCGTGCATCGCCTCCGCGACGGCGTCGGGGCCGTTGGCGCGCTCCGCGATCCCGCGCAGCGCGACGTGCACGGGGATGGAGAGGTTGTCCTTGTATTTGGTCTGCAGTCGCTCGAGCTCGTCGCGCTGGAACGCGCCGCGCACCTCGCGGAGGAACGCTTCGGTATCCGTGTCGCGCTGGCGCAACCAGAGATAGCGATCGATCATCACGCCGACAGACACGACGGACAACGCGATGAGGACCCAGAGCACCCAGTCCGCGCCGAGTTGGGCGAAATCGACAAACGCGCTCGACAGGTTCATTCGCGCTGAAGTGTTACGTGGCTTCGGGGGTGTCGTCGACCGCTAGGGGCACGGTCTTGGGGGGCAGTTTCATCACCTCCCGCATCACCGCCGTCGCATAGGCCCCGCCAGGCAACGCGAAGGCCACCTCGAGAGTCGAAGGCCCTTCGCCGGCGAGGACCGAGATCCGCCCACCCGCGACGTGGATCGTCGCGTCGCGCCGGGTCCCTTCGGCGATCTTGCGCACGTTCGCGAACGCCTCGCGTGACAGGCCTGCAGCGGCGAGGATCGCGTCCTCCCGCACCGCCGCCGGCGTACCGTCGGGTGAGCGGCGCATGTCGGCGCCGAACATCGGCCCCGTGAGCACGAGCTCGCCCGCGCGCAGACGCTGCGTGTCGGTCGCCGGATCGTCGCTCGTGAACATGCCGCCCGTGGTCTTGTGAAGCACGTCGCCGGCGAGGACCTCCCGGTACAGGCCGTCGGCCATGCGCGCGACGAGCCACGCGTTGAACAGCTCGGACTGCAGCGCACTCAGGAACAGGCGATCGAGCTTCCGATCGCGCCCGCCGTGTCGCTCGCCGCTGAGGAGCGCGCGCCCGCGGTCGGCGTTGTCACCGTCGCGACCGAAGCGTTGCTCGCCGTACCAGTTCGGCGCGCCGGGCGGCTCGACGAGGCGCGCGAGGACCTGCGTCGCACGCTCGAGCGCCTCGATACCCACGTCTCGTACGCGCAGGCGGAACGCGTTCGCGCGCACGTGGCCGGTGCGCAACTTGTGGTTGTGGCGCACGGCCTCGAGGATCGTGATGTCGGGAATCGCGAGCGCGAGCGCCGCGTCCACGCTCGTCGGCGGCGGGAGGCTCAGCCACTGTCGTGTGACCGCGTGGCGATCCTTCATGCCGGCGACGCCGATGTCGCGATCCGCGACGCCGAGCGCCTTCGCGATCGCGAGGACCGCGTGCCGCGTGTTCATGCCGCGCTTCTCGATGCGCACGAACACGTGATCGCCCGCACCGCTCGCCGCGTACGGGAGCTCCTCGTCGACGACGAAGTCCTCGTCGACGGAGCGCAGCGCGCCACCAATACCGGGTAGGTCGTGCGTCAGGTACGGCAGCTCCACCGCGGGCGGTGATACCATCGTTCCATGCAGTCGCATCGCGGGCTCGCCGTCGTCGTCGCGTTCGCGCTGGGATGCGGCGGTCGCTATGGCGGCGTCCCGAAATCACCGGCGCCGCCTCCCGCGAAACCGCCGGCCGGCGGGCTCGAGGCAGCCGCGCTCCCGTACGCGATCGTCGACGCACGCACGGGCCGCTCGGTCGACGAGAAGGCGTTCTGGGCACGCGTGGGGAAGGCGCGCGCGATCTGTGTCGGCGAAGATCACACGAACCCGCACCACCACTGGGTCCAGCTCGCGGTCGTGCAGCACCTCGTGAAGGATCTGCCGAAGGGCTCTCGCCTCGCACTCGGCATGGAGATGTTCCAGCGTCCGTTCCAGGGAGTCCTCGAGGACTACGCGGCGAAGCGCATCGACGCCGCGGCGCTCCGCTCGCGCGCCGGCTGGGAGGAACGCTGGGGCTACGACTGGGGCTTCTACGCGCAGACGATCGACGCCGCGGTTGCCGCCGGCGCTCAGCTGCTCGCGCTCAACGCGTCGCGCGAGCTGACGAAGAAGGTCGTGCGCAAGGGCCTCGAGAGCCTCACGCCCGACGAGAAAACGCAGGTACCCGACCTGAACCTGAAGGACGTGGGCCATCGCGCGTGGTTCGACGCGCTGATGGACTCGATGGGTGGCGCGCACGGGCACTCGACGAAGGCGCCCGCCATGCCCGAGGACGAGGTGCACCAGGCGGCGAAGCCCGCACCACCGCCGCCAGTCGAGATGCCGAGCGCAGAGCGCATCTACACCGTGCAGGTGATCTGGGACGAGTCGATGGCCGACGGCGCGGCGAAGTGGCTGAATGCGACACCGTCGGGGCACGCGGTGATCCTCGCGGGCAACGGTCACTGTCACGACACCGCGATCGTCAATCGCCTCAAGCGTCGCGGCATCGTCGACGTGATCAGCGTGCGCCCGGTCGTCGATGTCGACGGTCAGGTCGCGGAGTCGCTCGCCAAGCCGATCAACGACTTCATCGTCGTGCTGACGAAGCCGCCCGAGATGAAGCAAGCGCCAACGGGCCCGACCGGCGAGTCGACATCCCACTGACGTGGACGTCGACGTCGACGACACCAGTGGACGTCGACGCACCAGACGTGGACGTCGACGGCACCAGACGTGGACGTCGACGGCACCGGATTCGACGGACACCATCGTTTGTTTGTTGTCACCCGCACACGACGACGACTCAACCAGCGGCGAGGCTCGGGTAGACCCGGACGGGCGGGCGCACGGCGAGCGGAAGCATGTCGTCGATCGCCGCGGCGACGTGACCCGCGGCGCGCAGCTGGAGCGATTCTCCGTCGAGCTCGCACGCGATTGTCGTCATCGATCCCTCGAACGCGCGTGCGCGGACCCGCGCGCGGACACCCGCGGGATCGACGACGATCTGCTCGGGGCGCAGCGCGACGATCACCTCGCCGCGTGATGACTTGTCGGTCCCTGCGATCGCGAGCTCGCCGCGCGATGAGACGTCGGTCCCTGCGATCGCGAGCTCGCCGCGCGATGACTCGTCGGTCCCTGCGATCGCGAGCTCGCCGAGGCACGTCGTGACGGTCCCGTTCCCGGTGAGCCGCCCGCGCAGCGTTACCACCTCGCCCGTGCGGCGCGCGATCTCGAGCGTGCGCGGACGCAGGTAGACATCTTCGGGCGCGCCGAGCTGCAGGATCGCGCCGTCGGACATCACTGCGACGCGGTCCGCGAGCACGAACGCTTCGGCGGCGTCGTGCGTGACGAGGATCGACGTGGCCCCGCGAGCACGCAGCGTGCGCGCGAGCTCGTCGCGGATCCGCCTGCGCAGCGCGGCGTCGAGGTTGGCGAACGGCTCGTCGAGCAACACGACGCGCGGGTGGATCGCGAGCGCGCGGATCAGCGCGACGCGTTGCTGCTCCCCGCCCGATAACGTGTGGACGCGCGCGGCACGGCGCGGCGCGAGATCGACGAGCGCGAGCAGCGCGTCGATGTCGGAGCGGTCCCGCGCGCCGAACGCGACGTTGTCCTCGACGCTGAGGTGCGGGAACAGCGCGAAGCTCTGGAACACGAAGCCCACGCGGCGCTTCTCGGGAGGCATCGATGCTCGCGGGCTCGACGCCTCCATGCCGGCGAGGAGGATGCGGCCCGCGTCGATCGGCTCGAGGCCGGCGATCAAGCGGAGCGTCGTCGTCTTACCGGAGCCCGACGGACCGAGCAGCGCGAGCGTGTCTCCCTCCGCGACGTCGAAGCTGACGCCGTCGAGGACGGTGCGCGCACCGTAGCGACGGCTCACGCTCTCGAGCGAGACAACCGCTGTCATGTCCGCTCCTCACGTCGCTCGATCGCGAACGCGGCGACACCGGCGAGCGCGATCAGCACCAGCGCGGGCGCGGCGGCGAGCCCGTAGCGCGCTTCCTCCATCGAGTCCCACAGCTGCACGGCGAGGGTCTTCTTCTCGATCGGTAGCAAGAGGAGCGACGCACCGAGCTCCTTGATCGTCGAGATCACGACGAGCGCCGCACCCGCGAACACACCAGGACGCACGATCGGCAGCGTGACGCGCCAGAACGTTTGGCGCCGCGTCGCCCCGAGCGTGCGCGCGGCGTCCTCGATCCGTGGCGAGACATTGGCGAGGGAACCGCGAATTGCGGCGACGCCGAGCGGCACGAACAGGATCATCATCGCCAAGGTGTACGGAATCCAACCCTGATACACCGACGGCACTAACCGCAGCGTCGCGACGGAGATCCCGAGCGCGACGACGAGGCCGGGCAACGCGAAGCCCGTCTCGACCCAGCGCGAGAGCGCCGCGCCGGTGCGGCCCCCGCGTTCGGCGACGAGCGCGACGATCGTCGCGACGACGATCGCGGGGATCACGACGGCGGCCGCCGCCTGCACGCTTCCGAGCAGCGCTCCGCCCAGGCCGTGCCCCGCGTCGGTGGTGCGCACGAGCCAGCTCGCGAGGCTGCCGATCGGTACGACGACAGCGAGGAGCGAGTAGATGCCGAGTAGCGCGAGCGCGAGCGGTCGTGCGCGACCCAGTCGCAGGCGCAGCGGGCGACCTCGGTCACCCACCGGATCGCGCCGGCCGCGCGAGGCGAGCACCACGACGATCAGCACCAACACTGCCAGCACGAGCGCCGAGCGCGACGCGGCCGCGCGATCGAACGCGGACAGGTACTGGTGGTAGATCACGCGGGGGAGCGCGTCGAACCGCAGGATCGCGACCGTGCCGAGCTCCGCGAGGGTGTACAGCACGACGAGGAGCCCGCCGCCACGCACGGCGCGCGCCAGCGTCGGCCACAGCGCCACGCGCAACGCCGATAGCGGCGAGCGCCCGAGCGTACGGGCCGCGTCGTAGAGATCGCCGTCGGCGCGCGCGAGCGCCGCGCGGATCGGCAGGTAGGCGAGGGGCACCGTCGACGTCACGAGGACGAACACGGACCAGGCGAAGCCCTCGGGGAAGATCGGCCCGACACCCATCGCCGCGAGCAACGCGCCGAACGGACCGCGCGGCGACATGCCGGCCACGTACGCGCTCGCCGCGACGTAGCTCGGGATCGCGAGCGGGAGTACGACGAGCGCGGTGGCCACGCGGCGCAGCGGCATGTCGACCGCCTCGATCACGATCGCGAGGGCGAGCGCGATCGCGGTGGCGATCACACCCACGGTCAGCGCGAGCGCGATGCTGTTGCCCGCGAGTCGGAGCAGCGCGAGATCGACGAGCGCCCCGCGTCCTTCGCTGGCGCGGACGATGAGGTACACGATCGGCACGGCGACGAGCGCGGCCATCGCGAGCGCGACGACGAGGACGATGCGCGACGGCGCGTGGTCAGGACGAGACACCGAGCGTCGGTAAGTATCGCGAGCCCGCCCTCGAGGTCACCCCAGCGATGTCAGAACGTTGCTAGAAACCTCGGCGAGCGTCGTCACCGATCGCGAGGATCCGCGCGCCGTCGCGATCACGCAGACGTCCGCGCGAGCTCTCGAGGTCATCCCAGATCGATCGCAGGGTGTCAGGGCGTGACGCCGGTCTTCTTCAGTAGCGTGAGCGTGCCCTCGAGGTCACCCAAGGACGAGAGATCGATCGGCGGTGGCTCGAGCTCGGCAAGCGGTCGAAGCCCCGTCGGCGGTGCCACGCCGGCGACGAGCGGGTACTCGTGGGTCTCCTTCGCGAACGCCGCCTGCGTCGTTTCCGACAGGAGGTAACTCGCGAGCTTCGCAGCTGCGGCGGACGCGGGGGCATTCGCGGACTTCAGGATGCCGACCGCACTCAGGTTGACGAGCGAGCCCGCGTCGCGCGGCGCCGTGAAGTGGTTCTTCGCGGCGAACGCCGGATCGTCGGCAAGGAATTGATACAGGTAGTAGTGGTTGACGAGGCCGAGATCGATCTCGCCCGATGCCACGGCCTGCACGATCGCGCCGTTCTTCGCATAGTCGCGCACCCCGTTCGCCTTCATCTCGGCGAGCCACTTCGCCGTCGCTTCCTCGCCGAGGTGCTTGCGCGCGCCGGTCACGAACACCTGGAACGAAGCGTTCTGCGGCGCCCAACCGACCTTGCCCTTCCACGCGGGCTTCGTCAGATCGAGGATCGACGCCGGCAGGTCGGCCTCCTTCGTGCGCGCCGGCGAATACGCGATGGTGCGCACGCGGCCCGTGACACCGACCCACGTCTTGGTGCGCGCGCGATACGCCTCGGGGACGCGCCCGAGCACGTCGTCGGGGAGCGTTGCGAGAAGCCCGCGCTCGGTGAGCGCACCGACGGCGCCGACGTCCTGCGCGAGGAATACGTGCGCCGGGGATGCCGCGCCTTCTTCGAGGAGCAGGGTCGCGAGCGCCGCGGTCTCGCCGTAGCGGATCTGGAGATCGATGCCCGAGGTCTTCTCGAACTCGGCGAGGATCGGACCGACAAGCTTCTCGGAGCGACCCGAATACACGGTGAGCTGCACCGCGACGGTGGGCGCCGCGCTTCCGGTCGCGCTTCCGGTCGCGCTTCCGGTCGGAGACGGATCGCTCGACTTCTTCTCGCCGCAGGCGGTGACGAGCAGCGCGAGCGTGAGAACACGGGTGAACGTCATCGCCGCACCTTGTCCGCTGAGATTTGAAAGTGCAAGTCAAACTCCCGGCGATCGTCGGGCGACACGGAGGGGAGCAGAGACGTATTGGTCGCTTCGCGACGAACGGATCTCGTCGGGCGACACGGAGAAGGGAAGAAGGGGAGCAGAGACGTGTTGGTCGCTTCGCGACGAACGGGATCTGGTCGGACGCGGATCGAGTGGAACTACTGGTCGCGCGACACGGAGAACGGATCTGGTCGGACGCGGATCTGGATCTACTCGGAGGGATAACAGGGAGAAGGGGGAGTGAGGGGAGGAGGATGATTCCGGTCGCTTCGCGACGACTGGATCTGGGCTATCGCTGGTTGGATGGCAGTGCGCTGCCCGGCCGCGGACCGTGCTCGTCGTTCGCCATCTTGACGTACAGCTTCGCGCTCTTGTTGTCTGGATCGATCGACAGCACGTGGTGCCACTCGGCGAGCGCGGCGTCTTTGCGGCCGAGCGAGAACAGCGTGACGCCGAGGTGGATGCGTGCAGGGATGAAGTCCGGGCGCAGCCGCTTCGCGTGCTCGAACTCCGCGACGGCGGCGTGGAAGACGCCCATGTCGCGATAGACGTTGCCGAGGCGCACGCGCAGATCGGCGAACTCGGGGCACAGGTCGAGCGCCTTCGAGTATTCGCGAACGCTCTCGTCGAACATCGCGAGCCCGCAGTAGGCGGCACCGAGGTCTGCGTGCATGTTGGCGAGCTTGCCTCGCGCGAAGCGATCGAGCGCGTTCGGCTGACCGACGGAGGCGGACACGGCGCGCGTGTAGACCTCGCGAGCGCGATCGTACTTGCCGCGATCGTTGTACGTGACCGACAGGTTCAGCGCGGCTTCCGTGTAGCGCGGGTTCAACCGCAGCGCGTTCTCGAACGCTTCTTCGGCATCCTGGAACCGACCCTGCGAGTGATAGACCACGCCGAGCATGTTGTAGAGGTCGGGGAAGCTCGGTCGCGCGGACGCAGCTTCGGCGAGGAACGGCTCGGCCTGCTCGTACTCGCCGGCGTTGTAGTGCTCGCGGCCGACGACGATCAACTGCTCGACGCGGTCCGGCCGATCAGTGCTCATCGTCGAGTACGATACTACTTCTTCACTTCT
>JBJXGN010000288.1:0-24833 GCA_046160585.1 Kofleriaceae bacterium
CACGTCCAACAACGACCGCCCGTAAGCCGTGTGCCGGAAATCGGCATGCACGGTTTGAAAGGGGTCCTTGCCCCAACCCACCACTCGGTGGCGGAAGGCTAGGTTTCTACCAATGACCGGGCCCAACGCAGTCGGGAGCAACACCACCTCCCGTGCCACTCCGTTGGGCACGGCCGAGGCACAGGACCGGATCCGCCGCCATCAACAGGCGGCCGATGTGCTGCGGGCACGGAGCGTCCTCGTCGCCGCGTGTGCGCTATGGGTGATCTGCGGCGCGGGCCTCGACCTCTCGACGCACCATGTGATCGGCACGGGCTCGCTCGCGTTCGTCCTGATCGTCCGCTTCGCGACGACCGCGTTTCATGTCGCGATCGTGTGGCCGCTGTTCCGCTCGCCACCGCTGTCGGCGCGTACGTCCCAGATCCTCGTCACGGCCGTGTTCCCCGTGACGTCGTTCGCGCTGATGCTGATCGCGACGCATCAGGGCGGGCTGACCTCGCCGTACGCGACGGCCGTGTTCGTGATCGTGATGGGCCAGACGATCGCGTGGCCGGCGCCGTGGCGCCGCGGTGCGTTGCTGGCTGCGATGTCCGCGCTCGTGTATCCGATCGGCTTGCTCGTCGCAGCGAGCTTCGATCCACAGATCGCTGCGCAGCTCCAGAACCGGCAGGAGCTCGCGACGTTCGCGGTCTACGTCGCCGTTATCTTCGCCGGCGCGATCGTCGCCGTGTGGGGCGGCCACGTGATCTGGTCGCTGAAGCAGTCCGTGTTCGAGAGCCGCAAGCTCGGTCGCTATCGCCTCCTGCGGCGCATCGGGCAGGGCGGCATGGGCGAGGTGTGGCGCGCCGAGGATCGCGCGCTTCGCCGCGGCGTCGCGCTGAAGATCCTCTCGCCGGAGCACGGCAAGAAGCCATCGCGCGTCGCGCGGTTCGAGCGCGAGATCCAGGCGACCGCCGCCGTCTCGCATCCGAACGTCGTGCGCATTCACGACTGGGGCGTCACCGACGACGGCGTCTGGTACTACGCGATGGATCTTCTCGAGGGCAAAGACCTCGGCAGTGTTGTACGCAAGGCGGGGCTCCTGCCGCCCGCGTTGGTCGTCGATCTGTTCTTCGACACCGCGAAGGGGCTCGCGGCGGCTCATCGGGCCGGCGTGATCCATCGCGACATCAAGCCGCCGAACCTGTTCGTCGTCGCGCCGGACGCCGAGCCCGTTCGCCTCGAGCTCCTCGACTTCGGCATCGCACGCATGGCCGCCGCAGATCTCGAGGGCGAGCTCACCGGCGCCGGGCACGTGATGGGCACGCCGGGCTTCATGGCGCCCGAGGTCGTCGCCGGTGCGCCCGCGACGGTGGCGTCGGACCTCTACGGCCTCGCGGCGTCGATGTACTTCGCGCTCGCGGGCTCGACCCCGCGCGACGCGAACAACGCGCCGGTGTCCGAGCTGATCGCGGGCATCCCACCGGAGCTCGACGACGCGATCGAGCGTGCGCTCGATTCGGAGCCGTCGCGCCGTCCCGCGAGCGCCGACGACTTCGCCGCCACGCTCGCGAGGTGCAAGCTGTCATGGATGGGTGGCTTCTCGATCGATCGCGCCCAGACACAACCCGTGGTGTTTCCGCCGAGTGATCCGACCGTGGATCCCGAAGCGCCGCCGACCCAGGTGGAGCGCCAGTCGCGCTCGTCGCTCAAGCCCTGAGTTACGCTTCGCGAGCACGGGCACCTCGCCGCGCGTTCATCGCGTAGTCGACGATCGCTGCCGCGCCGAGGATCGCCGCGCCGATCGCGAGCGGCCAGGCGTACGCGGGATCGACGACGGCGACTGCACACGCGAGGAACTGCGAGATCGTCGCCGCCTTGCCGATCGGGCGCGCGTGCAGCGTGGAGAGCGGCACGCGGCGCACGAGGTACACGATCGCGAGCGGTGCGAACAGGATCTCGCGCGTGGCGATCAGTGCGAGCAAGACGACGTCGTGCGTGTGCCACCCGATCGTGGCGAGCACGATCACCACGAACAGCTTGTCGACCAGCGGATCGAGCCAGCCGCCGATGTCGGGCCGCGTCGCGCCGCGACGTTTGAGCCAGCGGGCGACCGTGCCGTCGATCGCGTCGGTTCCAGCGGCGAGCATCACGAGGGCGGCCGACCACGCGGGATGTCCGAACGTTCGAGTCAACGCGAGCGCGATCGGCAGCCGGGACAGCGTCAGCATGTGGGCGAGCCACATGGCTGAACTGTGGCTCGCGAATCGCTACTTGGCGACGCGATAGAACGGCTGAAGCGGATCTAGAGAGGTGGACCGCCGTCCCCGTGGATATGACGCATTGACCTGCGAGCGCGGCCGTTGCACGGTCCAACCTCCATGAAGCCAAGGATCCCGGCGATCGCGGTAGGGGCAGCCGTCGCTGCGGGTGTGGTGACCGGGATGATCCGCAAGCGCCGGCGCGATTCCGCGCGGCGCCGGGTCGGAACCGATAGTGCCTCGCGTGCAGAGGTCGAAACACGGCACCAGGCAAAGGTAGATCGCATCGTGAAGGCGCTCGCCGCGCACGACCGAGCGAAACCGCTCAGCCTGCGGAAGAGCTCCCCACCGCACCAGGTGCCCAAGAACGGCGACCTGCGCCGCAACGACGACAAGATCGACATCGGCGACCTCACGGAGATCATCACGATCGATCCAGAGCGCCGCATCTGCGTGGCCGAGGCGGGCGTCACGTTCGTGGACCTGGTGCACGCGACGATGAAACACGGGCTCGTCCCGATCGTCGTGCCGGAGCTGAAGACGATCACGATCGGCGGCGCCGTGTCGGGCTGCTCGATCGAATCGATGTCGTTCGTGTACGGCGGCTTTCACGACACGTGCCTCGAATATGAGGTGATCACGGCGCGCGGCGAGGTGTTGACGTGCACGCCCGAGGACCAGCACGCGCTGATCTTCCAGATGATGCACGGCGCTTTCGGCACGCTCGGCATCCTCAGCAAGCTGACGTTCCGCCTCGTGCCGGCGAAGTCGTTCGTTCACCTCGTGTACGAGACGCACCGCGACTTCGCGTCATATCGCGCTTCGATCGAGGCGCACGCCGAGAAGCGCGACTGCGACTTCATGGACGGCATCATTCACTCGCCCCAGAAGTACGTGTTGTCGGTCGGCCACTTCGTGGACACCGCGCCATACACGTCGAGCTACGAGTGGCTGAAGGTCTACTACGTCTCGACGGGCGAGCGCCGCGAGGACTACCTGACGACGCCGGACTACTTCTTCCGCTACGACCGCGGCGTGACCAACGTCCGGCCGAAGTCGTTCCTCGGGCGGCTCGTGTTCGGCAAGTTCATCTCGTCGACGAACGTCCTCGCGTTCGCGGAGAAGATCCACTTCCTCCTCGAGCGCGAGCGTCCGACGGTGACACTCGACGTATTCGTCCCGATGTCGCGCGTGGAGGAGTTCCTCGCATGGTATCGCGCCGAGCTCGGCTACTACCCGCTGTGGGCCGTGCCCTACAAGCGCGTGCACGACTACCCGTGGCTGAACGAGAACTTCTACAAGGATCTCGAGGACACGATGTTCCTCGACCTCGCGATCTACGGGATGCGTCAGCCCGACGGCAAGAACGTCCACAAGATGATCGAGGACAAGCTGCGCGAGCTCGGCGGCATGAAGACGCTCATCTCGCACAACTACTACACGCTCGACGAGTTCTGGCAGACGTGGAACCGCGCCAACTACCAGGCGGTCAAGCTGCAGACCGACCCGGACAACCTGTTCCGCGACCTGTACACCAAGACCTGCCGCGCCGCGATGGGCGTCGCGTAGCTCGTCAGAAGTAGAAGCGAAGACCGACGCCGAACTGACCGCTCAGATCACCGCCGTTCGTCGCCGTGAGGAGCAACGCGGGTTCGAGGTACAGCTCCAGTGGCGTCGAGCGAAACCGGAACCCGATCTCGAACGGCACGCGCGCGCCGACGTTCACGTTGTCCGAGTTTCCGTACACCGCGGCGCCGATGCCGATGCGCAGCGGGATGATCACCGAGCGCCCGCGCCCCGCGGCGATGGTGAACAGGTACGTGAGGTGTCCGTAACCCGTGCGGTTGCTCTCGAACGTCGTCCATCCGAACAGTAGATCGAGCGAGCTCCGCGGTTGCAGGCCGAACTTGAGATCGAGACCTGACGGACGGCCGATGAACACGCCGAGCGCGGCGTCCGCATGCGCGTTCGTCGACGGTAGCCCGATGCACGCGATGACCACGGCAAGTACGAGCTTCTTCATGCGCGAATGGTAGGCCGCTCGGATGTGGTACGTCGAGGCCATGACCTACGACATCCATACCGACGTGAAGTACAAGCCACTCGAGGTTGTCGACGCGAAGAAGCTCGTAACGGAGAACACGAAGCCGTGGTGGAACCAGAGCCTGTGCGTCGTGAACGAGAGCGTGGCGCGGATCGGGGTGTTCCACGGTGAGTTCCACTGGCACAAGCACGATCGCGAAGACGAGCTGTTCTTCGTGCTCGAGGGAACGCTGCTTCTCGACATCGACACCGCCGATGGCACGCGTACACACGAGCTCGGCGTGCATCAGGGCATGGTCGTGCCGAAGGGGGTCATGCATCGAACACGTGCGCCCCAGCGCACGGTCGCGTTGATGGTCGAGCCCGCCACGGTCACACCGACCGGCGACTGAGGCGGCACCACGGGCCGCGACTGCACAGTCTTGTGTGCATCGATCTGCCGGATATCCTTTGCAAACCTGACCACTCGTCCTGCCAGACGGATCGATCGGTCAGCGCTCGAGCGGCTAAGCCCGCGTAGGGATTGGGCCTGGTACGGGCACACGCCGTGCTCTACGAGTGGTCGTGCGTTCGCTCATCTTCACCCTGGTCACCGCCGCTGCCCTCGCTGCCTGCATCGAGCCGATGCCTGACGGAGCGGATCCCGAAGACGGGACCGGCTACGAAGGTGTCGACGAGGACAACGATTCCTCTACCGTCATGGACGACGGCAAGTCGGACCTACCGCGCTACGCGATCCCCATGAACCTGCCGGAGCTGGTCGCCCCCGAGATCATCGTCTCGCTCGACGGCCTCAGCGTTCACATGTTCGACCGCGCGACCGGGTTCTCGGAGGTCTACCCCGCAGGCGTGGGCGTGAAGAACTCGCGCGGTCGCAGCATCACGCCGACGGGTCACTTCCAGACCGGTCCAAACACCAACGACGCCTGGTTTTACGTCGCGCGCCGCACGAACCCCGAGTACTTCGGCGGGTTCCCCTTCCTTCGCCTGAACGCCAAGAACAGTGCCGGCGCCAACACGTATGCCCTGCACGGCCCGATCACGCAGACCCTGATCCGTGGCTACGTCTCGCACGGCTGCGTTCGCATGCAGTCGGCCGACATCATCCGCATCTTCTGGATCATGAAGAAGCACCCGAGCGCGCCCGTGACCATCCAGAAAGAGGTCGAAAAGGACGCCAACGGCAGGACCGTCGACGTCGGCATGACCCCGGCTCTGTACCCGGTCGGCGCGGCCATTCCCTACGGCGCCTCCGTCGGGCCGCGCCCGTTCTAGTCGCGCGCGGCGTGTAGCAAGCGTCAGCTCGACTACGATCGCACTCGACGTCTCCTCGGCGCGGCATCCTCGTCGGAAAAGTCACCGACGGCGACCAAGCTCGGCTATACACCGCGGCCATGAGACTAGGGAGCTGGGTCGTGATCGTGGCGTTCGCCCTCGGAGCCTGCGCGTCGGCGGATACCGATGGTTCGTCGGCGACGAAGCCGACCAAGGAAGTCGCTGCGGGGGGCGCGCAGCTGCGCGGCGGCGGCATCCGCATGGACGTCCAGGTCGGACGCGCGCAGCCGAAGAAGCCCGTGAAGAACGGCGCGGTGAAGGCCACTCCGCACGGAACGGTGACGCCGTGAAGCGCGCACTCGGTCTCGTCGTGTTCGCGGCGCTGTTCGCGAGCTCGCCCGCAATGGCAGAGGTCCCGTCGACGGTGTCGTTCTCCGCGCGCCTCGTCGAGGAAGACACGGGCAAGGCGATCGACGGCATGCACCGCATCTCGTTCGCGCTGTTCACCGCCGAGACCGGCGGCACGAGCGTGTGGGACGAGGGCCGCGACGTGATGGTCGACGACGGCGTGCTGTTCACCGCGCTCGGCGAGAACCGCGCGCTCGACGCGACGGTGTTCGATGGTCGCGCGCTATGGCTCGAGGTGAAGCTCGACGACGTGGTGATGGATCCGCGCGTCGCGATCGAGAGCGTGCCGTACGCGATCCGCGCGGGCGCGGCCGACAAGATCGGCGACGTCGACGCGGCGCAGATCCAGCAGCGCGTCAGCGGCGCGTGTGCATCGGGGTTCATCTCGTCGATCAACGCGGACGGTAGCGTCGTGTGTGGCACCGACAACGTCGGCACGGGCGACGTCACGGCGGTGTTCGCGGGCAGCGGCCTGTCCGGCGGCGGCAACTCCGGCGACATCACGCTCTCGCTGCTGCAGACGTGCTCGGCGAACCAGATCCTCAAGTGGAGCGGCACCGCGTGGCAATGCGCGGCCGACGCGACCGGTGCGGGCGGCGGTGGCGACATCTCGTCGGTCACCGTCGGTGCGGCGGGCGGACTCCAGGGCGGCGGCACGACCGGCGACCTCACACTCTCGCTCCTCGCGACCTGCGGCATGAGCCAGGTCCTCAAATGGAACGGCTCGACGTGGGTGTGCGCGAACGATGTCGACACGGACACCAACTCCGGCGGCGACATCACGTCGGTGACAACGGCGGTCGGGACGGGGCTCCAGGGCGGGGTCGGAGCCGGGGACGCAGCGCTCTCGCTCCTGACGACGTGCTCCGCCGGACAGATGCTCAAGTGGGGCGGCTCGTCATGGTCGTGCGCGAACGACATCGACACCGTTGGTGGCAACGGTGACATCACCGACGTGATCGCCGGCAACGGCCTCGTCGGTGGCGCGGCCGTGGGCGCCGCGACGATCAACCTCGTCGTCGGGACGGGCCTCTCGCTCGCCGTCGACTCGGTCTCGCTCGACGTCGCGTACACGGACACGCGCTACGTGAACGCGACGGGCGACATGATGAGCGGCGCTCTCGACATGGGCAACAACGCGGTGACGAACCGTGCGTGCCCCGCGAACTACACGAAGGTGTCCGCGGCGTTTTGCACCGAGACGTCCGATCAGAGCGGCCACACGTTCTCGACGTGCGCGAACCGGTGCCGTGCCAATAACGGCCACATGTGCTCGTCGGCGGAGATGCGCTCGATCATCGCGTCCGGCGTCACGTTGAGCACGAGCGTGCTGTTCGACTGGATGGACGACCAGACGGCCGACGACGAGGCGCTCTACGTGAACGCGGTCAGCGCCGACAACCCCGACGGCACCGACCCGACCTCGGCGTCGCGCTGGTGCCGCTGCTGCGCGGATCTCGAATGAAGACGCGCACGGTTCTCCTCGCGAGCTGTGTCGCCGCGCTCGTCGGCGGTGGGTACTGGCTCGGCCGCGCGTCGACCACCCCAGCGCCCTCGCCGGCGCCGTCGGCGTCCTCGGTCGCGCCTCGCGCGGCGGCGATTCGCGGCGCCAGCGCTCCGGTCGCGCTCGCGGCCGCACCCGTGCTCGTGCCGCCGTCGTCGTCTCCGGAGCTCGTCGCGGATCTGCGCGACGCGGATCCGAAAGTTCGCCGCGCGGCGATCCGAGAGGTCGCACGCGATCGCGATGCCGACGTAGCGTTGCTCCTCGATGCGTCGCGCGATCGCGATCTCGAGGTCAGCGCGGCCGCAACGACGGCGCTCGGCAAGGCGTACCGCGCCGGTCGCATTCCGGTCGGCGAGCTCGTCGTGCGCGCGCAGGATCCTTCGATTCACGTCAAGGTCCGCTCGGAGGCGCTGAACGGACTCGGCGCCGTGCCGTCGCCCGAGGCGGCGGCGCTCCTCGCGGGGCTCGCCGCGAGCGGCTCCGTCGACGATCGTGCTTCCGCCGCGATCCTCTTGCGCAACCAGGATCTGGCGGTCGCGGTTCCGGCGCTGATCGCCGCACTCGGCGATGCAGAGGCACGCGTCCGCGAGGTCGCCCGGGACTCGCTCGTCGCGCGGTCGCGGGGGCGCGACTTCGGCGAGGACCGCGCTGCGTGGCAGGCGTGGTGGCAATCGCGCCGCTAGGCACACGCCTCTCTACGCCTTGATGGGAGCGCGCGACCGCGGTGATCGCCGCGAAGCTGCGGTCGATCCCTCACTGCTGGACGGCGATGCGTGTTGCGTCGGGCAAGCTGACGTAGGATGGAAGCCATATGAAGTGTCCGGGGTGCATCTGCGACATGGTGATGGTCGACGTGGACGGAATCGAGATCGATCGCTGCCCGGCATGTGGGGGTATCGTGCTCGACAAGGGCGAGGTCGAGATCATCGACTCGCTCGGGATGGCGAACGTGATCGAAGGCGGCGTCACCATGGCGCACAAACATCGCGAGACCACCGCGCGGTGCTACGAGTGCGAGCGGGACATGATGCCGCTCACCGGCGCGGGCGACATCGAATACGACTGGTGCGACGGATGCGAGCGCTTGTTCTTCGATCGCGGCGAGCTCACCGCGTTCGACGCGTTCGTGGATGCGTGATCAGCCGACGTACGTGATCGACCACTCGCGAACATCGCCCTCGACGGTGACATCCACGACGTCGCCGGTGCGCTTGCCGAGGACGGCCTTGCCGATCGGCGACGCGGGCGTGACCACCGAGAGGTGACCGTCGCCGCCAGGGCCGGTCAGCGTCATCCCCGCGCCGACCGGTGCGAGGAAGAACGTCCGGCCCTCACCGCTATCCTCGTCTTCGATCTCCACGATGGCTCCGACGCTGATCTTCGCGGTCTCGGAGAGTGCCGCCGGCCGGAACGTCGCGAGCGCGTGCGCTTCCGCGAGTGCTTGCTGTGCGCGACCCTGCGAGGCGCGCCCCATCGTCTGCAGCTGGTGTGCGGCGCGCGCGTCCTCGCGCTTCTCGTCGGGCGTTGCGCCCTCCTTGGCTTCGTGCGCCGCGGAGTCTCGGGCGGCGAGGGCGGTGCGCGCGGAGGCTTCGAGCTGTTCGACGAGCTGGGCGACGAGCACCTTCTTGTCCATCCCGAAAGCGTCGCGCCACCGTTGGCGCTGAGCAACTTTTGGGATGTACCTCAGGACGCGGGCGGTGGATCGCTCGAGGTGTGGTCGTGGATGATCTTCCAGCCCTCGGGACGTCGCTCGAGAATCACGGTGAAGACACCGCTGCCGGGCTGCTCGGCCTTCGTGAGCGTCCAGCGACCGAGGACGACGGCGCCATCCGCACCGAGGTTGTCGACCTGGAGGATCTCGAACGCGAGATGGCCCATGGTGCCGGGTGCCGTGTCGTACTTCGCCTTGTACGCGTCGAACGTCGCTTGCCAGCCTTTGCGGATCTTGGAGCCCGACGTGAACACGAGCGAGTCGATCCTCGCGTAGCCGTCCATGTAGCCCGCGAGATCGCCACGGTTCCAGGCATCTGCTTGTACACCGAGGATGTCGGTCACGGAGGTGCGGTCCATCGACGAGAACGATCGCACGGGTGGAGACGCCGCGCAGGCCGCACACAGGATCGACGCGAGGAGAGCGCGATACATCACGACAGCGTACCGCGACGGCACGGTCATCAGATCGGCTGCAGCGAGAGCACGACGCGAACGCGAGCGCCGTCACCCGTGAGGATGATCGTCGACTCCTTGCGCCAGCCCGTCTCGAACGGGTTCACGCTGGTCTCGTTGCCGATGTCGTCGTCGGGGTTGAAGAAGTCGTCGACATCCTTCAGGTCGGCGCGCAGGCGAATCGTCTGGCCGGCCTTCGGCGACACGGCGACCACGGTTTCGGCGAGCGGCTGGCCCGCGCCGAACTGCTGGCCCTCCCGAACGCGCACGTAGTTGTCGTCGTTGCGGCTGAACAACGTGCCGGCATCCGCGCCCTCGACCCAGATACGGCCATACAGCTCGAGGTCGTCACCGATGTCACCTCCGGAGTCGTCGACGGCGATCGTGTTCAGCGTGATACGGATGCGCTGGCTGACGCGGTTGCACTCCTTGACCTCGTAGTCGGTCGTGAACGACATGCGCGCGGGCGAGTTGTCCTTCAGGTAGGACAGCTTGTAGGCGATCGGCGCGCCCGGCGACATCCTCGAGTAGTTGCCGCCGGTCTTGATGAACTCCATGAGCGCCTCGTAGCTGTCGATGGTCTGCACCGCGGCTCCCGCGTCACCGCCGAGGATGAACGCGGTGATCTTGCTCTTCGAGATGATGTCCTTGTACGTGACCGACACGTCGCCCGTCACGTCGATGCCGCCGGAGTAGGCGAACTCGAGTGCGGCGCCCATCTCCTGCGCCGAGTATTCGGACTCGAACGTGAACACGACCATGCGGCCGTAGGTGACCGACGAGACGTACACGGGCGGACGCGTCGCGTCCATCTTCAGCTGCACGTCCTCGAGCGTGGTGTTCTCGTGGAAGATCTCGCTCGGCGATGCCGGCGCGTCGAGATCGACCGTGTAATACGCCTGCGTGTAGCGGACGACGTAGCGCGAACGAACCTCCTCGTTGGAGAAGCTGAAGTTCGTCTTGAGGCTGGCGACGCCGAGGCCCCACGATGCTTGGACACCGAGGGCCATGTTGAGCTGCTCCTCGGTGTGGACCTCTTCGATCTCCGAGTACAGGTTCGCCGCCGTCGATCCGGTGATCTCGGAATCGAGGATGGAGCTGAGCGCGTCGCGGTACGCCGACAGGCTCGGCTCCTCGATCGTCGCCGTCTTCGAACCGGCGAGGTTCTCGAGGCTGACGGAGATCGTCGCCGGCGCACGGGGCAGAACGAGCTGCGTGAACAATCCGGTAAGCACCGAGTCTGCGCTCACGAGCGCACCCGGATACAGCGAGTCTGAGTTCGCCGCGTACGCGACGATGCGATCGTATTGACGCGTCTCCTTCAGGTTCTGCTTGATGCACTGGTAGTCGCCTTCACGCGCTTCGGCGGACATCGCGCCGTTCTGGATCTGCGCGTCCTCGACGGGGAGGTACGGCAGGGATGCGATGTATTCGTCGATGCTCTTCCCCGGTGGTTCCTCCATGATCGGGATCTCGGTGGTGCATGCGACGACAAGCGGGAGACCGATAAGCCAGGCAAGACGCATGGCCGCGACGACCAGCAACATCGCGGCCAGCGATGCACGAGTTGCGCATCAAGACCAATCGCGCGCTTGCGCGTGCAGCGCACACAACAATGTGCAGGCATTCAGTTCCCATCGGAGCATCTGGACCTGGCCACTGGATCAGCCATCGTCTCCACCTTCCGCGGTACGGTGGCTCGTGGCGAATGACGTACAGATTCGCGAACCGGATCTCGCGCAGCTCTACGCGCAGGCGCTCGTCGCGATCGCACGTGCGGACGATCAGCTCGGCCTCGAGGAAGGCCTCCGGCTTCAGCAGAAGATCGACGCGCGGATCGTCGGCGCGATCGCGATCGACGACCTCTTGCTCGCGGAGCCGCTCGATCCCGAGACACTGCGCGCGATCGTAGAGACCGCGCGCGGACCGTTTCGCGGCGGCAGCCTGCATCCAGGCGAGCTCGCGCGGTTGATCGTCGTCGACGCGATCGAGGTCGTGCTCGCGAAAGGCTACATCTCCGAGGGGGAAGCGCGGGAGATGATCCGGTTTGCGACGGCACTCGGCTGCACGCTGGACCAGGTGCGCTCGATGGCGACGCATCTCTCCCCGTGGCTCGGTCTCCTGCGCTAGCGTCTACGCATGGCGGCATTCCGGCGACGGACGGCGTTCGCGGCACCTCTGATCGTGATCGCGGGCTGCGGTGGCAAGGACTTGTCGAACGATCCCTTCGGGGGTCGCAGCTGGACGGTGTGGAAGCGAGGCGATGAGTGTCGCGCGGACGTGCGCATCGACTGTCCGCCGAAGGTTTCCTGCAATCCGCCCGCGCCGCGTGACATCCCGTGTCCCGCGGGCGCGACCGAGGCGATGACGGTGGTCGTCGTCGAGAAGCCCGACAAGACGTGTGCGATCGTCCCCGAAGGATGCAGGGAGCTCGACTGCGCGACGCAAGCGACGCCGTGTCCGAGACCATTCCAGGCAGCGCCTCCTCCCAAGAAGCTCGTCGCGATCTGGTCGATCCATCGCGGGAGCGCGCCCGATTCGTGCGAGGCGTTCGACGAGCTCGCGTGCAGCATTCCGCCAGGGCAACCGGCGCCGCCGTGCAATCCGCCGCCGCCGATGCCGGTCGCGTGCCCGACGGGCTGGGTCGCGGACACGCCGATGCAGATCGGTCGGTTACCGAACGGCTCGTGTGCGGTCGTGGTGCGGGGGTGCAAGCACGCGACGTGCGTCGACCAGGCGATCGAGTGCCCAGCACCCATCGGCAGATGACTACTTCGCGTGCTTCGCGACGACCGCGATGTACTGCTCCATCGCCGCGTCCTTCGTCGTGCCCTTCTTCTTGGCCCACGCGTCGTATTTCGCGCGGCCCTTGAGGTCCAACATGCCGGGGCGATCGCCCGATACGTCGCCGACCGTGGCCTGCTTGTAGAGCGCGTACATCTCGAGCATCACGTCGTTGCCCAGACCCGTGACCGGTTTGATCTTGGCCTGCGCCTCGGAAAATCGCGTGGATAGGTCCGACATGGGCCGAGAGTATTGCAAAAGGTTGCGGCCGAGAATCTCTCGCGGCGCGGTGCGTCGGCAACAACATGAAACGCACGTATTTCCTCGCGTCCCTTGTCCTGCTGGTCGCGAGCACCGCGTCGGCCGATCACTGGCACCGCCGCCACCGGCCGCATCGTCCACACAGGCCGCCGCCACTGGATCTCGGCCGGCTGCAGGCGATCACCACCGCGTGCCAGAACGCGTTCGAGGGCGCGGCCAACGAACAAGCGTGCGTGCAGACGGTGCACCAAAGCCGCGCGCGGTTCGACGTGTCGCCCGCGATCAGCGCGTGCGAAAACGCGTTCGACGGGGACGCCAACGAGCTTCTGTGCCTCGGCATCGCGGTCGGCGCGACGCGCGAACCCTCGCAAGCGATCACGGCGTGCGAGAACGCCTTCGACGGCGACGCGAACGAGCTGACATGCCTGCGCACGATGTCGTCGTCGTGGCTCGCCCCGGCGGCCATCACCGCGTGCGAAAACGCGTTCGATGGTGACGCGAACGAGCAGGCGTGCCTCGATGCGCTCGTGTACTCGCGGTACGACGCCGTCGAGCTCGTCACGTTCTGCGAGCAGAACTACGACGGCGATGCGAACGAGCTCGCCTGCATCGAGCAGTACCAATAGCTCCGCTCACGACGCCATTCGGAAGACGTCACGAGAGCCGCCACCCTTACCGCAGGAACGTGTCGAGGTCGAACGCCGGATCCTCGACGCGGTCGCCCATGCCCGCGCCGCTGCGATACGACCGCGCCAGCCCGCACTCGAGGCAGAGGCGGATGTCACGGCCGCCGGTGCGGTTGAGGATCGCGTACGTCACGATCGCCTTCTTCGCGCAGTCGGGGCACTCGTGGAGGTACAAGTCGTCGCGCTTGAAGCCGCGTTTCTTCAGCTTGTACTCGTAGGTATCTAGCTGGTTCTGGGTGAGCGGCGGCACGCCGCAAGCCTACCGCGGTGGCGCGTAGTACAAAAGGCGCGTGGACGGAGCGCTCGAACGCCTCGCACAACTCGTGCGCGGAAAGCGCCTGGTCGCCTTGACCGGGGCCGGTTGCTCGACGGAATCCGGCATCCCGGACTATCGCGGCGCGGGGAAACCGCCGCGCGCGCGACCGTCGATCCAGCATCGCGAGTTCGTCGACAAGGCGGAGAACCGTCGGCGCTACTGGGCGCGCTCGCTCCTCGGGTGGCCGCGGCTCGCCGCCGCAAGACCCAACGACGCACACCGCGCGCTCGCCGCGCTCGAGGAGGCGGGTGTGGTCCGCGGCCTGATCACGCAGAACGTCGACGGACTGCACGGGGCGGCGGGGAGCCGCTCGGTCGTCGAGCTGCACGGGGCGCTCGCGCGCGTGCGGTGCCTCGCGTGCCCGGCGACGCTGTCGCGCGACGAGCTACAACAGCGTCTGGTCGAGGCGAACCTCGCGTTCGCGTCGCGCGCGCACGACATCGCCATCGCACCCGACGGGGATGCGGAGCTGCCGGACGAGATCCTCGGCGACTTCGTCGTCGTGCCGTGCGACGCGTGCGATGGCGTGCTGATGCCCGACGTCGTGTTCTTCGGTGGGAGCGTCCCGCGCCCGACGCTCGACGCGGCGTGGGAGGCGTTCGATCGCGCCGAGGCGCTGCTTGTCGTCGGAACGTCGTTGACCGTGTTCAGCGGGTATCGCTTCGTGCGACGCGCCTCCGAGCGCGGGATCCCGATCGCGATCGTCAACCGCGGACCTACCCGCGGGGATCCGCACGCCACGCTGCTCGTCGACGAGCAGGCAGGGCAAGCGCTGCCTGCGCTCGCCCGCGCGCTCGCGTGACGGCTGCGAACAGCCGTGGGCAGTGTTCGTACCTGCACGTGGAAAGACGGAGCCGAGACAACTGTCTCCAGCAAGTCGAGTCGCCGCCTGCACACCGAGCCAAGTGGCTCGATCACGTCGATCCGGGATGGCGCGGTGCTTGCTGGTCGCCGCTTCGCCATGCGCCATGCCTCGTCGTTGTTGCTCGCCGTCGCCGCGTTCGTCTCCGCCGCCGCGTGCACGGAGTCCGAGGGGCACCTCCATTGCGACGAGGACGGCGAGAACTGCACCGACGAGACGAGCGGATTCGAGCGGGCCTACGAAGAGGGGCAACAGCCCGGCAAGGCCGACGGAACGGACTGTTCGGGTGTCCGGGTCCCCGACCGTAGCGGGTTCAACAAGCGCATCGCGCTGACGTTCGACGATGGCCCGAACCCCGCGACCACGCCGCGCGTGATCGAGGTCCTCAAGGCGCACGGCGCGCCGGCGGCATTTTTCATCAACGGCAGCAAGCTGGCGGTGCCGGGCGCGCGCGACATCGCTCGACAGATCGCCGATGACCCGGACTACCTGCTCGCGAACCACTCGCAGGGTCACCTGAACCTCTCCGAGCAGACGCTGACGCGGGCGGCGAGCGAAATGGACAGCACCGCAACCGAGATCACCGGGACGGGCGAGACGATGCGCTGGTTCCGCTTCCCGTTTGGCGCGTCGACGTGCGGGACGATGAACCTCGTGAGGCAGCGCGGCTGGCTCTCGGCCGGCTGGCACGTCGACAGCGCCGACTGGTGCTACGCGGCCGGCAACGGCGTGTGCAGGAAGTCGACGTTCAAGTACGTCCCCGACGATCAGCGCAACGACATGCTCGGCTACATCATGTCGCAGGTCTCCGTGACCAACGGCGGCGTGCTCTTGTTCCACGACATCCACCCGAACACCGCGAACAGCCTCGATCAGATCCTCACGACGCTCGAGCAGGCCGGCTACACGTTCGTGCGCCTCGACGACGTCAGCGCGTTCCCGCGCCTCAACGGCGTCACGCCGAAGTTCATCGGCGATCAGTGCACCACTAACGCACAGTGCACGTTCATGGCGAACGGGCAGCAGGGCCGCTGCAGCGCGGCGGGCTTCTGCACCGTCGCGTGCAACGGCTCGTGCCCCGACGCTGCCGGCAAGGCGCCGACGTTCTGCATCGCGGACGCCGCGTCGACCAACGCCGGGCTCTGCGTGTCCAAGGCGCACGCCCTTAACAACAGCTGCGCATCGCTGCCGAACAGCACGCGCCGCGACGCCGATCGCTTCCTCGGCACGAGCAACGTGGCTCCCGCGCGCGCGAACGTCTGCGCCCCCCGCTGACGTGCCACGATAGCAGTGTACCCTTCGCGGCATGAAGACTCGTGCCGCTGTCGCATGGAAGGTCAACGAACCGCTACGCGTCGAGGAGGTCGACGTCGAAGGACCGAAACAAGGCGAGGTCCTCGTCGAGATCAAGGCCACCGGTGTCTGCCACACCGACGAGTTCACGCGGTCCGGCGCCGATCCCGAAGGCCTCTTCCCGGTGATCTTCGGTCACGAAGGTGCGGGCATCGTGCGCGAGGTTGGCCCGGGCGTGACGTCGCTCGCCGTCGGTGATCACGTGATCCCGCTTTATACGGCCGAGTGCCGCCAGTGCAAGACGTGCCTGTCGCAGAAGTCGAACCTGTGCACGTCGGTGCGCGCCACACAGGGCAAGGGCCTCATGCCCGACGGCACGTCGCGCTTCTCGATCAAGGGACAGCCGATCCATCACTACATGGGCTGCTCGACGTTCGCGAACCACACCGTGCTGCCCGAGGTGTCGCTCGCGAAGGTCCGCAAGGACGCGCCGTTCTCGTCGATCTGCTACATCGGCTGCGGCGTCACCACGGGCATCGGCGCGGTGCTGTTCACCGCGAAGGTCGAGGCGGGCGCAAACGTCGTGGTGTTCGGCCTCGGCGGCATCGGGCTCAACGTCGTGCAGGGCGCGAAGTTGGTCGGCGCGGACAAGATCATCGGCGTCGACATCAACCCGGCACGCGAGGCGCTCGGCCGCTCGTTCGGCATGACGCACTTCGTGAACCCGAAGACGCTGCCGGCGGGCACGGATCTCGTCCCGCACCTCGTCGAGCTCACGGGCGGCGGTGCGGACTATTCGTTCGAGTGCGTCGGCTCGACGCAGTTGATGCGCCAGGCGCTCGAGTGCTGCCATCGCGGCTGGGGCGTCTCGGTGATCATCGGCGTTGCGGGGGCGGGGCAGGAGATCTCGACCCGTCCTTTCCAGCTCGTGACCGGACGCGTGTGGAAGGGCAGCGCGTTTGGCGGTGCGCGTGGCCGCACCGACGTGCCGAAGATCGTCGACTGGTACATGGACAAGAAGATCGAGATCGATCGCCTGATCACGCACAAGCTGCCGCTCGAGAAGATCAACGACGCGTTCGACCTCATGCACGAGGGCGCGTCGATCCGCACGGTGATCGAGTTCTAATTCGGCTCGTCGACGATGATCCGGAACCACAACGAGCGCGGCGCGCCGCAGTTGCGACACATCACGTCGAGCCGGCGAAGCCCGGCCGCGACCGACGCGTGCTCGCGGATGCGATACTGCGCCGTCTCGCACTGTACGCACGGCATCGCCTCCACACGGACCTCGATCACGGCCGCGCTGCTCACCTCGAGGGGGCGCTCCTCGGATCCGCCCGGCTCGAGGAGGAACAGCCGTTCCTTGTCGCGGATGCGTTTCTTGAGCTCCCGCTCGAGCTCGCGTCGCTCCGTGCGCGATCGCTTGCCGCTCATCGCGACGCCACCTCGAGCACGCGATCGAGGCTGTGCTCGAGCTTGTTGCCCGACGTCATCGAGGTGATCGTATCTCTAGTTCAGCTCGGGCGGCGGGACGATGCGGAAGAAGAACGTGCGGGCCTCGCTGCATTGCCGGCACGTCACATCGACGCGACGAATTCCAGGCGCGGCGCGCTCGTGCTCGTGCAGGCGATACGTTCCGCCATCGTGCGGGCAATTCATCGCCGCGACGCGTGGCTCGATGACGGCGGCGGACTTCACGATGATCACGAGATCAGGATGCGGGCTCTACACGGCGGCGCCACCTCGCCGTTGGGGCAGGCGGCTAGAACAGGATCGACTGGCAGGTCAGCGAGCCGTCCGCCTTGCGGACCTCCGAATACGGCACCGCGTGCACCGTGTAGCCGAGGCGTACGAGCTCGCGCTCCGTCTTTGGAAACCCGTCCGCGAGGATCACGTGATCGTCGATCGCGACGCAGTTCGCGGCGTACGCCTCGTCGGGCGGAACCCACGCAACGTCCACGTTGCGAAATGTCTCGGCGGGGATCGTATCCATCGCGAGCAGGATGCGATTGCCGCCGAGCCGCGTGACCACACACTTCAGGTGCAGCACGCCGGGCGGGAGATCGACGGGCACCACGTCGAGGCCCCACGGATTCACCGCCGCGCAGAGCTGCGCGATGCCCTCCGCGTTCGTGCGCGCCGAACGACCGACGAAGACGGAGCTCGCGACGTGCATCACGTCGCCGCCGTCGAGTGTGCCCGGCTCCGTCATGTGCAGGACGTCGACGAACGCATCGAGGGCGGCCGCGATCGCCTGCGTCTCCGCGCGTCGCGACGGCGCGCCGGGTCGGGTGATCAGCGCGCCACCGCCGAGCACGACCGCGGTGTCCTCGACGAACACGCAATCCGGGCACGCCTCGTCGGTGGGGAGCACGGTGACCGCGAGCCCGCCAGCCTCGAGCGCGCGGATGTACGCCGCGTGTTGCGCGCGCGCGAGCGGGACATCGATCGGCGGATCGGGCGGCGTCGCCGACAGCGCGTTCGCGAAGCTCGACGGGATCTCGCGGACGATCGCGTTCGAGTACAGCCGCGCCATCAGTGTAGGTACTGGTGCTCGAGGGGGACCACGCCGAACGCGGCGCGCACGGTGTCGAGCGGCTCCTCCCAGTAGTCTTCCCAGTACACCGCGAGGAGCGGCGCGGCGTCACGACCGGCGCGATACGCCTCGAGCATCGAGTGGCGCAGCGCGCCCCATCGGCGCTCGAGCACGAGGTGCTTCATCGTGCCGAACAGCATGATCATCGCCGAGACCGGTAGGCGGAGCTGGCCGTACGAGAACCAGTGGATGATCACCTCCTCGTGCCCGGTGATCCCGATCCCGAGGAGCGCGTGCCACACGTCGTGGGTCTGGCGAAAACGCCGCATCAGGTACGCCATGTCCGCATCGTCGACGTGCCGGGTCTTCGCGGCCTGGTAGTCCGCGGTGATCTTGTTGCTGTCGAGGTGCCGGACATAGGCACCGCCAAGCGTCGACGCCGGGAGGCGGCGGAGCGCGTCGTAGTCGACCTGATCGCTCGAGAGCTCGGGCCGCTCGGCGAGGAGGCGTTGCCCCTCGGGACTGGCGCGCATCTCGTCCAGGATCCGCCGGTACCGCGGGCGTCCGGTGATCTCCTCGACGCGGTGAATCTCCGAGGTCTGGTCGGAATCAGCGAGGACGCGCAGTACCGCGCGTCCGACCAAAAGCGAATCGGTGAGGAGGCTCGCCGCCATCTCACCGACTCTACCAGCTAGGGTCGCCAGAGCGTATCAGTAGGTGCCGTCGACGGCGCGCACGATGCCGGTCGCCCACTGTGCGTTGTGGTTGTTCGTCGTGATCGACTGCCACGGAGCGCGGAACGCCGGGCCGGTGATCGGGCCGCTGTCCTCGCTCGCGTGCAGCGGGAAGAACGGCGCGAGCCACAGCTGCTCGCGACCGGCCTCGAGCTGGCGACCGAACGCGCGCGTCGACGTGAAGCTCAGGTAGTACATTTTTTCGCCGTCGAGCTTCGTCTCGAACGGGAGGAAGCGCGCCCACGACCCGCCCTCGCCACCCGAGATCCGATACGGACCCTTCGAGCCATCCGCCGACACGACGAACACCTCGGCAGAATGATTCGCGTACGAGTTGCCGGTCGCGCGCGTGACGGCGATCCACTCGCCATCCGGCGACCACGACGGGTAGTAGCTCTGCATGTCGCCGTCGAGCGGGACCACGACCTGCGCGTCGCCGATCGTGCCGGCGTCGGCCGAGAACGGGCGCACGACGATCTGCGCGCTCGCGAACTGCCAGTCGGCACCGTCGGGGACCTCGACCGTCACGACGTGCTCGCCGTCGGGCGAGATCTCGGGGTTGCCGGTGACGTGCGCGGTCTCGAACGTGCGGGCGAGGCGACCGCTCTTGACCTCGAACAGCTTGAGCACGCCGCCGTCGACCACGAGGAGCTCGTCGCCGCTCGGCGAAAACGTCGCGGACGACCAGCGCTGCATCGCCGAACCCATCGGCATCGCGCGACGCTCGGCGAGATCGAACACCGCGCCGCGGCCCGTGGCACCGTCGAGTGTCATCGCCATGCGGGCACCATCACGCGAGATCGCGTGGCAGCCGATGCACGCCGCCGGACTATCGTCATTCGCGAACACCGCCGCGGCTGGCGTCGAGTCCGAGAGATCGTGGCGCATCAGCGTTCCGCCCGTGCCGGTGGTCTCGTTGAAGTAGACGGCGCCCGCGACGTCGGTGTCGGAGAGGCGCACGGTATGGGTCTGCGCGACGCACTTGGTCAGCGGCGCTGCCGACTGCATCGCGCTCATCGTGATGATCGCGCGATCCTTCGACGTGGCGAACGGCCACCAGGCGGTGCCGCCGATCGCCGCGCCGTTCGCGCGCGTATAGATGACGCGCTCCGTCCAGCGGTTCTTGACGCGCACCTCGAAGAGGTCGCCGGTGCCGCCGTTCCAGTGGACGTCGAGGCGACCGACGTTTGCCATCATCGTCGTACCCTCGGTCGGATACACGATCTGGGCGCCGCAGTTCGTGCCGGTGATCGCGAGTTGGAACATCCGCGCGGCATCCTGCGGGACGCCGACGCTGTATTCGGTGTGGCTCACGCGAACCTCGACGTTGCCTGTCGCGGTCTCGCCATCGGCGCGCGCCATCACGCGCACGGGGCCCGCGCCGCCGCCGGTCACGCGCATCGTTCCGGCGTCGAACGAGCCGAAGCGGGAGTCCGCCACCGTGAACGTCGTTTGCTCCGTGACGTCGACCTCGGAGCCATCCGGCTGGGTCATGAACGCCTGGAACGGCTGATGGACCGCGAAGCCCTCGGCGACGGTGACCGACACCGTCGACGGCTCGATACGAAGCGAGCGATTCGAATCGATCCCCCCACCTTGCGAACCCACACCTTCGCGATCGCCTTCGGGTGCGACCGCCACCGCGCAACCAGACAGAGATAGAAGAACGGGGACGAGGAACTTCGAGGTCATAGTTTCGGAGTCGGTAGTTGCGGGAGATCACCGCGACCCGATACCCGACCCGTACCCGAGGGTGACGCGGCTCCCACACTGTGGCAGCCACGCGACGTACGACGTGGCCAGCCGCGGCAGCACCCAGCACGAGTGGGCATACACCGGCTGGTTCGGCCCTTGCTGCCCTTCGGCGCCGGAGGCCGTCATGTCCGATCAAGCACCCTCGCAAATCTCTCAACTCATGACCCTGGCGTGCCGCGGAGGGCTCGCGCATCCGCTGACACGCGCGAACCAGGTCGTGCTGACGATCTCCGCGATCGTCTGCGCGCTCCTCCTATCGTCGATCTGGGGCATCGCCGCCGGCAGCGCGTCGAGCGCGCTCGCCATCGCGAACTCGTACAAGGTCCCCATGGTGATCTTCCTGTCGGCGTTGACCGCGCTACCTGCGGGCCTCGTCGCGCTGCGACTCGCGAACGCTCGCCTCGGCGCGATGGATCTCGTCACCGCGTTCGCGACGTCGATCTTCAGCGGCACGCTCGTGCTCGCGACACTCGCGCCGCTCGTCGCGATCTACTACCACACGAGCTCGCGCGCCGGTGTTCCCCTCGCGCTCGGCTCCGTGTTCGTCGCGCTCGGCACGGCGACGTTGCTGTTCGCGCGCGCGGTGAAGTCCAAGCTCGGCGACGGGCAGCGCATCGCGTCGTTGATCCCGGTGATCATCCTCGTCGCGCTGTTCTCCGCGGCGCTCATGCAGTTCGTCGCGCTCGCGTCGCCGATCATCGGGACCGCGGGGACCGTATTCGACGGCGGCTTCGACGCGGTGTTCACTCGATGAGCCCGCTCGACACCATGACCGGCCTCGGCGGAAACACCGCCGAGGCGACGCGCCTCGTGTGGGTCGTCGCCACCGCGATCGGAATCGCGCTGCTCGTCGTCCTCGCGATCGTGTACCGGCGCGCACGCGCGCAGCGCGATCTCGAGGAAGCAGAACGCCTGATCAGCGAGCGCTTCGGCCCGGAGTAATGGTCGGGGTTGGGTGGGGCGTCCCCCGGATGTGGCATGATGCCCACGTCATGTGGGACGAGTTGTGGATCGAGCGAGAAGTGACCCCGCGCGAGCTCCTCACGGCAGTCGCCAAGGCCCACGGAATCCACGAGGATGACATCGAGATCGTCGATGGCATCGCGACCGAGGCACCTCGCCAGGCGCGCGTGATCGTGCATCGCACCCGCGGCGCCGGCGAGTTCGCGTCGCGCATCCAGCTATCGGGTGCACCGCCGGACGATCGCCGCGTGTTCTGCGCGCGGCTCGCGAGCGTGCTTGGTTGCAAGCTGCTCGGCGACGACGGCAACATCAACCCGTTCACGTTCATGATGTACGAGCCCGGAACCGCGACGCGCGTCGCCGTGGATCAGGCGAAGCTCGAGCAGAACGAGCCGGTCGTCGTCGGTCCCTACGTCCCGGTGCCCGACGACGAGAGCCACCCGACCAAGCCGATCCGCCGCTATCCGAAGCCCGCCACGCATCGCAGCACGCGCGGCGGGCAGGTCGCCTACATCGTCAACGACTACATGGTCGAAGGGCTGCCGCGCCCACCGATGGTGGAGTGGGCTCCCGCGATCGACGAGCTGTACAACCAGCTCCATCGTTTGCTCGGCACGGTCGCGTATCGCGCGGCCACGGCCGAGGAGATCGCGAACATCAAGGCATGGAGCGCGAAGCTCCGCGGGACGTTCCCCGACGTCGAACGCGCGGGCTGGTTCGTCGTCGAGGTGCTCGAGGCTTCGGCGATCGTGCTCGCCGAGCCGTGGGATCCCGACAAGCCCGCGATCGAAATCCCGCGTCCGACCTACTAACGGATCGGGGCGAGGTCCGGATCGGTCCGCGCGCTTTGTGCGAGCGAGGGCTCGAAGTCGAGCGCGACTCGAAGGTAGCTGCGCGCGAGCTCCGGTTGGTCGTGTGCGCAGAGACACGCGAGGTTGTACAGACGGTGCCCGGTCGCGTCGCCGTCGGTCGCGCGTAGCCACGCCGTGTAGAGCTTCAGCGCCATCTCGGGCGCACCGTGGTCGCGCTCGAGATCCGCGACGTGTGCGATCCCCGGAGCGAGTGGCGTCCAGAATGACGAGCGCTCCTTCGTCGCTTCCACGATCCAGCGATCCACGGCCTGGCGCCCGATGGCGAGCGCACGCATCGGATCAGATTTCTCGAGGGTGCGAACGAGGCCGACCTCGACGAGCGAGCGCTTCTCCGGCGGCACGATCGCGAGAGCGCGCTCGAACGCTTCGATCGCCGCGCGCTCCGCGTAATCCGACTTGAGCAGCCCCAGCTGATACCAGGTGTGCCAGCGTTCGGGACGGTGTTGCACGAGCGCCATCACCGCGCGGAAGCGCACCGACATGGGTTCTTCCTTCTCGCCGCCGCCCCACAACATTCCATCGAGCATGTCATCGAGGAGGAACAGCCCGAAGTCGCGGTGCTTCGTTGTCTCGATCAACACGAGGCCAACGTGCGAGTTGTCGGGCGCGGCGAATTCGACGGTGAGCGTCCCGTTCGTGATCCGCCACTCGCGCACGTACATCGCGTATTCGTCGGAGACGTAGAACACCGCGTCGTCGAGCACGGGTGCGTTCACCGTCAGGAACTCCTCCAGCTCGTAGCCATAGCCCCACTTGCCGCCGGTCTGGATCGTGAGGTACTCGCGGCGGGCCGAAAGGAGCGAGCGCCCGACGTCGTGCGAGGCGCGGACGCTGTTCGTGTAGCTCGGGAACTTCTCGTCGACGAGCTTCGCACCGTCGCGCAACCGGAGCGCGGCGCTGTGTGCGGAACGGAAGGGCTCCGTCTGCATCACCTCGTGGACGTTACCCATGTCGGCTCCGCGCGTTCGCGACGAGATTCGCCAGGTCAGCGTGCGCCTCGGTCCACGTCGTGTTCGGCGGCTTCGGCCACTGATTGTCGGGGACGGGCTTCAAGAGCTCGCGATCCAGATCGAGAGCGACCTCGAGGTACGCGCGCGCATCGTCTGCCCGGCCCATCTTGCACATCGACTCGGCGAGCTCGAACAGCGAGCGGCCACGATTGCGATTCGCGAGCGTCTTGCGCGCGAGGTCGAGGTCTCCCGCGCGGATCGCGGCGACGCCGACGGCGAGCTGCGCGGCGACGCCGTACGCCATCTTCAGCGCGGTCTGATGCGCCGCGAGCGCGGCCTTGACGTCGCCTCGCGCGGCCGCGACCTCGCCGAGCACCGTGTGCGCTGGCGCCTTGCGATGGTCACGCACGTCGAGCGCACAGAGCTGTGTCGCGACCCGCGCGGCGTCGTCGAGGCGATCCAGCGAGCGATAGTGCTGCGCGAGCAGCGTCAGCGCTTTCGGATGGCGCGGCGCGATGCGCGCGAGCACCTCGAGGTCTTCGAGGTCTTCGAGCCGCGGGATTGGTTTGCGCCCCGGTGTCACAAATTGGCGAAGTTCGGCTTCCGACCGCGCGGCGATGCCCTCGGTCACAGCGTCGACGAGCAGCTCGCGCTTGTTCTCGTCGGCGAGGTACTGTCGCCAGTCCGCGACGTTGGTGATCACGATGTCGTCCTCGACGTGGATCGCGCGCCACCCGTCGTAGTCGCTGACGAGGAACTTCGTCGGCCTGCACACGTCGACGAGCTCGACGGCCATCCGCGCGAGCTGTTCGACGGTGCCGTCGCGCATCGTGGCGAACGGGATCGGTTCGCCGACATCGATCCACCCGCCGTCGATGTTCGTGCCCGGCGCGTAGATCTGCGCGACCTGCGACGTCACCGTCACCCCGAGCTCGGCGGCGCGCTGGGCGAAAACATCCTCCTTGCCGTCGCGCGGGACGAAGTACAGCTCGTCGAACGACTCGACGGGCTCCCACTGGATGATCCGCGGAGGCACGTTCCGACGTTAACATCGGCGCGTGGTGCGTCGCGACGACGTCGGAAACCGATCTGCGAAAGCGGGCTCGAACCTGACGTCTCGCTGTGAAGATCCAGCGGGTGAGAGTCCCGTCTCGGTAAGCGGAGACGCGCCGAGTAGCAGGC
>JBJXGN010000289.1:0-24092 GCA_046160585.1 Kofleriaceae bacterium
TACACGAACGCGGGCAAGTCGACGCTGCTCAACGCGCTGACGCAGGGCGATGCGCTCGCCGAGGACAAGCTGTTCGCGACGCTCGATCCGATCAGCCGTCGCCTGCGCTTCCCGCAGGAGCGCGAGGTCGTGATCACGGACACCGTGGGCTTCATCCGCGATCTGCCGAAGGAGCTCGTTCGCGCGTTCTCCGCGACGCTCGAGGAGATGGACGACGCGGACCTGCTTGTCCACGTCGTCGATGCGAGCGATCCTGATCGCGACCAACACGTACGCACCGTCGAGGGTGTGCTCGCGGACCTCGGGCTCTCCGAGAAACCACGCATCCTCGTCTTCAACAAAGCCGACCGCCTCGAGCCCACGGACGCCGAGCACCTCGAGCGCCATGGCGGCGGCTTCGTGGTGTCGTCACTCGATCGCGCGACGTTCGGTCCGCTCCTCCTCGCGATCGAGCGCGCGCTGTGGACGCAGGGTCACGAGACGTCTGTCGCACGTCCCGTTCACGCTTGACGAGACGAGTCATTTCGAAGTTGCCGGCGTCTGCCATCGCCGATCGCACCTGCCCCTCGGTAGCGTGGGGCATGCGTCAACGGCGAGGCGGTCGGGCGACGAGGTCACGGTGGCGCGGGCTCGCGTTGGCAGTCCTGGCGCCAGCGATCGTGGTGGGCTGCACGATCTCGACGGGCGACGCGCAATCGGATCTCTCGTTGCGTCGCGGCGACCGTAGCGTGATCGAGCTACCGCCGAACAGCGAGACGTATGCGTACTGCGAGCCGTACGACCCGCCGGCGCACGCCGAGGGCGCGATCAAGATCTCTCGCGGCAACCGCTTCGACGGCGCGTCGTGGCTGGTGTGGGCCGTGCGCGACGACGTCGAGCGCGGCCAGGTCGTCACGTTCCCCGTTACGTTCACATCGAGCGAACCTGCGCGCGGAGCGCTCGTGTACGTGAACGACGACGAGGATGACAACGAGGTCGCGTCTGATCAGGCCGGCTCCGAGGGCACGATCACGTTCGGCGAGCTCGACTGCCAGGGCTTCGTCGAATTCACGATCCGCGCGAGCCTCGCAAGCGCAGTCGGCGGTCCGCCGATCCTGGTGCAGGGGACGTTCCGTGCCCCCGTCGGCGACCCGCCGGACTGACCGAAATCACCGTCGCGGCGATCCGAGCTCGAGCCGCGAGTCGCCGAATAGCATCAAGCGGGGCCCGGTCGACGGCTGATCCGCACAAACCCGATCGCGATCCCCACCAGCACGATCGCGCCTCCGAGCGCCGCGTGCGCCGGCGGCTGCTCGCCGAAGACGGCCCACGTGATCAGCGAGCTGCCGATCGGCTCGCCGAGAATCGCGAGCGCCACCAGGTGCGTCGGCGTGACGCGCACCGCCGCGTTCAGGAGGCTGTGCCCGAGCACGCTCGCGACGATCGCCGCACACGCACACGCGATATATGCGGTCGGCTCCAGCGCGCCGATGTTCACGCCCATCACGAGCGTCGCCGCGATCAGGCCCACCGCCGCGATCGCATTCACGATGCCGAGGTACGGGAGCAGCGGAAGCGCCTCGCGCAACCTGCGCCCCACCACCAGATAGCCCGCCGCGCTTGCGGCGCCGACGAGCGCGAGGCCATCGCCGATCAGCGCGTCGCCTCCCGCGCTCCAGTCACCACCCGCCAGCACGGCACATCCGCCGGCGGCGATGACGATGCCCATGATCTCGCGTGGGCTTACGCGATCGCCGAGCAGCGTACCGAATAGCGCGGCGAAGATCGGATTCGTGCACACGAGCGCGACGCTCGCCGCCGTGCTCGTAAACGACAGGCTCGCGATCCACGATCCGAAGTGCACGCCGAGCAACACCCCCGCGAGGACGACGTACTTCGCGTCCTCGCGCTTCACGCGCCGGAGCGCACCGAGGTCGCGCCAGCCGAGCGCGAACAACAGGATGCTCGCGAACCCGACACGCAACGCGGCGATCGCGATCGGATCCGCGGGCGCGGCCCACCGCGCAAACGGAGCGCCGGTGGAGATCGCGAGAATCGCGATGGCGAGGAGGATGCGGCCCTTCAAGGTGCTGCTCTTAGAGGGAACACGGTCATCGAACGCGTACATCCTCACATGGGTTCGAATCAGAGCCGGCCCGCGAAGCGCGACGAAAACGGTGTCGACGTCTTACCCGTTCTCAGGCTTCGGCGTGCCGTTCGACGGATCGTCGAGCACCGTGAGCGCGATCGCCATCGCCTTCTTGGCGCGCGCGACCATCGCCTCGTCGGTCTTGATCTTTTGGTAGGCGCGGAGCACCTGCTCCTGGTAGCTCGTGTTCTCCGTCTCGAGAGACTCGATCTCCTTGCGCAGGTCGACGATGCGCTGGTCACGCTCGGCGATCGCCTGCGCGTGCGTGCGCAGCTCCGCGTTGCGGTCCGCGATCGTGTGGACGGCGGCGGCGAGCTCGCCCTCGGCCCGCTTGTTCGCGTCGCGTGACGACGACAGGCCTCGCATCAGCTCGTCGCGCTCGTTCGTCAGATCGCCGATCGCACGCGCGAAGTCGCTCTCCTTCTGCTGCAGGAGCTTTGCATGATCGGCGTCCTTGGCGACCATCGCGCGGTTGTGCTCCGCATCGCCGACCGCCTTGACCCTGACGACCTCGCCGTTCGCGACAGCGAGCGCGCGCTCGAAGTGCGCGGTCCTCTCGGCGAGCGCGGTGGCGTGTGCCTCCTCGAGCGCAGCGCGCTCGGCCGCGTGACGCGCGGATTCCTCGTCGAGGTACTTCTTCGCCGCGTGGATCGCGGAGTGGAGCTCGGCGAGCTCGCGATCGGCGGCCGCCTTCTGTGCTTCGAGCTCGGCGCGGTGTGTGGCCGCGGTGCGCTCGATGGCGGCGCGGTGATCCGCGGACGCGCGCTGGATGTCGTCGATGGCGCGCTGCTTGTCCTCGGCGACCTTCGCGAGCTCGTCGGCGTGCTGCTTCGCGAGCGCCTCGGCCGCGCGCTGGTGGTCCGCGGCGAGGTCGGCGCGCTGGACCTGCTCGCGCGCGAGCATCTCGTCGAGCTCGCGCCTCGTGGAGTCTAGCTTGATGCCGTGCTGCGCTGCCTGGCGCTCGATCTCGGCGCGCAGGTTCGCGAGGTCGGCCACGTGCTCGGCGCCGTCGGCCTCGCGCGCGCTCGCGTGTTCCTCGTCGCGTTGCGCGAGTGCGGCGGCGTGCTCGTTCGCCTGCGCCGTGAGCGCCGCGGCCTTCTCGGCGGCGGCGAGTGCCAGCGCTTGCTCGGCGTCCGAGCGCGTCTGTGCGGTCAGGCCCTTCACCTGCTCGAGCTCGGCGCGTAGCGCGGCGAGCTCCTTTTCGTGGCCCGCACGCGCGACCGCAAACGCGCTCTCGTGCGCGGCGGATGCAGCGGCGATCTGTCCTCCCGCGTCGCTCGAGCGCCGTTCGAGCTCCGCGGCGTACTGGTTCTCGAGGGCTGCGAGCGCGACCTCGTGCGCGCGCTGCGCGTCGGCGGCCTCGACGCGCAGGGCCGCGACGGCCGCCTCCGCCTCGGCGCGCAGCTGCCCGAGCGCGGCCTCGTGCGCCGTTGCCTGAGCGGCCGAGTTGTTTCGCGCCGTTTGCAGCGCGGCATCGTGTTCGGCGCGCAACTTCTCGAGCGCGGTCTCGTGTGCCTTCGCCTGATCGGCGGCGGCGACCTTCGCGCGCGCTTGATCGAGCGAGCGCTCCTCTTGCCACTTCGCGCTCGCCGCAGCCAGCGAGTCGCCTTGCTTCGCGAGATCGGCACGGAGACGCGCGATCTCGGCGCCATGATCCTCGACGATCTTCTCGACGGCGGCTGCGTGATCCGCCTGCATCGAATCCGTCGCGGACGCGAGCTCGTCTTGGAGCCGCTGGATCTGGCCGTCCTTGTCGTTCGCGAGGCGTGCCATCGCAGCCGCCTGCTCGTCGTGCAGGCGCTTCATGTCCGCGGCCTGCCGTGCCTCGAGTTGTTGCAAGGCCTGATCGGCCTCGGCCGCCACAGCGCTGCGCGCGATGTCGACGGCCGACGCGATCGCCCCGGCGTGCTGTGTCTCGAGCTCTTGTCGCAGCGCCTGAAGCGCCACTTCCTGCGCACCCGCTTGCTCCGCGCGAATCGATGCGAGCTCGCCCTGGTGCCGCGCGATCATCTGCTCGCGCTCGATCCGCAATGAGCGCTCCGCGTCGGAAGCACTCGATGCGCGCAGCGCCTTCTCGTTCGCCACGTCGCGCTCGAGCTGTGCACGCGCCGTCTCCGCCGCGTCCAACACCTGCGTCTTCGCGGACAGCTCCTGCTGCGTCGTCGCGAGCTGCGCCGCGAGCGTCTTCTCGCGTAGCTCGAGTTGCTGCGCGCGATGTCCGTCCGTTGTTGCCTTCTGCTCGAGCTCGCTCTGCTTCGCGTCGAGTGCGGCCTTCGCCTGGGTCGCCTTGACGAGCTTGTCCTGTGCATCTGAGAGGTCGCGCTGCGCCTTCGCGAGCTCGTCCTTCGCGCGTGCCAGGTCCTTGCCCTGGTTCAGCAGATTCTCGCGCAGCTTCAGGAACTCGCCCTGGCGACTCTCCGTCGCCTTGGGTGCGCTCTCGGCGCGCGCGCGCTCGACCTCGGCCTTGAGCTGCTGCACCTGACGCTCGAGCTCGCCGATCTTGCGCACCGACCGCCGGTCGTACACACCGCTCTGCTCGCGATCCGCGTCTTCGGCCAGCGCGTCGAGTCCGAGATCGGCCACGTTGACCGACCCGGTCGGCCGCTTGTCGCGCAAGGGCGCTTCGCTCGGCGACTTCGATCGCGGTGGCGGGTTCGCGGGGAGCACCGGCGGTGCTGGGACCTGTGCGGGCGGATCCTCTGCGGGCGGATCCGGAGGTTCGACCTCGATTGGCGGACCGTCGTCCAGGAGCAGGTCGTCTGCGTCGAGTGTGATCGCGGGTTGCGATTCGAAGCGCGCGTGCGCCCGGTCCACGATGATCGCGGGTGACGACTCCGGCGGCAGCTGATCGATCGGCTCCAAGGCCGGCTCGGGCGCGTCGACGACGACCGGCAGCTCTGCCGATGCGAGCGTCATCGGCGCGGGGTGCGCCGCCATCGGGATCGCGAGGTTGCTTCCGCCGTATTCGCGGCTGAACGAGTCGAAGTCCTGCGGCTCGGAGAGCCCGCCGTCGTCGATCACCTCCGGCGCGGCGTCGTCTGCTGCGATCGGCGCACCGATCACGCTCGGCTCGCTCGACAAGGGTGGCGGGATCGAATCACCGGGCCGCCCACCGACGGCCTCCGGAATCCCGGAGACCACCGAGATCTCCTCGCGCTCCTTCGGAACGTCGTCCAAAAGTGGCGGCACCAGCGGCTCGGGCATCACCGCGATCGGGGCGGCGGCGTCGGGGATCGCATCGTCGCCAAGCAATCCGCCGAACGCGTCCTCGATGTCCGCGTCGACCACGGAGTCGATCCGCGCGTGTGCGGTCGGCCTCGAGTGCGTGGACTGGATCGGACGCTGTGGCGCCGCCGCGAAGTCGCCGGCGTCGTCCCCGACCTCTTCCTCGAGCACCATGTCGCCGTCGGCGAGTGGGATCTCGTCGACCTCCACCGGGATATCGAGATCGTCGTGCTCTACGACCACAGGGCCGATCGGCGCTCCGAGCTTGACCAACGCGTCGATCTTCGCGAGCAGGTCGGCCGGATCGACGTCGCGTTTGTCGACGTACTCGTCGGCGTGCCCCGACTTGAGCGCCTTGTGCTTTGCGAAGCTCGCCGGCGGAACGCTCGCGGTCACGAGCATGATCGGCGTCTTGTTCAGCGGTGGCTTTCGGCACTTCTGGAACACCTTGAAGCCGACCTTCTCGGGCTCCTCGACGCCGATGATGATCAGCGCAGGTGGATCCGCGGTCGCCAGCGCGAGCCCCTGATCCGGATCGAGCTCCACGACCACGTCGACCGAGTACCGCGCGAGCTGGCGCGTGAGGGTTTGATGAAACCCAGGATCGGCGTCGATCAACAGGATGCGTCGGTTCATGCCCCGACCGCATGATACCCGACCCGATGAAGAATCGCGCGCGCTCGCTCGTTATTGAAGTGCTTACCGCTGCTGCTGCGCTCGGCTGATCAAGTCCGATGTTCCGACGAGCGAGATCAGCTCCTGGAGGCTCATGCGCTCCGACGAGAACACGTAGCCGATGCGGTTCTCGTCGACATACGTGACCGCGGGCAGCCCGCCGACGTCGTACACGTGCAGCGTGAGGCGTCCCATCTTTACTGCCTGACCGCCCCGCAGCTCGTCGCCCCGCAGATCCGCGATCAGCATCGCGGTGAGCAAGACGCGGTTGACACCGACGTTGACGAGGTAGCGCAGCTGCGCTGCATCGTGCCCCGCGATCGCCGTCGCGCGCGCACCGATGAGCTGGATGCCCGGTTCCTGGAACTGCGGCGGCTCGACCGCGGCGAAATTCGCCCGCAGCCACGACCCCGTCCCTGGACCCTGCACCTCGAGCGGCAACGAACGTGTCTGCTGGCGCAGCACCTCGTTGGCGACCGCGGACTCCTTCTTCTTGGAGCCACCGAACACGCCGACGCCGAGGAACAGCGCGAGCGCCGCTGCCGCTGCCGCGAGCGCGCTACCCGGCAACAGGTAGCGCTGCCACTTCTTGCGGCCATCGCGCACCGCGAGCTTGTCCTCGACGTCGAGCGCGCGAGCGAGCCGCGCCTTCAACATGTCGGGGGCCGGCGGCGCGACGAGCGCCTTGCGCACGAACGAGATCTCGGCGCGTTCACCCTCGAGATGCTGCTTGCAGCTCGGGCACTCGCCGAGATGCAGCTCCAGCTCGCGGCGCTCTTCGCTCGCGAGCTCGTCGTCCAGGTACGCCATCGCAAGTGTATCGATGCTGTTGCAAAGGCTCATCAGAAACCCTCCCGCGCTTTCTTCTGGGCGCGGTACTTCTCCAGATCGATGGTTGTATCGTTTTCGTCGTCGGCCGCCGCGGTGGCCTTGTCGGCCTTGGGCCCTGCAGCTTCACGCACGTAACCGTGTTGCGCCGCGAAGTCGCGCAGCGCCGTCGCCAGGAGCTTGCGCCCGCGGAACAAGCGGCTCATCACCGTGCCCACCGGCGTCTCCATGATCTCGGCGATCTCCTTGTACGACAGACCCTGAACGTCGCACAGAACGACAGCCGTACGGAAATCATCGGGGAGTGCGTCGAGCGCGCGCTGCACGTCGTCGCTCACGCTGCGGTCGAGCAGGGTGCGTTCGGGTGTCTGGCGATCGCTCGCGTCCGCGTGCACGAGCACGCCATCCGTCGCCTCCTGCTCTGCGCTCGCGGCGTCGAGGACCTCGCGGCTTCGCTTCTTGCGCTGGTACTCGTTGATGAACGTGTTCGTCACGATGCGCAGGAGCCACGCTTTGCAGTTGGAGTCCTGCTCGAACGAGTCCCAGAACCGGTATGCACGGAGCAGAGCGTCCTGCACGAGGTCTTCGGCGTCGCGCGGGTTGCGCGTGAGGCGATAGGCAGCCCCGTAGAGGGCGTCGGTGTGCACCATCGCTTGGCGCTCGAACTCGACGCGTTTCTCTCGTGTGGCTGGCATTCGGGGTGTTTACCTGTCCCCCTACAGGGATTGTTCCCGACCCTGCACGATCCACAACAATCCCGACGAATCGTCGGAGAGTCGTCTAACCATCTGAAATTACGAGGCTAGGCCCGGTACGCGGTGAACGGGACCGAGAGCGCCTCGGCGACCGCCGCGTGCGGGACGCCTCCTTTGTACGTGTTGAGGCCGGTCACGATGTGGGGCGTGTCCGCGATCGCCTTCTCGAGGCCGAGGTCGGCGAGCTTCACCACGTATTTGATGGTCGCGTTCGTCAACGCGTAGGTCGACGTGCGGGGAACCGCGCCCGGCATGTTCGCCACCATGTACGCGGTCACGCCGTGCAGATCGTAGGTCGGGTTGTCGTGATACGTCGGCCGCGCACCCTCGACGCAGCCACCCTGATCGATCGACACGTCGACGATCACCGAGCCTGGCTCCATCTGTTTGATCATCGCCTCGGTGACGAGACGCGGCGCACGTGCACCCGGGAGGAGCACCGCACCGACGACGAGATCGCTCTCGAGCACCGCGCGCTCGATGCTGATCGGATCCGAGTACTGCGTCGAGACGCGTCCCGCGTAGATATCGTCGAGGTACGCGAGCGTCTTCAGATTCACGTCGAGCACCGTGACGTTCGCGCCGAGGCCGACCGCCATCTTCACCGCGTTCGCACCGACGACGCCACCGCCGATGACCGTCACGCGGCCGCGCTTCACGCCGGGGACGCCGCCGAGGAGCACGCCCTTGCCGCCGCGCTCGCGCTCGAGGTACGTCGCACCGGCCTGCACGCTCATGCGACCCGCGACCGCACTCATCGGCGTGAGCAGCGGGAGGTCACCGGGCGACGGTTCGATCGTCTCGTACGCGACACCATTGACGCCGCGGTTCAAGAGCTCTTTCCCGAGCTCCTGCGCCGCCGCGAGGTGGAGGTACGTGAACAGGAGGAGATCCTTCCGCATCAGCGCGAACTCCGGTGCGATCGGTTCTTTGACCTTCACGACCATGTCCGCGCCCCAGATCTCCTCGCGTGTCGTGACGATCTTCGCGCCTGCCTTCATGTACGCCTCGTCGGGGATCGAGGAGCCGAGACCGGCGCCGTGCTCGACGAGGACGGTGTGACCGCGCGCGGTCAGGATCGCGGCGCCGGATGGAGTCATGCCGACGCGAAACTCTTGAGTCTTGATCTCTTTCGGAACGCCAATACGCATGTGGATGCAGCGCAGTATCCGCTTGCCGCGATCGAAGATCCATCGCACCCACCGGGACAATCGACGTGACGCGTCGCGCTACCGAGCGTCCTCAGAGGCAGGGGGGTCACGACGGCGATCGTACCGTTCTCGAGCACGAGCAGGCGCGATGGGCTCGCGTCTACCATCGGCGCCGCCGCACCTTCGACGATCAGATCGACACCGTCGGCGTCCGCGATCACGTCCGGTTCGTGGGACACGTCACGGAGCCGAGCACCGACGGTGCATCGATCGTGGACATCGTCGCGTCGCCGCTGTGGGTCCCCTCCATCGTCTCACCGAACCCCGTGATCGGGAAAGCTGGATTGCGAGTGCTACGCTGCATCTCGGCATGTCGATCGTGTTCGCGGTCCTCGTGACGCTCTTCATCGCGAAGCTCGCGTGGAACCTGAGTGTTCCGTTGTGGCTGCGGCGCGGCGCAGGCGTGTCGCTCCACACCCACATCGAGATCGCGCTCCTCGTCGCGATGCTATTCGTGTGCACGCGTCCAACGCTGGTCGCTGTCGTCGGTGTGCTCGTGATCGCAGCGAGCTACGGGGGTGCGTTCGCGCTCGGCCTCGTCCTCGGGTGGCGCTATCGCTCACCGCGCTAGTCGCTAGAGCAATACGACGGTCGACCACGCGCCACCCGTCGATCCCGTCGGCACGCGACCCGGCCGGGGCTCCACTCGCCCTTCGCACTCTTGAGATCTTTCTCACCCTCGCGACATCGAGGGCAGAGGCGCACAAAAGATCTGAGTCCTCGATCGTGCGCGGCGCGCTCGTGCGTCGTTGGACGCACACTACTGTTCGAGACCGGCTGGACCACGATCTGCACGACGCCAGCCACCATGCGGATGCCGTTGGCGTTGGCGGTCGGCGGGGTGGCGTGCGTCCTCGCGATCGTGATCGCGTTCGAGCCGGTGCAGGGCGACGGGTGGTCGAGCTACTTCGCCGCGCGCACGGCGCTGACGTGGGAGTCACTCGTCGCGCTCGCACGTCACAACCACGATCTCAACAACCCGCGCTGGGGACAGCTCGTGCTCGCGGTGTCCTATCACCACGGCGCCATTGCGATCGTGCTCACGCCACTCGCAGTAGTCGGCACGGTGCTGCTCGCGCAGACGCTCGCGGTCGGTCGTCGTCCACGCCTGCGTTCGTCCGACGACGCATGGCTGTTCATCTGTCTGTTCGCGGCGCTTGCGATCACGACACCCAAGGTCGGTGTCGTCTGGTTCTATCGACCGAGCTGCGCGAACTACATCTATCCGCTCGTCGTCCAGCTCGCGTGGCTCGTGCCGTATCGCGGTCTCCTCGCGCCCCACGAGGCACGCTCCTCGCGCTCCTCGCGCGTCCATCGCGTGCGCGCGACGCTGCGACGCTTTGTCGCGGTGCTCGGCATCGTGGTCCTCGGCTGGCTTGCCGGCGCGGGCAACGAACACACGGGGCCGGCACTCGCGCTCGCGGCGGTCGCGTGCATCGTCGTCGCGTGGCGTCGCGATCGCCGTGTGCCGATCTGGGCGTTCGCGGGCCTCGCAGCTCTCGTCGTCGGCGTCGTCTTCCTCGTCACCTCACCGGGGCAGGACGTCCGCTACGGCGGGCTCGCGTCACGGCAATCCTTGCTCGCGCCGCTCGTCGAGCGTGGCGCCCTCGGCACGCTCGCGGTGGTGCGGATGCAGCTCGTGTGGGCGAGCGCGATGACCCTCGTGCTGCTCGTTGCTGCGCGCGTCGCCCGACGGCAAACCTTGTCCGTGCATGGCTCTTCGACCACGGTGCGCGAGCCGCTCGTCTCGGCGCGCTCGGTTCGACTCGCGCTCGGCTTCGTCGGCATCGCCACGATCGTCGTAGGGACGGCGCTCTTCTCGCCGAAGCTCCCGGCACGCCTCCTCGCGGCGTCGGCGGCGATGATCGTGATCGCGATGGGCATCGTGATGGTCGAGCTCGTGCGCGATGTGGGGGCGGCGAGGGTGCTGCGCTGGAGCTGCACGGCGCTCGCGAGCGGCTTCCTCGTCTACGCGCTCGTACTGCAGATCGTCACCGGCGTCGAGTGGCGCCGTCGCATCGCGATCCTCGACGCGGCGCCGGGCGGCTCCGTCGTGGAAGTGCCGCGCTACACGTTTGCCAAACGTCGCCTCGTGTCGTTCGGCGACGACTTCGCGAGCGAGCGGCTCCGCCAGGACATCGCGTTCACGCTCGGCCTCGCCGAGATCCGCTGGCGCTGACCTACTCCGTTGCCGCGGCTTCCTCGTCTTTACCGTGGCACTTCTTGTACTTCTTGCCCGAGCCGCACGGACACGGATCGTTGCGACCGACCTTGGGACGCTCGCGCCGCACGGTTTCGCCCTTGGCATCCGCACCGTCCGCCGCATTGGGGCGACCGCCGCGCGCTCCGCGGCGCTGCGGTCCCCGCGCTGCGCGCTGGGTTTCGTCTTGCTCGGCGTTCTCGTCCTCGGACTTGTTCGCCACGCCGCGCTCTTCCATCTCGCGTTCTTTCTCCGCGATGACGGGCACGGTCTCTTCCTCGCGCTGGATGTGCACCTTGAACAACTTCGTCACCGTCGCCGCCGAGATACGTCCCATCATCTCGGAGAACATGTCGAAGCCGATGCGCTTGTACTCCTTCTTCGGGTCCTTCTGGCCGTAGCCCTGGAGGCCGATGCCCTCGCGCAGCGCGTCCATCGTCTTCAGGTGCTCGATCCACTGCTGATCGATCTCGTCGAGCCAGAACGTACGCTGGAAGTAGAGCAGCCACGCACGGCCGAGCTCCTTCTCGCGCTCCTTGAGCTTCTCGTCGATCAGCGGCCATGTCTGCGTACCGACCTCGTCGGGCGTACCGGGCGTGAGCTCGACCTCGATGTCGAACTGCGCCTGTAGTGCGTCTTCGAGCTCGTCCCAGTCCCACTCGTCCTCGTTCTTCTCGGCGGACAGCACGCTGTCGATGATCGCGATCATCCGCGCGTCCGCGAGGTCGTACAGGCGCTCGCGCTGCTGGATCTGCGACGCGGCGACCGTGTTCACACAGTACTCGACGAGCTCGTCGCGCGGCTTGTCGTACTTCTTCTCGAGATCGAGCAGCGAGCCGAACTGGCGCCAGATCTCCGCGCGCAAGATGCGCCAGCCGGCACGGGTGTCGCCGGGTGACTCGCCCCGCGCGATCGCCTCGTCGCGCTCGGCGACCTTGGTCTTGATCACGTCGATCATCTGCCCGAGCTGCTTGGTCAGATCGGGCTTCAACACGTCGACGGTCCAGTCGCCGCTCGACAGCACCGGATCGGGAACGATTCCCTGGGCGAGCTCCTGCTCGTTGGGCTCGCGGTGGTAGCGCCCGTCGAGGATCTGGCGGCGCAGCGCGTAGATCGTCTTGCGCTGCTGGTTCATCACGTCGTCGTACTCGAGGACGTTCTTGCGCTGATCGAAGTTGCGACCCTCGACCTTCTTCTGCGCGCCTTCGATGGAGCGCGTCACCATCGGCGACTCGATGGGCACGTCCTCCTCGAGGCCCAGGCGCTCCATGAGGCCGGTCATGCGATCGAGCCCGAAGATGCGCAACAGATCGTCCTGGAGCGACAGGTAGAAGCGCGACGTACCCGGATCACCCTGGCGACCCGCGCGACCGCGCAGCTGGTTGTCGATGCGGCGCGACTCGTGGCGCTCCGTACCGACGATCTTGAGACCGCCCGCCTTGAGCACCGCCTGCCGCTCCTCCTCGCACGCTTTCTTGAACTGCTCGACCAGTTCCTCGAGGCGCTTCTTCTCGTCGAAGTCCACGGCCGACGAGCCACCCCGGAACGGATCGTCGCTCGGCGCCATCGGCGCGCCCTCGACCTGCTTCGCACCGTCGACGCTCGCGAGCTTCGCCTTCTCTTCTTCGAGCGCGTCCTTCGCCATCGCTTCCGGGTTGCCGCCGAGCAAGATGTCGGTGCCGCGACCGGCCATGTTGGTGGCGATCGTGACCGCGCCCGTGCGACCCGCTTGCGCGACGATCGAGGCCTCGCGTTGGTGCTGCTTCGCGTTGAGCACGTTGTACGGGATGTTCTTGGCCTTCAAGAGATTCGCGACGACCTCGGACTTCTCGACCGAGACCGTACCGACGAGCACGGGCTGGCCGCGCTTGTGGCAGTCCTCGATGTCCTGCACGACCGCGCGGAACTTGCCCGCCTCGTTCTTGTAGACGAGGTCCGGCTGATCCTTACGAATGATCGGCCTGTTCGTCGGAATGACCGTGACGTCGAGCTTGTAGATCTGGTGGAACTCCGCCGCCTCGGTGTCGGCTGTTCCGGTCATGCCGGCCAGCTTCTTGTACATGCGGAAGTAGTTCTGGAACGTGACGGTGGCGAGCGTCTGGTTCTCTTCCTCGACGGTGACGCCTTCCTTGGCCTCGATCGCCTGATGCAGACCATCGGACCAGCGACGGCCCGGCATCTTGCGGCCCGTGTGCTCGTCGATGATGACGACCTTCTCGTCCTCGACGAGGTAGTTGACGTTGCGCTTGTACAGCGTGTGCGCCTTGAGCGCGTTGTTGACGTGATGGACGAGCAGGATGTTGCTCGCGTCGTACAGGTTCTCGACCTCGAGCAAACGCTCCATCGCCTCGACGCCATCGTCGGTGAGCATCGTGGAGTGCGCTTTCTCGTCGACGGTGTAGTCGACCTCGCGCTTGAGGCGCGGGATCATGCGGTCGATCTTCACGTACAGATCGCCGGACGCCTCCGACGCACCGCTGATGATGAGCGGCGTGCGCGCCTCGTCGATCAAGATCGAGTCGACCTCGTCGACGACCGCGTAGAACAGTCCGCGCTGGACCATGCGGTCCGGCGAGCTCTTCATGTTGTCGCGCAGGTAGTCGAAGCCGAACTCGTTGTTCTGGCCGTAGGTGATGTCGCAGTTGTAATTGCGCTGGCGCTCGAAGTCGTCGAGGCCATGGACGATGACGCCGGTGCTGAGGCCGAGGAAGCCGTGGATGCGTCCCATCCACTCGGCGTCGCGCTTGGCGAGGTAGTCGTTGACGGTGACGACGTGGCACCCCTTGCCGACGAGCGCGTTCAGGTATGTCGGCAGCGTCGCGACGAGCGTCTTGCCCTCACCGGTGCGCATCTCCGCGATGCGGCCCTCGTTGAGCACGATGCCGCCGAGCATCTGTACGTCGTAGTGGCGCATGCCGGTCATGCGCACGCTGGCCTCGCGCACGGCCGCGAACGCCTCGGGCAACAGCTCGATGAGCGGCGCACCGTTGTCGAGGCGCTGCTTGAACTCGGCGGTCAGGGCCTTGAGCTCCGCGTCGCTCCGCTTCTTCATCTTGTCTTCCAGACCTGCGATCCGGTGGACGAGAGGCTGCATGCGCTTGATCTCGCGCTGGTTCTTGCTGCCGAAGATCTTTGAAAGGAATCCCATGACCGACGTCGGGTATTACCACGACTCGTCGGAGAAACAGTCCTCTAGTCCGCTCTCGATCGTCGGGCTTTTCAAGCCCATCTGGAGTGATTAGGCGGGCTTCCAGCTGCGCAGGAAGCTCCACCAGTCATTCTTCAGGTCGAACGAGGTCTCGCACACACCAACACGTCGGTGCTGGTCGTCGAGGATCTCCGCCGGCAGATACGTGAGCGTCTTGCGCAGCGCGAGGAAGCGGATGTCCTTCTGGCCGACGAGCTCGTAGTGCGTGCCGTCGTCACCCTGGAACGCGAGCTCGTAGCGAATGATCTTCTGGCCGATAGGCCGGATCGTCATCGTGCCCTCGCAGTCGACTCCGTGCGCGACCGGCGGCGCATCGAGGATCCCCCGCACGGCGACTCTTCCGTCGAGGACGTGTGCGCGCGTCGACTCCGCGTGCGCGTTGATCGCGAACTTGAACGGATGCGTGCGCCCGGGCTCGGCGTCCCACACCACCGTCCCGCGCATCGTCTCGGCGAACTCGAAGCCCATGGCCGGACTGTACATCACGTCACCCGGCCCGAAACGCCGCCCGAAACGCCGATGGGCCGCCCTTTCGAGCGGCCCACCTAGCATCCAGTGTCAGTCACAGAGAGAGAGAGAACAGACCGAATCAGTTCGACGAGAACATGTCGACGAGCTCGCCGTTGGGACCTTGGTAGGAGAACGGGCTCGCGTTCGAGAGGCGCGTGCGGCAGTCGGCGAACTGGAAGGACTCGCACATACAGCCCGAGTCGCCCGCCTGGCACGCAGCGCCGGTGTTCGGGTTGGTGCAGTTCAGGCCGTAGTAGACCGACGTGCACTGCGTCGAGCGACCAAGGCAGTCGCTCTCCGCCTGGAGCTTCTCGCACTCGGGAATCAGGTCGCACGTCGCGATATCACCGCAGGAACCCGTGTAGCAACCGTTTGCGATCAGCGCGACCTGACCCGCCGGGCACGTCGGCTCCGCCGTGGTGCACGTCGACTGGCCTTGGCAGCTACCACCGACCGGGGTGGTCTCGCAGGTGCCACGCGTCTCGTCGCAGTACGCGAAGCCCGCGTCGATGGCCTGCTGGTCGCTGGTGCACGAGCACGACGCCTCGCAGGAGCCCTCGTTGCAGATCTCGCCCTGGTCGCAGTCCGCGCTGCTCTCGCAGGCCTCGGGGACGCACGACGCACGGCCTTCATCACACGTGTACCCGTCTGGGCACTGGTTGTCGTTGTTGCAGAAGCCCGCTTCCTCGCACACGCCATCATCGCTGCAGTAGCAACCCTGGGCGCACTCGTCGTCGCTCTTACAGGAGTAGCCGGGCTCGTCGGGGCAGCGGGCGCCGGCCCATTCGCACTCGCCACCATTACAGACGTAGTAACCGTCGTTGGCGCAGTAGGTCCAACGGTCCCCGCCGGAGTCGCCTCCATCGCCGAGGTAGAGCTCGCAACCACCTAGGGTGGCGAGCGCAGCGATACACAGAGAGGCGCGCAGGGGAGAGAAGAGCTTCGTCATGGTCTCGGTCCTTTGGGGGGAAGGCGTGCGGTAGTCGGTTCGAGAAGCATCGCTCGTGCCACTACGGCAACGGGATCGAACTAGTGAACACTCCATCAACGTTTCGACACGCAACGACGGTCTGATGGGAATCGGCGACCAATCCCTGACAAAAATGCCCGAAAAATCGCCGTCCCACACACCTTGGTGTTCGAACCGCACCGATTTCATCGGCGTCGCATGCCGACATTCGTGTCGTACCCTGTTCGGGAGCGATCGCGGGTGTGAACGCCGGGCCACAGTCGGTGTATCGCCCTGCCACGGAAACCGCCGGCAAATCCCACCGTTGGATCAACGCTCGAACGGAAAAACGTCCGCCCGAAGGCGTGATCAAGCCGGCTCCTCGACCGAATGAATGGTCTCGCGGAGCGAGTACCGAGGCCGGAACCCCAGCTCGGCGGCGGCACGTCGGCCGTCGACCATGCAGACGTATCGGATGAAGTCGAGCTCGTTGACCGGGAAGCTCGAGATCCCGAGGCGGAACGCCAGCCCGAGTAGCGGCAACGCGACGGGGTGCGGGATCGCGCGGGACTCGCGGCCGAGCTCCTTGAGCACGGCAGACACCGGCACCTCGCCTGGACCGACGATGTTGTAGATGCCGCGCCGATGTGGTGCGAGCGCGCTGACGATCGACTCCGCGACATCGAGGTAGTGGACGAGCTGCACCATCGGATCGAAGCCGAGCAGTACGGGTGGGCGCTCGAGCCGCAGGTAGTTCGACGGTGCGTTGTGCACGGGCCCCACGATGTGCACGGGACGCAAGATGACGGTCTCGATCTGTGCCGCGCGCCACAAGAACGTCGACACGAGGTGATCGATCTCGACGAGGTCGCGCATTTGCGGGAACCGCTGCGCGGCGAGGAGCGGCGCGTCCTCGGTCAAGAACTGCGCGTTGTCGGGACGCGGCCCGTACACGTTCGCGCTCGACAAGAGGACGACCTTCGGGACGCGGTACGCTTGACAGTACTCGAGCAGCTTCGTCGTGCCGGTGATGTTCCACGAGTACAGCTCGGCAGCTCGCGCGCGCGGATCGTGCATCACGCCGAGGTGGATCAGCGCGTCGACGTTGCCGGCGCGGAAGATGTCGCGCGCCTTCTTGCTGCGCAGATCGACCTGGTGGTGCTCGATGTCCTTCGGGCGGCCCACCATCGGGCGTCGATCCATGCCGACGATCTGCCAGTCGAGATCGTGGTGCAGGCGGCGCGCGACGATGCGCCCGAGCCGGCCCGAGATGCCGGTGATGACGACCCGGCGCAGCCGCGGAAGCGACGGCTCCGTCGGTCCGCTGGCTTCACCAGAAGACATGGGCTCGCTCGCGGAGGCCGACCTGGATCATGGATTGGATCGTGTGCTTCACCTGCACGACCTTCTCGTCGAGGACGTCGTCGTCGTCGTCGGGATCGCCGACGAACGACATCGGTGCGCCGAAGTACAGGCGGTACTTCACGGGCAACGGAACGATCGGTACGAACGGCGGATACGGCACGACCGGGAACGCCGGCATGCGGAACAGGCGCGCCAGTGGCTTCACGTTAACGGCAGGCGCTTGCTCCTCGGCGCCGATCACCGCGACGGGGACGATCGGGGCCTGCATCTCGAGCGCGAGGCGCATGAAGCCCTTGCCGAACTCGGCGAGCTGATAGCGCTTGCTGAAGTCCTTGGAGATGCCGCGCGCGCCTTCGGGGAACACGAGCACCGCTTCCTCGGCGGCGAGCAGGCGCCGGCAGTTCTCCGGCGTGCCCGTGATCTGTCCCCAGCGCGCGAACAAATAGCTCGCGAACGGAACCGTCGGCACGAAGTACTCGACCATCGATCGGACGAGGCGCGGCTGTGGCGGCTCGAGGAACGTCGCGGCGCCGATGACGACACCGTCGAAGGGGAGCTGCCCCGAGTGATTCGACACGAACAACACGCGCCCGCTCGCCGGAATGTTCTCGATGCCGTATGCGGTGGCGCGAAAGTAGTTGCGGTAGAGGAAGCGCGCGATCGTCGCCGCGACCCGGAGCGAGTCGCGCGACATGCCGAACGGGTCGTACCCGAACTCGTTGCCGTGCACCACGAGCGCCTGGGTGCGACCGTCGATGTCGTCGTCGGGGACGTGGCCCGTCGCGCTCTGGCGTAGCTGTCGCAACCGATCGAGGAGCCCCACGCGCGCAGTCTACACGCCGCGTGATACGGTCGCTCGCGATGGAGAGCTTCGTCGATCTCGCGTATCGCGGATTGTCACTCGGGCGTCGCGTGAAGCTGACACAGGTCCGTCCGACCACCGGTTACCTCGAGACCCCGGCGCCGATGCCGGTCGGCACCACGATCGCGATCGCGACCGACGAGGGCCACACCCTCGACGCGGTCGTGACCGCGATCCACGAACAGGTCGGTGGCTCCGACAAGCACCCGGGCATGACCGTGAAGCCGGCACTCGATTCGTCGCGCGCGGTCGCCGCGTGGTGGAAGGAGCGCGTGGCGCTTCCCGACGAGGAACCACCGATCCCGCTGTCGGCGCCGCGCGCGAAGTCGGTCACGGTGCGCCCGCGCACGAACACGGTCGTCGAGGAGGCTCCTGCCGGCGCGACGGCACCGAGTCCGAGGACGACGGCACCGCTGCCCGTCGTCGCCCCTGCGGTGGATCCCGCGATGGCCGCCGCGCTCGCCGCGGCATCCCGCACCGTGGCCGCCGCCGCGGTCGAAGAGGTGGGTGGTCGCACGATCGTGATGCCCGCCGTCGATGCGGAGACGATCGAGCGATCGCAGAGCGACGAGCTTCCGGTCGTGCGGATCAGCGACGTGATGGCCGCCGCTACGGTCCGCGAAGCGCGCATCACGTACGACAACGATGTCGTCGACGACGGCAAGAAGACGACGATGATGGATGCCGTCGATCTGTCCGCGCTCGGCCTCGATCTGCCCGAGACCACGGGCCAGATGGCCGCGGTGAAGCCCGACGAGGAGAACGGCGATGACGAGCCCGAGCCGCCTTCGCGCCCGTCGCAGCCGTCGCTGCCGTCGAGCGTGAAGAAGCGAAAGAAGCGCCGGTGATCCGGCTCGTGCGTCGGGAGCTCGTGGCGTGACCCCCCTCATCCCCCCTCGCATCCGGCGCGGTGAGACCATCGGCATTGTCGCTCCGGCGGGGCCGGTGCGGTTCACACGGCTCGTTCGCGGTGTCGAGCGGCTCGGCGATGCGTTCCGGATCCAGCTCGCGCCGAGCCTCGTGACCGACACGCCGGGGAGCGCGCCCGTGATCGCGGGCCCCGTGCGCGACACGAGCGTACCGAGCTATCTGTCCGCGAGCGACGACGTTCGTGCCGCCGAGCTGATGGCGATGATCGAGAACCCCGACGTGCGCGCGATCATCCTCGCGCGCGGAGGCTACGGGATCATGCGCATCCTTGCGAAGCTCGATCCATCCGCGCTGACAAAGGATCCAAAGCCGATCGTCGGATTCTCCGATGCGACCGCATTGCTCGCGTGGGCGCACGCGGCGGGCGTGCGCGGCATTCACGGCCCCGTGATCGCGCAGCTCGGCGAGCTGGGGACGGATCACGTCGATCACCTGATCCGTGTGTTGACGGATCCCGCGCCGCTCGGTGTGCGGCCGTGGTCGATCACGAGCAACGGCAAGGGAGAGCACCGCGGTGCCTTGATCGCCGCGAACCTCACGCTCGCGTCGGTGCTGGTCGGCACACCCTGGGCGCTACCGCTCGAGAACGCGATCGCGATCTTCGAAGAGGTCGGCGAGCGCCCGTACGAGATCGATCGCTACCTGACGCAGCTCTTGCTCACCGGTGCGCTCGCACAAACGCGCGCGGTGCTGCTCGGCGATCTGTCGCGCTGCGAGGATCTGAACCCGCCGCTCGGCACGCCCGATCCTCCGGACGCGGCACTCGCGACGGTGTTCGAGCGACTACGCACGGCGGGGACGCCCGCGGCCGCCGGTGCACCGATCGGTCATGGCACGCGCAACGAAGCGGTGCCGTTCGGCGCGCAGTGTGTTCTCGATCTCGATCGCGCGACGTTCGAGATCACCGAAGCCGCGGTCGCCTGACCCTGGACCAACGATCACCTACGGTGTTGCTCACTACGTGGGTGCAGCGTCGAGCGCTCGTTCCGTCGAGAGAATCGCCAGCAGCGACGAAGGGATGGGAGTGCGCGTGTACGTCGCGCGCTACGATGCGGAGCAGCAATGGTCGCAAAACTCCCCTTCGCAGCGCTTCTCGTCCTCGCGATCTCGACCGCGGTGGCGTTCGCGGACACGAAGGACACACGCAGTGCTGAGGATCGCAAACGCGAGATCGAAGCGGTCTCCAGCATGGTGGTGGATACAAAGGTCGAATCCCAGCGGGTGGGTGCGATCTATCGCTTGCGAGAGGCGATCGCGTTGCGTGACATTGCCCGGGTGGAGGCAGACCTACGGCTTCCGCTCAAGGTGTCCGGCATTTCGTTCGATACACGACCGTGCCAGCAGTCCTTCGGCGGCACCACCGACATCGATGCGACCGAGCTGCCGACGTTTGTCGGCTGTGTGGCTCAGCTCGAAATCGAATCGTTCGATCAACGTTTCAGGCACGGCCCCGGGATCGAGATCGTCGCGGCCTTCGATGGCAGCCTGGTCACAGAGCTCTTTTCTACGGGGCGCATCTCGGGGGCCTGGTTGTGGCGTCACCTGATCAGTCGCAAGCCGTTTCCCGTCGACGCGCAAGCGCGGCGCCTCGCGAACCGCGATCGTTTCGTCGGCGCGATAGTCGATATCTGCGTCGACGAGATGGGCACGGTATCGAGCGTCACGCGTATCGCGAACACCACCGGAGCAAAGGTGTGGACGAAGCGGGCTATGGATGCGATTTGGACGTGGAAGTACATCCCGGTCCGATCGAGGAAGACGAAGTCCACGGTGCCCGTCTGCGCACGCGACGTCCTCGCGTATCCGACGGAGCTACGATGGAATGCTGCGGTGAAGCTCGGGTATGACAACCCGGGCGACTACTTCTACACGCGCGACGAGAACTCGGTCATCGATCCGTACACGCACGAGGTGCGCCGGCTTCAGTGAAAGACCGGCTCGTCGTCCGTGCCGGTCTCGATCGTGCCGAACCGTTCCTCGTAGCGCTCGAGGTTCTTCTGGAGTGCTTGCAACAGACGCTTCGTGTGACGCGGTGACGAAATCACGCGCGAGCGGACTTTTGCCCGACCGTTGCTCGGCTGGATGAACGCGAAGTCGAGGATGAACTCGTTCTCCGTATGATTGAGGAGCACGAGGTTCGAGTAGACCCCCTGCGCGACGTCGTCATCGATCTGGACCTGGAGCTTGGGGCTCGGGGGTGGCTCGTCCGACATGCTTCGCAACGTAACGCGTTCGTCACGATTCCCGGGTCGTTCGGGCAGGGATCCATTAGCTCCCGTACACAACATGCGCGTGTAGCGAACGTCCGTCGGCGAAGCCGAGTCACCAAAGTGGCCAGTGGAGTGGCCACACCGAGAACACGGGGTGACAGGACTAGTCGCCAATCGCGACATCCTGTCGAACTTGCGAACAGGATTTGCGCCGTAACTCGTGGATCCGTCGTCGGCGTGATCCCCATGAGGACGTGGCACCGTTTCTGCTCATGTTTTGGTGCAACCAACCACTCGGCTCGAGCTTCCAAAGGAATGGAACGGGTTGAGCTGACAACTGAACGATTTACACGCGCGACACGAGGTCCAACGTTTCGACTCGGTGGATGACTGGTGGTTCCCTCCCCCCTCATCCCGCTAGTCTCCCCCACCACCTGAGGCAGCAAGTAAGCTTCGTGATTCAGCGCCCCGGCCCTCCTTGGCCCCCCCTTGGAGGGCCTTTATTTTTTCGGCCGATCAGACACAGTCAGCGCCCGTGCGCGCGCTTGGACTCGATATCGGCAGCAAAACCATTGGTGTCGCTGTCACCGACGAGGCGAACATCGCGGCGCATCCGCACAGCGTTCTCCAGCGCATGGGGAACGTTCGAGACTCCGAAGCAATCGCGGGGCTGTGCCGCGAGCACGGCGTGAGCGATGTGGTGGTCGGAATGCCCTTCGAGCTGTCGGGGCGCGTCGGGTTGCGCGCGAAGCGGGTGCGGGAGCTGATCGTTGCAATGACCCCAGCGCTCGCGGCGTTGTCGATCACTGTGCACGAGCAAGACGAGCGCTTCACCACGGCCGAAGCGCAGCGCGTGCTGCTCGATGCAGACGTCTCGCGCGACAAGCGCAAGGCCGTGATCGACCAGCAGGCCGCAGCGCTGATCCTCCAGGGGTGGATGGACAGCCGTCGTCCGAAGTAACGTCGCACCGATGTCGAAACGATCGTTCCGCACCGCACTCGCCGTCGTGATCGGCTCGTTGGTGCTCGTGGCGGCGATCGTGATCTACCTGGTGATGCAGGCGCTCTCGTATCCGGACGAGGCGCACGCTGGAACCGGCAAGGACGTCGAGGTCGAGATCAAGAGCGGCATGAACTTCCCGGCCGTCGCAAAGTCGCTCGCCGATCGCGGCGTGATCGAGAAGCCGACGTGGTTCCGCCTGTACGCGATGTGGGAAGGCAAGACCACCGAGGTGAAACCGGGCAAGTACCTGATCAAGGACAACCTCGCGCCGCGCGCGGTGCTCGACGTGATCACGAAGGGCGTGAAGGAGGTCACCGTGAAGGTGACCCTGCCCGAGGGCAGATCGATGCTCGAATTCTTCGCGCTGATCGAGCAGGCGAAGATCGCGAAGGCGACCGAGCTCGAGACGCTCGCGCGCGACAAGACGTTTCTCGCGAAGTTCGCGATCGCCGGTGACACCGTCGAGGGCTACCTGTTTCCCGACACGTACCTGTTCCGCGTGAACGAGAAGCCGGTGGTCGTGCTCACGCGCCTCATCACGCGACACCAGGAAGTGTGGAACCAGCTCGTCGGCAAACACCCCAAGGACACGGCGAAGCTGAAGGACAAGATGGGCTGGAGCGATCGCGACATCCTGACGATGGCGTCGATCGTGGAGAAGGAAGCGATCGAGGCGAGCGAGCGGCCACGCATCGCGCAGGTGTTCATCAATCGTCTCTCGTCACCGAGCTTCAAGCCAAAGAAGCTGCAGACCGATCCGACGATCCGCTACGGCTGCCTGGTACCGCCGCAGAAGTCCGCCGCGTGCATCGCGTGGAACGAGCCGTGCGTGAAGCAGGGCAAGGAGCCCGGCTGCGATCGCCTGCGCCGCGCGCAGCTCGACGACAAGGACAACCCGTACAACACGTACGCGCACGAGGGCCTGCCGCCGGGACCGATCGCCAACCCGGGCAAGGCGTCGATCGAAGCGACGCTGTCGCCCGATGGCAGCGACTACTACTTCTTCGTCGCCACGGCGAAGGGCTCGCGCTTGCACGCGTTCGCGAAGACCGTCGAGGAACACGACCGCAACGTCAAGAAGTACGTCGGCACGCTCGACGATTGATCGCGGAGCTCACAGTGCAGGATTCGGAGCCGCGACGACCGTCATGCGGTTGTCCACGGTGATCGACATGACGCTGCCACCGGCAGCGCCCTCCGGGGTCACCCGATTCGTACGCCGGATGCGGAGCTCGTTCTCCTCGGTCTCTTCTCGCTTCGCCTTCAACGAGTTCGCAGCGAGCATGTACGAGCCGGAATCGGGCATCGAGATATCGTCGATCTCCTCGGCGCGGATCGACGCAGAATCTGCCTGATCATCTCGCGACCACGTCACGACGAGCGCGACGGTGGAGTCGATCTCCGCGCGTGGGGCGGGCGACGTGAACGTGTGGATGTCGGGACCGTCGACGCGCACGCCGGTCAGGTTGTCCTCTCCGCTCTCGATGTCGAGCAGGTAGACCTCCTCGTATCCCGCAGCGATGGCGCGCCAGCGATTTCGATCCTCCGTCGTGTCGAACATCAGCGTCACAGTTCCACTCGCGCTCGTCATCGTGACGGTGCCCGTCGTCACGTCGGCGCCGTTCTTGGTGATCCGCACCGTCATCTCCGTGTCGAATTCGCCCGCGTTGCGAGCGTTGTCGACGCGCGCGTTCGCCGACACGTTGGCTTCGACCGCGAGTGTGGAGGTCCCCTGACCCGGATCGTCGCCGGCACCTGGATCGAGATCGCTACCACCGCACGCTGCAACGACGAGAACAAACGGAATCGCGGACAAGCTCTTCATAGTGTTGCTCCATCGGGACCTATGCCCGAGGTGACCATCGTGCCTCGACCAGAAACGCCGTCAATTCCACGAAACTTGCACAGCGCAAGCCTGGTACAGCGACGGTGTAGGACCGGAGCCGGTCATTCAATGACTACCTACGGTTGGTCGTTCGAGAACTGCGTCGGTAACCGACAAGCTCGGTGCAGGTGCGCTGTCCAGCCGAAGC
>JBJXGN010000290.1:0-10106 GCA_046160585.1 Kofleriaceae bacterium
GGCGCGATCGCCGACCCAGTCCACACCCTCGTTCACGCGGTCGCTCGCGTAGTCGTAGGCTTCGCCGGCGCGATCCGAGGTCCAGTCGTAGGCTTCGCCGGCGCGATCCGCCGTCCAGTCGTAGGCCTCGCCGGCGCGATCGGCGACGTAGTCAACGCCGGGCTCGACGAAGTCCCACGCATCGCTCGCGCGATCGCCGACCCAGTCCACACCCTCGTTCACGCGGTCGCTCGCGTAGTCGTAGGCTTCGCCAGCACGATCGGCGACGTAGTCGACGCCGGGCTCCACGAAGTCCCACGCGTCGTTCGCGCGATCTCCCACCCAGTCGGCGGCTTCACCGGCACGATCGGTGACGTAGTCGACGCCGGGCTCGACAAAGTCCCACGCGTCGTTCGCGCGATCTCCCACCCAGTCGGCAGCTTCACCGGCGCGATCAGCGACGTAGTCGACTCCGGGCTCGACGAAGTTCCACGCATCGTTCGCGACGCGGCTGCCCGCGTTGTAGAGATCGTTGCCGACGCGACGCCCCGCGCGACCCAGATCGTCGGAGACGCGATTGCCGGCCGCGGCGACATCACGCCCGACGCGCGAGTCGGCGACGTAGTTCCACGCGGCGTCTTTCGCGTCGCCGTAGTAGTCGTTGCGAACCTCGTCGTCGTCGATCATGTTGCCGGCCCAGTTAATGATGCCGCCGGCGGCCGAGTCAGCGATGTTGGCGCCCATGACGTACGGGTTCATGTTGACCGCGGTGCCGGCGATCCAGCCGGGAATGCCGCCGCCCATCATGTCGGCAACGCTTCCACCGATCGACTCGTCACCGACCGCGCCGCGGAGAAGGCCACCAGTGATCGAGTCCGCGGAGAATGCGGTGTCGGCTTCGATCGACCCGGAGAGTCCACCGAGCGTGTCGGCACCGACGGAGTACGCGGCAAACGCCGCGCCCGCGCCGGGGTAGGCGTAGAGACCCGCGCCGATCACGCCGTTCGCAGTTTGACCGACACCATTCCATCCCGCGTCGGCATCGCCCCGGCTGAACCCATCATAGGCGTTGTATGCTCCCATCCCGGCACCAAGCACATCGAGCGCAGTACCCGCATGACCGAGTCCCTTGCCGAGGCCCTCGAGTCTGCCGCCCTTGGAGAGGATCGATGGGTCGATGATGTCGGTAATGGTGTCGACCGCGTTACCGCCCCAGTTCACGACCGAGTCGACGGTGTCCCACAAGCCACTCATTGGTGGATAGTACGTTTGCGGTCGCGAGACATTCCTGGACCAATCGCTGATTGTTGTGGGCGTCGCTACGAGTCGCCGCCGGTCGCGCTACCAATCGGTCACAGCGTCGTAGCCACTGGAGATCGCATCACCAGCGCCCGAGTCGACCGACGCTCCCGCGTCCCACACTGCACTTTTTGCGTCGCCGCAGTAGTCGTTGCGGGTCTCGTCGTCGTCGATCATGTTCCCCATCCGCCCACCGTGTCGGTGAGGTTCAGGGCCTGTGTGGCGGGGTTCAGGTTGACCCGCGATCCAGCCGGGGATACCGCCGCCCAGCGCCTCGGCGACGGATCCACCCATCCACCCATCGACTCGTCGCCGTACGCACCGCGAATCAGGCCGCCGGTGATCGAGTCGGCGGAGAACGCCGTGTCGGCTTCGATTGCTCCGGAGAGCGCACCGAGCGAGTCCGCACCGTACGGAGTACGCGGCAAACACGGCACCCGGGTAGGCGTAGAGACCGCCGATCACGCCGTTCGCGGTTTGACCGACGCCGTTCCAACCCTCGTCCGCATTGCCCTGGCTGAACCCGTCATAGGCGTTGTACACCCATGCCCGCACCGGTGACGTCGAGCGCGGTGCCCGCATGACCGAGTCCTTTGCCGAGGCCTGCGAGTTTGCCGCCTTCACCGAGGATGGACGGGTTGACGATGTCCGGTGTCGAGGGCGTTGCCACCCCAATTCACAACAGAGTCAACGGCCGCTCAGAACTGAAGACTATACGTTTCGGCTCGCCGAACATTCCCTCCCAACGTGATGATTTCATACGGCTCTAGCCTGCGCGCGTGCTCCATCGAAACGACCCTCGGTCACGCGCGGAAAATCGCGAAAGAAATCGGAATTGTCCGGGTCACCGAGATCACGCCGCTCGATCGGATCGGGGTCCCCGTGTTCGTCGCGATCCGACCGGATGCGCCGGTGTTGTGCGTCTGTGCGGGCAAGGGCCTCACGGCCGCCGAGGCCGAGGTTGGAGCCGTCATGGAGGCGATCGAGATCGCGTGGGCGGAGGTCGGGCGCTCCGCGCTCGCGATCACGCCGATGACGGTTCGCGACGTGCTCGACACGCGGCAAGATCCGATGTCGTTCGTGTCGCTCTGCCCTATCTGGGGACAGCAGATCGATCTCGACGCGCCGATCGTGTGCACCCCGATGACGGATCTCACCAATGGCGCGACGACCATGGTGCCGTCGGAGCTCCTGTTCTTTTCGACCACCCACCAACCGAGCTTCTTCGGATCGTCGACCAACGGCCTCGCGTCCGGAAACACGGTGCTCGAGGCTACCGTCCACGGGCTCACCGAAGTGATCGAACGCGACGCGACCTCGTTACACCTCGTCCTCGACAAGAGCGTTCGCATCGACCCCACCACGCTACCGCCGGACCTCGCCGCGCTCGCCGCGAGGATCGAGAGTCGTGGCTTCGGCCTGCTCGTGCGTTCGCTCCCGAGCGAGATCGGACTGCCGGTGTTCCAGGCGGTCGTCTTCGATCGCTCGCAACCGTGGGTGACGTTGCGCGGTGATGGCTGTCATCCGTCGCGATCGATCGCGTTGACCCGCGCGCTCACGGAGACGATCCAGGCGCGGCTCTGCCTCATCCACGGTGGACGCGATGACCTCACGAACGTCTACACGGCGTTCCCGAACCTCACTGCAGAGGAGAAGGCGCGGATCTACGAGGACGACTTCCGCGCGCTGTTCGCGCGCCCGGCGACGGCGTTCGGCGACGTGCCCGAGCCTTCGATCGCGCTCGACAGCCTCGAGGCGTGCCTCGACGGACTCCTCGCGACGCTCCGTGCGGCGGGCTTTCCGCGCGTACTCCGCGCGGTGTACACGCCCGACGACTATCCGATCCAGGTCGTGCGCGTGATCGTTCCGGGGCTCGAGTGTCACTCGCGCGACGCGCGTCGTGTCGGCCCGCGCCTGCGCAAGCTCCTCAAGCGAGGCTCGGCGATCGAGGCGGCGCGCTGATGGCCCAGCACCTCTTCCTCGCGGTGACCGCCGCGGCGTACGGCGAGGCCGTCCTCGGCATGCGGCTCGCGTGCGAGCTTCGCGAGCGCGGTCATGACGTACGCGTGCTCGCGCCCCGTGGGCTGCGCCCGGTCTTCGAGGGTGCCGGCGTCAAGTTCGGCGCCGTCGACGACGTACTCGCACGGCTCGATCGGACGCTCGTGACGCTCGTCGACGAACAGAAGCCGACGAGCCTCACGTTGATCGACGGCGCGGCGGTGTTCCAGACGTTCGACCTCAAGAAGCTCGATCCGAGCGTGTTCACGAGGCTCGCGACGCGCGTGCTCGCGCTCGACACGTGGAACATCGACGAGAGCGGGCTCGTGTGGGATCACGGCGGCGGGACGATCAGGATGGATCCGCGGATCGTCGCGATGCCACGGATCGTGCCGGTGCCCTTCGCTCGACCGACGGCGGTGCGCGGCTACAACGCGCTACCCGCGCTCGGTTCGATCGACCGCCGCGAGGCGCGCGCGCAGCTCGGGGTCGGCGAGGACGAGCGCGTCGTGTTCTGGCCGACCGCGATGTGGCAAGCGCCGCGATTCCAGCCGACGCCGGACACACGCACGATGGCCGAGCGAGTGCCGGAGCTCGTCGCGAGCTACCTCGCAGCGCTCGGTCCCGACGTGCGTGTCGTGCAGGTGGGACCCGAGCCGATGCGCGCGGGAGCCACGCTCGGCGCGCGCTTTCGCTGGTTCCCGCGCCAGACCGCGTCGCGGTTCCACGCACTCCTCGCTGCGTCCGACGTGATGCTCGGCGCGAACCTCGCCGCCACAACGCTGCCGTCGGCGATCGTGCGCGAAGTGCCGTCGATCGTCGCCATCAACACGCGCACGCACGTCGATCGCGTGGGGCTCGGTGACAGGGCGCGGCGATGGCTCGACCGCGGGACCACGCTCTATCCGTTCCGCGTGTGGCCGGCCGGCTTGTCCGCGGTGCTCGCACCGGTGATGCGCGACAATCCGCTGCTCGAGGCGATCGACGTCATCGAGCTGCTCGACGAAGATGCGATGATCGCGCGGATGCGCGCGCTGTTGTTCGACGACGCCGCGGCCGCGGAGGCGCGACAACGATTGCGTGCGTACCGCACGATGGTGACGGCGTTGCCGAGCGCGGCGACGATGTTCGAGGCCTCCCTCGAGGAACGCGCATGACCGAGGCGCTCGTTCGTCGCCGCGACGGTCACCTCTGGACACGTGTCGTTGGCGATTCGCAGGGCGTTCCGCTGCTGTGTATCCCCGGCGGGCCGGCGTGCGCGCATGACTACATCGCCAGCGTCGCGGCGATCGCCGAACGCGGGCGTGCGGTCGTGCTCTACGACCCGTATGGATCGGGCCGCTCGCCAGCGCCACCCACGACGACGTACGACGTAGATGCCCTGCGCGACGACGTCGAGGCGGTGCGTGCGGGCCTCGGCCTTCCGCGCGTGCACTTGTTCGCGCACTCCGCCGGTTCGTTCGCGGCGATCGAATACGCGCTCGCGCATCCGCAACGCGTCGCGAGCCTCGTACTTTCGAGCCCGGTCTTCGACGTGCCCGCGTACCAGCGTGAGGTGCACGCGTTGCTCGCGCGCTTCGGAGAGGCGGCGGCCGACGCGTTCATTCGCGCCGAGCGCGAGCCGCGGCGTCGCAACAAGGCATACATGTCGATGTACTACGAATACATCGCGCGGCACGTGTGCCGGTTCGGAGATGTGCGCCGGTTCGCGCAGCTCGCGGGGCGCGGCTTCAACGCCCGCGCGCACTTGCAGATGAAAGGAGGCCTGCTCGTGTACACGAGGTCTCCGCTCGATCAGTGGAGCTCGCTGTCGCGGCATGCGGCGATCCACGCGCCCGTGCTCATCACGTGCGGTGCGTTCGACGTGACACCGGTCCGGCTCTATGAAGAGGCCGCGCGGACGCTCGCGCGCGCCGAGGTCAGTGTGTTCGAGCAGAGCTCGCACGCGCAGTACGTCGAGGAGCCCGCACGGTTCATCGAGGTCGTCTCGGCATTTCTGGATCGGAGTGACTCGTGACCGATGTCCTCATGTATGCGGGGCCGACGCTGCATCGCGCTCGCAAGATCGCGCCGCACCTCTCGCTCGACGGCATCCGCGTGCTGCCGCCGATCGAGCGCGGGATCCTGCCGCGCCTGCGGGGCGCGACGCCCGGCACGTTGATCCTTGTCGACGGGATGTTCCACCAGACGCTGTCGGTCGGACACGCGGAGATCCGCACGATGCTCCTCGCCGGCTGGCGCGTGTGGGGGCTGTCGTCGATGGGAGCGATCCGCGCGCGCGAGATGATGCACATGGGCATGCGCGGATACGGCACCGTGTTCGAGCGTTACTGCCGCGAAGACCTCGACGTACGCGACGACGAGGTCACGTTGTTGCATCAAGGCGAGCCGCCGTACGTCGAGATGTCCGAGCCTCTCTGCCATCTCCAGCTCGCGATCGAGGACGCGGTGACGCGTGGCGTGGTGTCGCGCGCCGACGGAGATGCGGTCCTCGGCGAGCTGTCGGCGATGTGGTACGGCGACCGCACCCTCGCGCTGTTCGAGGCGCAGCTGCGCGCGCGGGCGGGCGAGCGCGCCGGCGAGGTCGCGGCGATCGTGCGCGACTTCGATCGCTGGCGGAGCAAGGCGCACGACTTGATCGCGTTCCTCGAAGAGCGACCGTGGGCGAAGTAGCGATGCCGAGCCTGGACGAAGTGATCGCGACGATGCCCGAGGGGCGAGCGTGGACGACGTAGCGATCGCAATGCTGCCCGAGCTCGGCCGGGGCCGCGACTTCATCGCGCGTCGCCACGGCGAGCTCGTGATCCGCGAGCCGCGCACCGAGCGCGCGCGCGGCAAGCTCGTGGTCGAGCGCGCAGTCCGCGAGGCGATCGCGCCGGCGTTTCCGACGCTCGTCGCGGCGCCCATCGCGTGTGACCTTCCCGCCCCGCTGTTCGCGTATCGCTGGGTGGACGGCAGGCCGATCGTCGCGCCGCCGAGGGCGCACTTCGTCGACACGTTTGCGCAGTTCGTGTGTGCGTTGCACACCGCCGTGCTCCCGATGACCGTCGATCCGGCGCCCCAGACCGTCGTGCGCCGGTTCCAGGCGATCGTGCGCGGACGCTATCTCCCGCAGCTGCCGCCGGAAGAACGCACGCGGTACGAGCCTGCGGCGATCGCCGACGTGCCGGGCAGCGTGACGCGATGTCCGCAGCACGGCGATCTCGCCGCACGGAACCTGCTCGTCGACGACGCCGGGCAGCTCGTCGCGATCCTCGACTGGAGCGACTGCGTTATCTCGGATCCCGCGATCGATTTCGGTGCGATCGCGCAGTGGGGCGGGGCCGACGTTCTCGACGAGATGCTCGCTCGCACGGGGCGCGCCGCCGATCGCGCACTCCGAGAGCGCGCGCGGATCGTGGGTGTGTTGCTCTCGGTGGTCGACCACGTACACGCGCAGGGCGCGTAGCTACGCGATCGGGACGAGCCCGAAGCCGAACGCGGCACGGCGACGCGACGCTTCCGGCAGGTGCAGCTGCGTGCGGATACCGGGGACGCCGTCCTCGTCGACGATCGTGGTCGTCTCTCGCGTCGCGGCGAGCTCGTCCCAGAACACGCCGGTCTCGAAGTCCTGTCCGCTATTGTGCGGGAACACGGTGATGTCGTGCATCGCGACGAGTCCACCGGCGCCGACGAGCGGCGAGTACATCTCGAAGTCCGATCTTGTTCCGCCGTACGTGTGATCGCCGTCGACGACCAAGAGATCGATCGGGCCGGGGAGGATCGCGCGCAGCTCGTCGCGCGTCGAGCGAGCGAGCGAGCTCCGGCGCAGGACGTGGACCGACTGCGTGCGCGCCGCCAATGCAGGCAACAGATCACAGACGCTGTCCTCTCGCTGGGTCGGGAACAAGTCGATCGCGACGAGCGTGGCGTCCGGTGCCGCGACGCGCGCGAGCGCGTAGAACAGTCCGCCCGCGGCCGTGCCGATCTCCACGACGACGCGCGGGCGGCGCGCGCGCACGACGTCGAGAAAGCGACGCAGCTCGGTCGGGTTCTGCAGGGCAGGGAAATCACTCGTCGCGCGCTGGACCACTGCATCGAGATCGACCTCGCCGGGCTGAGTCCAGCCTCGCGCCGCGAGCGCCGCGACGAGCTCGGGCGCGGGCGTTCCTTCGAGGAGCCCGCTCGCGTCGGCCGCGTCGACCTCGAGCCATCCCGGCCGCCACGTGTGAAACACGACGTAGTCGCGTCCTTGTGGGCGGTAGGGTACCTGTGGGCCGAGGCGCAACAGCGGGATGCTGAGGCTCAACACCTCGCGGCGCGCGACCTGGTACGCGTCGAGCGTGGTGCTCAGGACCACGCGCAGGTCGTCCAACATGCGGCTATAGTGCGGCGCGACGCGCGATCATGTCCAGCACGAGCGACAACGCGGAGGCTCGCGCGTGGGCAACGGAATGCGGCGCGAGGTCGCTCGGCGGATCGCACGACACGCTCGTGAGCCTCGGCGCGGCACTCCGCGCACGCACCGACCGGAGCGTGGAGCGCGGCGTGTTCGCAGATCTTGCGCTGGCGAGTTGGCTCGAGCTGCATCCCGCGTCTCTCGCCGATGTCGTCGCGCTCGCGCGCGAGACGGTCCGGCGCGGGTTGCCTCGCAACGCGGGCGCGGTCGGAAGGCGCGAGCTCCTCGCGAACGCACATCTGTCGAGCGCACTACGCTCCACGCTCGCGCGCGTTCTCCGCGCCGACCTCGCGAGGATCCCCGAGGTCGGAGTGCTCGCGCTGCTACATCTGTGGGACGCGACGTTCTGCCACTCGCTGTCACCGCTCCACCTCGCGGGCCTCGGCACGCGACCCTGCGACGCCTCGGCGCCGGCGATCGTGCGCAGCATGTTCGAGCCCTTCGCAGCGCCCGACGATCTCAATCTCGCTGCGATGTGGCGGAGCGACGCGCCGCTCGCGACGAAGCTCTTGCTCGCGGTGTGGGCGCTCGCGCTTCCGGCGCACGAGGTCGACGCTCGCTCGGTCGCGCGTGTCGTGAACCACGCCGCGGCGCTGTGCACGGAGATGGCGGCGAACCAGCCACCATCATTACTCGCGTTTGCCATGTCCTACGTGGTGTGCGCCGCGATGTTCCGCTGCGCGTATCACGACGTCGATCACCAGAAGGCGTTGTCGGCCGCGGGTGACTTCGTGTCCGCCATGATGCGCCGCTACTTCCCAACGTTCGCGACGCCGCGACCGCGCCGCCCGGTCGGCGAGCGCCCGCGCATCGGGTATGTCTCGACGAACTTCCGCACGCATCCCGTCACGCGGTACATGGGCAGTCGACTGCTCGATCGCGGGGCCGCGCATCATGTCACCACCTTCGTCCTCGGGAAGCGCCGCGACGAGCTCACCAAGCGCGTCGTCGCCGCGAGCGATCGCTCGATCTCGCTGCCGAACGCGCTCGACTACGCGGCCATTGCGCGGGCCATCGCCGCCGAGGATCTCGACCTCCTGATCTTCGCCGACCTCGGGATGGATCTGCCGACGTACCTCCTTGCGGGGCTTCACCTCGCGCCGCGGCAGGTCGTGCTCATGGGGCATGCGGCGTCGAGTGGCCTGCCGGCGATCACGCACTACATCGGCGGTGATCACGAAGCGGACACCGCGCAGCGGTCGTATCGCGAGACGCTGATCCGGATCCCGTCGCTCGGCGCTGCGCAGCTACCACCCGCGGCGCCGGCGGGGACGCTCACGCGGGCGTCGCTCGGTATCCCCGACGACGCGGTCGTGTTCGTCAACTGCTCGAACGCGATCAAACACGTCGCAGAGCGCGACGATGTCTTCGCGGAGATCCTCGAGCGATGCGCGAACGCGTGGCTCGTCCTGAAGCCGTTCTTCGCCCCCAGCGAGGTCGATCCGCGAATCACCGATCGCATCCTCGCTGCCGCACGTCGTCGTGGTGTCGCCGCGCGTGTCGTCGTGGTCCCACCGGTGGACAGCGTCGGCGAGGTGATGGATCTCTACGCACTCGCAGACCTCCAGCTCGACACGTATCCGTTCGGCGGGTGGACGACGAACCTCGAGGCGCTCTACGCCGGGCTGCCGTTGGTCACGCGCGAGGGGGAGCTCGCGCGGAACCGCTTCGGCGCGGCGATGCTCCGCCGGCTCGAGATCACCGAAGGTATCGCGCGCACCGATCGCGACTTCGTCGAGGCGGCGGTTCGCCTGGGCACCGACGCCACGCTTCGAACATCGCTGCGGGAGAAGATCCGCGCCGGTCGCTCGGTGTTCTTCGCGCCGAACGGATCACAGCAGGCGTACGAGATGACACTGGCCGAGCTGCTCCTCTAAGATGCACTCGTGCGTCTCGCTATCTCGATGCAACCGGAGTGGACTCGGACCCGGACACCACTGGGGCTCACCGTCGACGTTCGTCGCGGTCTGCGCTTTGCCATCCAGCACGCGCAGCCAGTGCCGCTCGACACGCGCACGTGGGGCGATCAGATCGTCTTCGGCGACGTCCCACAGGAGCTCGTGAAGGTGATCCGCGTCGAAGACGGTGTGACCGACGAGGGGTGGACCTTCACGTACGTCGTGTCCGACGTGAAGAAGCCCGATGGCTCGTTTCGCGAGCGTCGCATCCACGCGATCGTGCGCCTCGCCCAGCACGGGGTGGTGGTGATGGCCGGCGCGAAGGATGCGGCGCTCGTCGACGAGTTCGACCCCGTGTTCAAGAAGCACATCGTCACCTCGCACGCCGACTTCAGCGACGTGACGGGTCTGGCACACGTGTGGGACGGACTCCAGCTGAACGACCTCGCGGAGCCCGCGTCGGCGGTCGCGGTCGTGCAGAAGCCTTCGATCTA
>JBJXGN010000291.1:0-36720 GCA_046160585.1 Kofleriaceae bacterium
CGTGCACCACCTTCGCCTTGTGGGCGGTCGCGAGCGCCTCGACGACGCTCTTGCCGATCGCCGCGGCGATCGGCAGCGCGAGCTTTCCGCCCTGCCCGCGGTCGGCTTTCGCGGAGGCGATCAGGTCCTGCACCGTGACATACCGGCCCACGCCGCGAGTCACGATGACGACGTCGGGACCACCGTCCTCGACCGTGACGGTAGGGACGATGTTCGGGTGCTGGAGCTCGGTAACGGAATGAACCGTCTTCCCGTCGGTGAGCGCGACCCGGAACGACGCCTCGGCGAGCATCTTCGGGTCGACCACGAGGCCGCGCTGGTTGCGCTGGCCCTCGAACTGCGCGCGGTGGATCGCGCCATACATGGTCACGGCGAGCCGCTCGCTCAGGACAACGCCGGCGATGATCTGCTCGGCAGCTTGACCACCCACACGCCCACTATAGCAGCGAGAACTGGACCACGATCCATGGCTCGGCAAATAGATAGAACACCGCACCGATCGCGAGGAATGGCCCGAACGGCAGCTCCGTGCGCATGAGCGAAGGCGCGTCAGCCGCCGGTGTCGGGTCGGGCATGGCCTCGTTCTCGTCCTCGGGATTCGCGCGCATGTCGAGCACGCGGGCCACGTACAAGATCGCGAGGCCGGCGGTCGCGAGCGATCCGGCGAGGATCGGGTAGCGGAGCACTACCATGACGATGCTCGCGGCGAGGAGGACCGCCGACAACATCGCGAGCACGGCGGGTGTGCGCGCGGGTGCGGGCTCGTCGGTGGTGTTCGCCTCCAAAGCCTCCGCATCGTCCTCGTCGTCCTCGATCGGCGGCTCGAGCCGCCGCGAGATCACGAGACATGCGAGGGCGGCGACGCACCCGATGCCGGCCAGGACATACGCGCCGCGCACCGCCGCGAGCGTGGCCAGCACCGTCGAACCGACCGCACCGACCGCGACCAGCGAGCTCGCCTTGGACTTCTCCGGCCCCGCGTCACTACCCGCGTTCTTTCCGCGCAGGAGCACGAGCACGCCGACGATCGATCCACTCAACGCCCCGAGAAACAGCGCCGCGACGACGCCGCGCCAGCCGAGCAGCGCACCGATGATCGCGAGCAGGACGTTGTCGCCCTTGCCGAGGCCTTCGCGCCCGGTCGTGATGAGATAGATCTCGCCGATCGCCCACGGAAGTACGAATCCGATCGCGGCGCCGGCGAGCCCGACCCACCAGTCGTGACCGAGCGCGAGCGACAGCCCGTAGAACACGAGCACCGACCACACGCGATGCAGGATCAGCTTGTGGTCGATGTCGATGAACGCGATCACGACCATCGTGAAGCAGAACGTGCAGCTCACGGCGAAGCGGACCAAGCGCTCGTCGAACGGCTCGAACAGCACGCCCGCGGTGACGTTCATCCACCACGCGACACCGAACAGCACGCCGACGAGCGCCTCGACGACGAGGTAGCGCGACGAGAACGCCGCCTTGCACGAGCGGCACTTCCCGCGCAGCCACAGCCAACTGATCAGCGGGACGTTGTCGTACCAGCGGATCGGCGTCTTGCAGACGAAGCAGTGCGAGCCCGGCGCGACGACCGAGCGCCCCTTCGGGTGCTCCTCGGAGGGCGGCCACCGATAGATGCAGACGTTCGCGAAGCTGCCCCAGAGGAGCCCGAGCAGGACCGCGAACGCGTACGCCCCGTAGGACGACGCGAGGGGTTCCAGCTCGGCGAGCACCAGAGGTGACTCTAGACCCAGGGTTCCGTCGTGTCGATCCGAGGACCTCGGTTGAACAGACGAAGTCTGGTCAGCCGAGGTGCTCGGGGTGGTGTAGAACTCGCCCATGAGCCGCGTCGCGATCGCATGTTTGGCCGTAGGGCTGGGCTGCGGTCGTGCGCAAGGCATCGAGGACAAGGAGCTCGGACACCTCGTCCTCGCCCCGGCCCTCTCGGTGGAGCCGATCCTCGCGACGCGCGCCGCGGCCGAGCCTGCCGAGCTGTCGCGCGCGCTGATGCAGCCGTTCACGGCGGTCGTGGCCGCGCTCGGCCCGCACACCACCGAGATGGCGCACGCGACGATCGTCGACGAGGCGGCCAAGGTGACGAGCGAGCTGACCGAGACCACGGTGATCGAGCTCGGCGACAAGGGTGCGTATCACGGCACGTACACCAACACCGCCGACTACGGTCGCGAGGTCGTGTTCGACGGGACCTCGCTATTCCTGCGGCCGCGTTACCAGCGCTGGCACCAGCGCGCGCCGGAATCGCCGACGGAAGCCGTCGAGCAGCGCGACAAGTTCTACGCGCCGATCGCGGCGACATGGGAGCTCGTCGCGCCCGCCGTCGAGCTCGTCGATCGCGGAAACACGAGCCTCGCCGGACGGAACGGCCGCAAGATCGAGATCCGCCGCGCCCCGCATCCAGGTCCCAATCCGCGCGAGACACTCACGCAGCGCAAGTGGCGCGAGGCACGCGTGATCGAAGAAGTCTCGGGCGAGGTCGTCCTCGACGCCGACAAAGCGGTCCCCCTCTCGGTCAAGCTCGGGGGTACGATCTCGTTCATGCGCGACGGACGCCGCTTCAAGATGAGGGTGACGCTCGACGCGAAGGTCCGCGCCCTCAGCGCCAGCGAGATCCGCTCCCCCGATCAGGCCGAGGTCGTCGCCACGCCCGAGCGGCTGCGCGAAGTGGACGATCGCGACAAGCTTCTCGAGGGCATCGCACCACCGTCACGCAGGCAGGACCAGAGCGAGGCGGGGAGCGCACAATGACACGACCGACGAACGTCGGGCGCGTAGCGATCCCGAAGGAGCGCGAAGCTAAATGACCCTCGCCCTCGCCACGCGCCGCGACTACCTGAACACCCACCGGCGGATGATCATCGCGCGCTCGGTGGTCGGCAGCATGGCCGCCGTGCTGCCGCTTCCCTTCGTCGACGACTGGGCCAAGGAGAAGGTGCTGGGCGCGGGCTATCGGCGCATCGCCGAGAAGCACGGTGTCGATCTCGACGACGAGGCCGTGAAGTCTCTCGTCCACGGCAACACGCCGCCGGCCCCGATCGCGGAGTGGGCGGCGAGCGGCATCGTGTATCGCATCGCGAGCATCGCGGCGAAGCGCATCCTCTTCGTCGTCGCGACCGTCAACCGCGCGCGCGCCGCATCGTCGCACTTCGTCGCGATGACACTGTTCGATCACTACTGCGCGAAGTTGCACGTCGGCGCTGGACTCGACGGCAAGACCGCGCTCGCGTTGCGCGAGGAGATCGCGCGTGCGATCGGCCAGACGCCGGGCGCGCTCGCCTTCGCGCCGTTTCGCAAGGGCGCGCTCGCCGCTGCACGCGCGACGTTGCGCGCGCCGCTCGAGCTGGCGGACCTCGCGAGCGGTGGCGCTCTCCGCCGGCTGCTGTCGAAGAACAAGGACGTGACGGAAGGCGAAGCCGTCGACGCGCTCGAGGAGTCCATCGAAAACGCGCTATCGCAGAAGACGAACTTCTTGTCGCGGACCGTCGCCGCGGTCGAGGTGCAGCTGTCGGCCGACGCGAACCCGTTCCTCGACATGGCGCTCGACGCGCTCGATCGCCGGTGGAGAGCGCGCGTGGCCGCGGACCTTCCGTGACCGACGTTCCAGAGAGAGCCGCGCTCGCGAACGCCAAGCGCGTGGTGGTGAAGATCGGCAGCCGCCTTCTTGCCGAGAGTCCCGCGAGCCGGCCAGCGACGGTCGCCGATCAGGTCGTCGTGCTGCGGCAGCGCGGCGTCGAGGTGATCGTTGTCAGCTCGGGTGCGATCGCGCTCGGCATGAAACGCCTCGGCCTCGCGAAGCGCCCCCAGGAGATGCCCGGGCTTCAGGCCGCCGCCGCCGTCGGACAGAGCGCGCTGATGCAGCACTGGGAGCACGCGTTCGCGGTGCACGACATCGCGATCGGCCAGGTGCTCCTGACCCACGATGACATGGGCGATCGCCGTCGCTTTCTGTCCGCGCGCCTGACGCTGCGCGCGTTGCTCGATCACGGCGTCGTCCCGATCATCAACGAGAATGACACCGTCGCGACCGAGGAGATCAAGTTCGGCGACAACGATCAGCTCGCGGCGCTCGTCGTGAACCTCGCGAGCGCGGACGCGCTGGTGATCCTCACCGACGTGGAAGGTGTCCGCGATGCGAACGGCGTGCGGATGCCGATCGTGCGCGACATCGAGCGCGAGGCCACGCCCGTCGCGGGGGGCTCGACGAGCGGCGTCGGCTCCGGTGGCATGGCGAGCAAGGTCAGCAGCGCGCGCATCGTGACGCGCACCGGTGTGCCCGCGATCGTGGCGCCGGGGCGCGAGGCCGACGTGATCACGCGCGTGCTCGCAGGGCAGGACCTCGGCACGCTGTTCGTTCCCCCCGCACAGGTCGGAAAGCTCTCGTCGAGGAAGCACTGGATCGCGTTCGGGGCGAAGCCAGAGGGTCGCCTCGTCGTCGACGACGGGGCCGAGCGCGCGCTCAAGACGGGGGGCAAGAGCCTCCTACCCGCGGGCATCCGCGAGGTGTTCGGCGAGTTCGACCTCGGGGAGACCGTGAGCGTGGTGAACGCCAATGACGTTGAAATCGCACGTGGTCTCGTCGCCTACGGGGCTGATGACTTGCGCAGGATCTCGGGCTTGCAATCCGCTGCTATCGAGGCCAGGCTGGGTTACAAGTCCATCGACGAGGCGATTCACCGAGATGATCTCGTGATCCTGTGAGCAGCGCGCTGGCGGAACAGCAAGACACCCGAGGCCGGGCGGCAATCGTCCGCGCCGTCGCGGAAGCTGCACGAAGCGCGGCTCGCGTGGTGGCGAAGGCCGATGCGACCACGCGTACCGCGGCGCTCCTCGCGATCGCAGATGCGATCACGGTGCACACCTCCGAGATCCTCGCCGCGAACGCGAGCGACCTTGCGAACGGCAGGGCCGCCGGGCTGTCGGCGGCGATGCTCGATCGACTCGCGCTCGACGAAGGTCGCGTGAAGAAGCTCGCGAAGGCGGTCGCCGAGATCGCCGCGCAGCCGGAGTTACTCGGTCGCGTCGACGTTCACGACGTGCGCCCGAACGGCCTCGACGTCTCGCGCGTGCGGATTCCACTCGGTGTGATCGCGATGATCTACGAGGCGCGGCCGAACGTGACCACGGATGCCGCGGCGCTCTGCCTCAAGGCCGGCAACGCGTGCATCCTGCGCGGCGGTCGCGAGGCGATCGAGTCGAACCGCGCGTTGCTACGTGCGGTGCACGCCGGCCTCGCGACGGCGGGCCTCCCGACCGACGCCGTACAGCTCGTGCCCGTCATGGATCGCGAGGCGATCGCGGAGCTCGTGAAGCTCGACGAGCTGATCGACCTGTGCATCCCACGCGGCGGTGAGGGCCTGATCCGTTTTGTCGCCGAACACGCGCGCGTACCGGTGATCAAGCACTACAAGGGCGTCTGCCACATCTACATCCACTCGACGAACGACGCGGACGCATCCGCCGCGATCGTCGCGAACGCGAAGGTCTCGCGACCGGGCGTGTGCAACGCCGTCGAGACGGTGCTCGTGGATCGCGCCGTCGCCGATCGCGTGATCCCCGCGCTCGTCCGCGCGATGCCGACGGTGGAGCTGCGAGGCGACGACGCTGCTCGCTCGATCGCACCGATGCGCGCCGCCACGGAGGACGACTGGTACGCGGAGTACCTGGACCTGGTGCTCGCGGTGCGCGTCGTCGACGGCATCGACGCGGCAATCGCGCACATCGAGACATACGGCTCGAGCCACACCGAGTCGATCCTCACGACCGACGCGCAGATCGGCGAGCGCTTCGTGCGCGAGGTCGATTCGTCGACGGTGATGATCAACGCATCGACGCGCTTCGCCGATGGTGGCGAGCTCGGGCTCGGCGCGGAGATCGGAATCTCGACGACGCGCCTCCACGCCTACGGCCCGATGGGCGCCGAAGGGCTCACCACGCTGAAGTTTGTCGTTCGCGGCACCGGACACGTAAGGAACGCATGACCCAGAAAAAGAAGAGCGCACCGAAAACTGCGACCCAGGGCAAGGCACGACGCATCGCCGAGGATCCGCCGGCCCCGGGGGCGAAGTCGACGAGCACCGAAGGTCTCGACGGTGCGATGAGGGCGCTCGCCCTCGCGCTCGACAAGAAGGCGCTCGAGCCCGTGCTCCTCGACGTGCGCGATCTGTGCTCGTTCTGCAACTACCAGCTCGTGTTGTCCGGTCGCTCGGACCGTCAGGTCGACGCGATCGCGGACGGCATCAGCGCCGGGCTGAAGCAGGACGACCTTCGACCGATCGGATCCGAAGGCGCACGCACGGGTCAGTGGGCGCTGCTCGACTACGGTGACTTCGTCGTCCACGTGTTTCTGCACTCGGCACGCGAGCACTACGATCTGGAGGGCCTGTGGAACGACGCCCCGCGCGTGCACATCGACGTGCCGCCCGAGGCGCGGATCCCCGCCGACGAAGTCTACGACTCCGCGGTCTCGTGAAGCTCACGCTCGCCGTCGTGGGACGGCTCAAGGAACGCTACTTCGTCGACGCCGAGGACGAATACCGCAAGCGACTTCGTCCGTTCTGCTCGCTCACCGTGACCGAGTCCAAGGACGAGCAAGCGATGCTCGGATCACTGCCGTCCGACGTGCACCTCTACGCGTTCGACGAGCGCGGCGCGTCGATCACCTCGGTCGCGTTCGCCAACGACATCCTCGGCGCGGAGCAGCAACACGGCGGTGGCGCGCCGGTCGTGTTCGCGATCGGCGGCGCCGATGGCCACAGCGACCTGCTCCGCAAACGTGCACGCAAGCTGATCTCGTTCGGCCAGCTCACGATCGCGCATCGCCTCGTGCGGCTCCTCGTCCTGGAGCAGCTGTATCGCGGCTTCAAGATCCTTCGCGGCGAGCCATACCACCGCGACTAGCGGCGAACGAGGCCGGCGAGCGCGCCGATCGTCATTGCCAGAATGACGCCCGCACCTGACACGTGAAAGATCGGCAGGCCGCCGATCAAGGCGATGCCGATGCCGGCGCCGAACCCGAGTGGCGCGGCTCGTACCGCGCCGATCCACGCACGCGCGGCGATCACTACCGGCCCCAGCTATCCCAAATGCCCCTTGCCGCGCCGCCGATGTAGCCAGCAACGCGACCGACGCCGTAGCCGAGGCCGGCACCGGCCGCCGTCCCCGCCACCCAGCCGGGCACCGCGCCGACGCCGGGAACCGTGACGGCTCCGCCGCCTGCGCCGAGGACACCGCCGGCGACTCCGCCGACGGCCGCACCGGCCGCACCCACGTGCTCCGAGGTTGACTTCGCCGTGTTCGCGACGTGAGCCCAGTCGACGCCGCCGTTGATGTTCTCCAGAGATGCGATCTCGATCTCGACGAGGTTCATGGGTGGTGGCAATTGCAGGCGCGATACCAGGTCGCTCCCGCGTCGAATCACGCACTTGCCCGCCCGCGTGACGGGTGCTCGTCACCCGCACGATTCGATCCGTCAACTCGCATCGACAACGAGCAAGGCTCGTCGACCGCGCTCGATCTCGCGCCACGAGAGCGCGAAGTCCGTGCTTCGTATGTCTTCCCTACGAACTTGCGAAGTGGTCCGCTTCCCCTCGCATGTCGACGGTGCTCTCGTTCGTGCTGCTATCCGCGGCCGCGCCCCCAAATCCCGACGCGGTCATCGCAAGCGCCGCCAAGCTCGGCTTCACGCTCACCCGCCACGTGGGCAAAGAAGGGATCCAGCAGTTCGGACTGGGGGACGGACGCACGCTGTTCGTGATGCTCGTCGAGGCGCCGCATCCCGACGCCGGGTCGATGCCGTTCGGGCCAACGTCGATCCCCGAGGATCAGGTCCACGCCGCGCATCTGATCGTCACGGCGATGGGCCTGTCCGGGACGCCGCGCGAGATCGACACGCAGCTCGCTGCGCTGACGGCTGCGGTGATCGACAACGTCCCCGCGATCGGCGCGATGCTCGGCCACGGCGCGGTGTTCCACAAGGCGAAGCTGTTCTCCGACCTCGCGGCGCTGGGCGTCGAGCAGAGCGCGATTCCGCCGGAGCTCGCGATCGACATCACGACGGAGCGCATCTCCGAGTCGCGCATGGCGTTCCGCACGTTCAACATGCCGCGCTACGGGCGCGAGAACTTCTACATCACGTGCGCGATCCGCGGCAAAGGAGCGCTCGACTTCGTGATGGGGCTCGTTCGCTGGATGATCACGGATCCGACGAAGCAGCTACCGACCGGCGAGACCGTCGGGCGAACGGCGAGCGAGAAGGTCGTGATCCACCGCGTGAAGAGCCCCGGGGGCGAAACTCACATCCGGCTCGACCTGCCGTGACTGTCATCGCCGCGCGAACATTTGCTCGAGCTGCTTCGCGAGTTGCTTCGCGCTGACCTTGCGCGCGGGCGCGATGAAGATCGTATCGTCGCCTGCGATCGTGCCGATCACGCCATCGAGACGCGCCTGATCGACAAGCGCCGCGATCGCCGGCGCGACGCCGGGCCGCGTGTGCACGACCACCATCGCCTCTCCGTCGATGATCCCGACGACGAGGTCGGCCATCGCCGCGAGCTGCGCGGGCTCCTCGCCGGTGCGCGCCGTGAAGCCCTCGAGCTCGTACGCGGTACCACCGTCGGGCAGCGAGACGCGGCGGGCGCGCAGCTTTGCGAGGTCGCGCGACAGCGTGGCCTGCGTGACCTCGTAGCCGCGCTTCTCGAGCAGCTCGCCGAGCTCGGCCTGCGTGCCCACGTGGTGCGTACGCACGAGCTCGACGATCGCCGAGCGGCGCGCGCGCGTGACGGTGGTCTCGGCCACTAGGTGGCCTCCGCGCGCACGATCGTCCCGACGCCGCGATCCGTGAACAGCTCGGCGATCACGTTGTGTGGAGTGCGGCCATCGATCAGGTGCACGGCCTGCACGCCACCGGCGAGCGCGTCGAGGATCGACGTCGCCTTCAGCGCCATGCCGCCCTGCACGATGTGGCTCGCGAGCTTGCCGCGCAGCGTGGTCGGCGTCAGATCCGTCACGAGCTCGCCGTTCTCGACGATGCCCGCCGCGTCGGTCATGTAGATCAGCTTCTCGACGCCGAGCGTCTTCGCGACGCCCGCCGCGACGGTGTCGCCGTTCATGTTGAACACCTCACCGTCGGGGCCGATGCCGATCGGAGTGATCACCGGGATGTAGCTCTGCGCGAGCAGAGACTCGAGGAACGTGCGATTGACCTCGACGAGCTCGCCGACCTGCCCGAGATCTACCCCGTCCGCGCGCACGAGCTTCTTCGCGCGCAGCAGCGCCGCGTCCGATCCCGACAGCCCGATCGCGTGTGCGCCGCGCCGGTTGAGCAGGCCGACGAGATCCGCGTTGATCGCGTCGAGCACACTCTCGACGGCATCGATGTCGCCCACGGGCGTGACGCGCAGCCCGTCGACGTACGATGTCTGCCGCCCGCGCGCCTCGAGCGCCCGCGTGATCGCGGCGCCGCCGCCGTGCACGACGATCGGTGACAGCCCGACGGAGTGCAGCAGCATCACGTCGTCGCAGAACGCGCGCAGCACGGCATCCTTCGCGAGCGCCCCGCCGCCGAGCTTGATCACGCAGCGCTTGCCGCGAAACCGCGAGATGTACCCGAGCGCCTCGACGAGCACACTGCGCTTGAACGACGGCGTGTAGTTCGTGAGCTTGTTGTCCGTGCCCGTCCCACCGTCCGCCTTCTCCACGATCAGCGACGTGTAGTCCGCGTTGAGCTTCACGTAGTCGTACGACAGGTCGCAGCCATACGCCTTGGCGACGTGATCGCCCGCGCGCAGCTCGACGACAATCGAGCACTCCGGGTCGCGCAGCCGCGCTTTGACCGCCGCACGATCGAACGGCAACGGCGCGCGGTCGTAGACGTTCATCCCCTGGATCGTCACGCGCGCTTGATGCGGGTCGATCGCGAGATCGAGCGAGCCGACGCGCGCGCCGACCGTCGCCAGGATGCGGCCCCAGTTCGGATCGGCGCCAAAGATCGCCGCTTTCACGAGCGGCGAGCCGCAGATGCTCCTCGCCAGATCGCGCGCGATGTCGTGGCTCGGCGCCCCGGCGACGTGCACCTCGAGGCGCTTCGTCGCGCCTTCGCCGTCCGCCGCGATCTCGCGCGCCATCTCGTCGAGTAGCTCCACCAGCGTCGCGGTGAACACGTGATACGCGGTCGAGTCGACGCGCGTGATCTTCGCGTTGCCGGCGCGTCCGTTCGCGAGCACGAACACGCTGTCGTTCGTGCTCATGTCGCCGTCGATCGTCAGCTGCTCGAACGTCTCGCGCGTCGCGCCGTCCAGCGCAGCGTCGAGCACCTTCGGCTCGATCGCGCAGTCCGTGACGATCACCGCGATCACCGTCGCGAGCTGCGGCGCGATCATGCCGCTGCCCTTGCACACGGCCGCGAGCGTCACCGGCACGCCCTCGATCTCGACCGTGCGCGACGCTAGCTTCTTTGTCGTGTCGGTCGTCATGATCGCCTCGGCCGCCTTCTCGGGATCCGCCCCGAGTGCGGCGACCGCCGCGGCCATCGCCTTCACCGGCTTGTCCGCGGGCATCGGCATGCCGATCACGCCGGTGCTCGCCGTCACGACCGCACTCCTCTCGACACCGAGCTCCTTGGCCGCTGCGCCGACGATCATCGAGACCGCCTCCGCACCGCCGGGGCCGGTGATGGCATTCGCGTTGCCGCTGTTCACGACGATCGCTCGAATGCCCTCCGCCGGGAGTCGCGCCTCGCTGTCGACGACAGGCGCCGCCTTCGCGCGGTTGATCGTGAACGAGCCCGCGCACGTGGCTGGCGTGTCGGAGACGAACAACGCGAGGTCTGGGCGCATTGGCTTGATGCCACACGCCACGCCCGAGAACCGAAACCCAACCGGGAGCTTCATCCGTGCCTCGCCAGGTGCAGGAGTCCCGTGATCCGCGGGAGCCCGAGCATGATGTTCACGTTTTCGATCGCCTGCCCTGCCGCGCCCTTGAGAAGATTGTCGATACTCGCGGTCACGATCGCGTGCTCGCCGTTCGACGCCACGCCGACGTGTGTCTCGTTCGTGCCGACGACCCTCCTCAGCGAGACCTCTTCCGGCGTATCGAACACGCGCACCGTCGGATCACCCGCGTAGTCCTCGCGGAACAACCGCGTCAATTCGTCGGATGTTCGCGGTGCAAGCAACCGCACGGTGATCGTCGCGAAGATGCCCCGCGCGATCGGGAGCAGATGTGTCGTCAGGATCACGCGTGGTGACTTCGCGCCCGCCGCGCCCACCGAGCCTGTTGAGGCACCCGACGACGAGCCCGCACCCGACGAACCCGCTGCCGGCGAGCTCGAACCCGCGACGCGCGCGAGCGCTCTCTCGATCTCGGGCACGTGCTGGTGCTTCAGGACCTTGTACGCGCGCACGTTGTCGTGCAGCTCCCCGAGGCTGAGCGCCTCGTCCTTGGACTTGCCGGCGCCCGTGACGCCCGACCCCGCGGCGACGATGATCTCGCGCTCGATCAGCCCGTGCCGCACCAGTGGCGCCACCGCCGTGATGATCCCCGTCGCGTAGCACCCCGGGTTCGCTACCAGCGACGCCCCTACCACTTCGTCCGCGAACCACGACGTCAACCCATAGACCGCCTCCGCCGACGCGCGGTGCGCGTTCGACAGGTCCACGACCTTGGTCCCGCGCGCGCGGATCTGCGCCGCCATCGCCGGTGCCGCGTCGTGCGGGACCGCGAGCAGCGCGATGTCCGCCGGCGTCTCGTGCGCCTGCACCGTCGTCACGAACGACAGCGTCGATGCCCCGCCCGCGAGCTGCGCGACCGGCTTGCCCGCGTGGGTGTCGCTCGCGGCGCAAACGAATGACAGCTCCGGATGCAGCGGCAGGAGCTTCGCGAGCTCGAGGCCGGTGTAGCCTGCAGCTCCGAACAACGCGACTCGGGCATGCGCCATGTGCATATTTATGCGTCTTCTACGCGTGTATGCAAGCGTGGTTATGCACCAACGACCGCCAAAGGCGCCATCGGACGCCGGTACTGCCACGACGCCGTGGGCGTTACCGCTAGCCCACGCGCTTGCCGTCGCGGAACACACCGCCCGTCGCGGTGGTCGTCACGCCGAACAGCACGCTCGCGGCACCTTGCTCGATCGATCGCGGTGCATTGCGCCCGCCCATGTCCGTGCGCACCCAGCCGGGGCATGTGGAGTTCACGCGCATGTTCCGCGGCGCGAGCTCCTTGGCGAACACGCGGGTGAGTGCGTCGAGCGCGGCCTTGGACACTCCGTATGCGTCGGTCCCCCAGTCGGGACAGGTCGCGACGTAGCCGCGCATCGCATCGACGAGTGAGTCGCGCGTCAGCGCTGGATCGGCGAGGAAGCGGCGGTGCGGTGGATCGAGGTTCGACAGCTCGCCGAGCCCGCTCGTGACGTTGGTGATCGTCGCACCGTCGACGAGGAGCGGCAGCAGAGCGAGCGTGGTGCGCAGCGCACCGAAGAAGTTCGTCTCGATGGTGAGCGTGACCTGCTCCGCACCTCTCGCAGTGCCGTAGACACCGGCGTTGTTCACGAGCGCGTCGAGGCGGATCGCGCCATCTTTTAGCTTCTGCGCTGCGGTGGTGACGGAGGCGTCGCTCGTGACGTCGAGCTCGACAGCCCGCAGGCGGCCGCCGGTCTCCTTGCGCAGGCGCGCTGCGGTGGTGTCGCCGGCCTTCTTGTCGCGCACGGCGAGCAGCACATCCCAGCCCGTCGACGCGAGCGAGCGCGCTACCTGCTGGCCGATGCCGCGATTCGCACCGGTGACGAGAGCGCTGCGAGCCATGCGAGTCGCATGCTACGCGAGCGCGCGTGGATCACAACGCCACGGGGTCGCAGTACTGGTTCGGGATGCACGCACCCGTGTAGCAGTAGTTGTCGACGCCGGGCGTCGTGCCGGTGGGGCAGTCCGGCGTCGCCTGGCGGCACGCAGCGGGGCGGCAGTGGCCCGGATCGGTACGCTCTTCCGGGATGCACTGTTCGAACTGCGCGCCGATGCACTGCTCGGGTGTGAGCGCGTTGCACTGGCCGGGTGCACCGCTGTACAGCGCCGTGCAGTCGGATTGCCACGCGCACTGCTCGGCATCGAGGCCGTCGCATTCCTGCACTGCGGGCGACGGTGCGGTGTTCAGCGGATAACAACCCATGAAGTCGTCGATGGGGGACGACTCGTAGTAGTCGCTGTACGAGCGCGCGACGCGGCACTGCTCGTCCGCCATGCACGCGGACTCCGAGAGACCGATGCACGGCGAGTCGCACGCGCCCCACGGCGGGATGTAGATCGCGCCACCCGGGCAGGGCCCGCACGCGTAGTCGCAGCCGGGCTGCGAGAACGTCTCGCAGGCGAGCGTGTCGGGGTTCACGAGCCGGAACTGTGGGCCGGCGACCGTCGGGCGATCGCACGTCTCGGGCTCGTCATCGCCGCCGAGGAAGTACAGCTGGCAGGCGGGGACGAGAGCGAGCGTGGCGATCCAGGCGAAGCGCATGGACCTCGTTTACAGCAAGGCCCTTGCCACGCGCCAGCACCGCGATTCCCGGCACCTACTCGTTTTGCGATCTCAGTTTTTCGAGCTGGCTCGCCGAAAGCTCCGCAATTTCCTACGCGTGTACGAGACGTGCACAACCGCGACGACTAGCGACGCTGGCGCGGGATCGCAAAGAACGCGCTCATCGCGTTGCGGGAGCGGAGCACCTGGACCGGGAAATACGACGGCTCGTCGAGGGCGTGGTTCTGGTACGCCTCGAGGTGAAACATCGTGAAGCCGATCCGCGTGAACATCATGGGAACGGACACAGCAACCAACGGACCATTGCAGCCCATTCCCCTAACGGCTCGATAGTCCACGAACAGGAGCGGCTCCCCTGCCACATCGACGGCTCACGTGGCGACTCTCGTGTCAGTTCGGCAGCCACGCGACTGGCCAGGCTCGCGCGCACGCCGGAGTGCCGAGTCCCCGATCGAGCGCGCGACGTGGTTACGGGGCGTGGGGTGAGGAGGTCGACGCGCCTGCTCGCTGCGCGCCGACCGAGAGGTCAGGCTCGGTTCTTCGCCTTCATCGCGCGATCGATCTCGCGCTTGTCATCCGCTTCCCGCTTGGACTCGCGCTTGTCGTGGTGCTTCTTGTGCGTGACGAGGCCGAGCTCGATCTTCACGTAGGCGCCTTTGAAGTAGAGCGCCAGCGGGATCAGCGTGAAGCCCTTCAGCTGCACCTTGTCGCCGAGCTTTGCGAGCTCGTGTTTGTGCAGGAGCAGCTTGCGCACGCGATCCACGTCGTGGCCCCAGCGGTTCGCCTGCGCGTATTCGTTGATCTGGATGCCGTGGAGGTATGCCTGTCCCTTGCGAATGTCCACGAAGCCATCGGCGATCGTCACCTTTGCGTCGCGCAGGCTCTTCACCTCGGAGCCCTTGAGTGCGACGCCTGCCTCGATCCGCTCGTGGATAACGAAGTCGTGCGACGCTTTGCGGTTCGTCGCGATGACCTTGAGGACGGGTTCGCCGGTCTTCGCCACGCTCGTTACCACTCGCCCACGTTGGGCATCGACGTCCAGGGCTCCGCGGCAGGTTTCGCATCGCCGCGCTGCAGGAGCTCGACCGAGATCAGATCCGGCGACCGAATGAACGCCATCCGGCCGTCGCGCGGCGGACGGCTGATGGGATAGCCAAGATCGACAAAGCGCTGGCACGCGCCGTAGACATCGTCGACCTCGTATGCAACGTGGCCGAAGTTGCGCCCGACCGTGTACGCGTCGGCCTGATCCCAGTTGTGCGTGAGCTCGATGTTCGGCGAGTCGGAGTCGCTCTCGCCGAGGAACACGAGCGTGAAGCGCCCCTGCTCGCTATTGCGGCGGCGGATCTCGCGCAGCCCGAGCCCTTCACAGAAGAAGCGCAGGGCCGCGGGCAAGTCGCGCACGCGGATCATCGTGTGCAGGTAGCGCATGGCGCTGGCTTAGCAGATTTCGGTAAGCTACTGCACATGAGCAACGTGCTGGTGAACTTCCGCCTGAACCCCGACCGCCCCCTGCGGTTGAAGTGGCTCGCGACGGACGGCGTGCCGGGTGACGGCTATAAGGCACAGATCATCGCTGTAAAGGTGAAGCAGAAGACCATCGAGATGGACAAGACGGCCATCCTGGAACAGTCCGCTGCGGATCCCACCGGGGGTGTGGGGGCGTACATGGTCACGTTCAACGGCATGGTCGGCTTTGGCGAGGATCACCCGCACCGGAAGTTCGTCGAGTCTCTCGAGGACGTCGAGATCGACTACGAGCTGACGTTCGTCCACGAGGAGAGCGAGCGCGTCGCCGTCGAGGACGAGGACTACAAGATCATCGAGCGCCCGGCCGGGATGGCCCATCGCATCAGCGGCCGCGCGAAGACAAGCCCGGTCGTCTAATCGTGCGCGACGACACGCCGAGCCGCACCGCGCAGTTCGTCGCCGCCGCACGTGGCCTCGGCATGCTGCTCCCCGACGACGTTCGCGTCGCCGACGATCCGTACGGTCTCGCGTTCCTCTCGACGCGCCTCGCGTCCCTGCTCGCGGAGCGAGGTCCCAAGGCGCTCGCCACCCTGCCCGGCATGCGCACGTGGATCGTGTACATGCAGATCCGCACGAAGCTGCTCGACGACGCGGTCCGCAACTTCGTCGAGGATGGCGGCGACCAGGTCGTGCTGCTCGGCGCGGGCTTCGATTGCCGCGCGCTCCGCCTGCCCGAGCTCGCACACGCGATGGTGTTCGAGATCGATCACCCGGCGACGCAGGGCCACAAACAAGCCACCCTCGCGCGCCTCGGCATCGACGCGCCCGTTCACTACGTGACGTGGGACTTCGAGACGCGCCCGCTCGACGAGCTCGGCGACGCACTCGTCGACGCGGGCCACGATCCCTCTCGCCCCACGCTCACGATCTGGGAGGGCGTGACGATGTACCTGACCGAGACGGCGATCGACGCCTCGCTGCGCGCGATCGCCGAGTGGAGCTCTCCCGGCTCGATGCTCGCGATGAACTACTTCTCGAAAGAGCGGCTCACCGCGCCGTCACTCGTCACGCGCATGATCCGTGCGGCGGTCGCGACCGTCGGCGAGCCCTTCAAGTGGGGCACCTCACCCGGCGAGCTCGTGCCGTTCCTCGACGAGCGCGGCTGGAACGTCCTCGAAGACATCTCGACGCAAGAAGCCGCCGACAAGCTGATGCCCGCCGACCTCGCGCGTGCCGTCCGGAAAGCGGACAGTCGCATCGCCCTCGCCGTGCGCGGGTAGCGCCCACGTTCGGCGATCACGCCTAGCGCGCGCCGTCGCCAAAGCCCACGTCTTAGATCTCGCTGTCTAGCAGCAGTCCCATCGCATGAGGAACGATCGTGGACCGCAGCGCCTCGAACACGCGAACACGTAGGCACGTCCCGCATCACCGAGGTTGATCGCATCGTCGAACGAGTCGAACTGCACGACGAGCTCCATCGCTGCGCCGCACAAACAGGCGAGGTCATCGTGAGGTCCCTGGATCCAGTCGGGGAACGCATCGATCTCGATCGCGATGTCCCCATCGTTCCGCACCTTCGCCTGCTGAAACGCGTGGTAGAGGGCGCGCTCGTCGCCGATGCCTGGATCCGCGCACGAAACGCGCCCCCGCCGCTCGACGCGAAACGCATGATCGAGCACGGGCCGACTACGGAAGCCATCCTTCGCGGGAAGCAGGAATGCCTTCGGCTACGGTGCCGTTTGATCGATCGACCGCAACATCGACGCGACGTGCATCGATGCGATCGCCTGTCGCTGTGCCTCGTCGAACATCGGCGCGGCCGGAGCCTCTTCGACGAAGAACACGGCCGTACCCGTTCCGTCCGCGGTGATGCACAACGCTTCGGTCGGAGGCTCGGAGTTGCATAGGAAGATCGCGATCGATCCGCGCTCGGGATAGCGAAGTACCTCGTCGGGACCGCAGGCGACCTGCGCGATGAACGTCAGTGGCGCCTTGCACGCATTGCAGACCGGCCACGTGTCCGGTCCGATGTTGGCGGGGATACCGCCGATCTGATCGCGCGCACTCGCCGGCGCTCGGTCGACGACCTCCACAGCGAGTCCGTCGCGTGTTTCACCCTCGAGTCACCGAACACGCGACGCAGCGTCGCCTCCGAGACATCCGGCGGTGGTGGCGCTGGCGCTACCTTCTTGCCGAACCATCGATCGAAGAAGCCCATCCCTACTCGTAGACCGCGTGGTTGATGAGGTTGCCGAAGCTCGTGACCATGTGAACCTTGCCGGCGAGATCGGTCGCGAGCATGCAGTACTTGGCGTTGTGATGGCTGGTCTCGATCACGGTGCCCGTCGTCGTGGCCTGCAGATGCACCACGTTGTCGCTCTTGATGTAACACGCGTGCGCCGTGCCGTCGCCATCGACGGTCGCGTCGATGTACCCGCCGGCGTGGCCACGCCGCGGTTCCAGTGCATCGAACGTCGTGCCGCTCTGGCGATATGTGCGAATACGACCGTCGCCGACGCCGAACACCGTCGCGTTGGCTCCACCGGTCGTGGCGAGCGTTTGTTGCGGGAGCGCGACGCCCATGTCGAGAGACGTCCATCCATTCGGGCCGCGGCGCGCATGATGCCGGGAGTCCCAGCCGATCGCGGGGAAGCCGTCGGCGCCGACCGCGAAGCCGAGCCTCCAACTGTCCTCGACGCGCCAGAGGGACTCGCTGGTCGGCGACGCGGTAAGTGTGTGCAACGTCAGATCGGACCAACAGGTGTCGCAGCTCCTTACCGCCGCGAGCGCGAACATCTTCCCGTCGGGGCTCTGCTCGAGCCACAACGTGCTCGCGTCGAACTCGCCGAGCGACGACCACTGACCGTTGCGATAGACGATGTGCGCGAACCTGTTCGCCGGAGAGGGTCCCGCCTTGCGATACGTGATGTGCGGATCTCCGGCACTGTCCACGGCGAGGCTGAGGTTCGTCGCCGTCACGTACTCCGGAGGGAGTGTGATGACGCTGCCGCTCGCGAGGCGAAGCTGGTGGACGCCGTTCGCTCGAAACCCGACGACCGGCTTGCCGTCGGGCGCGAGCGCGAAGTCCCAGAAGGCGCCGTTCGCGATCGTCGTCGTGTTCCACTGCCCGAGGGGCGCGGGTGGGTCGCCGACGAGGTCGGCATCGTGGACGTATTGCAGGAGCTTCGCGAACGCGACAGGGCCGATGTACGGCACCGCGTCGAGCTGCGCGAGCGTTCCGAACTCGACATCGTCGGCGGTGTTCGCCACCTCGTCGTCGCCCTTGCGGACCGCGACGATGTTATCGGCGGCCTTCTCGACGAGCTGTACGTCGGTCTTTAGCGTCGCGAGCGACGCCGTGTTCACGACACCGAGGATTGCCGCCGCTTCCGCAGGCGTGCATTGAAAGCCGTCGAGCTTTCCACCGGTGGTGAACGAGTCATCGCGACCGTCTTCATCGATCGCACCTTGTTCGCTCGCGCATCCGACCAGACCCGCGAGCACTACGACGAGAGAATTTGATAGGCGAAGCATGCGCGCGGCGAGTGCAACGCGATGGCCAGCGCGCGAGGGATCGCCCGAACCGTGATCTCGACTGGTTCGACCGTCGACGCTGTGGTCACGCGACCTGTCGTGGCGATTCGTGTCGCCACGACGATGTTCTCGTCGTGAGAGCACGTACCGAGTGACACGCCACGACGATGATCTGAAGCGCCACTAACGATGTCGCGCGGCGTCACCGGTCGTCGTGTCGACGAGCTCGGGTCGCCAGCGAAACTTGTGCGCGAGTGGGTGCGGCTCGCCGAGGGCGATGTCCGCGATCAGCGCGCCGAGCACCGGAGCGAACTTGAACGCATGGCCCGAGCCTCCGGTCGCGACGACGAGGTCCCGCCTCGCCGGGTGTCGCGCGATCCAGAAGTGTCCGTCGATCGTGTCGCCGTAGACGCACAGTCGTCGAGAGGTGAGGGGCGCGCTCGCGAGCGCCGGGAAGGTCTCGGCCAGGAACGTCCGTAACGCCGCTTCGTGGCCGGGATGGATCGCCCGCGCCGCGTCACCGTCGGCGGAGATCGGAACGGGGAGTCCCGTGCCGTGGTTTGCGATCTTGACGACGCCGTCGTTCACGGGGAACCCGTAGTAGCCGGTGCGGGAGATGTCGGCGCCGAAGACGGGGAACCGCTCGGCGGCGAACAGCGATGGAACGTCCGGGCGCAGATGAAACGCGGGCTGACCGTTCGCGATGATCGACGTCGCGAGCTCGGGCACGATGTTCGCGGTCCATGCACCCGCGCACACGATGCGCAGCTCCGCATCGCTGCGATCGAAGGCGGCGTCCTCGCGGATCGCGATGCCCGCCGCGCGCGCGAGCTCGGCGAGCGTGCCGACCACGCGCCCGCTCTCGGCCCAACCGCCGCGCGGGTTGAAGTAGCCATCGACGAGCGCGCCCGGCGCGTACGCGGGGAAGCGTGCGGCGATCGCGGTCGCGTCGAGTCGCTCGAGCGGATGACCGCGATCGACGAGCATGCGGTACGTCTCGTGTTCGAACGTGCCGGGCTCCATCGGTGTACGCGAGAGGAACGTCACGCCGGTCTCGTGGAAGAGCGGCGTCTCCCACTCCGCGTTCCATCGGCGCCAGCCGTCGAGCGACGCCTCGCCCAGCGCTGTGTAGTCCGCGTCCGCGCCGTAGTCCATGCGCACGACCTTGGAGATGTCGGTCGACTCCGCAAGCGGGTGTGGGATCGGCCCGCGATCATAGATCGTCACCGCGTGACCGCGGCGCTGGAGCTCGAGCGCGGCCGTGAGGCCGAAGATGCCGGCGCCGGCGATCGCGATGTTCACGCGAGCTTCTACGCCTTCTTCGTCAGGCGGGCAACCGTCGCGCGCAAGCGCTCCTGGCCTTCGTCGGAGAACCACGTATCGAGCCACGACTCGAGGACGGCGCGATTCGTGCGCTCGAGGACGTCGAGTAGCGGCTGTGTCCACGCACGCTTGATCTGCGCGTACGCCGCAGCGCCCGCCGACGTCATCGAACGAACGCGCTCCATCGTCCGTTGCTCGAGCACGGACGGCGCGACCACCTCGTCGACAAGGCCGAGCGCGCGAGCAGCCGGCGCATCGAACAGCGCGCCGCCCAGCGCTACCTGCGTGAACGCCCCGGGCGTCAGCTTCACCCGCGCGACCTCGAGCACGATCGCCGGCAAGCCGATCCCGAGCTGCGCCTCGTTAAGCCCGATGCGCGGCGGGCCCTTGGGTCCGTCCCCGACCATGACGCGCTGATCGCACATCATCGCGATCACGCAGCCACCCGCGATCGCGCCGCCGTTGATCGCCGCGACCGTCGGGACGGGCGCTTCGAGCAAGCGGCGCATCGTGCCGCTGAACATGTTCATGAACGCGCGCATCGAGTCCCGGTCGAGATCGATCAGCGAGGGCAGCGCGAGCCCGCCGCAGAACGTCGTGTCCGTGCCCGTGACGATCAGCGCGCGCGGGTTGTTCGCGATCGCCGAGTCGATCGCCTGCGACAGCGCTTCGAGCATCGGGTAGTCGAGCGCGTTGGCGCGACCGGCCGCGAGCGTGACGACGACGGTGGACTCGACCTGGCGGAGCTCGATCATGGCGTAGAGGCTAGCAAGTGCCCCGCCGTGCGGGGAGAGTAAGCCGCATGTCACGGACGATCCTGTGTGGGCTCGCGCTCGCGACGCTCGTGGCGTGCCCGAGCGCGCCGCGGACAGTCACGCCGACGCCCGACAAGCACGACGACAACGCCGGAGAGCCCTCGCTCGCGTCGATGGCCGCGGGAAGCCGCCTCGGCGCGTTCCGCGCCCTCGCGTTCTATGTCGATGGAGCCGATCGGCGCATCGGGGCGCGGTTCGTGCACGAGGCCACGAAGTTCACGTTCGACTACCTCCAGATCGAGAGCGCGCCGCAGGGCTACCTGTGGGTCGGTTCGTTTCCGACGAGCGACAAGGGCGAGCCACACACGCAGGAGCACTTGCTGCTCGGCAAGGGCGATCGCGGGCGCAAGCTCGGCAGCGCGCAGGCGATGTCGCTCGTGTCGTCGAGCGCGTTCACGGAGCACTGGCACACCGCGTATCACTTCCACACGGTCGCGGGCGCCGACGCATTCTGGCCGGTGTTCGCGGAGCAGCTCGGCGCGATGCTCGATCCGGACTACACCGACGAGGAGATCCGGCGCGAGGTGCGCAACTTCGGCGTCGCCAAGGACGCGAATGGCGCGCTCCACCTCGAGGAGAAGGGCACTGTCTACAACGAGATGGTGCGCAGCTACGAGTCGCCGATGGCGGTGGTGTGGCGCGCCGGACTGCAGCTCGTGTACGGCGCGCAGCACTCGCTCGCGTACGAGGGGGGCGGCTATCCCGACGCGATCCGCACGATGACCCCCGCCGACATCCGCGCGTTTCACACCGCGAACTACCACCTCGCGAACATGGGCATGATCGCCGCGTTCCCGAAGTCGATCGCGCTGCACGACGTCCTCGCCCGCACCGAACACGTTCTCGCGAAGGCGAATCGCCGCACCGGCCCCGTGACTACCGAGGCCGACCTTCCGAAGCCGCCCGCGCCGCCCGCGCAGAAGGTGTCCATCGTCGACTATCCGTTCGGAGACGCCACCACTCCGAGCCCCGCGATGATCGTGTGGCCCGCGCTCCCAAAGGAGCTTGACCTCACGGACCTGACGCTGCGCTCGCTGTTCCTCGGCGCGATCGCCGGCGACGAAGCGACCACGCTGTACAAGATCCTCGTCGACAGCAAGACGCGCACGCTCGACCTCGGAATCACCGGCATCGGCCCGTATCCACAGGACGACCTCGGGCAGCCGATCTTCGTCACGCTCGGCGGCCTGCGCGCCGACGCGATCACCGAGACATCGCTCGGCGCGCTGCGCGTCGAGGTGCACCGGCAGATGGACCGGATCGCGAACCTCGCCGACGGCGACGCGGAGCTCGTCGCGATCAACGAGCGCGTGCGGGCGCGCGTGACCGCCCTACGCCGGCGCATCGCGAAGTTCCTCGACTCGCCGCCGGGCTTCGGCATCCGCGGCACGGGCGCCGCGTGGTTCGATCACCTGCACGCGCTGTCCAAGACCGAGGGCGTCACGAAGTCCGTCACGCTGAAGAAGGAGCTCGCCGCGATCGAGGCCGTCCTCGCCGCGCCCGGCAATCCGTGGAGGACGCGCATGGCGGCGTGGGGCCTCCTCGCCGAGCCGCATGTCATCGGTGCGCGTCCGAGCCCGGCGCTGCGCAAGCAACTCGACGCCGATCGCGACAAGCGCATCGCCGACGAGCTGGCCCGCCTCCAGAAGCACTACGCCGCGCCCGACGCGACGGCCACGCTCGCGAGGTACCAGGCCGACTACGACAAGGAGAGCGCAGCACTGGAAGCGGCGGCGAAGCGCGCACCGCTGCCGGAGATCGTCGCGTCTCCACCGATGACGCTGGACGACAGCCTCGCGTACACCGAGGAGAAGATCGGCGGCGGCCCACTCTTCACCGCCACGATCGATTCGATGCAGAGCACGCGCGTCTCGTTCGCGTTCGCACTCGATCGCGTCCCGGCCGATCGACTGATGTACCTCGCGATGCTGCCGTCGCTCTTCACCGAGGCAGGCATAGGCGGAGCGACGCCGATCGCGAGCGACGTGATGAAGGAGCGCCTGCGCACCGAGGTGCTCGAGCTGTCGGCGGCGTACGACCACGATCTCGAGAGCGGTCGCGCCGAGCTGGTGATCAGCGGCGCCGGAAACACCCTGCACGAAACGAAGGCCGCCCTCGGCTGGATGGAGCGCGTGATGCTCGTACCGGACTGGTCGGCGAAGAACCTGCCGCGCCTGCGCGACGTCGTCGATCAGATGATCAGCTCCTACAAGCAAGTCATGAAGGGCGCGGAAGAGTCGTGGGTGCGCGACCCGCACCAGGCGTGGTGGCGCCAGCGCTGGCCGATCCACCTGCGCACGCAGTCGTTCCTGACGCAGGCGCACGACCTGCATCGCCTGCGCTGGCAGCTGATCGGGAACGATCCGGCGTCGATCGCCGCCGCGGCCGACCTGCTCGAGCGCCTCGCGACCGAGCGCCTCGCGCGCGCGGACTACGATGCGCTCGCGGTCGCGATGTGGAACGCGAAGGCGAAGGAGGTCCCCGCGACGACAAAGCACGCGAAGACCTTCCGCGCGCTGTCGGCAGAGGCGAGCCGGCTCCTCGCCGCCGCAGGCAAGGATCTACAGGCGATCGCCGCCGAGCTCCCCGATGATTCGCTGCAAGGCGACTGGGCGTACCTGTGCCGCCAGATGGCGGCCGATCTGCGCACCGGGCCCGCGAAGGCGCTCGCCGCACTCGGCGAGATCCGCGCACAGGTGATCGACCGCGGTACGCTCCGCATCGTGCGCGTCGGCTCGACGCAGAACCTCGCGGCGATCACGGCCGCGACGACTGCGCTCGTCGACGTGCTCCCCACAGCCGCGCCACCTCGCGTGACACACGTACTCGCGAACCCGATCTCGGAGCGGCTGCGCACGCGCCTGCGCCTACGCGAGACACCTCGCTTCGTCGGGCTCGTCGCGCCCGGCACGTCGAGCGGCGTGTTCGTGAACACGGCGTCGTCGACCTCCTTCTCCGATACGAGCGAGGACGCGACCCTCGACTATCTGTCGTCGAACCAGTACGTCTCGCCGGGCGCGCACTCGCTGTTCATGAAGACCTGGGCCGCAGGGCTCGCGTACTCGAACGGCGTGCGGATCTACGTCGAGCGTGGACAGGTCGAGTACTACGCGGAACGCTGCCCGCTCCTGCCGCAGACGCTGCGCTTCGTGATCGATCAGCTGAACGCGGCGAAGCCCGACACGAACATCGCGCGCTACGCGGTCGCGAAGGCGTTCAAGTCCCGCATCGCCGAGGGCTACGAGAGCCGCGCGTGGGCGATGGCCGCGGATCTCGTCGATGGCCGCACGCCCGCGAAGGTCCGCTCACTACGCACGGCCGTGCTTCGCGCCGCGAAGCGGCCCGATCTCGCGCAGCAGCTCTTCGCTCGCATGCCGCGCGTTCTCGGGAAGGTCGTGCCGGGCTACGGCACGCCGTCGCCGGACGGCATCGACTTCGTGATCGGCCCGCCGAAACAGCTCGACGCCTACGCGGAGTTCCTGAAGACCACGGTCGGCGGCACGCTGCACCGCCTCTACCCCCGCGACTACTGGGCGGCGGCACCCTGAGCTCACACCGGATCGGTCACGTCGATGGCGCGCGCGACGCGAGCCACGCATCCGATCGCTGCGCGAACGCGACGAGCGCCGAATACAGGCGCGAGCTCATGGCCGAGCGCGGCTTCGTCGGGAACAAGAACTGCTGGAGCTGTTCCTGCCCCTTCCGCGAGAACTTCAACAAGCCGCGGATCGACGGCGCATCCGCACCGGTGCGCTCTTCGCCACGCTCCTTGCGCATGCGCTTGATGATCTCGCGGTGGTAGCGAAAGCCCTGCATGTTCATCGCGGCCTGGTCGACGCCGATCGTCTCGAACGCCTCCGCCATCGCGACGCCGCTGAAGATCATCTCTAGGTTCATCTTGGTCTGGAACCACCACAGCCGCCGCGCCTCGGCCTCGGACAGGCCCGCGAGCACGTCGGGCAGCGTCAAGACGCCGAGGCCGACGTGCCGCGCCTCGTCGCGCTCGAAGTAATACAAGAGCTCGGTGAGCACCGGCTCGAGCTTCGCGTCCGCGATCGAGCGGAACATGATCACCGCCGTGCTCTCGACGAGCAACTGCATGCCGACGACCTTGTAGAGGAGGTTGTCGGTCTCGAGCAGCTCGACGAGCAAACGCCGGCTCCATCCACCGAGCCTCTGGATGTCGATGCCCGCGCGCCACAGGTAGTCGCGCAGCACGTAGAAGTGGCGCGCCTCGTCGAATACCTGGCTCGACGCCGCCATCTTCGCGGGCGTGTCCTCGAGCTTGAGCGCGAGGTCCGCGCTGATCGACCACGCGGCGAGCTCCCCCCACAAGAGCACGCTCGCGACGCGTGCGAACGCGGCCTTCTTGTCCTCGGGGAAGTTGATCCCGCCGTGCTTGGCGATCAACTCGTCGAGGATCTGGCGACCGTCCCACGCCTGTTCGTGGGTCTTGTGGTAGATGCGCGCGACCGTGTTCGTGCGCGCCTCGGCGAGCCCGACGATCGCGGGGTCTCCATACGAATACGGCGGGAACTGCGTGCTCGCTTTACGAGGGGTCAACCAGCGTTCGGTCAGCGTTGCCATGATTCCTCCGTTACCTGTTGGGGACTCGATCGGAGAGCGTGCCGATGGTGTGGAGGCGCGCGGCCTCCATCGCGAGCTTGTCGAGATCGATGGGCGCCTCGCTGCGCAGCGCCTTGAATGCGAGCTTCTCGATGCCGCCCACGACGATCGTCGCGACGGTGTGTGCATCGAGCTCGCGCAGGATGCCCGCCTGCTGCGCGCGCACGAGGTCGCGCTCGAGGATCGCGATCGCGGTCTCGTCGATCTCGCCGAGGATCTTCTCGACGTCGACGTCGAGGCCGACCGCCTCGCGCAACACGATGCGTAGCGTGTCGCCATCCGTGAACACGATCTGCAGCAGCTCGCGCAGCTGCCGAGCGCTGAACGCGACGATCGCCGATCGCGTGAGCGTCTCGGGCGGTGGATACCTGTTCTCCGTCGACTGGCGCTGCATGAGTGCACGCGCGCGATCGAGAGTCTCGCGCAGGATCGCGGTCAGCACCGACCGCTTGTTCGTGAAGTACTGGTAGAGCGTCCCGCGACCAATGCCCGCTGCTTCGCAGATGTGGCTGATGTTCGCGTTGTGAAAGCCGCGCTCGGCGAAGACTCGCTTCGCGCAGGCCAAGATCTGGGCCGCACGGGCCTCTGAACGCATATAACTCATCGGATAAACAAAGAACTGACGTGTCAGTTCTCGCACGAAGTTGTAGTGTTCGCAACAGGCAAACACCTCGAACGTCGACGACAGCGGCGCCGCGGTTAGAAAGGATCGTGGTGGCGCTTCGCCGCATAGATCTCGGCGACGACAGCGTAGTGATCCGAAGGCCAGACATCGCCTCGCGGAATGTCCAGCGCGAGCTGCGCGGACAACGGCTCGCCGCACAGGTGTTTTCCCGGGCCGCGCACGTAGATGTAATCGATGCGCCGCGAGTGCTCGCGCGAGCGCAGCGCATACGGGTTCGCGCGATCGTACGTGAACCCGCGCGCCGGATCGTTGCCCGTCGTCGTCCACGCATCCGCGAAGTACACGCTCCGGCCACCGAGCGGCGTCAGCCCGCGCAAGAAGCGCATCTCGTCGGAGTCGGGATCCGCGTTGAAGTCACCGAGCAGCACTGGTGGTGGTCCATCGATCGGCGCGAGCTGCGCGACGTGATCCGTCAACGCGCGCACCTGCTCGCAGCGCGCGTCGCTGTGGTGATGCTGGAAGGTCAGGTGCGTCGCGAACACGGGCATCGGTCCGTGCGTGCAGTCGACGCGCGCGAACGCGACCGTGCGCGTGTCGAGCCCTGGCGGTGACGGCAACGGCAGGCTCGCACAGTCGAGGAGCGCGTGCGGCGACAGGATCGCGTTGCCGAACGTGAGCCCACCACCGACGTTCCACGCCGGGACGTGGTGTACGTTCCAGCCGAGCCCGTCGGCGATCTCGTGCGCCTGGCTCGGCAGCCCGGTGAAGCCGAGCACCTCCTGCAGCGCGACCGCGTCGAGATCGAGCGCGCGCAGTCCGTCGCGGATCAGCGGCAGGCGATCGGCCCACGGCCCTTGGCGGTTCCAGATGTTGAAAGTCGCCACCCGCCAGACATCGGTGCGCTCCACGGTGTTCATCGCGCCGAATCTACAATCACGTCAGGTCCACGTCGCGATCGAGGTGAATGCGTTGGTATCGGCATCGTGTCCGAGGACCTTTCCATCCGTACCGACGAGATCGAACAACACATAGGTCGCGAGCACCTGGAGCACGCGCCATGTGGGGTGAGCGAACAGCCGGTTGTTCGTGAAGTAGAGGTGTGCAGACTTCTTTCCAACGGCGGCGTCGTGCGTGCCCTGCTCGTGGACAGCGCGGAACGTCTTGGGCCCGAGGGACATCAGGTATCCGACCCCGGCGAGGCGCATCGCGGTGAGCCGGATCCTCCCGAGGCCCGCGCGCGTGTCTGCAACGAGCAGCGGCAGCAGCGCCGGCATGTTTCCATCGAGGAATTCGTCGACGATCGCCTCCGTGATCAGGAGCTGCGCGTGGACGGGAACGCGGTCGCGATCGCCGAGCACGGGGGCGATCTGCGCGTGCTCCGGCGGCAGCCGTGCGCGGACCTTGGCGAGCGCGGATTGGCCGAACCTTTCGCGCAGGTTCTCGCCCCACGCTCCAAGCGTGTCCCCGCGAACGCGACCGGTGAGGGCGAGCGTGTGCTCGAGCGGCCAACGCGGGGCGACCGCGAGCTCGTCGATCGTTAGGGCCACACCCAAAACTACCTCCAGTGCCCACGACTGGTTGCGCCGGTTGGTGCGCAGGTTGCGCAGGATCGCAGCGTCGCCCCCGGCCGAGGATTTCGGCGTTTGAACACGGATCAACGTCGTGTACCGTGCCTTCCGCCGATGTCGAACATGTCGTGGTGGCCATCGTCGGGTCCGATCGATCTCGCGACGCACGATCTACCGCACGCCGCAGCGGACACGGAGTGGTGGTACGTCAACTCGCACGTCGAGTCGGCGGATGGGCGGAGCTTTGGTGTGTTCGCGGCCTTCTTCCGCATCATCGCGTCGGTCGATGAAGCGACGAAGGAAGTCACGTACGCCCACTCGATGACGTGGGGAATCACCGACCTCGCGACAGGCAAATACATCGCCGAGTCGCGCGTCGACAAGAACGCGCCGAAGCTCGGCCTCGAGCGCATGGACAACGGGCGCGGCTCCAAGGACGAGCGCCTGAACCGCGCGATGCGCGAGATCCTCGAGCGCGGCGAGGTACCGGCGCCGGATCGCGTGTTCGACGGCGACGTCACCGTGAAGACCGACGAGCTGTTCGTGCAGTACGGCACGAACGGCACGTTCGCAAAGCGTGCGAACGGCTCGTACACCGTCTCGATCTCGGGCCACGAGGACCTGGCGAAGATCGAGCTGTCGTTCCAGCTGCAGAAGCAGCCGTGCCGCCACGGCGACGACGGTGTCGTGCGCGGAAACGCGAACGAGCAGATGTTCTACTACTTCGTCCCGCGCTGCTCCGTAAGCGGCATGCTCCGCGTCGACGGCGAGAGCGTCCAGGTCTCGGGCCAGGGTTGGTACGATCACGAGTTCGGCGGCTACGTCGCCGACGAACACGCATCCAAGAAGACGCACGCTGATCCGGTCGGCGAAGGCGCGGGCATCCGCGACCTCGGTTGGAACTGGACCGCCGTGCAGCTAGACGACGGGATGGATCTCACGGCGTACGAGATCATCGACATCAAGGGCAACGAGGGCCGTGGCGACACCGTCGGCAAGTGGATGGTCCTCGTCGATCGGGACAGCCGCCAGAAGAGCGTGAACGACATGACGTTCACCCCGACGCGGACGTGGACGTCGATGCGCACGTTCCACACGTACCCGGTCGAGTGGAAGCTCACGGCTCCGTCGGCAGGCATCGACCTGACGATCGCCGCGATGATGAACGACCAGGAGCTGATCACCGTGATCAGCAAGCCCGCCTTCTGGGAGGGCCGCTGCACCGTCATCGGATCGATCGGCGGTCGCCCCGTGAGCGGCAAGGCATACATCGAGCGCTCGGGCTTCGAGAACATCGACACGCTCGACGACTTCTTCGCCGCGGTCGGCAAGGAAGTGCGCCGCTCGACGGCGGCCGTGCTGCCGCTCGAGCCGACGTACGAGGAGATGCGCGAGCTCATCGCCAACGAAGAGCTCGAGCACTACATGGACGGCGTCGACAATCCGTCCATGGCCGCGACGCTGATCGCGCCGATCCGCGAAATGGTGGATCGCGGAGGCAAGTCGTGGCGGTCGTACGCCGCGCTCGCGTGCTGCGATGTCGTCGGCGGCGACTCGCGAAAGTACACCCAGTGGCTCGCGATGCCCGAGCTGATGCACGTGGGCTCGCTGATCATCGACGACGTGCAGGATCAGTCCACGGTGCGCCGAGGCGGTCCGTGCTGCCACGTGACACACGGCGAGCCGATCGCGATCAACGCGGGCACGGCGGCGTACTTCCTCACGCAGAACCTCCTGAGCTCCGACGAGATCAGCGAGAAGAACCAGCTCCGCATCTACGATTTGTACTTCGCCGCGATGCGCGCGGGTCACGCCGGTCAGGCGATCGACCTCGGTGGCATGGCGCCGCTGATGCCGAGGGCCGTCGAGACCGGCGAGCTCGGCAGGCTCGAGTCGCGCATCCTCGCGTGTCACCGCCTCAAGACAGCGGCGCCCGCAGGCTGCCTCGCGCGCATGGGCGCGGTCGTCGGCGGCGGCTCGAACGAGCAGATCGCGGCCGTGGGCGAGTTCTTCGAGGCGGTCGGCCTCGCGTTTCAGATCATGGACGACGTCCTCAACCTGCGTGGCTTCAAGGGCAACCTGAAGCAGCGCGGCGAGGACATCATGAACGGGACGGTCACGCTGCCGATCGCCATTGCGATGGGCAAGCTCGACAAGAAGAATCGCGAGTGGCTGTGGGCGACGCTCCAGAGTAGGCCCACGGATCCGGCGACCATCGCCGCGGCCGTCGAGATGGTCACGACGTGCGGCGCGATCCAGGCGTGCGCCGACAAGGCCCGCGAGCTCGTCGAGACCGGCTGGGCGAAGGCAGAACCGCTCCTCGAGCCGAGCTTGTCGCGCGTGATGTTGCGTGCGTTCGGCTGGTACGTCCTCGAGCGCCACTACTAGACTCGTCGCGTGGGACGAATCCAGCGCTGGCTCTCCGCCAGACGGGCGCCGCTCGTCGTGTGGCTCGTCGGCATCGCGCTCGCCGCGCCGGCGCTGACGGCGGACTTCACTGCCGACGATCACCAGCATCGCTTGCTCTTGCGGGACACCCCCGGCTTCCCCGGGCTCGAGTCCCGCCCGTTCGATCTGTTCGTGTTCGCGAACGGTGAACCCGAGACGGTCGCGAAGATGGTGGACGCGGGCGTGTTCCCGTGGTGGACCGATCCGCACCTGCGCCTCGCCTTTTGGCGCCCGATCTCGTCGGCGACGCATGCGCTCGACCACGCGCTGTGGCCCGACAACGCGACGGCGCAGCTCGCGCACAACCTCGCGTGGCACGCGCTCGTGCTCTTCCTCGTCTGGCTCGTATTCCGCCGCTTTTTCGATCGCTCCGGGCCGGCGCGCTGGATCGCCGTACTCGCGTTCGCGCTGTACGCGTTCGACGACGCGCGTGGTCCGGTCGTCGGCTGGATCGCGAACCGCAACTCGCTCGTCGCGCTCGCGCTCGGGCTCCCCGCGCTGCTCGCGCACGATCGCTGGCGGCGCGATGGCTGGGCGCACGGGCGATGGGTCGGTCCGCTCGTGTTTGCGGTGTCGCTGTTCGCGGGCGAGTCCGCGATCGCGGTGTGCGCGTACCTCGGGGCGCACGCGCTGTGGCTCGACAAAGGCACGTGGAGGTCGCGCGCGATCGCGCTCGCTCCGTACGTCGCCATCGTCGTCGTGTGGCGCGTCGCCTACGCGAAGCTCGGCTACGGCGTCGTCGGCTCGGGCGTATACCTCGATCCGGGCAGCGATCCGATCGCGTTCGGCGCCGCGGCATTCTCGCGCATCCCGTTCCTCGTCCAGAGCGCACTCGCGCTGCCGTGGTCCGACTTCGCGTCGTTCTATCCGGTGATCGGGCTCGCCACGCCGATGCTCGTCGGTGTGTGGATCGGCCTCTGCGGTATCGCGCTCGCCCTCGCGCGCATCGTGCGCCGCGATCCCGTCGCGCGCTTCTGGGCTACGGGTATGGTGCTCGCCGCGGTTCCGATCGCGAGCACGTTCCCGGCGGATCGGTTGCTCGGCTTCGTGTCGATCGGTGCGATGGGCCTCGTCGCGCAGCTCGTAGCGGCAGCGATCAGCGATCGCACGTTGCTCGGCGAGGGGCGCGCGCGCCGCATCTTCGGTCTCGTCCTCGCGGTGATGCTCGTGATCGTGAACCTCGTGCTCGCGCCGCCGCTACTCGTCGGGCGCTCGCGCTCGATGGTCGCCGTCGGACGCGTGCTCGATCGCGGCGAGGCCGGGATCCCGCGCGACGCGGACATCGCGACGAAAACGGTGATCGCCGTCAACCCGCCCTCGGACGCGCTCGCCGGTTACATCCAGTACACGCGCGCATCGCGCGGCCAGCCAAGGCCGGCGCATTTGGTGTGGTTCGCGACCGCGGCGACCGAGGTCTCGATCGAGCGCACGGACGACCGGACGTTGCGCATCGCGCCGCGCAACGGCCTGCTCCACTACGAGGTCGACCAGATGGTGCGCGATCCGCGAACGCGACCGTTCACGAAGGGAGAGACGTATTCGGTCGCGAACATCACGTTCGAGATCGTGGCCGAGACGCCCGATCACCGCCCTCTCGTGATGCTCGCGCGGTTCGCGATCCCACTCGACGATCCCTCGCTCGTGTGGCTGCGCTGGGCGGGCACGACGTATGCGCCGTACTCGCCGCCGGCGATCGGCACGGTCGACACGCTTCCCGCATTCGACTTCTTGAAGCTCCTCGAGGACCACTAACTCGATCGGCAACTTCGGATCACACCTGTAGCGCTGTAATAGACACTGTCTACCGTGGTTTCCATCCGTCCTTTCAGCGGCTTGGGTCCGTTCGCAGGTGGTACGGGCCCTGCTCTACCCCGGTCACCATGCGGATCTTCGTGACCATCCATCCCTGCCATCTGACCGACGTGACCGGCGGCGCCAAGCGCGTCTCCGTGCGCAAAGACAACACCGAGATCGTGAGTGCGATGACGCGCCTCAAGGGCGACATCGAGGCGCTCGGCAAGGCGCAGATCGAGAAGGGCAGCTCCTCGTCTCAGATGCTGCCCATGATGATGATGATGATGCAGCGTCGCTGACCGCGATACTCTCGCGACGTGCGCCGGCACGTCGATTGCCTCGTCATCGCACTCATCGTCGCTGCCTGCAGCGGCGGCGGCGGCGCCATCGACGCGCCCGCGATCGACGCGGCCCCCCCTGTCGCGAGTGGCTGCATCGACGACGTCACCTCGGGCGATCGCGTCTACATGTGTGACGGGCTTCGCGTCGACGCGCGAATCCCCGCGGCCTGTCAGGCACCCGGCTGCGGCCTCATCCTCGTACTGCATGGCGACACCGGCACCGGTGTCTTGATGGACGCGCACGTACGCATGCGCGAGATCGGCGCCGCTGCGAACTACATCGTGGTCGCGCCGACGGGGCCGCCGTTCGGCAGCGGCTATCCCGGATCGACCTGGCGTGTGGCGCAGGATGCGTCGCTCGTCGCGATGGTCGAGATGATACGGGACGTGTTCCGCGTCGATCCGGCGAAGATCCACGTGACGGGCTTCTCGCGTGGCTCGTTCGTGACGTGGCGCCTGCTCTGCGATCACGCCGACCTGTTCGCGTCGGTCGCGCCCGCGGGCGGTGGTGACGGCGCGGGGTTTGGCGAGGTCACGTGCTTCTCCAACGGTCGCGTGCCCTCGCGCAAGGCGCCGATCCTGTTCCTGATGGGACGCACGGACACATCGGTCGGCTACGCGACGCTCGCGCAGATCCGCGACGCTGCGATCGCGCACTACGGCGCGACCGGCCCCACGACAATCGCGAGCGACGCGCAGTACCGGCACGATCGGTGGACCGGCGACGCGATCGTCGAGACGTTCGATCACGCGTACGAGACGGTCACGAACGGGCCGTTCGGCTCCGCGCGTGGCCACTGCATCCCGGGCAGCACCACCGATCCGTACGCGCAACAGTACGCGATTCCGTGTGTCCTCCCGAACGCGTTCGTGTGGGGCGACGAAGTGCTCGCCTTCTTCCGGGCGCACCCGAAGTGAGACCGCTCCTCATCATCATCGTCGCACTGCTTGCAGGATGCCCGCGAACGCTGTCGGAGTCGGACCGCGCCGCGCTGCAGGACTTCCGTACCGTCGAACGTGCGTGTCTCGCGCGTGCCGCCGAGATCTTGCGCGACGACAGCATCCATCTCTCCGACGTCGACGATCTCGTCACGTCGATCAAGACGGACCTCCTCTCGCCGTGGCAGGCGATGCGAACGCGAGTGAAGCTCGAGGATCGCAAGTTCGGCGACGAGCTCGCGGCGGTGCTTCGCCGCTATTTCGACGAGCGCGAGGTCGCGTGGTCGTCGCTCGCCAAGGCGATCGGCATCGAGCGTTCCTTCGGCGAGTCGCAGGTGAACCATCGCTGGCAGTTCCGCGAGAGCAACGACGCTGCGGAGGCAGATCGAAAGATCATCGAGCAGAAGCTCGTCGCGCTGAAGCTACCGCCGTTGCCGCCCGTCGCAGCGCCCGCCATTGTCGAGCTGGATCCTCCACCGCCGAACAAGACACCTGGCGCCGCATACTTCTTCGTCGCGCGCAGCGTCGTCCGCCTCGACGACACGGGCTTTCGTACGATCGCGACGAACGTCGATACGATGGACGTCTTGCCCGACGGACGGATGTGGGCGTGCAGCAACAGTCGCCTGGTGTTTTGGGACGGTGCACGACACCACGAGTACCCGTCGGAGATTCCGGCGTCGACCTGCGCTGCGGCGCCGGACGGAAGCGTGTGGGTACTCGAGGATCGCTACTACGACGACTCGGTCGATCGCCTCGGTCACTTCAACGGGAAGAAGTGGACGATCACGACGGCTGCGATCGGCGAGCCCTCCGCGCAGACCGAGAGCTTGCTCACCGACCGCGAGGGCCGCTTGTACGCCTTGAACCACGGCGGCTTCGGTGGCGATCACGTGTTCATTCGCGACAAGACCTGGCGACGGCTCGCCCTGCAAGATGCCTCCGAGAGCTCGTACATCAACCACCTGCATCGTGGCGAAGACGGGCACGTGTGGGCGACGTATCAGATCAGGAAGGGAGATCGCTACCCCGCGGGGTTCGCGCGCCTGCAACCAGCCGGCGGAGACTCACCCGCGTTCGTGGCGGACTACTTCCAGCAGGAGGAGCTCTATCCGTTCATCGACGCGGCCGGTGTGTTCACCGTGCTCGATCCGCGCCGCAACGTGATCGAGCAGGCGAAGAAGACGCTGAAGCTACGGCTCCCCGTCGCGCACGACCGGTGGGATCACGACAACCGCGGTCCGATCGCCTTCGACGGCGCGGGGCGGATCTGGGTCGATCTCGTCGATGGCATCAACGTCATCGAGCACGGCGGAAGGTCGACCGTGTATCCGCGCGGGAGCGTCCCGGGAATTCACCAGAACATCGAGACGATCGTCGTGGTGGGCGGAGGTCCGACGCTCGTCCCTCCCGGCCCGGTCGAAACACGCACGATCACCGGCAAGCTGCGCGACGGCGGCAAGCTCGAGTTCTCGCTGTGCGCCGATGCGGGGAGGGAGTGCGTGCCTGGTCTCCCGCACTGGACGGCGACGAGCGACGCCGAGGGTGCCTTCACGTTCGAGAACATCCCGCGATGGAAGATGTCGATCCAAGGCCTCGTCGGCATCAGCGGCGACAAGGTCTGGCGCTCCCTGAACGTTATGTGTTGCGCCGACAAGACCGACCTCGGCGAGATCACGTTCCAGGCGGGAGCGATCTACTAGCCCGCAGCTCACGTCGAGGGCGAAGCGACCGGTCTAGCCACAGCAGCGCTTGTACTTCTTGCCAGAGCCGCACGGGCACAGCTCGTTACGCCCGACCGACGCGCTCGCGCCGAGCAGACGATCGACCGCCGAGCACAGCAATTCGAGCGGCGCGTTCTGCCGCATCGCGAAGTGCATCGCCTGGCGAATGTCCTCCTGCTCGTCGAACGTGATCTGCGTGCGATCGTGCATGTAGTAGTTGATCTGTCCGTCGCCCCACTGTCCGCAGTGCGAGTTGTCGTCGAGGGCGTGCGCCATGCGGCACCGAGCTGGACGTGCAGGATAGATCGAGCACGCGCCTTCGTGGTTGAACGCGCACATCGCGCCTTTGCGCGTGTATGCGATCGCAGCGGTCCGGCGCTCCTCGGGCGTGCTGACCTTCGTGACGACGTCGACGGCCTCCTGGCCCCCGGTGCGTTTCCACAGCGGGAGCTTCGCGAGGAACTGCGCTTTGATCTGCGCGTTCTCCGGGAGGGCGAGCCACTCGGCCACCATCACCGCCTCCGACTCGGAGACGACGAGCGCCGCGACGCAACACGAGTTGCATCCCTTGTTGCACGCCATCACGTGGCCCTCGTTCGCGATCCTTGCGGTGCGCTCGGCAATCGAATCGTCGAACTCCTCCATCATCGCGAAGTTGATTCCGGCGGCGTCGCCGCGACTCAGGACGGGGAGGCGCACGCGCTCGCCTTTGTTGAGCGCGCGCGACGCCTCGCCGAGCGCACTCGCGACGTCGGCGAGACGGGCTGGATCCCGCGTGATCGGCATGGACGCTAGTATCACTCGAACAGCGCGCCGAGACTGCGCGGCGTGTCCACGATGTGATCCGGCGCGGCGGAGACGAGAACATCGCGCGGACGCAGGCCCCAACTGACCGCGACGCTCGGGACACCGGCCGCGCGCGCAGTCGCGATGTCGACCTCGGAGTCGCCGATCATCACGCACGCGCTCGGCTCGATCGCGAGCTGCGCTGCGACCTCGAGTAACGCGGCGGGATCGGGCTTGTGCGGCTTGCCCGAACGCTGGCCGGTGATCACGGAGAACGACCATCGCCCGAGCAACGCGTCCGCGCACGCGACGGTGAGATCGTGTGGCTTGTTCGATAGCACTGCGAGCTTGCGGCCGACCGCGAGGGCGTCGAGGACCTCCGCGAGGCCGTCGAACACCCGCGAGTGCACGACGGGTCGGGCGCGATAGTGCGCGCGGAACTGCGCGAGCGCCTCCGCGACGTCCTCGGGGTGCGGCACGGCGCGAACGATCAGCTGCTCGGCGCCGTACCCCACCCACTCGCCGATCTCCGCGAGCGGGCGCTCCACCAGCCCGCGCTCGACGAGCATCCTGTTCAAATGGAGTGCGATGTCGGGGAGGCTATCGATCAACGTACCGTCGAGATCGAAGACGAGGGCGCGTGCGTCGCGGAGAGCCATGCACCGCTAGAATGGCGTGTTTGTGGCTTCCACGTCGATGGCCGCCTTCGACTGACGACGTGCTACTTGCGCGCGTGGACGAGCGGCTTCTTGCCGTCGGCGAACTCGACTTCCATGCGTTGTCCCGCGACGGTGACGACCTTCCCGAGACCGAACTTGGGATGCTCGACGGTCTCGCCGACGGCGAACGTCTGGCTCGCACCGTAGGGCCGTGCGACGACCTCCTCGGCTGCCCACGCGATCTGCGCGAGCTCCGCGATACTGTCGAACAGCGAGCGCGCGATCGCGGCGGGGAGCTTCTCCACGCGCGCATCGAGGACGCGGCGGATCGCGACATCACGCTGCGTGGCGGTGTCGGAGACAGCCTCGTCCATGCGCGCCGCCGCGTCGGAGTTCGCCTCGGCGAGCACCGCGAGCGCGCGGTCCAGCGCCTCGCGCGCCGCGCCGCCAATGACCTCCGCGCGCGCGTCGAACAGGTTCTGCTGAACGGCCTGCGACGCGTCCAGCGGCACCTTCGGCTGCTTCATGATCTTGAGGCCAC
>JBJXGN010000292.1:0-23748 GCA_046160585.1 Kofleriaceae bacterium
ATATCTCCCGCAGCGTGAGGTCCATGTATTCGCGAGTCAGGGTGTTCACGAAGACGAACCGATAGCGTTCCCCGAGGCTCTGCGCTGTCAACATCTCCCCAGCGGTGATCGCAAAGAAGTACCCGGCGAACTTCTTCTTCACGGCCGTGTTGTTCGTCGATTTGATCTCGCAAACGAGAAGCTTGTCGATGAATCGATGAATCGACTCGGGGTCGTCGAGATCCATCCCATCGGGCTTCTGCACGATGTCGAACGCCTTCCCGTAGACCACCTGCTCTTCGCGTGCAAATGCTTGAAGGATCGCAACGCGTTGCCGCGCAGTTGGAACTACAAAGCCCACACGATCCTCAACGATGATCTGCGCTGCGCGCTTCGCGGTGCGTTGGTTGCTGCGAGCTGACTCACTTGTGAGCGCAGCGAGAGCGGGCAACGTGGACGTGCTGTCGGACGGCGGGAGGACGCTTGCCGCTTGTTGAGACGATCGACGGCTTGGTTTCGACGCCACCCCCAACGGTAAACCAGGGACGAAGAAGACCGGGAGACGAAGGATCGGTAACGTCGAGCTACCCACCAGATCGCCGGGCGGGATGTATGCAAGTGAAGAAATCGCATGCGCGAAATCGCGCACAATTTCTCGTCGGCTGTGATGCTAGCTCAGACCAGCCGCTTTCTCGATCGCCACGCCAATCACGGAACGCGCAAGCGCCCGCGCTCGATCGTGATCTCCGTCGAGGACTGCGAGCGCGAGCGCGTAGCAAGCCCTTGCTACGTCGGTTGGCAGTTTGGATGCGTTCGGATCGCTCTGCGCGATCGGAGTCTCGTCGGCGGTCGAAGATCCGAGCAACTTCGCATCACCATTTCGGCGCGTTCGACTCCCGCCGCCTCCACCATGATCTCCGTTGCTTAGATCTCCGGCACGATCGCAATCAGCTTTCGCTTACGCGCGATCACCAACATCCGTCGGAGGATTGTCAGGCAGTTGTTGATCGACTTGGCCGATAGGCGTGGCGTCTCTTCGTCGCGCGCTTCCTTCTTCGCGTTGCGTGCCGGCTTGCGCGCGAGCGCGAGTTTGAAGTCCTCGACGATCCGCTTTCGATACAGCCAGTGACTATTTCTCTGATCTCGTCGTGCGCTCATTGCGAGCCTCCATCCGACGAGCACTCCCCGACTCACGCATCCCCAAGGACGGCGATCCTCGCGCGCTCGCGCGCTCGCGACGTTCTTTCCCGCGCTGCTGTTTGGCTGGATTCGGCCGCCCCCGCCGCCGACGCCGGCGATCATCCCCCGCCACGCGAGGACGCGACCCACCTGACATACGCTACGAACAGGGAATCGGCGTGGCGCTCGCTCTCGGGACCTGGTCAGCTCTGTACTTACCGTTGCCGTAGAAGTCCTCGACCATCTTGCCGCGCATGAAGCTGCACGTCTTGTCGGCGTTGACGACCAGTGCGCGGATGCCGGTCTCCCTGCGGTCGTCGAACAGCACCGTGCCGTCGGCGGCGAACCGGATCAGTTTGGCGCCCGGCACGAGCAGCTTGGTGTACGCCGTCTTCATGCGCGGGGTCGCCGCGGCGTCGCCGCGCGCCAGCGTGACGCTCTTGCCGAGCTTCTTCAGATCGGCGGCGGTGACGTCGAAGGCGATGCGGCCGGCAGCGGCGACCAGGTAGCTCGTGCCATCGGGATCGGGCCGACTCCATCTTCATCTTGTACGGCGTCGCGACGTCCTTGCTGTTGGCGTTCCGGACCGCGAAGATCAGCATCCGGGCACCGGAGCACGGCCGGCCGCTCTCGTGGATCAGCCGCGCCGGTGTCTTCGCGAGGTACGCGCGCAGGTAAAGCGGCTCCTTGACGGTGGCCGACGTGACAAGCGCGACCTGGCGGCTCGAGCGCTCGATTGGTGTGTGTCGGCCGAAACGTCGCGCCGAAATCGCATCATGCGGCGAGAACCGCGACCGACGCGAACGACCGCTACGCGAACGACCGCTACTCGTGGGTACGCAAGAGGCTGTGCAGATCGAGCTCGAGGCTCGCGGCGTGCTGGAGCAGGCTCTCGACACCCGACAGGTTCGTTTGAGCGGCGCTCGCGAGCGCACGCCGCGTATGCGCGAGGATCTCGACGCGCGCTTGCGCGAGCTGACGTGAGATCGTGCTCGCGTGGACTCTGTACATGCGTCCGAGCTCGTCGACGCCGATCGAGTCCGCGTAGTAGAGCCGCGTCATCGCGCGCTGCCGAGTCGACAGCGCAGCAATCGCGACACGTAGTGCCGCACGGAGGAGCGTCATTCGCTCCTCGCGCAGCGGGTCGAGTTGCGTCGTCGCGGGCGCGATCAACGCGTCTTCGAGAGGCTGCTCGCGCCAGTGACGTCGTTCCGTGTCGAGAGTCACGCGCAACGCGGCGACACGAAGCCACGCGCCGAGGGGACCGCGTCCGCCGTAGGCGAGAATCTTGGGCGGCTCGTCGGCATCGCCGACGAAGAAACGATGGCGGATGTCCTGGAGCACATCGTCGACGCGCGCTTGGTCGTAGCCACGGCTGAGGAGGAACCTCGTGAGCGCGGGGACGATCGTTGACTCGACGATTCGGAGAGCGGCGGGGTCTTGGTGGGCGCACGCGAAGGCGAGCGCGAGATCGCCGGGGTGGAGGTCCGTGCGGCGACCGACCGAGCCCCCCGCGAGTAGACTCTCGACGTGTTCGACAAACCCAGCACGATCGATCCCGAGCGCCGGTTGATCGGCGAGCGCGCGAGCCACGAGGTCGTCGACCTGCGAAGGAGCCACCACGTCGCCCAATCTTATCCGCAAGAATGCGCGTGCACACGCGTCAGTGAGGATGGGTAGACTGGGGACGCGTGAGTAGCAGCTGCTTGCCCGACGACCTGCTGGCGGCGTTCGTCGTGGGCGAGGCGTCCGACGAGGAGCTCGTCAGGATCGAGGCGCACCTGGCCGGGTGTGCGACGTGCGCGACGCTGTGCCGTGCGGCGAGCGTCGTCTACGATCACCCACCGACCCGCCTCGATCCGGACCGACTGCGGTGGTCACTCCCCGAGGTTCCCCGAGGGACGTCGATCGGTCGGTTCCTCATCCTCGACGTCATCGGGTGGGGCGGCATGGGTGTCGTCTACTCGGCGTACGATCCAGAGCTCGATCGGCGGGTGGCGCTCAAGTTCCTCGCCACGTCGTTCGACCCGATCCGGCTGGTCCGTGAGGCACGTGCGATCGCACGGCTAACGCATCCGAACGTGGTCTCGGTCCACGACGTGGGCGAACACCGCGGAGCGCCTTACGTCGCGATGGAGCTTGTCGACGGGGAAACGCTCGATCGCCGGCTCGCTCGCGCACGCGACTGGCCCGAGATCCTGTCCTTGTTCCTGCAGTCGGGTGAGGGGTTGGCGGCCGCACACGCTGCGGGTGTGATCCATCGCGACTTCAAGCCGAGCAACGTACTCGTCGGCGCCGATGGTCGCGTTCGCGTCTCGGACTTTGGCCTCGCTCGGCTCGACGAGCGCGCCGATGATCCAGGCGAACTCGGCCATGGAGAATCCAGTTCGCCGGGAGCCGAGCGTGCGACCGCAGTCGGCGCGCGTATCGGTACACCGGCGTACATGGCGCCCGAACAGCGCGGCGGGTCACGCGTCGACGCACGCGCCGACCAGTACAGCTTCGCACTGGCCCTCCACGAAGCCATGTTCGGGCGACGTCCGAGTGGGACCGCGGTCCGTGGGGGTCACGAACCCATGACCGAGGTGCCGGCGGAGCTGCGCGCGGCGCTCGACCGCGCGCTGTCCACGGATCCGGACGCGCGGTTTCCATCCATGAAGGAGCTGCTGGACGTCCTGCGTGCGCACGATCCGACGGACCCGCGCACCGTCGGTCAAGCCGCTCTCGACGAGGCCCATCGCCGCACCGTGCGCGGGCGCCGGATCGTGTGGTTCGTGCTGACGATCACCCTCGCGCTGATCGCCGGTACTGCGGTTGTCACGATGATCATCTCGCGGCGCGAACGGGATCGTGCCCGGGAGGCCGAGGTGGTCGCCCGGCGCGCCGAGCGCCTGGCCGATCGACGCCTCGAGGACGAGCTTCGGGCGAATATTCGATTCGCGTACGAGCGCGGCGATCTCGTGGGCAGCCTCGGTCATGTCGCGCAGCTGTTCGAACGGGGAAGCGACGACCCGTTCGCGCGGGCGGTCGTCGCCAGCGTATCGTGGGCGTGGCCCTCCGAGCGTGCCCTTTATCGCGGGGTGCGATCGGTGGTGCCCGTGGCCGATGGCGAGCGAACGCTCATCGAGCTCGATGCAGAGTTCCTCGTCGTCGACGGCCGCGGTGCGATCCTGGCGCGCGTTCCCATCTCCGCTAGCTCACGTGGAATCGACATCGACGCGCGAGGTGAGCAGCTGCTGATTCTTGATCCAGATCTGCGCCTGATTCCCGTCGCGCACCCCGACCTAGCACGCGTCATCACGCGCGCGCCCCCAGACGGGCGCTGGATCGTGCCCAAGTTCGTCGGGGAATCGCACTTTGCTGTTCGCAGTGACGACGACATCCTCGTGCTCGACGAACGAGGCGGCGTTGTTCAGCGTATCGCCGCCACCGCCATCCGGGTCTCGCGGCTCGCAAGCTCGAATCGCGTGGTCTTGGCCTCCGACGACACCACGGCGGTCGTCTCGTTCTTGTCGGGGAAACGCGTCACGCGCGCCGTGGGATCGTACGCGAACGCCGAGCGACGCTCGGATCGTGCCCTCGCGTTGGCCGAGCGCGGTCGCGTCACGATCGTCGATGAGGAGCTGCGCCCGCTCCGCAGCATCGAGATCGGTGGCGACGCACATCGAGTCGTATTCTCTGACGACGGCAAGACGTTGGGCGTCGCGATCGACGACCACGTGCTGCTGTTCGACACGACGACCGGTCAACGGCGCGGGCGCATCGCGAGTCATCGAGACACCACGTTCGTCTTCGATGGCGAGGACGTGTGGACAGGAGTCGATGGCATCGTGCAACGGTGGAGCACACGCGGCGTCATCCACGCGCGACTGATCGCTCCCAACCGCGCGATCGACGCGATCTGGCGAACCCCCACGGGCCTTGCGGTGTCCGGGGCGAGCACGGTGCTGTTCTACGCGGCGCCGCTTAGCCGCGCGACTGCGATGCCCGGTGACTGCGTCGCGGTAGAAGCGATGGGTCGCGACCCGATCCACGCGGTCTGCGCCGATCACACGTTGCGCCGGTGGTCGACGACCGGAGTTGACATCCTCGCGCACGACGCCGACACGCCGGAGTGGGTGTTCGGTGAGCCGAGCGGACTGTATGTGGTGGCTCTCGGCTACAAACAGCTCACCGTGGTCAGTGGTCTCGAGCGCCGAACCACACCACTTCCGATCGAGTCGATCAAGACCCTCGTCGCTACGCCGACGGCTGTGCTCGTAGCAACCGTGCAAGGCCTGCGCAGGCTCGACATCGTGACCATGAAATGGACCGAGCTGGGCCACCCCGATCTCGCGATCAACGCGTTGACCTCGATCCGCGGTACCGATGATCAGGCGCTCGGCATCGTCAACAACCGGGAGATCGTGGAGATCCATCATGACAAGGTCGGAGTCCCGCGTCGGCTACCGTTCGATGTCCTGGACCTCACGACGTCGGGTGACGGCACCGCGATTGCGGTCCAAACCGCGGCAGATAACGTCGTCGTCTTGGATCGTGCGACGTTGCAGCCGTTGCACCAGACGCCGCTATCGACCATGTCGATCACGTCGATGGCACTCGATCAGCGCGGCGCGCGGCTCGCCGTGTCGACGTCCGATGATCGCGTGATGCTGCTCGACGTGCAGCGGGCCACCGCGATCGAGCTACCGTTCGGGAGCGTGTCCGCGACCGTGATCACCTTCAGCAGCGACGATCGCAGTGTCGTCGTGAACCTCAATGGTACGCCAACGCGCGTCGAGCTTCTGACCGACGAGCGCCCGTTCGCAGCGCTCGCCGCGGACGTCGCGTGCAGGTTTGGAGCATCACCGCTCGCGCCTGCCGGACCGCGATCGTGCTCGTCTCGATGACCGCACCGCGAGGGGAGCCGCCTTCGCAGTCCGCGGTTCGTCATGTGATCGCGGGTCGAGAACGAGCTCCCGGATGACCAGGCGCGCGCTGATCGCGGGCTTTGGGCCCGTAGCTGCGCAAATCGAACTGTCGGCTCGCGTCACCATGCATGCTCGATCGTCGGTCGTCGTACGTGGTCGCCATGCTCTTCGCAGTTGGCTGCGATCCGCCAAGCACGGCCGCCAGCCGGTGTGACGGCCCTACGCCGCCGCCCGCCTGCGCGATCGCCTGCGATGCTCCAGGTGGCCGCGACTGCCCGGAGCACTTTCATTGTTCCGCCGCGCACACGTGCGACAGCGAGTGCGTCTCCTCGGAGGATTGCGGTGCGCTGCAGAGCTGCTCGAGTGACGGCCATTGTGTCGGGACCGGCACGCCGGATGCCAGCGAGTGTCCGAGTGTGCACTTCACGGCCACCCGAACGACGCCTTCGATCCAGCTGCTCGTCGATCGCAGCACGTCGATGCTCGAGCCGATCACCGACGCGACGACGATGACGAAGTTTGCCGCCGTGCGGGCGGCGCTCGTCGGACCGGGCGGGGTGGTCACCCAGCTGCAGAGCAAGGCGCTGTTCGGCGCATCGCTCTACACCCACCTCGACACGCCTTGTCCCGAGCTGCGATCGGTCCCACGCGCATTCTCGAACCGCACCGCGATCGCGACGCTGATCGACACCACGACACCGATGGGTGCAACTCCAACCGGGCCCGCAATCGACGCCGCGGTCGGCAGCTTCGGAACTAGCCCTCCAACTGCGGAAACGCCCAGATACATCGTGCTCGCTACCGACGGACTTCCGAACAGTTGTCCAGGAGACCCTGTCAACGCGAACACGTGGGCCGTCCAGGCCGCCGCAGCGGCACACGCGGCGAAGATCCAGCTGATCGTGCTGGCAATCGACACCAACCTACCGACCTCTCACCTGCAGGAGCTGGCGAACGCGGGTGCCGGGCAACCGGGGGCTCCCTACTACGTTGCTACCAACCCTGGGGCGCTCACGACCACCCTCGACACAATCATCGGCGGCATCGTCTCGTGCGAGCTCACGATCTCGGGGAGGGTAGATCCCCCGCAGGCGGGGAATGGCGTTGTTCGGCTCGACGGCCAACCACTCCTCTACGGTCTCGAATGGACCATGGCCGGACCATCCACGCTCCGGATCCTCGGCGGTGCGTGCACCGCCCTTCGGACGATCCCCAACGCCTCGATCGACGCCACGTTCCCGTGCGGGACGGTCATTTTCTAGGTCGGTTCTCGAAATCGTCCGCAAAACCTCCCGTCGACCTCCGTCCTTTGACATGACGACGACAACTACTCTGCTCTTGGCCTCGTTCACAATACTAGGGTGCACCGCGCCTGGAGGACCGGAGCCGGGCACCACCGCCCCACCGGATGGGCAGGTGGCGGCGACGACCTGCGAGACCGCCGAGGATTGTCACAATGCGTGCGCGCAGGTGAGCTACTGCGATGTCGCGACGCAGACGTGCGAATACGCGCAACCTGTCGAGGATGGGTTTCCATGCGCCGCTGCAAGCGAGTGCTACGCGGGAGAGTGCATCCAGATCCAGTGTGGCGACGGCATCGAGCAGACCGGTGAAGCGTGCGACGACGGCAACGACGTGGATGGCGATGGTTGTGACTCGGACTGCGAGTACTCGTGTACGACGGACGCGGAGTGCAGCCCGGCGAACGCGTGCGGCACTGCGCGATGTGGTGCCGCTCACGCATGCGTCGCTGGACCACCCGTGAACTGCTCCGATGCGGATCAGTGCACGGCGGACAGTTGCGCTCCGAGCAGCGGCTGCGTGCATTCCGTCATCGATGCGGACCACGACGGTTTCGGTCCCGGAGCTGCGTGTGGCGGTGATTGCAGCGACCAATCAGCAGACGCACGCCCCGGCCAGAGTGGGTGGTTCAACGTGAAGATTCCTGGACAGCCCGCGGCGACGGACTACGACTACAACTGCGACGGCGTCGAGACCAAACGCTATACGTTCACGAGCACGTGTGGAGCGAACCTCTCTGCGTTTCACTGCAACCTGGGGCCGGGTTCCGGCTGGGCAACGACAGTCGTTCCGGCCTGCGGCGCGACCGCAGACTACGCGATGGATTGCGCGTGGTTGAACCAGAAGTGCCAATCGTTGACGATGCCCGTCATCCAGGAGTGCCGCTAGCCCCTCATGTGGCAACCAACCACCCCGACGATCCGAGGCCACAATGACGAGCGGCGCGATTCGCCCGACGCTGGTCGAGCCGAGGCGAGTGATCCACGGCTTCTCCAACGTACTCGGTGCATGTGGATGCTCGTCCTCGTCGGCGTCGTGACGAGCGCATGCAGCGCCGCGGTCGGGCAGGGCGATGTCGACGCCGGTACCGGTGAGAACGGCACCGATGCGCCTGGTCAAGATACGCCGCCCGGCGAAGACGCCGCCGTGACACCTCCACCCGACTGCGCAACCGTGACACCAGCCGGCTGGCAGCGGCGCGTGGCGACCACGAATCCGGCACAGTCGGCGCCGACCACGTTCGAGATGGTCCATTGGCTGAGCCCGCCGAGCAATCGATGGAATCCGTTCCCGAACGGCGGAGCCCCCGGAAAGATCGCGACCGATCACGGCGAGTACATCGCGATCGTGTTCACGACCCCGGCCGATGTTGGTGATTGGGTGGGGCGTGCCCCCAACCAACGAGCCGCGTGGGTGGAAAGCCAGGTGGATGGAGAAGCCACGTTGAGCTCGGTCTACGTCACCATCAGTCGGTGTGCGGGCGACTTCCGGGTCCCGCCCGTGGACTCGCTCGCGCCCGCAAACGATCCGACCTTCGCGCCGGGGTGTACGAGCCGCCGTCGTGTGGCAGCGGGCTTCAACCCAGCCCCGCTAACGAGCGTCAGATACGCGATCGGAACAGGACCCTCCAATGCGGACGCATGCATGTTGGGCCCTAACCAGACCTACTATCTCAACTTCATCCGCGCGGACGTCAGCGGAGGGAGCGTCAGGTCACCTACGGCTGAGATCGTTCCTGGATTCGCGAGCAACTGCAACACCGTGGATCCCGCACGCACGTTCTGTGGTGTGCAGTTGACCGTCGACTGACTAGTCCGGCGGCGCCCGCCCGGATCTGTTTCACCAGGGAGCGTGCTGGGGTGGAGCACCCTCGGGTCATCGCAGATCAGAGCGATCTCGATCGAGGTTCCGTCTTGCGCCATGGACGCACGAGCACCGCCGCCACGAGCGCGACGCCAGCAGTGAGTGCCCCCACCACGAACGTCGCCGACGAGCCGACGCGATCCCACAACACTCCAGCAGCGACGGAGCTGACGAGCGTCGTGCCGGCCATCGCCGTGTAGTAGATGCCGAGAGCGAGTCCGCGACGCTCGCGCGGTGCGGAATCCACGAGCAGCGCCTTGGCCACACCGTCGGTGAGCGCGATGTAGACACCATACATCGCGAGCAACGGCCAGATGCCGACAGACCCGGTGAAGCCAATCGCCGCGTACACGCCCACATAGATCGCCCAACCGATCAGGATCAGCGGCCAGCGTCCGATCCGATCGCTGAGGACGCCCGCCGGGTACGAGACAGCCATGTAGACGGTGCTGAACACCGCGTACGCGACGACGACCGCCCATGGTTCGAGGCCGACCTGTTGCGCTCGCAACAGGAGAAACGTGTCGCTGCTGTTCGCGAGCGAGAACACTAGTAACACCGCGAGCACGACCCAGTAGCGTCGCGAGAACGTGGCATCCATCGACGGCGGAGCGTCGTCGTGCGGCTTCCCCTGGGATGCCGGTTCGCGCAGCATGAACGTGAAAACGACGGCGACTAACCCGAGCGCGGCGGCGACGGCGAACACGATCCGGAACGCTCCGGGGCTGCTCGCGCCAAGTGCACCAACGAGTACCGCGGACAACACGACGCCGACGACGGCACCAGCGCTGTCCATCGCACGATGCAAGCCAAAGGCGCGACCGCGCGTCTCCGGCGTCGAAGCGTCGGCGATCAGCGCGTCGCGCGGACTGGAGCGAATTCCTTTGCCGATGCGATCGATCGTTCGACCGATGAGCACCATTGGCCACGCGACCGCCGCCACGAGCACGATCCTCCCCACCACCGGGAGGCCGTACCCGACCTGTACGTAGGGCAGGCGGCGCCGGATCCGATCGCTATGCCAGCCGGTCCACGCTGCGAGCAAGGCGACCACCGCTTGGGCGACACCCTCGACCCAACCGAGCGAGGTCGCCGACGCTCCGAGAACCAACACGACGAACATCGGCAGGAGCGGGTAGATCATCTCGCTCGCGACATCGTTGAAGAACGAGACCCAGCCGACGAGGATGACGTCGCGCGAGACACGAGGACGGTCCGGCTTCGCGGTCACACACCGACTGTATGCGGATCCCCACGTACGCGCGTGGCTTCATGGAATCTTCATTGTCGAACGCGTGCGCGCGTGAAGGAGTTCTCGCTTGCTCGTCCGTGCCTCGCTCCCTGTCGCCTTCTGCGCGTGCGGTTCGAGAGTTGACTTCATGCACCGAAACGAACATGAAGGCTTGATGAGAGGCCACTGATCCCTACGAGACTCGATCGCCGCGGGGCATCCAGGCTTTCATGCAGCCTTCATCAATCAGGGCTCGCACTCATCGAGGTACGCGTGCACAGTCGCGGCATGTTGCGCTGGGTGCTGACGTTGGTTGTTTGTGCTGCATGCGGCGACAATCTGTTGCCGCTCGTCGACGCAGGCGATGCCAGCCTGCCAGAACCAGACTCCGTCACGATCGACGCGCCCGCATGCACCGCAAACACCTCGAGCGATGAAGCGAATTGCGGCGAATGCGGTCATCTCTGCCTTGGTGGCGAGGTCTGCCGAAACGCGACGTGCGATTGCCCATCAGGCGTGGTTCCTCCACTCGTATTCCCGACCGGCGCAGAGCAATTTTTCGCGGCGGGCGGGTTCACGATCGCGCTCGGCCCGACCCTGAGCTTGAGTGGCATCAACGGAATCGTCTTTGGCTTCGACGCGAGCGTTCCGCTGAACACGAACATCGACCTAGCGACCGTTCCGCTCGGATCGACGCCGTTCGTCGGCTCGGCTGTCGGTGTCGACATTCAGAACTTCTCACTCGACGCGTCGTATCTCGCGACCGCGGGGACGATTCGCTTCACGAAGCGTTGCGACACCGAGATTCAAGGCACGCTCACCAACGCGACGTTCCAGGGGCTCAGCGGCGGGCTCCTCGGTGGAGGCATCCCGATGGTTGACCCCGACGGCTGTGTGGTCAACGTCAACTCGCTGACGTTCCACCTGATGACGGCGGCGTGCCCTTGAACTTCGTGGGCGCTCACGGCGTCTCGACCACCGGATCCACCCGGTGATGCGCGAGCCACTGCTCGGCATCTCATGGGAGGTGGTAGGCGAGCCGCGGTGAACACGGCGTGAGCTTTCGTCGCGAGATCGACCGCGCGGTGGCGCTCGCCGAGATCCCAGATCGCTCGCGCGAGCGAGAGCTGCGGTTCGACGTGGGCGCCGACGAGCAGTAGCGCGGCGGCCGCCAAGCATCGCTAGCTCGTCCGGGACGCGAGTCGGACACGAATTCCCTTTTCGCGCGCAGCCGTCCATCACCCACCGCACGGAGTTCGCGTCGCTGTGCTGGCGCGCGATGCGGGTAGTTGTGGCGCGAACAGACCGACTCGTAGCTGCGATCGCGCGTGATAGGGTTTGACCCATGCGTCCACTTCGGCTCGCCCTCGTCGTGTTCGTCGCCGTGGCAGGCTGCTCGAAGCCCGGTTGGGTCGCCGGTGCAGCGACCGGTCCGGTGAGTCCCGCCTCAGCAAACGCTCCGGTGAGTTCCGGAGAAGCGACCGCTGAAGCCTCGGGTCCCCGTTCGCGCACGTTCACCGAGATCTTGGTCGAGGACGGCAACCACCGATGCGAAGACCTCGGTGAGGGTATTTGGAGATGCGTCGCACCGAACGACTTCACCTACAACCTTGCCTTCCCCGATGAAACCGCGGTGTTCGAGAAGAGCTACGCGCGCCCGTGGTTGACCCCGTGCAGCACGGTGAAGCAACTGCTATCGGCCACCGAGACAGATTCGTACACACACATCTGCACGGACACGCTTCTGTACCTGCAATTGACGGTGCCCTACTCGACACCAACCGTCGCCGCGTATACGACGTTCGATGAGCTCACGTCGAAGGACTGGGCAAACGCGCCCGAGGTTTTCAAACCCAACGACCAACGTAGCCCCGGCGAGATCATGGTCGCCAGAATTTCCGCGGATGGAAGCACGTGCTCGGGCCGGGAAGTCGATTGGGCGTGTACGCGCGGCGGCGTCGAATTCGCGCTGTCGTACTCCCAACAGGAGCCAAGAACCATCAGCGTGACGAGCACCCGAGAGCGTGCCTTTGCCAAACCGTGCAAGAAGTTCAAGGCGGCTGTGGCGGACCTCAAGAAACCGAGCTTCGAGGTTTCATGCAGCGATGAAAGCCAGGCGTTCGAATTCACCACCACGTTTCCGTTCGACTACGAAACCGACGGTGCAGCGATGCTGCGCGAACACGTGGCCCGTGTGACGAAGAGCGTCGAGCTGCTCACGTCCATCGGCGCGCTGCGCTAGCTCGAGAATCCTGACGTCACTCGCCGAGATCGATCCATGCTCGCCTCGTTCTCCAAGCGCGATCGCGACAGCCTGTATGGCGAGGCGCGTGACGCGGGCGTCGAGATCCTGGCCTCGACGGCGCATCAGGTCGGGACGCATGGCGCTCGCGAACAGGCGAAGCAAGTGCTGTCGTTGGTCGTGAAAGGCGAAGCAACGAGCCGGATCACACACGTCGAGGTCGTCGAGCTCGACGCGCCGATCGGACCGTTTCTGTATGTTGTCCCGTTCGAGAACGCGTCCGCGCTCGCGGGCGTCTATCACTTTCGGCTCGCCGGTGGATTCGCCGAACCCGCGGTCTATGTGCGCAGGTTCTTCGGGGCGCGGTGGCACGCGAATGACAACAAGGCGGCGTCCGCTCGGATCGACGCGGCACCGGGAATGAAGGCTGCCGTGAAGGAGCTGCCGTTCCGCAAAGGCACGTCGCTCGGCGACATCGTGCTCGACTACACCGCGCAGTTCACCTCGCTCGGCGACGGTACGACGCATCTCGCGATCCAAGCGGGCTCGCGCAATCTCGACACGTCATACCAGTGCCTCGTGCCCGCTGTCGGCGTGGCTCGCGCCCTCGCGCCGATCCTCATCGACACAGCACCTTTGCAGGGTTTCTACTTCGAGCCGCCGTTCCTGGAGCTCGTGTACTCGATGATGTCCGGCTGATACCGAAGCACGCGCTCGAGCGTCACAAGGTATCGACGTGCTCCTGCACGCTGGTTGGACGACGATGACGGTGACGAGCGGCTGCGACGCCCCGACGTGAGGGGCATACTCTCGGCGATGCCACGACGTTCGCGTCCCGCCACGCTGTTGGTGCTGTCAGGCCTTGACCTGTGGCAGGTCCTCGCGTTCAGAACGCTCCGGCGAACAGCGCGTGACGGGCGAGCGCTTGTTGCGGTGTCGCGGGAACGATCACGTCGGCCATGCGCGATCCGAACGACAAGCCTCCGCGTGCCGCCGCCGAGACCTCATCGGTCATCATCTGATTGACATCGAGGTACTCGTTTCGCGTGTCGCGATCGGAGTCGCAGACGTTGCCGATCGTATTCACGAACGCACTCGAGGCCGCATTCGCGAGCCGGAACGGCGCCATGCCAGCATCGGCCACGAGACCAAACAGCTCACCTGTAACGTACGCATCGTCGGGATCGCTCTCGAGCGACCTGCCGAACCGGCGAACGGAGTTGCTCCACGCATCTTCTTCCTCCGGAATCACCGCGTCGAGCACTCCGCCGACCACGTCGCCCGCACCGAACGCCGCGTCGGATCCTCCGAGGACACCAACCACCGTCCCGAGCGTATCGAGGATCGTTTCGGTGCCTGTAATCGCAGCATCGGCTGGAGCGCACCACGAGCCGAGGCCCGCGTGCAGTGCCCCGAGCGTCGCGTCGCCCGAGGCACCCCAGAGGTTGTGTTCGATGTCGGCGCGCGCTGCGGGATCAGATTCCCTTTTCAGCAACTCCCAGTTCTCGTGGGCTTCGATGCCGTTGAATACGGCCTGCGATCCACCGCCAATCAGTGCACCGATACCTCCCGAGCTCGCGCCACTGTCCGCGTCTGCAAGCGAGATCGCTCCGTTGACGAGGTCGCCGACGCCACCCCAGTTCGGATCCCACTCGCCATTGTCTTTGTACGACGCGAGTTTTCCAACACCGCTGGCCATGTCGCCGACGCCGCTGAACAGGTCATTGTTCATCATGCTGGCGTAGTCGCCGACAAGCCCGCCGGCCGTGCTCGCCCACGTTCCGAGCGTGTTGACCATGGATGTCCCCCTCGACTCCTCGTCCTTTGCCTGCTGAAACATCGATCCCCCTTTCGACACAGAGGAGGCTCGATTCGCGGGTCGCAGGCGATCCTACGAAACCTGGTAAGTGCGCACGCTGCTTGCGGTCCGGCCATCGCCTTCGCGGAGCCGCTCCAATACGGCCTTGTTCGTGGAACGCACGTCGACGGCGCGGCGGGCTCAAGTTGACCCAGGCGGCCAAACTGGCCGCCTGGACATCGGTTTGCTGCGCTCTGCCGGGTCGTGCCTCGATCTATACTTGGGGTGATGCGGGTCGCGGTGGTCCTGCTCGCGCTTGCCGGGTGCCGGGTCTCAGGCGTGTTCCCGTGCGAGACGCGCGCGCAGTGCGGTGACGGAGAGTGCGTCGTCGGGTGGTGCAGCTTCACCGACCTTAGCTGCGAGTCCGGGTTGCGCTTCGATTGGACAGCCGGTGGGGGCTTTGCGGACGAGTGCGTGGCAACACCGCAGCTCGATAGCGACGGAGACGGCACACCGGACGCGACGGATACGTGCCCTGACCTCATGAGCACGGACCAAACAGATTCAGATCTGGATGGGCGCGGTGACGTTTGTGACAGCTGCCCTAACGCGATGAATGTCGACCAGGCCGACGAGGACGGCGACACGGTTGGCGACGCGTGTGACAACTGCCCGCACATCGCGAACCTGAACCAACTCAACGTGGATGCGGACGGTGTCGGCGACGTGTGCGATCCGCGTTCCGCGGCGGCAGATCGGATCGTGTTGTTCCTTCCGTTCAACGATCCCGCCGAGGTCGCAGGTTGGAGCACGTCACAGTTCGCAATCGGGCCGGACTCCGATTTCGTCGTCGAAGGTGGCGTCCTCGAGCAGCGCAGCACGCCTGTTGCGGCTCTGTTCTACAACAACGACCTCGCGATCAACGCAGCGTGGACCACCACGCACGTCACGTACGGGATGCTCGACACCACAATGGTTCGCGGCGTGAGCGTGGTGGAGCAGTTCGCGAAGACGAACGGTGACATCGGAGTGGGGCAGGGGTGCGGCGAGCTGCGTTCGACGTCGCTCGACAACGATCGAGCGAACTTCACGTACACCTCGTTCTTCAACAACCAGCTCCACTACTCCATGCTCGCGCAGGGTGGCGCGACCGTCGCGGTCAATCACGAGGCCACCTACACGACGCATCAGAACGGCGGCAACACCGAGTGCACTGTCGACGGTACCCAGCGCAATGAGAATTCCATCACCGCACCTGGGCGAGGCCTCGCGTTGCACACATCGGGTGTCCAGGCGAAGTTCAGCTATCTCATCGTGATCGATTAAGCCTCCGGGACAAGGCTATACTTGACGATGGTGGCGAACCCGGACGATCGACGGAATCCGACGGCGACTCGCCTCGGGTCCTACGAGATCGTCTCCAAGCTCGCCGAAGGCGGCATGGCGGAGCTGTTCCTCGCCCGAACCGTCGGACCGCTCGGCTTCGAGAAGCTCGTCGTCCTGAAGAAGATCCTCCCGCACTTCGCTGCGAATCCCAGGTTCGTCCAGTTGTTCCTCGAGGAAGCGAAGCTCGCTGCCGGACTCGATCATCCGCACATCGCCCACGTCTACGACATGGGGATGATCGACGGGAACTACTTCTTCACGATGGAGTACATCCACGGCCAGGATCTGCGCGCGATCTTGCGACGCAGCGGTCGCCGCGGATCGCTCGTTCCGATCGAGCACGTCGTGCAGGTCGTGCGGGACGTCGCCGCGGCACTGCACTACGCACACGAACGGCGCCGCCCTGATGGAAGGCTGCTGGACATCGTGCATCGCGACGTGTCGCCGTCGAACGTGATCGTGTCGTACGACGGCGCGGTCAAGCTGCTCGACTTCGGTGTTGCAAAGGCAGCGAGCAGCTCGGTCAAGACACGGACGGGAACGCTCAAGGGCAAGATCGGATACATGTCTCCCGAGCAGGCGAAGGGATCGACGATCGATCGCCGTAGCGACCTGTTCTCGCTGGGTGTGATGGCGTGGGAGATGATCACGACGCGCCGGTTGTTCAAGGCAGAGAACGATCTCGCGACGCTCCAGCAGATCATCAACACGCCTGCGCCGCTCGTGAGCACCGTGCGGGCCGAGTGTCCGCCCGAGCTGGAGCGCATCGTCGCGCGCGCGCTGTCCTCGAATCTGGACGAGCGGTATCAGAACGCGCAAGACATCCAACTCGATCTCGAGGAGCTCGCACGCGAGCACAAGCTCGCGCAATCGTCGATCAAGCTGAGTCGGTTCGTCGTCGATCTGTTCGATGACGAACACGCTGCCTGGAGGAAGGCCCAAGCATCCGGTACGACGTTGATCGAGTTCGTCGCGTCGGGCAGCCTCGTCGATGCGACGACGCCGATCAATACGAGCGAGCTCGCAGCCGGATCGTTCGAGGACGACGAGCCGGACGACGAGCCGGACGACGAGCCGGACGACGACCTGCCTGATTCCCACGCATCCGCCGACTCCCTATCGCAGCTTCCGGCGGTGATCGTGCGAGCAACCCCGATGCCGGTGCCGATGCCGGTATCGATGCCGGCGCCGATACCAGTACCGTTGTCGGCGCCGACCTACGCACCGATGCCGATGCCGATGCCGATACCCGTGCGACGCGAGCCGGCAACGGCAACGGTCGTGCTCGGGCCGCACTCGCTCCGCCCAACGAGCTGGACGCGACCTGCTGCCATCGCAGGCGTCGCGCTGCTCTTGCTCGTCATGGTAATCGGACTCACGCGGGGCTCGAATGATGGACCAGCGCCACCGCGCCAGGAACGCACCGTGGCGCAGCCAGTGCACGACGCCGCGGTAGCTCCCGTGACGCGCGATGCGAGTATTGCGGTCGAGGTACCAGAAGCGAAGCCCGCGACGAACCCGGCACCACCCTCGGAGACCAAGGCGGTCGCGATGCCCGAGACGAAGGCGGTCGCGAAGCCCGAGACGAAGGCGGTCGCGAAGCCCGACACGAAGGCGGTCGCGAAGCCCGAGGTGAAGGCGGTCGCCAAGCCCGAGACGAAGGCGGTCGTGAAGCCCGAAGAAAAGCCGGCCGCGAAGTCCGAGACGAAGCCCGCGATCAAGAAGCCGATCAAGCCCGCGAAGCCCAAACCCAAGCCGTTCGATCCAAACGATCCGTTGCCGCCATCATGATCGCGCGCCATGCACTCCTCCTCGGTGTTGGAGCCGCGCTCGTCGCGGGCACCGCGCGCGCCGACGACGCATTATCGCCCGAGGCACAGCAGCACCTCGACCTGAGTGTCGCGGCGTACAAGGCCGGCGACTTCGTGACGGCGAGCAAGGAGATCGAGGCAGCGTACGCGATCGATCCGAAGCCGCAGCTCCTCTACACGTGGGCGCAAGCGAAGCGGCTCGGGGGGCGGTGCGATGAAGCGATCGAGCTCTACCGCCGCTTCGCTGCGGCGGGCGCGACCGACGAGCAACGGACCGCCGCACAGACAGGCATCTCGCTGTGCGACAAGGAGCTCGCGAAGACACCCGTGGAGCAACCACCAACCGTCGACGAGCCGAGGCGCTGGTATCACAACAAGCTCGGCGACGGTCTGCTCGCAGGCGGCGTGGTCGCGACCGGCATCGGCATCGGATTCTTCATCGGTGCCTCGCGATCCAAGACGCGTGCGGATAAAGCGAGCCAGCACGAAGACTTCGTCGCTGCGATCGACGAAGCCACGACGCGGCGGCGGATCGCAATCGTCATGACCACGATCGGTGTAGGCCTCGGCGCAGGCGCGGTGTTCGTCTTCCTTCGGGACAAGCCCGAGGCCACCAGCGTGGCGATCAGCACCGACGGCCAGTCGCTGTTTGTCGCGGGTGCGTTCTGATCACGATCGCGACGAGACGCGCTACGCCGGCGACGTTCGTCGGCGCTCGGATGTAGTCAGACGAAGTAGGCCTCGAACAGCGCGAGCACCTGCGAGCGCGGCGTGCCAATGCTTGTCACGCGCGATCGGCAGGCCGCCTCCAATACTCTTTCGCTGAAGTTCGCAACCGCTACACTGGCTGTAGCAAGCGAGCTGGTTGCTTCAAGATCGAGGCCCTGCCACCACCGGTCTTTGCGAGATCTTGATACCTACAAGGTCGTGGCTCGTCGGTCGTTGGATCTCCGATCGTCCGTTCGGGCGGCCGTCGCCCCCGGGCTTCGGCTCCTGTTGTTCTGGCGCCGGCTGACCGCACCGTCGCTGTTCGTCGCGAGCTTCCTGCTCCTGATCGCGATCGGAACCCTGGGCCTGATGCTGATCCCCGGCCTCCAGGTGGGGCCCAAGCTCGGGTTCGTCGACTCGGTGTTCACGATGACAAGCGCGGTCTGTGTGACCGGCCTCGTCGTCGCGGACACCGCGACTCAGTTTACGGGCCTGGGGCAGGCATGGATCCTCCTGTTCATCCAACTCGGCGGCATCGGGCTGATCTCGCTGACGACCTTGTTGATTGGGGCCATGGGCAAGCGATTGTCGCTGCGCAGCGAGATGCTCGTGGCGGCGCCGATACGCTCCGAGGACCGACCGCAGGTCTGGGAGCTGACCGTCGCGGTGACCAAGTTCTCCTTGATCGTCGAGGCCGTCGGCGCGGTTCTTCTGTTTCTGACCTGGCTTCCCGACCTATCGGTCGGTGACGCGGCCTGGGCGGGGCTGTTTCACTCGGTCAGCGCATACTGCAACGCCGGGTTCTCCACGTTCACGACCTCCCTGATCGATCACAGCCATAACCCGATCGCACTGTTTGTCGTCTCGGTTCTCGTGATCATGGGTGGGCTCGGGTACCTGACGTTCAACGAGATCGTTCGCTGGTGGAAGACGGCGCGCGCTCGGCGCGCGGGAGTCCGTCTCGAGATCACGAGCTCGCGCCGGTTGTCGTCACACACCTGGGCCGTGGTGACGACGACGGGCGTCCTGCTCGTCGCGGGCTGGATCCTGTTCGCGATCTTCGAGTGGAACCAAGTGCTCGGCGATCTGTCGGTGTTCGACAAGATCTCGAATGCGTGGTTCCTGTCGGTCACTCCGCGCACCGCGGGATTCAACAACGTCGACTACACGCAGGTCGGCAACGACACGGCCGCCCTGACGATGCTCCTGATGTTCATCGGCGGTTCCCCTGGCTCGACGGCAGGCGGTATCAAGACCACGACGGTCGCCGTGCTCGTGGCGCTTGGCCTGTCACGGTTTCGTGGTCGCAAGTACGTGGCGCTCAAGGAGCGTGCGATCCCACCAGGTACGATCGAGCGAACCGTCGGCATCGTGCTTGTTGCGATGTTCGTGCTGGCGGTGAGCTTCTTCGCGATCAGCGCGATCGAGGCGGTCGGCCAGAGTGCCGCCACATCGCGCACCGAGTTCTTGCCGATCGCGTTCGAGGTCGTCAGCGCGTTCGCGACCGTAGGCCTCTCGATGAACTTCACGTCGGAGCTCGAGGCGCCGTCGAAGTTGATCGTCGCCGGACTGATGTTCGTCGGGCGGGTCGGCTTGTTCTCGTTCTTGGCGGCTGTGATGCTGCGGCGTCCGCAGCCGCCCGGGTTCCAGCGGCCCGCCCAGGAAGACCTGATCGTCGGATGAGAGGAGCTCGATGAGTCGCTTCGTGGTCATTGGCCTTGGAAACTTCGGTTCGTTCGTCGCGAAGCGTTTGTACGAGCTTGGCCACGAGGTGGTCGCGATCGACGGTGATCCCGTCATTGTCGATGCGCTCGGTCCGTACGTGACCCGCGCGATCGCTGGCGACGCGACGAAGCGCGATGTCCTCGTCGAGGCGGGCGCCGACGGCTCGGACGCGGCGATCATCGCGATCGGCGAGAACCTCGGCGCATCGGTGCTCGCCCTGCTGGCGCTCCGCGATCTCGGCGTCAAGACGACCTACGTCAAGGTGCTCTCAGAAGACCACGCCCGGATTGCCGAGGCGCTCGGTGCGACTGACACGGTGTTCCCGGAGCGGGAAGCCGCGACGAACCTGGCTTCGCGAATCACGTCCGGCAAGCTGCTTCACTACACGGCCTACGGCGAGCAGTTCGGGATCCAGGAGATGGCGGTCCCGGAGGGGTGGGTGGGCAAGACGCTCGAGCAGCTCCAGCTCTCGCAGACGCATCAGATCCAGATCGTCGCGATCCACGACCTCCTGCGCGACACGATCGAGGTGCCTCGACCAGCGCAGAAGCTCATGCCGTCGGACACCCTGCTCGTGGCGGGCGCGCCGGCGCAGCTCGAGGAAATGACCAAGCTGCGCTAGCGCGCTCATCGGGGATCACTTGATCCGCCGGCGACTACCGCGTCCGCGTGCGCGCTCTGCGGGCGTTCGATGACCAGCGAACGAGTTACATCGTGCATTGCTAGCGCGAGGTCACACGATCACGCCGCCCAGCCCTTGCTCGAGAAGCCTGAACACGATCTTCGTCGTGGCGGACAGGTCGACACGGCCGTTGCGCTTGACCCACACGAACAGCCCGGCGTTAAGCGCTCCCATCGTGGCGCCGGCGAACAGCCGGAGACGAAGCTCGGTGTCTCGGGTCGGAGGTCCGAGCGCTTCGAGGATCGCCACGTGCCATCGCTGGTCGAGCTCGACATAGCGCGCCATCAACGCCGGCACCGACTGGACCAGCCGTAGGCGCGGCAACAGCTGCGTGCGGTTCTCTTGGAGCTCGGCCGCGACGGCGATCGCCGCTGCGCGCAGCAGATCGAACGGCGCGTGGCGTTGATCGCGCTGTTCGAACAGCACGCGCCGAAACACCGCGACGTAGTCGGCATGGTCGAACAGCACGATGTCTTCCTTCGTCGGGAAGTAGCGAAACACCGTGCGCCGACCGACGCCGGCACGTTTGGCGATGTCCTGGATCGTGACGTTCGGATAGCCGTGCTCGTGAAACAGCTCGAGGGCTGAGGTCACGAGGGCTTCGCGCGTCCGCTCTCGGTTCGCGGCTCGAATGCTCATTCAGCTCAGGCAGCCTATCACCGCCACGGTCGCCAGACAGATCACCGAAGCGATCGGCACGACGAGCCGCAGCGTATCGAGCAGCCGCTTGCCGACGATGACGACCGCGGTCACGAAAAACGCAGCGTGGACGGCGCCGAGAAAGTGGGGAAGCCCGGTACCGGCAGCGTGCCCCGTCGCGAGCAGCAAGAACGCGACCGACGACGCGAGGAACACGACACTCAGGAAGTGCCAGCTGATCATCAGGACGCGACGCGTCTGATCCGCATCGCCTTGTGCCTTGGTCGCGAACAACGGCTCGCGCTGAAGAGGGCGCATGAGCACAGCGTGGCCGACTACACCATGCAGCGTGAACAGCAGGAGATCCGCGAGGCCGGCTGCGATCCAGGTTGCCATGACGATGATGATTGCACATATCGGCACGCGGTGCCATTATGGCATCGAGTGCCAACGTCTCGGATCTGGATCGGCGTGATGCTGCTCGCGTTCGCGGCGTGTGAGTCGCCGGGTCGGCCGATCTCGACGTGGTCGCTCGCGATCGACACGCCATCGAGCTCGCACGTCGACGCAGTCGAGCTTCCACTGCGTCCCTACGCCGTGATGCCGTTCGTCGACACGGAGTACACGCTACGCGCGTCCGTGGAGCTACGCGACGACGAGCGCACCGGTCCCGTCACGCTCGCGGTCGACTGTTTCCACGGCCGCATCCGCGCGCGAGCCAATGGTCGCGACCTCCAGGACATCGGGGATGCGGGCGTCGGCGAACATCGCTGGGTCATCCCGAGCGCCACGACGCCCACGCTCGATCTCGAGCTACGCGCAGCGTGGACGACCCTCGAGATCACCGGTATCGCACTACCGCCCAGGCTCGTCGCTGGCATCGAACCGGGACATGGAGCCATCGCCACGTTCAATCGAACGTCCGCGATCGTCGAGCTCGGTGTCATCGCGATGTTCTGCGTGCTGTACGGATCGCTCTACGTCATGGACCGCCGGCGTTCGAACCTCGCGGTCGCGATCGCCGCGCTCCTGAGCAGCGTCGGTCCACTGTGGCAGCTCGGGCTTCTGCCGGTGATCGCGGGTCCGTTCGCGGGCGCCGTGATTCCGGTGTCGTTTGGCGCGACGAACCTCGTCATTCTCTCGTTCCTCCACCACACGTTTCGGCTCGGACCGATGCCCGTTCGCCTTGTCGGCGCAATCGTCGTCGTGACGGCCCTCAATCTGCTCGGCCCGCTGTCGTTCAAGATCGCGATGGTCGCGAACGGACTCATGCTGCTCGTGAGCGTGCCGTACCTCTGGCACGTGGTGATGCACACCCTGCGTTATCCGCGTGACGACCCTCGGCGTGGCGATGCGATGTTCCTCCTCGTCACCCTCGTGCTGTCCGCGCTCGTGATGCTTCCGGATCTGGCGGGGCTTCTCTCGGGATGCGCGTTCCTCGGCGGGATCCACACGATCTCGATCGGCGTGATCGCATTCGTCGCCGTGATGGCGGTCCTTCTCGCGCGCCAGCATGTCGCTCGCGAGCGCGCCCTCGAGGTCACCACGACCGAGCTACAACGGCAGGTTGGCGAGCGTTCGCGCGAGCTCGCAGACGCGCTCGGCAAGCTCTCGCAGCGCCCACACGAGCTCGGCGAACATCGCACTATCGACAATCGGTACACGGTCATCAAGAAGCTCGGGGTCGGCGGAATGGGTGCGGTGTACGAAGTCCGTCGCATATCCGACGACAAACGCTTCGCGCTGAAGACTCTGCGCGGTCGCGCGGACTACCAGTGGATGGCGCGCTTTGCTCGCGAGGCCCAGATCGCCGCGCAGATCGACCACAACAACCTCCTGCCCGTGATCGACGTCGGGATCTCCGACGGCATCCTCTTCCTCGTCATGCCGCTCGTCGCCGGTGGCTCTCTCGAACACGCTCGTTCCCGGTTCGGCGATCGCGCGTGGGCGCTTCCGATCCTGCGAGCGATCGCGCGAGGCCTCGCGGCCCTTCACGCTCGGAGCATCGTCCACCGCGACTTGAAACCTGCGAACATCCTCCTCTCCGACGGCGTCCCGCGCATCGCAGACTTCGGCCTCGCAGCGCTTCGGATCGACGCAGGCGAAACCGCCGCCGACGATGATCGTGGCCTCGCCGACACTGCGAGGCCTGTGTCACCGCTCACCCGCGCGGGCGAGGTGTTCGGCACGCCCGCGTACATGGCACCGGAGCTGATCTCGGGCGCTGCGGACGCGCAACCATCGAGCGATATCTACGCGTTCGGCGTGATCGCTAGCGAGTTGCTCGCGGGCA
>JBJXGN010000293.1:0-5458 GCA_046160585.1 Kofleriaceae bacterium
CGCGCGTGCGTCGGGTCGCCGGTGTCGAGTCCCTTCACGAGCGCACCGACCACCTTCCCTTTGCGTGCACGGATGATCCCCGCGACGGCATCCGCGTTCTTCTCGTCGGAGTCGCCCAGCGCGCCGACGAGGTCGTTCGCCGTCTCGACGACAGCGGCGTCGCCGATCTTGTCGAGCGCCTGCGCACATGCGCGCCGGACGCGCGCGGAGTCGTCGCGCAGCTTCACGCCGAGCGTGCTCGCGGCCGAGAGCGACGCACCCCCGAGGATGCCCAACGCCATCGCCGCGTTCGCACGAACGACATCACGCCCGTCCATCATGTGCGTGGTGAGATCCGCGACGCCGACGGCCTCGAGTGCGGGCTTGGACTTCTCGAGGTCCTTCGCGTCGAGGTAGCGCTCCTCGAAGCCCTCGATGACGACGGCTTTGGGCCCCGTCGGACCCTTCGGCTCGATCTGGTCGAGCGCGCGACGCACGGCCTCGCGCGTGCGGCCATCGCCGCCGGTGCGCGCCCCATGCAGCGCTGCGAGCGCAGCGCCGGTGACGCTCGGGCCGATCTGTCCGAGTCCGAGCGCGGCGTTGACCTGCACGTTCACCGCGGGGCTCTTGAACGCCTCGGTGAACCGCGCCTGTGCGTCGGGGAGCTTCGCGATCAGCGCCCCCACGCGAAGGCCGTGAGCCTCCGCGCCGGCGTCGAGTCCCACGAGTAGCACGTTGATCGCCGAGGCCCCCAGGCCCTCGAGCGTCTCGCTTGCGGCCTCGGCCACTTCCTCGTCGGCGTCGCCGAGCGACATCACGAGCTCTGCACCAGCATCGAGCGCGCTCGCGCCGAGCTTGCCGAGTGATTTGGCCGTCTCCTTGCGCACCGCAGCGACGCTGTCCTTGAGGTTCACGCCCATCGCGGCGGCAGCCCGCCCTGCCTTGTCGCCACGCACCGCAAGCGCGCGCGCCGCATTGATCTTCACGTGTGCGCGTCCGTCTTGCAGTGCGAACAGCATCTCGTCGACGTGGATGTGCTGCTCCACCTCGCGCAGCTCCGACGCCGACAGTTTGCGCTCCTCGAAGTCGGGGATGTTCTTCGGGAGGTTGTCGACGGCAACGACCTTCTCCCGCGCGATCACGGCGAGGGAGGCCTGCTTCGCGGCCGTACGCACGTCGGGTACGGTGTCACTCGACTCGACGGTCGCGAGGAACGCAAGCACCGTCTCCGTGTCGAGCTTTCCGTACCGCGCGAGACCGGACAGCGCGTTCACGCGGACGCGGCTGCGCTCGTGAGCGCCGGCCTTGAGCAGCAAGCGAATGCCGGCGAGCCCGACCTTCCCGGCGGCGGCGATGACGGTCTTCGTGGCGAGATCCTGCGGGACGTCGAGGACCTCCTGCAGCTCGTCGTCTGCCTTGCCGACGAGCGCCGACAGGGTGTCGACGACCGCCTCGAGCACGTCCGCCTGCGCACCGTCGAGCGCCGTGGTGATCGGGCCGAGCAACGGCCGGATCTTGTCGGGGTACTTCCCGAGCGTTTGTGCGACGGCGCTCCCCACGTGCAGATCGCTATCGCGGAGCAGTGGCACGAGATCGAGCGAGACGTGTCCGAGGACACCAAGCCCGATCACGGCGTTCGTACGGACCACCGCGCGACCGTCGCGCAGCATGTCCGTCAGCGCCGCCGGATCGAGCTGCGCGGCGAACGGCGCGAGGTCGGCCTCGGCGAGCCGCCGCTCGTCGAGCGGCGGCATCGGGCCGCTTTTCTTGACCTCAGTCTTCGCTTCAGGCTTTTGCTTCGCCTCGGACTTCTCCGATTTCGCCTCGGACTTCTCGGACTTCTCCGACTTCGCCTCGGACTTGTCGGACTTCGCCTTTCCACCGTCGTCGCTGGTCATGAACACCCCCGCGGCCTTGGTACCACCGCGAGCCTCGGCGTCGCCAGCACTCGCCCACATGGAGATCGGCTACTCCCCGACGGTCCAGCTCCCGTCGCCGTCGAGCGGAACGTCGAACCGCTCGACGGCGGTTCCGCGACGCACGCGCAGCGCTTCGATCGGTCGAGGTGTCTTCGGGGTGCGCGTGTCGACACGCCCCTTCACGAGCGCGACCTCTAGTTCGGCCATCTCGACGAAGTGATGGTCGAGGAGCTCGACGACGACATCACCGCGCGCCATGTCGCTCTCGATGCGCACGACATCGACGGGAACAACGTCGTGAACCTTGCGCATCATGTCTCTCTCGAATGTCGCGTCGCCGCGACGGAAGCTCATCTTGAACGCGGGCAGCGCAGTTGCGGCGACCGTGTAGCTCTTCGCCCACGGCGACTCGCCTTCTACCGCATACGCGTCGTTGTCGGTGAGCCGCACATCCATCGCAGCCTCGTGCTGGAATCCCTGTGCGACGGGGCCGACCATCAGGCGCGGCTTGCCACCGGTGTCGACGACGAACACGCCGAGCCGTGGCAGCTTCGCGCCGAGGTAATGGATGCCCCGCTCGCCGTCGCGATCGTAGGTCGCCCAGTCTGCGACAAAGCTTGTCGCCTCGAGCGCGGTGTCGATGTTCGGGAACAGATCGAGGTACCAGCCGTCGAACGTGGCGATCGGATACGACCCGCTGTAGCTATTCGCTGTGGCGACGCGCCGCTCGACGATCATACTTAGGAAGCGCTTCGTGTCCGCCGACAGCGGCTTGCCTGCGAGCTCCTCCTTGGAGATCGCGACAAGCACGCGCATCAACTTCTCGAGTCGCTTGTAGTACGCGCTCCCTCCAGTTCGGTTGCGCGGGTCGAGCGAGCGCATCACCTTCGCCCCGCGTTTCGCGTACTCCGCGAGCGACGCGTACGTGTCGGGTGCCGGCTCCACGTAGCCATCGGGAATCTCGCAGCCGCCCTCGTCGTACGCCTGCGCGGCGATCAGTACGTGGTTGTGCCGGAGCTGCCCGTAGGCGGTGAGCACGGTGTTGAGGCGCAGATCCTGGAAAGCGCCCGTGTCCATGAACGACGGCGTCGCACCCGCAGGCTTGATCGCGAGCGAACGGATCGCCGATAGCCAGGCGCTGTAGAGATCGTCGCCGGGTTTCGACGCCGCAAGCGCCGCGCGCGCCGCGGTGATCGCCTTCTGGGTGACCGGGGCACTCCCTACGTACACCCGGGCGCGATCCATGCCGAGCATGAAACCGAGCTCGGCGCCCGAGCTGTCCGGCCCTCGCTCCGCGATCAGCCCACCGACGGCGACGGTGTCCGGCGTGATGCGCGGTCCTAGTAGCGTCGAGATCACGGGGAGTCGCTCGACGTTCGGCGTCGGCCCTGTGTTGACCGTTCGCTTCCAACCATGGCCGATCGCAGTGCGCAGCGCGGGCGCCGCCTCTAGCGAGAGCTTCTCGATCTTTGCCTTCGAGCGGAGCGCGTCGAGCTCGGCGAAGCTCACGTCCTCGCGCGCGCCCGCAAGCGTCGTCCACGCGCGATCGAGCACCGCGATGTCGTCGAGGGAGCGCGTGCGCTTCGCGAGATCGGCGAGTGCGAGCGCGACCACCGCCTCACGTGGTGTCTCCGTCGGATCGGGCACGTACCCGGGATGCGACGCGCGGGTATCGCGAGAGACGAGGTTGAGGTCGACGCGCGAGAGCCACGACGCCGCGCGGAAGTACGTCTCGAGTCCACCCGTGTAGTGACCGCGCGGCGTGAACGCCGTCGTGTCGAGTGCGCGCGCGCGACCGAACAGATCGATGGTCTCGATCGTCGACGGGCTCTCGATCATGGCGACAAGCTCGGCGACGCGCGCGTCCACCTTACCGAGCTCGCTGAGCACCGGCTGCCCCGCGAGCAGCGTGCGCGCGACCGTCAGGTATAGATCTACATCGTTCGCGATCTCGGGCGGGTATTGCTTCGCGGCGCTCGCGAGCCCGCAGTGCATCGCGCCGAGGAGACCATCGAGACGATGCAGCATGTCGTTCTCCTCGATCTTCGCGAGGAGCTGGTCGTGCGACGCGTACACCGCGTGCATGATCGAGTCGACGCTGACGTACACCGGCAGCTGACCGCGGTGCACGTCGTAGTACGCCTCGACGAAGTTTCCGTACTGCAGGCGCTCCGGCACGACGAGGCCGTTCGCCACGAGCATCTTCTCGTCGGCGGGCTGGAGCGCGAGTGCCCCGCGCACGAGCGACGCGTATTCGTAGCCGCTCGCGATCGATCGCGGTGTTGCTTTCGGCGCCGGCGGCGACAGCTTCAGGATCGATGAGGCGACCGCGTTGCGATGGCGCGTATCGCACACCCCCCCGCTCGTTCGCCGCTTGTTCAGCGCCGCGAGCTTCTCGTCGAGTGTGTAGTTCCCGCCGACGCCGGTCGGGTTCGCCGCGTCTTCACCGGCTTCGCGAAAGTCACCGCACTCGGGGCAGTCGAACTGCTCCTCCTTCGGGATCGAGTCGCGCTCCGCGCCGGGATAGTTCGGGTACAGCACCGAGCGCTGGCACTTGTGGACGCGCCACATCGTTGTGGTGTCGGGGTTGGCGACGGGTGCAGGCTCGTCGTCGTCGGGCGGTGGTTCCACGGCCGGTGCGGCGGGGGGCGGCTCGGTCGGTGCCGTCGGCGCGATGGTGTGCTCGACGACGATCGGCGGTGCAGGCATCGACTGCACGTCCGGTGGCCGTTCGCATCCGACGATCAGCGCGAACGCTGTAACGGATCGAAGCAGGTGTAAAGGCGCTATACAACTCGAGATTCGGTTGATCGAACGCATCTGCGCGCGTACGCACGAGAGCGCGAAAAGATTTCTCGCGACGTCAGATTCGACGCGCGAGCACGACGATCATCTCCGGGGCGCTCTCCAACCGCCGTGCGAGTGCGCTGGATGCCGACGCATCGATGGGCACGTCGCTCGGGATCAACTCGAGGCCGGCCTCGCACAACCACGCATGGATCTGCTCGACGGAGTACACGCCGCCACCCTCGGTGTAGAGCGCCATGTTCAGCGCGAACATCTCGCCCTCGAGCGTCCCGCGCCGCAGATCGACGATCGCGACCACGCCCCCCACACGCACGGCACGCGCCGCGACCATGCACAGCTCCGCGCAAACCGCCGGTGCATGCAGATGGAGGACGTTCGCGACGATCGCGAGATCGAACCCGCGCGCGTGATCGCTCCCGTCGCGCACCGCCCGGTTCACGTCGTCGTGCGCGAGTGCGAGATCGATGCGCCGGGCGTCGCCCGCGACGAACCGCGTGCGTGCGGCGAAGTCGGCGAGCTCCGCGCGCGCGAGCTCGACGACATCGGCCTGATCGACGACCGTGACGTGCAGGCGCGAGTCGGCCTCGAGCAACGCGCGCGAATACGCCCCCGCACCGGCCCCGATGTCCACAGCATGGACCGGCGTGGCGTCGGGGCGCGCGAGGGGTACCAACGTCGCCGCGAGCTCGCGGGCCGCGGGCGCGCTCGCGGCCACGAGGTGGCGTTGATAGCGCCGGGCGATCTCCGGATCG
>JBJXGN010000294.1:0-48752 GCA_046160585.1 Kofleriaceae bacterium
CGAGCGTCGCCATGTTCGTCATGTCTCGTCTCCTTGGTTGTTGGGAGGACCTAAAGCAGCGACCGGGCCAAACCCAACTGCTCGATTCCACTTGATTGCCGGCGCGCGAATCGAGTCCTGTCCTGCACACTTCGCCATCTCGAGGTTACGAACGTCATCTCGCCGACCGTTCTGTCGTCGAGCCGCGCGCCGAAAACGAAAACGGCGACTGCACGAAGCAGCCGCCGAATTGCGTCGGGTCATTCGACCCCGACGTTATTGACGCCTCGCCCTTCGGGCGAGCCCGTCCGTTTCACGTCCGGTCACCTCGTGGTGGCCTCAATAGCGAGGGACCTCGCGGTCCCTCGTTATTCACGTCGCGCCTTCGGCGCGCCCGTCCGCTTCGCGTCCGGTCGCCGCTTCGCGGGGCGTGAATTCTTGTCGTGTTCGATCGGTCAGTTCGCGCCGGGCGCCGGACCTGGGTTCCGGTTCCCAAGCGCGCCGTTCACGGCACCCGCAACGCCACCACTCACCGCTGCGCGACCGACCTGCATGGCCGCCGAGCCCACCGCGCGGATCGGGTTGAGCGCACCGGCCGCTGCACCGCCCGCCGCACCCGCGAGCGTCGACCTCCAGTTTCCACCGCTCGCGAAGTAGCTCGAGACGCCGCCGCTGACGCCACCGACAACGGCGCCGACCGCTTGCGGAACCCATCCACCCTGGATGGTCTCGAGCTCCTTGGTAGAGAGCTCGCGGATTTCGATCGTGTTGATGTCGAGGGTCGCCGTGTTGTTCTTCGTCATGGGCCGTCTCCTGTGGTTGGTTGCGGGATGACGAACCCATGTGCAGCGAGCGGGCCATCGCTAACCGCGCGACACACAACGAACCGCGTCTTCGACAGCGAGTCCGCGGCTGAACACGTCGCTGTGTCGAGGTTACGAACGTATGGATCGCGACGCTTCTTTGTCGTCACTGCACGAAGCGAAGACCGATCGCGACGTTCGATGGCGCCGTTTCCCGCGCGAGCACCTCGGCGCTTCTCGTGTCGACGCTAGTTGGCGCGAAGGGAAGCGAGGTGCTTCTCCGCGTTCGCTCGAGCAGTCGCCTTTGCGGGGGCGGGGATCCGCGGATCCGCGTCGAGCGTCGCGATCGCCTTCTCGTACTCCGCGATCGCGTTCGCCGTGTCGCCCGTGCGCATATACGCCTCGCCGAGGCTGTCGTGCGCGTTGGATGACTCCGGGAATACGGCGGCGATGAGTCGCAACACGAGCACGGCGTCGGCGGGCGATTCCCCGAGAAGGTGGTATCCGTACTGGTTCGCCTGCGCCTCTTCGTCGCGCGCACGCGCAGTGTCCTTTGCGGCGCTCATCTTCCACACCGCGACGGCACCGTCGAACCGGCCGGCCGCAAGCTCGATCAGCGGGTGGATCTCGGCGGAGCCGATGCGCGCGAGCTTCTGGATGGGACTACCGGCGGCGTCGGTGATCTCGAGCGCTCCGTTGGAGGTCGCGCGGATGACCTCGCCGTCTAGACCTACGACCGCATCGTCGGCGATCGGGACGAGCTCGATGCGCTTGCCGACCGGTGGCCCGAGCATCAGCTTCCCCGCGCGATCGTCGACGACGTTCGGGATGAACCTACGACCGGGGTACACGCCGACGAAGCGCGCGCGCTTCTCATCGCTCATCGCGAAGCGAACGAGGGGCGTACGCATGCCTGGCCAGCGATACTCGGCGAACACCGCGTTTTCGATTTCGCCGAGGATCTGCCCCCCATTGTCGGAGCTCGTCATGATCACGACTCCGTATCCGTCATCGAGGCTCGCGATCGCAGAGCAGCGAAACCCTGCGTTGCCGCCACCGTGACCGAAGAACTTCGCGCCGTTGCGCGTCTGGAGGAACGGTCCGAGCCCCGTCGGGCCATCACCGACGGGCGTCGTCATCTCGATCGCGACCTTCTGCGGAATCACCTTCGAGCGACCCGCACGCGCGAGCGAAAGCTCTGCGAAGAAGCGCGCGAGGTCGCTCGGCGTCGTCCACAGCCCGGCGGCGCCCAGCTCCGGGTATACGTGGAAGCGTCCCTTCACCGGGGTGCCGTCGGGTGAATACGCGTTCGCCGCGACCGCGGCGCGGCTCGCCGGAAGTGGTTGCTCGAACGTGCTGTCCGTCATGCCCAACGGTGCGAGCACGCGCTCCTCGAGGATCGCGGGGTAGGGCTTCTTCGAGCGATCGACGAGCGCGAGCTGCGCGATCGTCGTGCCGCCGCCCGAGTAGCGAAACGTGCCGGGCGGAATGTCCACACGCACCGGCGGCGAGTTGGCGGGCGGGGCTCCGTCGAGGATCTGCACCGTCGTGGGCAGCGGCGCGTTCGACGCGTAGCCCGGGAACCCGTGCACCGTCGTACCTGCCGTGTGGCTGAGCAAGTGGCGCAGCGTGACGGGCGTCGACGTCGTGTGTTCGCTGTCGGGCAACTCCCAGGTCGCGAGCTGATCGTTGATCGGCGTGTCGAGCGGGCGCAGGGTGCCATCGGCGACAGCAAGCATCACCGCGAGGGCATTGAGGGGCTTGCTGATCGAGGCGGCTTGAAACAACGTGTCGCTCGTCGCGATCAACGTGCCGTCGACGTCGGCGAGGCCATACGCTTTTGCCCACACGATCTGGTGATTCTCGAACACGGCGACGCTCACCGCCGGGATCTTCAGCTCGCGCATGCGATCGGTGAGCGAGAAGCGCACCTCTTCGCCGACCACCTGCCGCCCGGGACCGAGGCTGTTTTCGATACGCGAGATCCGCGCAGCGGTCTCGGGCGCCGGTGTGCGCGGTGTCGATGGCGTGGCGCCGCGGCACGCGACGGTGAACGAGAGCGCGAGGGCGAGCGCGACACGCGTCATGCACGCACGATACGACACTTCCGCGATCCCGAGACGTCGCGATGTCGCGCTTGCACTGGCCATGCTCGACCGCGGCGACTGCATCACGACGAAGGCCTCTCGTTCGTGCCCTGACAGTCAGTTCGGGGCGCGCGCTTTGTCGGCAACGTGCCGCGCTTCCCATGCGAGCGCCTCGGCGCGATACACGCGCCAGGCCTCGGCCACGCGGTCGGCGAGGGCGTCCGGCTTGTACATGTCTGCTGGATCGGCGGGCATCGCGCGCGCGTAGATCTCGCGCAAGCGTGGCTTCGCCAGCTCCTGCTCGGCGGCATCGAGCGCGTCGCGTTCGAGCTGGAGCTCTGCGCGCTTCTTTTCGCCGACGAGCCACGGCTCGTAGCCCGCGGTCCATACCAACGTGGCGGCCGCGACCGAGAGCCCCGTGCGCTGCGAGACGCCCTCCGACACGCGTGCATCGAACGGCACCGGCCCGCGGCTCTCGAGGAGCTCGAGCGCCTTGCGGATCGCCGCATCGTCGACGCCAACGTCGAGCATCACGTGCTCGCCGAGCTGGACGCCGTCGGGCACGCGGAACACGCCGTCGTGCGTGTGCTCCAACACGCGAACGCCCGCGCGCCCGTCGCCGAGCGGGCGAAAGTAGCGCACGAAGTAGCGGTTCGGTCCCCAGGTGGCGAGACGCGTGCTGAACCGCCGATCCATGCCCTGGACCATGGACTCTGGAGCCATGAAGTCGGCGACACGCAGCGCCTTCAGGTGGCGCGGGATCCCGCTGTCGAGCCACACGTGAAGTAGCTCGGCCAGCTCCGCACGGCGAGCCTTGCTCGTCGCGGGCGCGAGCAGGCGATAGACGAGCTCACCCGCACGCGTGCCGAGCCGCTCCCACGGGAACTCGCTCGGTGCCGGCGTCGCAAAGGATGCGCCGTGGGCATCGTTCGCGAGCAGATACCGGCCGGTGTCGAGGATCTGCTGAGGCATCTCGATGCCCGCGTCGAGCGTCCACCACGGCATCGAGTGATCGAGCAGGTGCGCGACCGACGGAAAATCCTCGTCGTGTGCGAGCGCGACCGCGCCACCGGAGGCGACCGCGCCATCGGAGAGCGCGGCCGCGGCGAGTCGCGCATGCAAGCGTGCGGTTGCCGGCGCGAGTGATGCCGCCGCGCTGGCGAGCTCCGCGATCCGTGCGTGGAGGTCGGGCGCCTTCCGACGGGCGCCCTTCGTCGCGTCCGTTGCCTTCGTGCCCTTCGCCTTCGTGCCAGCGACCGCGGTCTTCGAGCCCGCACTTGTCGAGGACGCCGTAGTAGCGCCGGCGCGCTTCGAGGACGCACTCCTCGAGGACACGCGCGTCGAGCTCGCGCTCTTCGACGACGCGCGCTTCGAGCTCGCGCGCTTCGAGCCCGCGCGCTTCGAACTCGCGCTCTTCGAGCCCGCGCGCTTCGAGCTCGCGCTCTTCGACGACGCGCGCTTTGACGACGCCTTCGAGGTGGGACCCGTCACCGCGCCCGATGAGCGTCGCATCGACTTCGCCGTTGGCACCGACGGCACCGCAGCCGACAATGGGTGCGTCGCGGAGGGCGTAGTCGCCGACGAAGGAGCCGATGCACGTCGCGGCCCCACGAGCGCTTCGATCGCTGCCTTCAGCTCCGGCGATGCCTCGACAGTCTCTGGCGCACGTGCGACCAGGACCGCCTGCATATTTCCGTAGTTCATCACCGTGTCCGGTTCCCGGACGGGTGGAGCCGCGAGATCGACGAGCCGTCGTGCATCCTCGTCCGTCGCAGTCGGGGCCAGCTCCTCGATGTGGAGTGTGTTACGGAGCAATCGCTCGGGCGTGATCGCGCGCACCGCCTCGCTCACGCGAGGGCAGCGCGCGATGACGGATGGACGCGCGATCGCGTGCAGCCACAGCTCGCCCGGCGCGGGATCCGACGAGTCCTTGGGCGGTACGAACACGTCGAGCGTCCCGAACGCTGCGAGCTCCGCCGCGTGCGCGTCGATGCCTGCAAATACGCGATCGATGCCCGCCGGAGTCGCGCTCGCGCGCGTCTTCGAGCCCACGATCTTCGACGCGCGCTGCTTTGCGTGTGTCGACGACGCCACGTCGGACGACGCCGGCGCGAGCCGAGCGGCTCGATCGAGCGTCGGGCCGAGACGTTTCCGATCGCGGCCTGGAAGCATGGTCGCGACGAGAACCGCGCCGAGCCACGGGTGCGCGGCGACGAGCACGAGGTGGTCCTCGGCGAGGTTGTCGTACTCGCGGGCAACCCACGCCGTGAGCGAAAAGCGAAACGTGGTCACGTCGCCCTTCGGCGCCGCGATGGCGAGCCCGCGCGAGAGCACGAGCTCGAGCACCGCCGGGTCGACGAGGCTCTTGTCGTACGTGATCGGTGACAGCGCGGGCCATGTCTTCGCGCTCGCGAGCACCTGCGCGAGGAGATCGAGCGACGTGCGCGAGACATCGTCGGAGGTCGCCGCGAGCGCGAGCGTGCCGAGCGTGGCGCGAGCCGTCGGTGCTTTCAGCGAAGATGCAAGTCCCGACGCGAGAATCGCGTGGAGACGCGATTCTCGGTGCATGGCACTGAAAGACGTCAGGGCTCGATCGATCGCGTTCGGCACTTCTGAAACGATACGCGCATGGCCAGTGTGCTCGCGATCGTCAGCAAGGCTTTGTTCGAGAAGATGGTGCCGGGCAAGGAAGAGCTCGGTGTGGTGGTCGAGACCGATCAGTACGTGTCCGCCAACAAGGCGTTCGATCAGCTCGTCACCGGCGACGCGATCTTCCTCGTGACCGTACGACCGCCGAAGGAGGAGCTCTGGCTCGTCGGTATCCTCGAAGCGCCGAAGAGGGACGGTAAGGCGTGGAAGGCGGCGTCGCCGAATACGGTGCCGCTCTCGGACATCACGAGCATGGTCAAGAAGCTAGAGCTCGCCTCCGGCGACGGCATCAAGGCCAAGAAAGGCACGCTCGGCATGTCGCTGCAGACACCGCGCGTCCTGAGCGAGAACGACGACACCGCGATCCGGGCGCTGATCAAGGGTTGGGACACGAGCGCGAAGAAGGTGAAGGCGACGCAGGACTACTCCGACGCCGTCGCCGCGGGGCCGAAGAAGAAGCGCAAGAGCGACGACTCCGACGGCGATGATGGCGACGATGACGAGATCGTCGATGAGGGTGCGCCGGTCAAGACGTCGAAGTGGGCGAAGAAACCGGCGGGGCCCATCACACTGGGAACGCTTCGGCTCGACAACTATCGCAAGCCGTTCGCCGGGACGATCGAACAGCTGACCGACGTGGAGAAGAACCAGCTCGGTGCATTGATCGAGTCCGACCTGGACAGCGGGGGCATGACCGTCGAGCAGTTCTTCGGCGACGAGGTCTCGGACGAAGACTATCCGCTCAAGGCGCTCGAGTGGATCGACGTTGTCGACACCGCCACGAACCAGATCGTCGGTGATCTGCTCATCTTTCCGTTCGGCGATGGCGTCGTGTTGAAGCACGGCACCGAGACGATGTTCGCGAACATCGTGCAGCACGGGATCACGCCGACCAAGACCACCACGAAGATGTGGATGACCGACTTCGCAAAGGCATGGTGGGAGGGCGCGCCCCGCCTGAAGGTCGCCGATGTGGGGCACTTCGGGTTCCGTCCCGACCAAGTCGCCGAGCCGGACGAGCCGCCGGCGAAGGGATCGCCTCTCAAGATCGCGCCCAACCCCGCGAAGGCGGCCACGAAACCGAAGTCCGCGAAGAAGCCGGCAAAGGCCGTGAAGCACGCGAAAAAGCCAATGACGAAGCCGACGAAGAAGAAGGCAGGAGCGAAGCCCGCAAAGAAACCTGCAAACAAGCCCGCGAAGAAGCGCCGCTGACGCATCGATCTACGCGGCCAGTTCTGGAACGATTGGCGTCATGGCGAAGACCAAGGCGAAAGCGTCCAAGGGCAAGGCGAAGCCAGCGGCGAAGAAGTCGCCGGCGAACGCGAAGGGGGCCAAGAAGGCAGCGCCGAAGAAAGCGGCAAAGCCGGCCAAGAAAGCGGCGGCGAAGCCGGCCAAGAAAGCGACGGCGCCGGCTAAGAAGGCCGCGGCGAAGAAGGCCGCGCCGACGAAGGCGGCGGCGAAGAAGGCCGCCCCGAAGAACGCCGCGGCGGCGAAAAGCGCGACCAAGACCGCATCCGACGCGTACACCGCAGCGGTCGAAGCAACGCGACCCGCGCCGAACGGCGACGTCATCCTCGGCGCACTGCGCCTCGACAACTATCGGAAGCCGTTCTCCGGAACGGCCGACTCGCTCAGTGAGGGCGAGAAGACGCAGCTCACCGCTGTCGTCGGGGCGGACACGTTCCCGTCGCTGTTTGGCGCCGGCGACGATGCGGAGAACGAGATGGCGTGGCTCGAATACATGGACGTCATCGACACCAAGAGCGGCACGATCGTCGCGAACCTCCTCATCTGGCCGTACGGTGACGGCGCGGTCGTGCATCACGGCACGACGAAGATGATCGCGAGCATCGTGCAGCACGGCATCAACCCGCACGAGACAACCGGCAAGGCATGGATGGCCGACTTCGCGAAGGCATGGGCCGAAGGTGCGCCGCGACTCGGCGTGTCGAGTCCGAGCCACTTCGGCTTCGGTAGCGAGCAGACGGCCGACGCAGACGACGAGTAGCTCACGCGACGAGCGTCGTGCCGACCGAGCCTGGCTCGCGCACGGCGCGCACGAGGTCGCCCGCAGCGAGCTTGCCGAGGATGTGGATCGCACCGACGCCTCGATCGACGACGGCCATCGCTTCCTCGAGCTTCGGGATCATGCCGCCCGACACGGTGCCGTCGGCGATCGCGGCCTTCGCTTCCGCGCGCGTGAGGCGCGGCAGGCGCGACGCGGGATCTTCGATATTCCTCAGCACGCCCGGTGCGCTCGTCACGAGGAACAACCGGTCCGCCTTCAACGCGGCCGCGAGCTGGTTGCCGACCATGTCCGCGTTGATGTTGTACACGCCGCCCTCCGCGTCCGCCCCGAGACACGCGATGACCGGCACGTAGCCTGCGGTCCACAGCGTCTCGAGCAACGCGAGGTTGAAGCCCGTCACGTCGCCGACGAAGCCCATGTCGACGGCCTCACCGCCGGTCTCGTAGACCTTGGGCGGGCGGCGCACCGCACGTACGACCTGCGCCGACGCGCCGTGCAAGCCGACCGCCGGGACACCCGCCGCGCCCAGGATCGACACGAGGTCGACGTTGAGCTTGCCGGCGAGCACGTACTTCATGACGTCGAGCGTGGCCGCATCCGTCACGCGCCGACCTGCGACCTGCTTCGTCTCGAGGCCGAGCTGCTTCTGTAGCGCGGTCGCCTGCGGCCCGCCGCCGTGCACGATCGCGATGCGCGACGACGACGCGAGCTCGCGCAGATCGGCGCCGAGCAGCGCGGCCTCGCCCGAGCCCACGACCTCGCCTCCGATCTTGATGACGAGCGTCTCGCGAGCGCTCACGGCCAGTTGCCCACGTCCTCGAGCGACGCCTTCTCGTCGACACCGAGGATGATGTTCATGTTCTGGATCGCCTGGCCCGCGCCGCCCTTGATCAGGTTGTCGCTCGCGGAGAAGCACGTGACGGTGCGCTTGCCGTTCGCCGCAGGGCCAACCGCGAAGCCGACCTCGACATAGTTCGAGCCCGCGACCGCCACGACCTCGGGCAACCGCGCCTTCGGGCGCCGCGTGAACGGTTCCCGCGCGTACGTCTCGTCGAACAGCGAGGCGAGCTTCGCCTTGTCGATCGACTCGGGCAGCTCGAGGAAACACGTCGCGAAAATGCCGCGCGTCAGCGGCGCGCTGACGGGTACGAACCGAATCTCGACGCCCTTCGCACCGCAGTCCTCCAGCGTCTGAACGATCTCGGGCACGTGCTGGTGCTCGAGTGGCTTGTACGTCTTGAGGTTGCCCGCGCGCGACGGGTGGTGTGTCCCAGCCTGCGGCGCGATGCCGGAGCCCGACGAACCGGTGATGCCCTGCACGTGAACAACAACGCCGTCGAGCATGCCGATCCGTGCGAGCGGCAGGAGCGCGAGCTCGATCGTCGTCGCAAAGCACCCCGGCGACGCGACGTACTTCGCGGTGCGGATTTTTTCGCGGTTGAGCTCAGGCAGTCCGTATACAAACGTGCCGAGGAGCTCGGGGTGCGGATGCTTCGCGCCGTAGAACTTCTCGTAGGTCTGCGCGTCGCGCAGGCGGAAGTCTCCGGACATGTCGACGATCTTCACGCCGGCCGCGATCAGCTCGGGGACCTTCGCAGCCGTGACCTTGTGGGGCAGGGCGAGCAGCGCGACGTCGCATCCCCTGACTGCGTCGGACGGCGTGAGGTCCTCGAACTTCAAGTCCGTCGCGCCGTCGAGGTTCGGGTGCACGGCCCCGAGGGGCTCGCCGACGTGATCGATCGACGCCACGCGCACGAGCTCGACATCCGGGTGGATCAACAGGCGCCGCGCCAACTCCGCGCCCCCATATCCGCTTCCGCCGATGATTGCTGCCTTGAATCGCTTTGCCATGGTGGGTCCTGGTATGCCATGCCCACGCCCATGGGAGAACAGTCCGCGACCATCGATGCCGTCCTCGCGGATGTCCGCGCTCGCGAGGGCGAGATGCTCGCGCTGACTCGACGCTGGGTCGAGGTCAACAGCTACACCGCCAACACCGATGGTGTCGCGCAGGTCGGCGCGATGTTGTCCGAGGCGTTCGCACTTTCCTCGCTGTCGCTGGCGCGGATCCCTGTGCAGGGCTATGCGGAGCACCTCGTATGGCGAACGCCCGCATCGACGAGGAAGCCGCCGATCCTGCTCGTCGGCCATCACGACACCGTGTTCCCGCCGGGCCACTTCGAGGGTTGGCGCGAGCCGGGCGATGGCAAGGCGATCGGGCCCGGTGCGCTCGACATGAAGGGTGGCCTCGCGGTGATCCGCACAGCTCTCGTCGCGCTGGAGCACGCGGGCGTCCTCGCGGAGCTTCCGGTCGTCGTCGTGTCGGTCTCCGATGAAGAGGTCGGCTCGCCGTCATCCGCGCCGCACCTGCGCGAGCTCGCGAAGGGCGCCGCGTGCGCTCTCGTGTTCGAGTCCGGTCGCGCGAACGACATGATCATCACGCGGCGCAAGGGCGTCGGTGCGATGACCGTAGTCGTGCACGGCAAGGCGGCGCACGCGGGCAACAACCACAAGGACGGCGCGAACGCGATCGTCGCGCTCGCGAGATTCATCGCCGATGCGGCCGCAATGACCGACTACGCACGCGGCATCACCGTCAACGTCGGACAGATCAGCGGTGGCACGTCGAAGAACACCGTGCCCGAACGCGCGGAGTGCGCACTCGATCTTCGCTACGAGACCGTCGCGGATGCCGAGACGCTCGTCGCGGCACTGCGCGCGGCCGCCGAGACCGCCGCCGCGTACGTGCCGGGCGTTCGCGTCGAGGTCAGCGGCGGTGCGAATCGCTTGCCACTCGAGAAGTCGCCGGCGTCGGCTGCGCTCAAGGACGAATACGCGGCGTGTGCGCGCGCGGCAGGCCTCGGCGATGGCGAGGCGCCACTCCTCGGCGGTGGAAGCGACGCGAACACGGTCGCACCGCTCGGCGTGCCTGCGATCGATGGTCTCGGTCCGCGCGGCGCCGGCTTTCACACGACGAACGAGATCGTCGAGCTGTCGTCGTTCGTGCCCAAGTGCGAGGCGCTCGTGCGGTTCCTCTGGGGCCGGCGTTAGCCCGTCGACCCGCACGGTCACTGTTGGCGCTGTCGTTACCCGAGCAGCGCACGCACGCGGTCGATGACGTGCGCCATCCCGAGCGCCTTCGAGATGTAGCCGTCGATGCCGGCCGACGTCACGCGCTCCGCGAGCTCTGCCGGCGGCAGCGTCGAGAACAAATAGATCGGCGTGGCCAACTTGTGCTCGTTGCGCAGCACCATCGCGACGTCGTCGCCGTACAGCTCCGGCATCTGCACGTCCATGAGGAGAAGATCGAATCCCTCGATCGGCTGCGTCATGAGCTCGTCGTAGCTGGCACGGGTCGCGACCTCGTAACCTGCGGTGACGAGCGCGTGCTTCGCCGCCATCTGGATGATCGGGCTATCGTCGACGAGGAGGATGCGCTTCACGTGGAGCTCGAACCTGGGGATCCGGGGCTGCCCCCTTGATGAACCGTGATCAGATCCTCGGCGAAGCAGCGCAACGAGTGCAAGCTTCGCTTTTGCCAATGTAGCTGCGGGTTGGAGACGAACGTCACCTGATACTGCGACGCGCGTGGCGTCTCCTGCAGGATCGTGATCCACGAGACCAGGCACTTGAAGCATGACGAGTTCATGAACTCGAGCCGGAGAAGGTCGACGGACACATGCTTCACGCCCGCGCGCTGACATTCGGCGTGGACATCGTCGAGGAACAGCTCGAGCACGTCGACCGCTCCGTAGTCCGCGACCCCGACGAGGCGCATCGTGAGCACCCCGTCCTGATGCGTCGCCTCGCCGTGAAAGTCATCGCCGTGCGCGGTGAGGGCCTTCGTGTCGGCAGCGCTCACGACGCCTCCGCGGTCACGTGCGTCGTCGCGAGCAACTCGACGGTGTCCTCGCCGTCGACTCGGAACGCGATCTTCATCTCACCCTCGGCGCAGATCCGCGCGAGACCGAGCCCGGATCCCTCGCGTCGCTTCGCCTTCGCGAGCAAGAGCTGCTGGTAGTACGCGAACGCGTCCTTCGCGGCGGCGACCCCGTCGACGATCTCGCGGATCGCGGCGATGTGCGACTCCTCGGCGCGGTTGCGCAGCATGATCGTGACCACACGCGGCTCCTTGTTGTTCGACGCGACCTCGATCCGGATCGTCGTCTCGCCGTCCTTGCTGTACTTCACCGCGTTCTCGAGCAACTCGTGCGTCGCGAGCGCTACGCGCGACGAGCCGTCCGGATCGCCGAGCGTGCGTTGATAGAACTCCGAGACGAAGCGCCGCACGACCGACACGAGCTGGACGTTCGGGCGAAAGTTCAGCTCGACATGTGCGTTCGCCGGCAATACCCCCATCGCTGTGTCGATGATGCGACGGTCCGGCCATTCATCTCAAGGCGTGGAGTGCCTCGAAACGCTGCACCCACTACATCGCCGGCTGCAGATACTTGCGAAAGAAGGCGATCGTGTGGCCGAGCTGCGCGACCTTGTTCTCGCGCTTCGTCGCCCCGTGGCCCTCGTCGGGGAAGAGGATCAGTCCGCCCGGGATCTTGCGACGCTCGGCTTCGCGATAGATCTGGATCGCCTCGCCGACGGGTACGCGCGGATCGTTGACGCCCTGGATCGACAGGAGGGGCGCAGCGAGCTTGTCGACGTGGGTGATCGGCGACAGGGTCACGAGCGCGTCCTTGTCCTTCACGGGATCGCCATACTCGGAGATGCGCAACTTCCGGCGGTATGGGGCGGTGTTCATGAGGAACGTGGTCAGGTTCGAGATACCGACGATCTGCACTCCGGCTTCGTAGCTGCCGGCGAAGTACGTCATCGCCATCAGCGTCGAGTAACCGCCGTAGCTCCCGCCCATCACGCCGATCTTCGGTGCCTTGCCATTTTTGGCCCACGCGGTGCGGATGTACTTCGCCGCGTCCTCGATGTCCGTGACCACCGCGAGCCGCTTTGGTCCGTCGTCGGCGTGGAGCCACGCCTTGCCGTAGCCGGACGAGCCGCGGACGTTTGGCTGCACGAACACGAAGCCAGCGTCGACGAACAGCTGTGCCGTAGACGCGAAGCCCGCGGTCGATTGCCCCTCGGGGCCGCCGTGAAAGTCGACGATCACCGGACACGGCTCCGTACATCGTGCGGGGCGCCGCACGAACATCGGGATCTGCGTCCCGTCGCGCGCCGGATAGCTCTCGAGCGTCGCTTTCGCGAACGACGTCGCGTCGATCTCGGGCGTCGTCGGGACGCGCCACACGGTGGCCTTCCGCGTCTGCCAGTCGTAGGTCACGCTCGTCGGTGCGAGCGTCCCACCGTCGACGGAGAGTTGGATGAAGCGTCCGTTGTTCGTGGCGCCGCCGAAGCTGACGTTCTCGGCGTCCGGCAGCGTGGGCAGCGCGAGCTCCTTGTACGTCTTCGCGTCGAGCACGCGCAGCTTGCGATAGCCGCTCTCGTTGAGGTGGTAGTAGATGCGCTTGCGCGCGTAGTCGATCAAGAAGCCTTCGACGTCGTGCTTCACGTCGGGACTGATCGGCACGAGGCCGGCGCCTGACACGAGATCGACCCGATAGAGGCGGCGGAAGTCGCCGAGCTTGTTGCTCGTGGCGAGGATCTCGCCGGCCTTCGCACCGAACCGGACCTGGTACTCCTCGACCTCGTTCTGGCCGAGCACCGGTGCGAGCTTTTTGGTCGTGATGTCGTAGGTGAACACCTCGTTCTGCGCGTTCCCGAGCTGGTTCACCATCAGCCACTGCGTGCCCTTGCGATCCGCGATCGACCACAAGCCCGGCTGGTCGAACACGAGCTCGGACTTCTTCGCGGCGATGTCGTAGCGATAGATCGCGTACGAGTCCGGCTTGACGTCGTTCGCGCGAAAGAACAGCGACTTGCTGTCGTCGGCGATGTACATGAGCGACGTCTGCACCTTCGACCGGTGCTGGACAACCTCGAGCGGACCACCGCTCGCCTTCATGAGGTAGATGCCGGGGTTCTCCTCCCCGCCGATGTCGCGGCTGACCACGAGCCATGACTCGTCGGGCGCGATGTCGACGACGCTCGTGCGGTCCTCGCCGCCGGTCATCTGGATCGCGAGCTTCATCGGTCCGTCTTGCCGCCACACCTGTGGCTGGCCGGTGACTGCGGACGTGAAGTACATGCGATCGCCCTTCGCCGTCACGAGGCCGGTACCGGCGCCGCGCACGTCGAGCATCGCCTGGATCCGCCGCGTCACCTCGCGCGGCAACGCGGGTGCCGCGAACTTCGCGATAAGATCCGGCGTAAGACTCTCGGCGCCCAGACCGCTGTATCCCTGCGGCGCGACAGTCGCCTTCGGAGCGACGGGTTTGCGCTGCTCCCACAATGACGAACCCGACGAGTCGGCGAACGCACTCAGCGAAAACACGAAAACGGGCAGGGTAGGCAGCCACCGCTTCATGCGGTGAAACCTACCACTGCCCGTCGAAGACTCGTCGTTTGAAACGACTCGTCGTTACATCTCGACGTGACCGCGGTGCTCGCGCTCGAGCGCGCGCTTCAGCTTGTCGAGCGCCGAGTTCTGGATCTGCCGGATGCGCTCGCGCGACAGGTGATACTGGTCGCCGATCTCGCGGAACGTCCGCTCTTCGTCATCGCCGAGGCCGAACCGCTTCGTCAGAACATCCGCCTCGATGGGCGACAGGTGGTGCAGCAGCTTCGTGACCTGCGAGGTCAGCGTCGCCGTCGTCATGTCGTCCTCGGGCGAGTGCGCCTCGGTGTCCGGATCCGCCAGCGTGTCGCCGAACGAGCGATCGTCGTCATCGTGCACCGGCCGGTCGAGGGACATCGGCTGGCCCATGATGTAGCGATGCATCTGGTTCAGCTTCGCGAGCGGAACGCGCGCGGCCTTCGCCAGCTCCTGCGGAGTGGGCGGACGACCGAGCTCGCCGACGAGCGCCTGCTGCACCTTGGCCAGCTGCTGCTGCGCCTCGAGCATGTGCACCGGGATGCGGACCGCACGCGCCTTGTCGGCGAGTGCGCGACCGATCGCGTGCCGGATCCACCAGCATGCATACGTCGAGAAGCGAAGACCGCGGCGATAGTCGAAGCGCGACACCGCGTGCATGAGCCCTAGGTTGCCCTCCTGAATGAGGTCCGCGAGCGGCATGCCACCGCGATCGTAGCGGCGGGCCATCGTCACCACGAGGCGCAGATTCGCGCGAACGAACTCGTCGCGCAGATTCTGCCCGTCGCGATGCGCCTGGCGCACGTCTTCGAGGTAGGCACCCGCGTCGCGAGCCGTACTGTCGGTCCACCACGTCTCGTTGCCGGCGATCGCCGCCTGGCGGGCGCGATAGAGCTCGCGCATCACCGCGTCGATGTGAACGCGATCGAGATCGAGCTTGCGCATCTCGAGTGCTGCTTCCTTCGCCGCGGCGCCAAGCTTCTTGACGAGCTTTGGCTCCTTCTGTGCGCGCTTCGACTTGAGCATGTCGTCGAGCACCTTCTGGAGCTTGGGAAACTTCACGGGCGTCTCGAGGTTCGGCTCGATCAGCGCGAGCAGGGGGCGCACGACATCCGCGCGCGAGAGCACGCGCTCCCACGTCAGGATCTCGGTGTCCTCGATGCCCTGCGACAGCTCGCGCTCGTCCTCGGGCGTGAGCAGGTCATGCTCCGCCAGCTGACGGAAATATGCGGCGAGGTGATCGTCGGAGTCAGCGGTACGCATCGGGCGTACGGCCTTCACCGGCTTCTCGATCTCCACCGCGATCTTCTCGGGCGGAGACACGGGAGCCGTCGACTTCGCGGCGCGATGCGGGCGAGCGGTCAACGCCTTGGCCGTGACCGTCCGATGCGCGATCGTGGTCGTGCGCGGGCGGCGTGCAGTGTCGGTGGTGGCCATGGCGTGTACTCCTCTCGATTCAAATGAGACGTCGATGAATTCGATCCCGTTGCACTCCTCGCGTGTTTCTCCCTATTTCAGGAGTACGAAGCGACGACGCTGGTGGACGAATACCCGTGCACGATGCGCACCGATTCCCGTCGAGAAAGCTCTTCGATGGGGTAGGTACAGGTGAAGGGATCGTCCCCGAGCAGTTCCAGCTGCTTGGCGGGCCCCCCATTTCCCGACGTCGGAAAATAGTGGTCGCGCACTCTCGCATGGAACGCAGTTTTGTCCACACAAAACTCACAACCCCGACGAAGTTGTCAGTTTTCGAGACACCTGGTCGGTCAGCCGACACCCCGAATGGCTAGGTCCGCCACCCGGGTCCAGCGCATGACCCAGCGTCTACGCCGAAGAGGTTTCGGCGGCTGGCGTACTGTTTTCGGGAGCCAAGTGACGTTGGAGTCGATCGAGGAGCGCGGCTTGGTCGGGGTGAATGATCCTTCGCGCGCGCGTGATCTCGATGAACTCGACCTTGTCGACTTCCCACGACGCACATCGTGGTGCCGCACCCTCCGGCGCCTCCGCTGCATACGCGTGAACGCGCTTTTTCGACCGCGTGTAATCCACGTGTCCGAGGTCGACCAACGGACACGAAATCTCGAGCCCTGTCTCTTCGAGCGTCTCGCGTCGCGCCGTTGCTTCGAGCGCTTCGTCCGGATCGGGAGCGCCCTTCGGGATTCCCCACGGCGCGCGACGGTTGTAGTTACCCGCGGGATGGACGAGCAAGACTTCGATCGATCCGTTCACGAATCGGTAGAGGACGGTGCCTGACGAGAGCTTGGAGCGTGCGTCGGACATCCCATTAGGACCGTGCGCGGAACACGACATCAAAGCAAGCTTCTTGCCATTGTTTCCTGAAATCTCAGCGAGTTGGCGGGAACCGGTGTACCGTTATCTTGATGAGCCAAGATCAGCGGCAGGCATGGTTCGCGCGCATGATGGAGTCGGGTCTCGAGCAGAGCATGTTCGCTCCGTCCGACGTCCTCCAGTACGTCACTGCTGATGTCCTCGCGACCCACCTTCCCAAAGAGCTCATGTCCAAGCTGCTCGCGTCATCCCTCGCGGCAGGTTCGATGACGCCCGAGCGCGTACTCGAGAACGTTCCGCCCGACCTGCTCGCGAAGCACCTGCCGCACGAGGTGCTGTGGGCCTGTATTGCGGCTGCTGCGGCGCGCGCCGGGGTCACCACGTGAACGCGAAGAACTTCTTCATCGATGCGTTGACCTCGGCGCTCGATCTCGGCATCGCCACGCCGTTCGACGTGATCCGTCACGTCACACCGGATCTGCTCGCCGAGCATCTGCCGCGGCCGTTGTGGGCGCGCCTGTTCACAGCGTGCCTCGGTGCGCCGAAGGTCGACGCGCAGCTCATCGTCGAGACGGTGGGCGTTCAGAACATCTGCGAGCACGTGCCGTCGCCGATCGTGTGGGGTGTGATCGCCGAGATCGGTGCGCGCTCGCTCGGCCAGGCGATTCCCGATCGCCCGACGTTCAAGAGCGCCGCACCGAGCGCGCCTAGCCCGAGCACGAAGACCGAGCCCGCGAAGGCCGGCTCCACGCCCGCCACGGGCGTCCCGACCACGAAGCGCCCACCCGCGATGACGCCGCCCAAGCCGCTGCCAGTCGCGAGTCCACCGCCAGTCGAGACCCGGACGACGCAGACTCCCGCGCCGCCGCCGCCCGGACCGAGCATCCCGTCCCCTGGCTCTGCCCCTGCCGACGAGGAGGCGCGCAACATGCCATCGCGCGCGCGGACGCCGACAGGCCAGCGCTTCCGCCAGACAAGCACGAACATCGGTCGCCTCGCTGCGAACCAGCGCCGCCCTCAGGCGAGTGCCCAGGCACCCGAGCCCGACGTTCGCGGGAACGCAGCGACAACGCCAACGCCGACGGTTCCAAACGCGCGGGGCTCGCGTCCGGGCACCGAGATCGACGTCGACATCGAGACCGAGATCGCGAACGGCAGTGATTGGCAGAACGCGATCTCCATCGACGAGGAGCTCGTCGACTGGTCCAACTCCGAGGAGACGCAAACGTCGACGGACGACGCCGCGTTCGGCAAGCGACGCCCCTGAGGATCGCGACACGATGACAGCCATGAACGAATGTTTGCAGCTCGCCGAGCGGCTCGGTCTCGCCGCCGAGACCGTGCTCGAGCTCTGGGCAGAGCGTGCCGCGATCCGCGAGTATGAAGGCGGTCAGTCGCGTGCCGACGCCGAAGCGGCCGCCGTCGACGACGTGCGCACCTCGCTGTCGGCAGGGCTGTCGACAATCGCCGTCGGCGAGCGCAAGGGACCGCGCAGTGCAGCGCCGGCCGCCTCTGTTTCCGACGTTCTCGCGGACACGCACAAGCGGTAAACTGATCACGTGCATGTCGTCGGAGCGCTGGTCGCGCTGAGCCTTGTCGCGAGCTGCAAGTCGCTGCTCGGTATCGACGACGGTGTTGTCGCGAACCCACAGGACGCCGGAGCCGACGCGGTCGGTGATGCGCTCGACGACGCGTCGGATGGCCCTCCGGACGCGTCGCTCGGGTGGTGGGATCCGACGTTCCTCTACCGCCGCGCGATCACCATCAACACCTCCGCACTCACGCTTCCGCTCGCGAACCTCCCGGTGCTCGTTCGGCTGCCATCCGCGGTCGTCACCGAGCTCGCGGCCAACGGTGCCGATGCGCGCTTCGTCGCCGACGATCACGTGACGGCACTGCCCTTCGAGATCGATACCTCGGTCTCGAACAGCGCGCACGCGTGGGTCAAGCTCTCGCTGACCACGGCGAACCCGCGCATCTGGCTCTACTACGGCAAGTCGGCGGCCACCTCCGCCTCGAGCGGGGCCATGGTGTTCGACGACTACGAATCGGTGCATCACCTCACCGACAATGCCGACGCGTCGGGCAACGGGCACGGCGGGGCCGTGCAAGCAGGAGCCACGATCCCCGCCATCATCGACGGCATCATCGGGCGAGCCCACATGTTCGACGGCAACAACGACTACATCGCACTGAGCAACGGGGATGACCCGTTTGACTTCACGACCACCATGAGCGTCTCCGCCTGGTGCCGGACGACCGGGTTCACCGTCGATTGGCAAACGATCGTGGCGAAGGGACTGACGTCCTGGCGGGTGCATCGCGATCAGAACGAGGACCACCTGGCGTTCGGAACGGGTGCTGGAACATTGGCCGACAACGTCCCGTCGTCGACCGAAATACGTGATGGCGCGTGGCACCACGTCTTCGTGGCCCACGACGCTGTTTCCAGACGGATCTACATCGACGGGGTGCTCGAAGGTCAGGGCTTGTTGTTCACGCCGACGATCCCGACGAACGGGTCCGTCGTGCGCATCGGGGCCAATGACCAGGTGGACCGCCCGTGGGCCGGAGCGATCGACGAAGTGCGCATCAGCGCGACCACGCGAAGCGCCGCGTGGGTACGCGCGGAGTACGTGATGGTCACGTCGCCGACGTTCACGACGTTCGGCCCACGCGAGACGTCCCCATAGTCGATGCTCGTCGACACGAGGGTCGAGGATTTTGGATCCGGCTGGGCTATCGTCGACACGTGTTCGACGACCGCTTCACGCACATCACGTCCGACGACGAAGCTAGCGTGCGGGCGGTACAGGCACTCCTCGAGAGCGATGTTGCGACCTGGACCCAGCTCGAGGGTGCGCCGCCACGACCCGACGAAGCGCTGCGCTTGTTGGAGGAGCTCCCGCCCAGCGTGCCGCGGACGGGGAAACATGTGTGGATCGCGCGCGCGCGACCACCGCGCGAGGGCGAACGCCCTGCTCCTGACGGACGCATCGATCGAGATGCCATCCTGCGCGAGCGCATCGATGCCGTTGTCGAGGTCGTCGAGGGTCATCCCGACGCCACGACGTGGTACCTCGGCCTCATCTTCGTCGCACCACATGCACGCAACGCAGGCCTCGGCGCGGCAGCGGTGCAGGCGTTGTGCACGCACGTGAGGGCATGCGGCGGCAGCGCGCTTCGCCTCGCGGTCGTCACGACAAACACGGGCGCACGACGTCTCTACGATCGCCTCGGCTTCGCGCACCTCGCTCGGCGAACGCGCACCACGTGGACCGGAGACACGCAGGAGTGCGACGTGCTCGAGCTGCAACTGTAGTCTGCAAGGGCGACGAATCGCCGTCGTGTGCCTGAAGCGCCTGTACCTGGAGCGCGAGGCCCGCGGTACGCGCCCCGGGTGATGACTACCGCGGTGGCATCGCGAGGTACTTCCCGAGTCGCGAGGCGACCGAGAGCGCCGCGATGAACTCGGCCTCGGTGTTCGCCTTCGCGAGCTTGAGGGCGCTGAAGTCCATCAGGTCGTGCGGGAGGGCCACCTCGGTGTCGGGGTGCAACAGCGCCTTCTCGATCACCTTCACCAGTGCAGCGACGTACTCGCGGAGCCTGCCGATGCCCGTGAGGTCGAGCGAGTTCATGGTGAAGCCGACCTCCTGCTCGATCACATCGCGGATCGATTGCACGCCGGTCTCGGTGTGGACGTCCCAGCGGATCACGCGCATCACGACCGCGAGCTTGCCTTCGCCCTTCGACTCGACGCTCACGTACTCGAGCGACGTGGCCTCGGTGCGAGCGGGGAACGCATCCTTGAATGCGGCGTCGACGAGATCGAGGTTGTACATGTCTGCCTGCATATCGCGAGAGGCCGACCGCCCGGCCGATAGATTCGGTATCGTGACGACGTGAGCGTGCGCGAGAGCCGGGAATACAACGCCATCGTCGCGTACTACGGCGATGCGCGAGCCGCGCGCTCGCACGTGCCGTTGATCGCGCACGTCGACGAAGGCCTCGCGATCCTCGACGCGATCGGCGCCACGGACGCCGCGAAGCGTGCGTTCTGCCTGCATCCGCTCGTGCAGGCGGACGCGGATCTCGCCGAGAACGCGGCGCGCCTCGGGGAGTTCAGCGGCGACGTCTACGTCATGGCGCTCGCCATGGAGTACCGCAACGTCGCGAACGCGACGCTCTCGCACCGCGTGATCGCGAGCGCCGATGACATTCCGCTCTCGCCGCTGGCCGACGTCAACGCGATGCTCGTCGCCGACAAGGTCCAGAACCGGAAGGACTTCGAGCACCATCACCGCGGCACGCATCCGCGCAGCGCGGAGCTCGCGAGGTACTTCGCACTGTGGCTCGAACGGCTCGGCGTCGACGAGGCGCGCTACGCGGAGCTCGCCGTGCTCGCTGGTGCTCGACGCGCGTCGTGACGCGACGCGCGGAGCTCGCCGGTGTGGTGGCCGCGGCCTTCTTCGACAGCGTTTCCGTCGCGGGCCTGGTGCTCACTCCTTCTTCGGTGAGGTCTTGGGAGGTGATGCCTTCGCCCCTGCCTTTGCACCCGCCTTTGCGGGCGCCTTCGCACCCGCCGTCGCGGGGACCTTCGTGTCCGCGGGCTCGCTGCTGGCCGGCGGCGCATGGGGTTTCACGAAGCGCAGCGTGAATCGATCGCTCGTGCCGCGCTTGTCACCGGCGTTCCTCGGCGACGTGTTCCAGTCGCGCGGATCGTCGGGGTGACGCAATACCTCGGACTCGCCGTCGAGCTCGAATCCGGCCTCGAGCACCTCTTTCTTCACGACGTCCTCGTCGATCCGGTGCAGCGTCTCGGTGTCGCGCGTGCCGCTGTTCTTCTGCGCGCTGTGATCCACGATCGCGTAGATGCCGCCGGGCGCGAGCGCCGCGAACACGGCCTTGTTCAGCTTCGCGGTGTCGGCCTTCTGCCACACGAAGTCGTGATAGTTCAGGATCGTGATCACCAGGTCGAGGCCTGTGGCCTCGGGCGGAAACGGGTCGTCGGTGGGGCGCTCGACGCCGACGACGTTCTTCATCACCGGCTTGGTCGCGCGCTCCGTCCACGGCTTGCGCGCGAACCTTTCGAGCACCTCGGTCGTGTTCTGTGCCCAGACCTTGCCCGTCTCGCCAACGACGCGCGCCATCAGCTCCGTCGTGTAGCCCCCGCCGGCAAACAGCTCGCCGACCTTCTGTCCAGGTGCGAGCTTGAAGAACGTCAGCACCTCGCCCGGCATGCGGCCCGCGTCGAGCATGCGATCGTCGATCGAGCGATCGGTCGCCGTGATCGCCGTGCGGATCGGCTCGGAAACGTCGGCAGCCAGCGCGTACGGCGGCGGTTCCTTCGGTTTGGTCGCCGGTGGATCGACGGGCTTTGCCGACCCCACTCCAGATCCGCTCGCGATCACCGGAGGTGCCTCGCGCGGTTGCGGCTCCTTGCGTAGCGTACACGCCGCGAGAACGAGCGCCAGAGCCAGGTACTTCGTCATGATCGTCTCCGGACCTTACCGCGAGGATCCGTCGCCGTCGGCTACTCTTCTTTGTCGAACGACTGCGCGAGTCGTTCGAGCACGCCCTGGTCCTCGAGGGTCGTGGTGTCGCCGCGAGCGGTCGACCCAGACGCGACCTCGCGCAGCAGGCGACGCATGATCTTGCCGGAACGCGTCTTCGGCAGCGCTTCCGCGAAGCGGATCTCCTCGGGACGTGCGAGCGCGCCGATCTGTTGTGCCACGTGCTCGCGGAGCATGCGTGCGAGGGCGTCGTCGGCGGCGACGCCTGACTTCGGCGTCACGAACGCGACGATCGCCTGGCCCTTCAGCTCGTCGGGGCGACCCACCACGGCGGCCTCCGCCACCTTCGGGTGACTGACCAAGGCACTCTCGATCTCCATCGTCGAGAGGCGGTGTCCCGCGACGTTGATGACGTCGTCGACACGGCCCATGATCCAGAAATAGCCGTCGTGATCGCGGCGCGCGCCGTCGCCGGCAAAGTACATGCCTTCGATCTCGCCGAAGTACGTCTTCGTGAAGCGCTCGTGATCACCGCGGATGGTCCGCAACATCGATGGCCACGGCCGCTTGATGACGAGGAATCCGCCCGAGTTTGCGGGCACCGGTGTGCCATTCTTGTCGACGACGTCGACGACGATCCCCGGCAGCGGGCGCGTCGCGCTGCCCGGCTTCGTCGGCGTCGCGCCGGGCACGGGCGAGATCATGATCGCGCCCGTCTCCGTCTGCCACCACGTGTCGACGCTCGGACACCGCTCGCCGCCGATCACGCGCCGGTACCACATCCACGCTTCCGGGTTGATCGGCTCGCCGACGCTGCCGAGCAAGCGAAGCGACGACAGGTCGTGCTTCTCGGGGTGCGCGTCGCCCCACTTCATGAACGCGCGGATCGCCGTGGGCGCCGTGTAGAACACCGTGACGCCCCAGCGTTCGACGATGTCCCAGAACCGATCGAGCCCGTCGCCGACGGCGCGCCCGCCCGTGTACGCCGCCGTGCGCGGTGCGTTCGGCGCGCCCTCGTACATCATCACCGTCGCGCCGTTTGCGAGCGGCCCGTACACGACGTAGCTGTGCCCGGTGACCCAGCCGATGTCGGCGGTACACCAGAAGATGTCGTCCGCGCGCAGGTCGAACACGAGCTTCGTCGTGTACGCCGCGTTGACGAGGTAACCGCCCGTCGTGTGTACGATGCCCTTCGGCTTGCCGGTCGTTCCGCTCGTGTACAGCGCGAACAGCGGATGCTCGCTGTCGAACGCCCTCGGCTCGTGTAGCGCTGACGCGCCGTCGACGGCGTCGTGCCACCACACGTCGCGGTCGGTCCACGTGATGTCGTTCTTGCACCGTGCGAGCACGATCACACGCTCGACGCTGGTGCCGACGACCGCTTTGTCGACGTTGTCCTTGAGGGGAACGACCGCGCCGCGCCGCCAGCCACCGTCCGCCGTGATCACCGCCTTCGCGCCGCAATCCTCGATGCGATCGCGCAGCGCCTCCGCCGAGAAACCGCCGAAAACCACCGTGTGCGGCGCCCCGATCCGCGCACACGCGAGCATCGCGATCGCAGCCTCGGGCACCATAGGCATGTAGATCGCGACGAAGTCCCCGGCACGAACGCCGAGCGACGTCAGCGCGTTGGCCGCGCGGCACACGTCGCGATGCAGCTGCCCGTACGTGATGACGCGCGTGTCGCCGGGCTCTCCCTCGAACACGATCGCCGCTTTGTTCCTATTCGCGCCCTTCGCGTGGCGGTCGACGCACGTCACCGTCGCGTTTAGCTCGCCGCCGAGGAACCACTTCGCATCCGGCAGGTTCCACTCGAGCACCGAACTCCAGCGCTTCTCCCACGCAACCTCGCCGGCGACTTCCGCCCAGAACGCCTCGGGGTCGCGGTCCGCTCGGGCATACAGCTCCTCGTACGCGGCCATGCTGCTCACGCTCGCCGACGCGGCGAATTCCGCGCTCGGCGGAAAGCTGCGGTTCTCCGTCAGGACCGATTCGATCGAGCTCGACACGAAGACCTCCTCTGGGACGCTACCAACACGACTACGCGATCGCAGCGAGAACTAGACGATCGCGATGGCGTCGATCTCGACGCGCGCGCCACGTGGCAACCCGGCCGCCGCCACGGTCGCTCGCGCGGGCGGATCCGTCGGGAACCGCGCCGCGTAGATCGCGTTCACGACCGCGAAGTCGTTCATGTCCGCGAGGAAGATCGTCGTCTTGACGACGTTCGCGTAGCTCGCGCCCGCGGCGGCGAGCACGTTGCCGAGGTTGTCGAGCACGATGCGCGCCTGATCCGCGACGTCGCCATCGCTCATCACGCCGGTCTGCGGATCGAGCGCGATCTGGCCCGAGCAGAACACCATCGTCTTGTCTCCGACCACGACGGACACGGCCTGCGAATACGGACCGATGGCCGCAGGGGCCAGCGGCGTACGTATGATTTGGCGTTGCATGCGGGAGGCGTATCCCCGAAACCCGCGCCGCGCCAGACGATGAGGCCACGCACTGCGCTAGCCGGCACGGCCTGGAGCTCGGTGGATCCGCGGGCTTCGGCGCGCTCGCGTGGGCTCGGGGTTGACCCGAGGGCACGCTCGATGTAAATCAACGAGCCTCTCGGGCGCTTAACTCAGCGGGAGAGTGATTCCTTCACACGGAATAAGTCGCAGGTTCAATCCCTGCAGCGCCCACCAAACAACGCGAGAGACGACGCTGGTTGCCGAAGAGGTCACCACCGTTCTTGCGAAGCGACCGCGCTGTAGCGCTGGGCGCCGGTCGCGTCACCCAAGCCAGGTGCACGATGTAGTGTCTGAGGCTGTGATGAAAACAAGCGTCGGTTTGTTGATGCTCGCGACGATCGCGAGCTGTGGCAGCAAGGACGGGGACACCACCAAAGCGGCGTCCGGCGGTCACGCATCGATCGAGGCCGCACTCGTCGGCTTCCAACGCGCACTCGAGTCGGGAGATCAAGCGCAGCTCGCCGCGCAGCTCGCGCCGACGTCCCTGCTCGACAAGCACTTTTCCTGCGGCAAGGGCCTGCGCGCTTCGGGCGAAGAGATCGTCGGCGTTCTCCTGAAGACCGCGGACGGTCAGGCCGTGAAGGGCACGAAGGCCGCGTTCGTGAAGGTCGAAGAGGACAAGGTCACCGAGATCCCGGTCGGTCCGTTCGAAGGCGACTGCAAGGTGCTCGCACCCGCAGCGCTGTCGAAGGCGAAGGGCCGGTGGAAGTTCGAGGGCGAGGAGCACAGCTCGGCGCTCACGCTGCTCCGCCTCGACGGGCGCTGGTACACGTTGGACGTGCCTGGCCTCTGACCATCGCATCGACGCGTGGTCATGCGGCCGCGAAGTAAGCGTCGAACAACGCGAGCGCGACGGGTGCATCGGGCATCCCGAGGTCGTCGCAGCGTGGCATCGCGGGGATGCTCGTGCGTAGCTCGGCCTCCGCGGTCGCGCGTGCGGTCGCGACCCTGATCCGCGCGCCGGCGTCGAGCCGCTCGGCGATCCACGCGTGAACGTCCTCGGCAAGCGCAGCGTGACGGCGCTCGTCGCGCGCGATCGCGCGAAATACTCGCCGGACGTCCGCGGGTGCGCGCTCGGCTTGATAGGTTGCGACGAGGGCTCCGTACGCCTCGCGCACACATCCTTCGACCACGTTCTCGAGTGCGATCGCCTCGAGGGACCGGCACGGGAGATCCTCGACCGCGACCGCACGTGGCGAGGCTCCGTGTTTCTCGGCGAGCGCGCGCATCGTTCGTGCGTGGCGGATCTCGTCTCGCATTGCCGCGAGAGCCCGCCGCACGAGGTCCGCCGGCGCGCCGTGAGTCGCGAGCTCGCGGGCGAGACGTTCGAAGGCGGGAACGCTGGCGGCTTCGAGCTCCGCCATCACTGCGAGGTGATGCGCGAGTGCGCCATTCGCCTCGAGATCTCCGAGCGCGTGCGCACCCTCGGGGAGACGACCGCAGTAGGGTTGACGTTCGCGATACGGCTCGATCGCCTTCCAGTGCAGGTTGCTCGCGAGGACCGTCCCATCGAGCGCCACGTCCGCGCGCTCGACGAGCACCAACGCGCCCTTCGCCGTACTGGTCTGCGGGCCTGGACACGGCCGATCGACATCCGGCATCGGGCAGCAGCGCGGCGTGTACGTGACAGTGATGTTGGTCGTACGCCTCTCGCGCACGATCGTGCAGCGCGCCGTCTGTTGCCCGGCACCCCAGTGGCTCGTCTCGGAGATCGGTGGACCTTGGGCGGGGGAAGGAGGGACGGGTGGGATCTTCGTCGGGGCGATGGTCGTCCGTCGGTGCGCCGTGCAGATCTCCTGCGGTGTTGCCGGCGAGCTCGCTTGCGTGTGTGAGTGGCCGTGGGTCGGTGGGTTGCTGAGGGGTGGGCGAGCCCACGGATCGGTGGCGACGTCTTGAGAAGGAGGAGCTGGGGGTGGCGCGACGGGTGGTTGGGGTTCAGGTGCCGCCCAGCAACCGTTCGCGAGAACGAGCACCACCGCTTCGAACAGCCGCTTCTCGATCCCTCGCAGCCTCGCCATGGCCCGATCATAACGCCGACCCTCGGACGACGGTCTATCGACGAGTCGAGAGCGAGCGCTGCCGAGCGCTACAACTGGCCGGCGGCTTCGGCGTCGAGCTCTGCATCCCCGGGGAGTGTCTCGTCCGGCACGTCGCTCGGCGTGGCGCCGGGCTCGACAAGCGACGGGCCGATTGCGTCGTCGCCGGGTTCGACGAGTGTCGACGGCGGTGCCGCCTTGGTGGTCTTCGCGAGGTAGCTGCACAGGGTACCCATCACCTGGTCGTGAGCGCGGCGCACGTTGAACTTCGAGAGCGGCGTGTCGGTGTTCGTGACGAGCGCGAACGCGAGCGGGTGCGTCGGATCGATCTCGAGGATCCCCGACATCGCGATAACGGTAGACAGCGTCCCGGACTTGCCGCGGATGCGCGCGCGCAGGTCGGCGTTGCGGACACGATGGCGGAGCGTGCCGTCGTGGCCCGCGATCGAGAGCGAGTCGAGCCAAGCGCGTGCGACGTCATCGGGCTCGGCGGGAAGCGCGGCTTGCGCCTGGCCGGTCGCACCGTGTGCGGTGAAGCCGCCGGCGGCGCGGATGATCGCGACGAGCTCGGTCGGCGTGATCTGCGTGCGATACGAGAGGCCGGAGCCGGTGTCGATGAGGAGGTCCTTGCGCGTCAGGTTCGCGTGGCGCGAGAGCCACGAGTACATCGCCTCGATCGCGAGGTCCATCGACGGTGACGTGTGGTGGGCGAGGGCGGCCGCGGTCATGACGACGCGATCCGCGAGCCAGTTGACGCTCCACTTGTTGATGCGCGCGACGATGTCGGAGAGGGGGCGCGACTCGTGGCGTGCGAGCTCGACGGGGAGCGAACCCTTCGCGACGGAGTCGCCGATGTAGTCACCGAGCTCGAGCAGCTTGTAGTCGCCGCTGAACGTGACGTTGTGTGCGCGCAGCGAAGCGCGCAGTGCGTAGGCTGCGGTGGCCGTTCGCTCGCGCGTCCACAGCGGATGCATCGCCGAGCCGCCCTTTCCAATCGAGCCGCCGACGGTGACGGTGACGAGCGGGATGCCGGTCGCGGACTTGGTAACCGTGCTCGTATAGGTCAAGCGCGGACGATGCGCGCGACGCGAGGTCTTCGCGGTGACGGTGACGGTGACGTGATCCGCGCCGATCGGAACGACGACGGTGGGGGCTTGCCCGGGTTCCCCGGCGGTGACCTGGAGCGGAACGATCGCGCGGAAGATGCCATCGCGCGTCGGGTCCGTGCCGACGACGATGTCGCCCTCGATCGTGGTGATGCCCGACGCGGCGAGCAAGCCGGCGAGCTCGTCGAGGTCGTCGATGGTCAACGTCGGATCGTGACTGCCCAGGAGGTAGATGTCGCCATGGACGATGCCGGCGTAGGGCGCGGGACCGAGGACGCGCGTGGGATAGCGGAAGTCCGGACCGAGGAGCTCGAGCGACGTCGCCGTCGAGATCATCTTCACGTTCGACGCGGGGTTCAGCGAATCGTCGGCGTTGACTGCGAAGAGCGGTTGGCCGGTGAGCGCATCGGCGACGTAGAGGCCGGTGAGCCCATTGCGAAGCGGACCACGCAACAGCTTCTGGATCTCCTTGGCTGTCTCTTCCTCGAGCGTAAGTGGCTCGTCGCGACGACCGATCACGTCGCGCGCGGGGCGCATCTGGCCGGCGGCGGCGATCGCGATACGGGCGGCGGCGCCCTTCTTGGCCGGCGGGATGCGTGCCTTCGTGACCTTGCTCGCACGCTGCTTGACCTTGGGGGTCGCGTCCGCGACGGAAACGGCGCCCGGGATCGCGAGGCCGACGAACGCCAGTGTCGCGAACGTGGCGAGGAGCCCCTTCATTTGCGGCCTCTCAGCATGACGTACGTCGCGCCCTCACCGCCATCGGTTGCTGCCGCAGTGGCGAGCGCGTGGACGAAGCCGGAGCATGGCCCGAGTAGATCACCGAGCACGGCCTCCCGAAGCGGTGCGCCGTGTTCGGAGTGCGTGCCTTTGCCGTGCACGATCAGCGTGCAGCGATGTCCCGAGCGCTGCGACTCCACGAGGAACGCACGCAGCCTGGCGAGCGCGGCGTCGACGCGTTCGCCGTGTAGATCGAGCGTGGCGGTCGGCCGAACTTTTCCTGCACGCATCTCGGCGGTCTGCGAGATGGAGACGCCCGGACCGCGCGCGGCGTAGCGCGCACCGTCACCTTCGACCACGAGCGCGATGGTCGGCGGCAACACGTCGACGCGAACGGGCGACGCGGGCTTGGGCGGAACGGGAACGCGATCACGGCCCGCGAGCGGCATGGTCCCGCCGATCGCGTCCATGAATAGCGCTTGATCTTCGGGCGAGATGCCGCCGCGAGGAGAGCGCTTCGAGCCCATTGCTTCATTCTGTACTCGGTCGCTGCGAGCACCGCCAGAAATCGTCCGGCTCGCTGTAAGAGTGGTGATCGATCACGAGGACGGTGCACACACCTCTCTGTTCGTCCCGCCGCTCCAATGCAAGGGGCGGGCAGGCACCCTGCGACCGTGGCGAACGGGCGCGCCGTTGTTTTTGGCAACGCCCACGAGGAGTTGGCGCAGGATCAGGCGCGCCGACCTTGCGGGTGTGCGCTGGTCTGGGGGACCTTTCGGCGAGATGACAGCCTGTCCTTCGGTTGCCTACTTCTGCATGGAGTACGGACTCGATCCGTCCTTCCCGATCTATGCCGGTGGCCTCGGAATCCTCGCCGGGGACCACATGAAGTCCGTCGGAGACCTCCGGGTTCCACTCACCGGCATCGGCCTGTTCTGGGACGAGGGGTACACGCGGCAAGTGGTCGGGACCGGCGGCCTCGAGGACCAGTACCCGAAGACGCCGCGGGACGCCGTGCGGCGGGTCGACGTTCGTATCGAGGTCACCGTGCGCGACAAGGTGATCCCGCTCCGCGCGTGGAAGGTCGAGCGGTTCACGAGCGCGACGCTGTACCTCCTCGAGCCGGAGCACGAGGAGGACAAGTGGATCACGCAGCGCCTCTACGGTGGCGGCGCCGAGGATCGGCTCGCCCAGGAGATCGTGCTCGGGGTCGGTGGCGTGCGCCTGATCGCGGCGCTCGGCCTTACCCCCGACGTCTATCACTTCAACGAGGGCCACGCGGTGTTCGCGGGCCTCGAGCTGTTGCACCGGAACAAGTTCGGCGGCGGGACTCTCGACGAAAAAATCGCGAAGCTCCGCCCGCACGTCGTGTTCACGACGCACACGCCGGTTCCGGCGGGCAACGAGGTGCACGACCTGGCGCTGCTGCGCCGCATGGACGCGGACTGCGGCTTCACGGATCAGGAGCTCACCTCGATCGGCGGCGATCCGTTCTCGATGACGGTCGCGGGCCTGCGCATGGCGCGCCTCGCGAACGGGGTCGCAGAGCTACATGGCGAGACCGCCCGCGAGATGTGGAAGGACGTCGAGGGCGGGGCGCCGATCATCAGCATCACGAACGGCGTCCATCAGCCGACGTGGCAGGACGCGCGGATTCGCGCCGCGCTCGTGCCCGACAAGTCGCGCGACACACAGGACAACGAGCTGTGGGCGGCGCACCAGGCGATGAAAGGCGAGCTGCTCGCGGAGATCGCGCGCCGCACGAAGCTGTCGCTCGCGCACGACAAGTTGCTCCTCGGGTTCGCGCGGCGCGCGGCGACGTACAAGCGCGCGGACCTCGTCATCTCCGACGAGAAGTCGCTGAAACGCCTGTTCGATGCGGGCGTGCAGATCGTGTACGCGGGCAAGGCGCACCCACGCGATCAGGCGGGAAAGGCGCTGATCGGCAAGCTCATCGACGCCTCGAAGAAGCACCCCGCGCAGGTCGTATTCCTCGAGAACTACGACATGCGCCTCGGCGCGTTGCTCACGCGCGGCTCGGACGTGTGGCTCAACAATCCGCGCCGCCCGCTCGAAGCGTCGGGAACGTCCGGCATGAAGGCCGCGATGAACGGCGTGCCAAACCTCTCGATCCTCGACGGCTGGTGGCCCGAGGGCTGCGAGCACGGGTTGACCGGCTGGAAGATCGGCGATCCGGATCCAGAGGACGACGCGTTCGACGAGAAGGATGCGCAGCGCATCGACAACCGTGATCGCGACTTGCTCTATCAGGTGCTCGAGCGCGAGGTGCTGCCCGCCTATCGCGATCGCCCGGCGTGGCTCCGCATCATGCGCGCGAGCATCGCGATGTCGCAGTGGGAGTTCTCCTCGGACCGCATGGTCGAGGACTACGTGAATCGAGTCTACAGCGCTCCGTCGGGACGGAAGAGCACCTGACGGCGCTTGCCGCGCCACTCGAGGACGAGGGACTCGCCGCGCTGCTCGGCGGTCGCCTCGTCGAGAGCGCGCCGCGGCGACGTGCGCAAGCACGGGTGATCGCCCGGATCCACGGCGCGTTCGTAGAAGTGCCAGTGCTCTTCTTCGCGTTGGCCGTCGAAAAGGTACGCGTCGTCGAACGTCCACGACGGCGCGTTCGCACATGCGAGCTTGCTCCCGTCCACCGACCGAACCGTCACGCGGCGGCGATACGTGCCGTCGATCTGCGTGTCCGAGCGGCGAGTGACCTCCCACCACTCGGTCTCGTCGTGAACGTGCCCTTCATCGTCGTAGCTCGTCGCGTTCCAGCGCCAGCTCCCGAAGAGCGACGGTTCGCTCGCCCACGGATCCGCGGCGAGCTCGGGCACCCCGTTGTCGGTGTGTAGCAGCGACTGGGTGCCGCCTTCCCACGCGAGGCGAAGCTGATCACCGACGAGCTCCGCGGTGTAGGTGCTCTGGTGGCGGAAGTCGTGATCGCACGGGCTCGGTTCCACTCGATACGCGGTCTCGACGATCGTGTAGCCGCCCGCGACGGTTGGCTTCGGTTCGACGGTGACGTCGAACATCGCGCGCTGCCGGTACCACGGGCGTTGGTTGCATTGGAATGGCTCGCCATCGTCGGAGCGCACTTCGACGCTGCGCAGGTAGCGACCGACGAGCTGCGTCGGCGTTGCGCCCGGGCGGAATCGCCACTCTTCGTTCTCGATGCGGGTCGTGCCGTCGCTGGTCGTTCGCAGCAGCCAGCCCCACGTGCCGACGACCTCGGCGAGCGCGAACGGCTTCTCCGCAGGCGGCGTCGTCTTCGTGTGCGCGGACTTCTGCGGCTGCTGACACGCCGAGGTCGTCATCGCGGCCACCAACACCGCGCTCGCTGCGATGGCTCCGAGCGCTCCGCTCTGCGCGCCGTTCGGTGATCGCTGCATCGGTTCAGCGCGGCTTGCGCGCGTACGTGTCGCTGACGATCTTGCCGATCGCCGCGTCGCTGAGTGCAACGGGGCGCGTGTGGGCGCCGGTCGACGGTTGGTCGAACTCCCACGCGATGCTCGCGACAAGACGCCTCGTCGCCGCCTGCTCCGAGAAGCCGAGGCGATAGAACAGAGCCGCGCGATCCGCGAGCTCGGAGATGGCAGCAGCGGCGCGCCTGCTGGCGCCATCGGTGCGGGGTGGCGTGCGCTCGAGCCAAGGAAACGACATGGCGCGAGTATACTGGACAGCGTGAGGTGGCTGTTCTCGTGCGTACTGTTCGCGTTCGCGATCCCGCGCGTGGCGGGAGCGGACGGCGCCGGAATCGTCGCGACGAGCCGCGAACCGGCCGCGCGTGGCGCCGTCGCCAAAGCCATGCGCGAAGCCATGGCCGGACGCGCCGAGCGCATCCTCGAGGACGCCGTCGCCGACGCGCGCGCCGCGGTCGCCGCGGGCGCCGTTCCCGTCGAGACGCTCGCGGGCTTCCGACGCGTACGGGCCCAGATCGACGCGGGGTGGCGCAACTACCAGCGCGTCGCCGTCGAGCAAGCGCGCGACGCGCTCGTCGCCGCGCGCACCGCGGCCGAGCCCCTGGTCGCGCTCCCCGGCGGCACGGAGCTCTACGCGGATGCCGCGCTCCGCCTCGGCATGGTGCTTTCGCAGCTGGGGCGCCGGGACGAGGCGAACGTCGTGCTCGCGCTCGCGCTCGCGCTCGATGGCGATCGGCCCATCACCACCGCGGAGTTCTCCCCGGACCTCGTCGCCGTCGTCGACGCGGCGCGCGCGACGCCCGTCGCGCTGCACACCGTCCGGATCGAGACCACGCCACCCGGCGCGCGGATCCGTATCGATGGCAAGGACGTCGGAGTCTCACCGCTCGACGTGCAGGTCACGCGCGGTCAGCACCTGATCGTCGCGCGCGCGCCCGAGCACCGGCCCGCCGTGCAGGGCGTCACGCCCGACGCGACGCGTATCGACGTGCAGCTCGAGCCGGACGAAGAAGCAACGCGGCTCGGCGGCCCGTTGCTCGAGCTCCCGGACATTGCGGCGCAGCAGCTCGTCGACGCGACCCTGCGCTACGCGGATCTCGACGAGGTCGTCCTCGTCGCCGACACTATCCGGCGGGGCGGGCCGGCGCTCCTCGCGCAGCGCTGCTCCGGCGCGGCGCCGGCGCGGTGCAGCGCCGTCGTGGAGATCGGCTACACGGATCGAGCGGGCCTACCTACCGCGGCGAAGTCGGCGTGGGACGCCGTGCTCGTCGGCGACCTGCGGTACCCGCCCACGGTGCTCGGCGACGAAGGTGGTCGGGTCGACGATCGCTGCTCCTGGTGCCGCAGCCCGATCCTGTGGACCGGCGTCGGCGTCGTCGTGATCACCGGTGTCGCGTTGACGATCTACGCACTGTCGTCGTCGCAGCCGACGCCTGTCGTGACGGTGCCGCCGCTGCAGCCGTAGCGGTCACGCCTCGATTTCGGGCAGCGCTCACTTGATGAAGTCGAAGAACTCCTCAGCGGTCGCGTCGCCCGCGAGATCGACCTTCCATGTCTGCTTCTTGGGATCTGCGTCGGGCGGGCTGAACACGCATTCGATCGTGTGTTTTCCCGCGGAAACCTTGAACGTGCCCGGGGTGCGCCCCTTCTTCTCGCCGTCGACGAATACCTCGCACCACGGATCGGCGCCGATCACGAGCGTGGCGGTTCCCGAGGGGCGCGTGGGGGCATCGACCGTGGTGAGGTTGGCGTCGCGCGCGACGGCTCCCGCATCGATACGCGTGAGGTCGCCGGCGTCGCGTGTGGCCACACGGGCATCGTCGGGCGCGGCGGCATCGGTCGCGGCGGCGGCATCGGATGCATCGGTCGCCGAGACGACCCCGGCGTCATCCGTCGACGTCGCGATCGCCGCATCGCCGAGCGCAACCGCGGAAGCGTCCTGCGCGCCCTCCGGTGCGTCTTGCTTCAAATAGAACGGCACCGCGTCGATGCCCGCGTCCACGGGGTTCAAGACCTCCTCGCGATTGCGCATGAACATCCAGATCGCGATGGCGAGGAGCACGAAGCCGCCGAGGCCAGCGGCGACAAGCCACGGACTCCGCGGTGGGAGCTCGCCATCGGCGATCTTGTCGCGGATCTTCAACGTGCTGTCCGGCGTCGAGCCGTCGGATCCCCGCTCGTCGGAGTCGCGGCGGTCGGAGCCACCCCTGCCGGAGTCGCGTCCGCGGACCTCGTCGCGTTCGTCGCCGCGTACCCGAGCGAGGCTGTCATCGCTTCGCGCGGCGCGCGGCTGGCGCGAGCCGTTGGTGCCAGCGCGCTGACCATTTGTGCCTCGATCGCCCGCGCCTCGATCACCCGCGCTTGGATCGACCGCGCTCGTCGCGGGACCGCTGTCCGCATCTGCGACCGATGCCGGCACGTTCGCGTCCGATGGCGCCGCCTGTCCGTCCTTGTCGTCGATCGCGTCGAACGGGTAGAGCGGCGTACCGCGCTCGAGAATATCCTTGAGCTGCACGTGCGTCGCGAACGATTGGTTGCGCGTGGTGCCGGGACGCTTGCGCGGCTTGTCGCGCGGGATCACCGCCGTGTGTGGACCGGGGCTGGCCGGCGGCGGCGTGGCCTGGGTGTCGTCGGCGCGCGGCTTCGTGGAGTCGACGCCGGGGACGAGCTCGTCGAGGACGAGCGGATCCGCGTGCGTGGGAAGGCGCCGTGTCTCGGGCGGGCAGTAGCGCGCGACGAGCGCCGCCACGTCGCGCGGCCCGGGGGTGTCGTCGAGGGCGTAGAGGTATTTGTTCAGCGCGCCGAGCATCTCGCTCGCGTCGGTCCACCGCACGGTCTTGTCGCGCTCGAGCGCGCGCAGCACGATCTCGTCGAGCTTCGGCGGGATCTCGGGCCGCTCCACCGAGGGCTTCGCGATGTCGCCCTCGGTGACCGCGAGAAGAGTCGCGTCGGGGTCGGCGCGCGCGAATAGGCGGTGGCCGACGAGCATCTCCCAGAACAGCACGCCGACGGAGAACAGGTCCGTCTGGTTGGTCAGCTGCTCCTTCCGGACCTGCTCGGGAGACATGTACGGGAACGAGCCGGTGGGTGCCGACTGGGCTGACTCGTCGTCGTTCGCGTCGCCGAGCGTGACGGCGATGCCGAAGTCCACGAGCTTGACCTCGCCGTCGCGTGACAGCATCACGTTGCGCGGCGAGAGATCGCGATGGATGACGCCGTCGCCCTTGCGATGCGCGTAGTCCAGACCCTCGACGATACGCGCGGTGATCCACGCGGCGACGGCGGGCTCCATACGCGTGTCGCGCCGCGCGATGCTCTCGGTGAGGCGATAGAGCGTCGGGCCGTCGATGTACTCCATCGCGATGAAGTACGTGTCGTCGAGGACGCCCAGCTCGTAGACCGGGACGATGTTGCCGTGGGTGAGGGAGACGAGCGTCTTGGCCTCCGCGACGAACAGGTCGACGAAGTGGCGCTGGCCTGACAGCTTCGGGTGGATCTGCTTGATGACGAGCTGCTTCTCGAAGCCGCCTGGACCCACGATCTTGGCGAGATAGATCTCGGCCATGCCGCCGGTGGCGAGCTTCTCGGTCAAGAAGTACTTGCCGAACGTCGTCGGCAACTCCGGCATCGCCGCGAGAGTATCATGTGACGTGGAGATGCCTCGCCGTGCCCTCGATCGGACGATCGCCCCGAGGATCGTCCTCGCGATCGTCGCGTCAGTCGGCGCTGCCTGCGGCGACGATCCGGCGCGGGTGGCCGTCGTCCCCATCGTCGGCGAGGGCGCCGATCCGTGCGGGCGGCCGGCGGGGGCGCGCAACGTTCGCATCACGGCGTACGGCGCGTCGGAGAAGCGCGTGTCGGTGGCTCCCGACGAGGGCATCGACATCGCGGACTTTCCATCGGACACCGAGCAGCTATCGATCGAGGTCGAGGTCGGCGCGGGTGCGATCGGTGCAGCGGGCAAGACCGCGCCGTTCGAGTTCCTCGCGCTCGAGGATGGTGCGAGGCTGCCGATCTTCCTCGCGCCGCCGAACGGCTTCTGTCCGACGGTAGGCGCGATGTCGGTGGCGCGCATCGCCCCGGTCGTCGCGCGTGCGGGCGAGGGCGTGCTCGTCGTCGGTGGGCGCGACGAGAGCGGCGCGTGGACCGCCTCGGCCGAGTACTATGATCCGCTGACGTCGCGGTTCTCGCCGGTCGACATTCCGGATCTGTTCGACGATCCGGAGAACCTGGCAGGCTTCGCGGGCGTGTCGCTCGCGGCGTTGCCCGACGGGCGCGTGGCGATGAGCGGCGGCGCGTTCCAGCAGATCGCGATCTTCGATCCGAAGACACGCGCGTTCGTGTCGTCGGGCGGCATCGAAGGGCGCGCGTATCACGCGTCGATCGCGCTCGACGCCGATCGCGTGCTCCTCGCAGGCGGGTGCCCGATGCTCGCCGGGACCGCGTGCCCCGTCGCGGAGCCGCGCCGCTCGTCGAAGATCTACGAGCTCGCGAACACGCTGAACCCCGAGATCGGTCCGAACCTGCGTGTGAGCCGCCTGGGGGCGATGGTGTTCGACATCGGCGTCCTGCGGGACGGCCAGCGCGGCTTCGTGATCGCCGGTGGCGAGGCTCCGATCCTCGCGGACCCGATGGGCGCCGACGCGATCGCGGTCGGCGAAGCCTCCGACGGTTACGAGGTCGGCAACGTTCACGCGCAGGCCGCGCAGCTCGATGGCGGCGGCGTGATCACGGCGTTCGATCTCGACGGTATGCCCGCGAGCGGCGTCGCGTCGGTGATCGTCCCGGGCCAGGACATGGCACGCCCCATCACCGCGGCGTTCGCGCGTGACGGAGCACGCCTCGTCGGTCTCGAGGATGGACGGGTGCTCGGCGTTGGCGGCGATCCGTCGGGCGACGTCATGATCTACGACCCGACGACGGATCGCTGGCAGACGCTCGCGCCCGGGGGCGATGCACCCGGCCCGCTGACGGCGCCGTCGCTGCTGCGCCTCGCCGACGGCTCGGTGCTCGTCCTCGGCAGCCCGATCGCCGGCCTCGCCTCGGCGAGCGCGTGGATCTACCGGCCGTCCCTCGTCGGACCAGCGATCGGCTCGATGACGGTGTTGCCGCTCGACGAGGCGACCGGTGTGCTCACCGCCGAGGACCCGGCGACCGTCATGCGAACGCAGGGGCCTCCGTCGTGGTCTCTCGTCGGCGGGGACGCACGGGCGCACGCGCTCGTCGGGGGACCGCGGCGCTCGTCGGGCTCGGTGTCTGCGTCCGTGCGCGTGACATCCGGCGGGATCGCGCTGATCGGTCAGCAGACGGGACCGGGAAGGGCAATCCTCGGCGAGCTCGTCGAGGGGCAGCCGGCGCGCATCGTTCGCGTCGATGGCGCGGATGAGCGCGTGTTGTGCACGGGGCGCGATTCGCCGCCGCTCGTGCGCGTGGACCTGACGAACACCACGGCGATGCTCGAGATAAGCGGCAGCACGGCACGCCTGTCGGTCGAGAACACCGTCTTGGCGAGCTGCGATCTCGAAATGTCCGTGCGCGGGGCGTGGGGAGTCGCGGCGCTGGCGGGCTCAACGGTGACCGTCGCCGGAGTCACCGTCACGCGATGACGTGATACCGTCGGGCAGATGTGCAGGGCATGGGTCGCTGCGATCGCGCTGTGCGCGGTCAGTGCGACGCCGGCCGACGCGTACGAGTTCTGGCTGCGCACGCAGTCGATCGGCCAGGTGTACCAGCTTCGACAATACCGCCTCGTCGGTCCCGATCTGTTCCTGGGACGGCGGCGCTACACGCAAACGCTCGCGCTGCGGATCGACGACATCGGCGACTTCTCGCGGTCGCGCCGCGAGTCGCGCCTTCCGGACCGCGGGCTACGCATCTCGTGGCAGAGCTATTTGCGCGTCGATCACGACTTCGGGACGTTCACGAACGGACGCATCCGCCTGTCTCCGGTCGTGCGTCGCGATGCGATCGACGTCATCCCCGAGCTTGCCGAATCCGTCGCGGGCCTCGACCTCGCCTACGGGTACTTCACGTTCGACGGTCTCGCGGACGATCGCCTGACGGTGAAGCTCGGGCGGCTCCTGCAGGACGACGGTTGGCAGTCGCTCGGCGTCGACGGCGGCTCCGTGCGCTTCGAGCTGCCGGGTGTGCCACTCGCGATCAGCGCCGATGCGGGACTCCGCGTGCGCGCGGACTCGCCGATCGGCCTCGCGGAGCTCGAGCTCGACGGCACGACGGGCGCCGGCTGTACAGAGTACGTCGAGAGCGCGACGCCGGGCACCGGCACGTGGCAGCTCGTGGATCGGGCGCGGCGGATCACGAACAGTAGGCTGACGAGCGACTACGAGCTGTGCCCGCAGCGACTGATGCGCCAGCCGACCATTAGCGCCGAGATCGCGACGGCGGACACGCGGAGCGTCGGCGCCGCGATCGGCTATCGCCGCACCTGGTCGGAGACGTTCGGTTTGATCGGTGAACCTGATCGCCTCGGGCAGACCGACCTCGGCTTGTATCCGGACGAATACGGGCAAGCACCCGACAGCGGCGTCAACGAAGAACGCATCCACGCGCGCGTGCATGGACGGTTGCGCGCCGGTGCGCTCGCGATCGAGCCGTACGCGAACGCGCGCGTGTCGCTGCTCCATGCGGCGCTCGATCGCGTCGACGCGGGGGTGCGCCTCATCCGCGGCGATCACACGTTCGAGCCGGCGGTCGCCTACTTCCTGCCGACATTCGACGGCGACTCGATCTTCAACGTGTTCTCGATCGAGCCGACGAAGGACGCGCGTCTCTCGTACTGGCGGCAAGGCACGACGCGATGGCGCGCGGATGTTTGGCTGCGCCGCTATACGCAAGAGACGGCCCTGTCGTCGTACGCGGGTGGCGTGCAAGGCGGGCTCGAGCACTCGTTCGACCGGCGCTGGCGCGGTGCGCTCGACGCGCTATGGGACGACGGCTACGGCGGTCGTCGCGTCGGCGGAACCGGCGAGGTCGCGTGGCGCGCTCACGACGACATCTGGCTGCGCGGTCGCGTGATCGTCCTCGGCGTGAAGCCCGACGCGTCCGCCGAACGCCCCGCGTACGTCACGTCGTCGACGGTGCTCTCGTCATCGTTCGCGCTCGCCGAGTCGGTCGCGCTGCACGTGATCGCGGAGGCCGATCGCGACGCGATCCACGACCTGCAGCTGCGCGGCCTCGCCGTCCTCGACTTCGCCTTCATGCCGGAGATTCACAAGTGAGAGTCGCCGCCGCGTTCGTGGCGCTCGCGATCGCGACGATCGCCGTCGTGCTTGGCGCGCGTGCGATCGCGCACGACGACGGCACCGCGTGGTCGCCGATCGTGTATCCCGAGCAGCGCTTGCCGCTGATCTTCTCGCACCGCACGCACCTCGCGAAGGGTGCGACGTGCGTGATGTGTCACCCGGCCGCGATGACGTCACGCTCGGCCGTCGACAACCTGATCCCGACGGAGATGGAGTGCCGCGCGTGTCACCCGATCGATCGCGCGGATCCGGAGAAGGTCGTCGCGGGTGCACCGACCGCGAAGTGCGTCGCGTGTCATCCGGGCTGGACGCCGAACGGTGCCGTCGCGCGCGTGTACCTCACGCCGACGCCGCTCAAGTTTGATCACGCCGCGCACACCAAGACACCGTGCACGCAGTGCCACGGCGACATGACCAAGGTCGATCTCGCGACGACGCGGCAGCTCCCGACGATGGCGTCGTGCCTGACGTGTCACACGAACGGCGCGCAGGAGCGTCACTGCAGCGACTGCCATGTCACGAAGCCGGGCGGCGCGATCCAGACCGAGTTCCCGCACGGGACGTTGATCCCGCGCAACACCGGCATGGGCGACGCGCACGCGATCGGCTTCGCGAAGAACCACGCGCAGGAAGCGCGGCAGATCGGCGCGACGTGCACCGCCTGCCACGATCGCTCCGAGTGCGTCGCGTGCCACCAGGGCGTGACGAAGCCGCTCGAGTTCCACGCGGGCAACTACCTCCTGACCCACGCTGTCGAAGCGAAGCGCGGAACACCGGACTGCTCCGCGTGCCATCGGGCGCAGTCATTCTGCGTCGCGTGCCACGAGCGCAGCGGCCTCTCGCCGCGCGTGAGCCACGAGCTGTCATCGCCCTCGCAGCCGCGCATGTTCCACCCCGCGAACTTCGACACGCGCCACGGACCGGAGGCCCGCCGCAACATTACGAGCTGCGCGTCGTGCCATCGCGAGGACGACTGTATGAAGTGCCACTCGAACCAGATGGGATCGATGCGCGCCTCTCCCCACCCGCCGAACTGGCGGAACAGCGCACGCTGCGAGGCGCTCGATCGCGGCAACCGCCGCGCCTGCCTCCGCTGTCACGTCACGCGCGACGAGATCGGCTGCAACTGGTCCGCACCCTGACGCGTCGGCCCAACAGACTATGGCGCCGGGGCACCTGGACCGAACGGCGCCGCGGGCGGCGCTGTGGGTGCCTGCGGGCCGCGCACCGATGACTGGATCAGCGACGCGGCGCCCGGTGTCATCGGCACGTCGGCAGGTGTGTGGCTACACTCCTGCGCGACGCGCTGGTTGTACTGCTCGACGGCGCTGTACATGCGCGTCGCCCACTCGGCGCGTCGCCACAGGTGCCGATCGAGATCGTGCTGGACGGCCGGCTTGTACGCCTGCGACGCGAAGATCGTGGGGATGACCGAGAGCAGCGCGACGCCGGCACCGACGAGCGCGACCGGGAGGACGATGTCGTTGTCGGGCACCGTGAGCGCGAGGCCGAGCGCACCGATGGTGATGCCGAGGCCCGTCAGCGCGAGACCCAGCGAGAGATTGCGCATGAGCGGATAGCGTCCGTGTGCGCCTTCGGTCTCGCGCAGCACCTGGCGATAGCCGGTGACGAGATCCGGATCCGCAAGCGCCTCGACCGCTTCCCGCGCGGTCAGCAGCTGATCGCCTCGACGGAACGCGACACCCTGATCGGACCAGTATTCGGTGACCAAGTAGTCGCCGGACTGGTGCTGATAGCGCCACTGGGCATCGCCACGCAACAGCTCGTAGCGCTTCGCGCGATAACACGCGGCTTGCTGCGACTGTGTGCGCTCGGGAAGCGGCGCGCGATCGTAGGTATACGTCGGCATACACGCGCTCGTCGCGAGCACTCCGACCAGGCCAAGAGCAACCACAGGCATCCACCTCATAGGTGGCGAGCGTATCAGCTCTGCGAGTTCGTCTTCTCGGGTGTGCCATCGCGCGTCGGGACGTACAGCGCGCAGTTGCGATGACCGAGCTCGATCGCCTCGGTGTCACCGACGGCGAGCGCCTCCGCGAGCAGCCACTTGGAGATCGCGTGCGAGAGCGCGTACTCTTGGCGCTGGTTCCACAGCCACGCGGCCATGTTGCTTCCCGTCGAGAACGCGTGTGGAAACGCGAGGCGGCGCAGCTCGAGGCCCCCCGCGTCGACGGCGGCGGTGTAGGCCACCTTCAGCGCGATGAACTCGCGCCACTCGTCGATCGGCGCGTGCAGCTCGCCGTCGGTCCGGCGGTTCGCCCAGCGCGTGAAGCCATCCTCGAGTGCGTCGAGGCGGCCGTGTCGCAGGTGGCGTCCGAGCGCGTCACCGATCGCACCCTGCGACGACGGCGCTCCGAGCTGCGCGCCCTCCGCGATGCGCGCGAGGTCGTTCGCGACGGCGGCGGTGACGTCGCGGAGCACCCGATCGACGGCGCCGAGCGGAGCGTCGAGCTCGAGGGCGCGACGTGCGAGCCAGCCGAGCGTGGGGCCGTCGGCGAGCGCCGCATCCCACGCACGCACGGTGTGGCCGAACGCCTCCGGCGTCGGGTGGCCGGTACCGATCGCGAGGTGCGCGGCGATCGCGCTGGGGAGCGGTGGACGCTCGACATCGGTCGCGGTGTTCGCGGGCGGCTGCGATCGCTCCGGTGCGCGCGCGGCAGCGATCGCGAGCAGCGGACGGGTCACGCGTCGCTTCGGCGCCAGCAGCCAGCGCGCGTACAGCTCGCGCATCGTGGGCGCGCCCTCGGCGCCCGTGCGCCGCGCGGCGACACCCTCGAGGAACCAGGTCAGCGGCGTCGCTGGATAGCGAGCCTCGCGCGCGTCGTCCGCGAGCTCGGTCCACGCCCTGCTCACCGACCCGAGCGAGCCCTCGTCCGCGAGAGCCCGCGAAACGGCGTCGCACGCGAGCCACTCGCCGGCGAGCTCGCGCACCGACGGGTGATCCTCGACGAGCAGCACGACCGATCGCAGCAGCGTGCGCGCCGTGGTGGCATCGCCGCGCGCCGCGGCAACAAACGCCGTCACGACCACCTCGGCGTCGCCGAGCGGTCGCCGCGCATCGCGTCGCTTGCCGATCCATACCTCGCCGACGCCCGTCGGATCCGCGCCGAGCGCCCAGCCCGAACACGCGAGGCCGTACGCGACCGGATCTTTGCCCGGCCGCGCGGCGTAGCCGACGAAGTACGCGAGCCGATACGCGCCGAGCGGCACGAACACGCGCCGGATCAGCATCGGACCCAGCATCGGCGTCAGGATCACGCCACCCACGATCAACGCCAGCCACCACAGGCCCACGTAGAAGAACAGATAGACGAGCAACGAACCGGCCGTGACGATCAGCGTCCAGGTGAACGCGGCGACAGCCGACCACGCGAGGTACGCGCCGCGGCGGTTCTTGCGCCGGGCATCGAGCGCGACCTGGTGCAGCTTCCAGATCAGAAGGAACGGCAGCGCGTACACGTCAAGGCCTCCAGCCGAGTCGAGCGCGCAGCCCGGGTGAGGGCGCGTCGCCGGCGACGGGAGCCGGAGCGGGAGCATCGTCGCGCACGGGTGGCGCGTGGCGTGCCCACAGCTCCGCGACGAGCCGGCGGTACGGATCGCGCAGCGCGGCGACCGCCGCACGTACGAGCTCCGGCGTCCGCGCACGTGGACCGACGGGCGTGCGGTACATCTTCGCGTCGGCGAAGCCGAGCTCGAGCATCCCGAGGAGCTTCTGGGCTTCGCGCTCGAGCTCGATGCGACTCGTGTCGGGCGCCAAGCCCAGCACGAAGAACGGGTTGTCCTCGAGGAGCAGCTGCATCGTCTACCTCACGCTCGAGTCGAAGCCCTTCTTGCGTGCCTCGTTGTCCTCCGGCAGCAAATCCCACAGCGCGCGAACCACACGCCGCAGATCCTCGGTGTCACCGCGCGCGATCGCTGCCTTGCCTTCACCGACGAGCTTGTTCGCGCGCGGCAGGTCCTTCATCGACCCGATCTCGGATGCCGCGGTCTCGAACTTCCATTCCCACGCTAGCGGGTTGCGGTTGTTGGCCGCCGTGAACAGGCGATTCGCGAGGTGCATCTGTCGCTCGAGCTCGGCCACGTCCTTGTCGCGGCGCGCCTTCTCCATCGCGGAGATGACCTCCTGGAGCAACGCGCGTTCGGCATCGGTGCCATACGTGCCAACGGTCGCGCTCGCGTAGATCGCGGTGTTGCGCGCATCTTCGTCGATCTCGGGCCACTTCTTGGCGAGATCCGCGTCGGCCATCGTAGCGTCGACGTCGAGCAACGCGCGGCGCGCGCGCTGGGCGGCATCCGCATCGCCACCGTGTGCCGCGTCGATGTCGCGCTCGGCCTCCGACAGCCGCACCTCGACGCGATCGAGCTTCTCGATCATGTGTCCGAGTCCGTGCCGGAACGCGTCGGATCGCGCGTCCATCAGCTGCTTGCGTAGATCGCGCACGGCGACGTCGAGCGCCTCGGGTGCGGCGTCGGGCACGAGCAGGTGCGCGACGTGCTCGAACACCTGGCCGATCGACGGCACGAGCGCGCGCGCCGACAACCGCCCGCCGCGATCGAGCTCGATCGTCACCTCGACGGCCGAGCCTGTCGGCAGCGTATCCTTGATCGCGTCGCCGCCGATGTCGAGCGTGCCGACGAGGCGGCACAGGTGCGCCTGAGACATCTCGCCCTGCACGATCGGGATCCGCAACACGCTGTCCGAGGTCCCCTTCGCGACCGTCTCGATCGTCCGATGCGTGAACGTGCGCCGCGCAGGCAGTGGAGCGCCGCGCTCGAGATACACCTGCACGTGTCCGTTCGCGAGCGCGACGCCGAGCGTGCGCGACAGCGGCGGATCGCCGATCGTCAGGCCCTGGACGATCGTCAACGCGGGCGGCGACACGACGACGACCTCGTTGTTCGCGCCGCGCGCTTCGATCGTGAACGTGCTGGCGCGTCGCGCCACGAGCGACACCGTCGTGAGGAACGTGCCGTCTGGACCCACCGTTGCCTCGACGCTCGTCCACGCGCCGTCGTTGCGCACCAGCTTGATCTTCTGCGGCGGGTTGTCGCCGACGAACTTGCCGACGACGTGTGGCGTGAGGTCCGCCGACACCGCCGGATACTGAAGCCACACCTGCCGCCCCGCGGGGACGGCGATGCTCGCCGCCCGCCCGTCGAGTGACGCGGTGGCCGCGTACAGCGCCGCACCTTGCGCGACCAGCGTCATCGGATCGTGACCCTCGGCGACGGGCGCCTCGAGCCGCGCCGACACCCGCGATCGAACCATCGGCATCACCGTGGGGCCACCGACGAGCACGAGCTTTGCGAGCCGGCCAGGCGCGAGCCCGTTGTTCTGCATGAGGCGCAGGCACACGTCGACCGCGCGATCCACGAGCGGCGCGCACAGCGACTCCAGCGTCGGTCGCGTCAGCTCGAGATCGACGTCGACGTCCTGGCCGTCGATCGACAGCGGCTGCGCGAGCGTGACCTGTGCGCGCTCGTTACGCGAAAGCTCGATCTTCGCGTCCTCGACCGCGAGGCGCAGCGCACGAAGCGCCACCGCGTGCTCGGGGTTGTTGCGCCGCGGGACGACGGAGAGCTGCGACGCGACGTGCTCCGTGATCGTCCAGTCGAAGTCGCGACCGCCGAGGAAGTTGTCGCCATCGTGACCGACCACGCGCAGCAGTCCATCGCGCGTCTCGAGGAGCGACGCGTCGAACGTGCCGCCGCCGAGATCGAACACGAGCCACGTTCCACCGCCGTCATCGTCGGCGCGCCAGCCCGCGGCGAGCGCGCTCGCGATCGGCTCCTGCAAGAGCTCCACGCGCGCGAAGCCGGCGAGCCGCGCAGCCTCCGACGTCGCCGCGCTCTGGGGGAGCTCGAACAGCGCGGGCACGCTGATCACCGCACGCTCGATCTGCGCGCCGATCTGGTCGGCGATGTCCTGTCGCAGGGCCTTCAGGATCTCAGCGGACAACGCCTCCGGTTTCCTCGTGGTCCCCGCTGCCGGAAACTCGATCGCCTTGTCGGTGCCCATCAAGCGCTTGAACTCGGTCGCCGTGTTCGCCGCGTCCTGCTCGATGAACCGCCGCGCGCGCGTGCCGACGGTGACGCGGCCTTGTTTGTCGAGGCGCACCACGGACGGCGTCACGGTGGCGCCCTGTGCGTTGCGGATCACGCTGACCTTTTCGCCATCGAAGACCGCCGCCGCGGAGTTGGTCGTTCCGAGATCGATACCGACGTACAACGGGGATTCCGCCATCGGCCCCGAAGGTAGCACCAAGGATGTTGCCGAGTGCCGCACCAGAAAGCCGGGATGCACATCGACCCGCCATGCCGCAGACTATTCCTCATGCGGTGGATCGCGGTCGTGTTCGGCGCATCGCTCGTGCGATGGGTGGCGGTCCTCGTGCTCGGCGCGTCGGTCCACATCGTCCGACCACGCGTCGCGGACGCCGAGCGCTCCGGCTCGGCATGGCGGAGCGACCCCGCGATCACCTCGGACGCGGTGCGTGCCACGGGCTACGTGCGCGGGAGGCCGCGGACGATCGAGGTCGTCCCCGTCGACGAGGTCTGGCTCGCGAAGGCCACCGCCCGCGACTTCCGCGTGATGCAGGCCGCCGCGGCGAAGGCCGGCATCGAGCTGTCGATCCGCAGCGGCTTCCGCGATCACGAGACCCAGATTTGGCTCTATCAGGCGTGGCGCGCGGGCTACGGCAATCGCGCGGCACGGCCGGGTTTCTCGCTCCACCAGTCCGGCCGCGCGCTCGACCTACGGGTCCGCGATCCCGAGACTCGCGCATGGCTGAAGAAGCACGCGCGCAAGTTTGGCTTCCTGCGCACGGTCTCGGACGAGCCGTGGCACTTCGAGCACGTCGGTCGCCCGAAGCGCCGCCGGTAACGCCAGATCCGCGCCGATCAGCGCTGGCGGTAGACAATAAAGCCGCGCGTCGGGTCGTACGGCGACACGGCGACGGTCACACGGTCACCGAGAACCACGCGGATGCGATGCCGGCGGACCTTGCCCGCGAGCTTGGCCAGCACCTCGTGGCCGTTGTCGAGCTTGACGCGAAAGTTGCCGCCCTTCGCGATCAAGATGACCTCGCCGTCGAGATGTACTAGCTCTTCTTTGCTCACTGGGATTCCTTGGGTGTAGCGCGACCCGTAGGGGCCATTCGATAGCACTAAGTAGTGGCCAGGGAAAGCGCTCCGGAGCCAAGGCTGATCTACTGTAAGCCCGTGGATCGCCAGCCCCCTCGCGCGACGAGCGACGAGATCGATCTCTATATCCGCACCTATTACTCGCTGCTCCGGTCGAGCGGCGACGTCCGGGTGCGCGCCTTCGAAGAAGCTCACCTGTACTCGCGATCGAGCCTGCACCTCGGCGCCGAGGATGCCGACCCCGACCTGGCAGCCTTTGCGTACAGCGCGGGTCGCTTGCCGGACTGCATGCCGAAGATCCGGCGCATCGTCCTGGGACAGTCCCACGCGCAGTTCGTTGCGGCGGGCTACCACCTCGAGACCTGGCAGATCGTCCGCACCCGCGGTCGCCGCCGCCCGCTGCGCTGGAACGGAGGCGACACGCTCGCCGCCTTCATCGCGTCTGCGTCGGACATCGACGATCTCGTCCCGATCGTCACCGCATACCAGCTCGAGTGGAACAAGCTGCGCGAGCGCCTGCTGGCGGCGCGCATCTCCGACGTGAGCGACGACATCGCACTCGCCGCCGCGATCGGCGACGCCGAGGCCGTGCTCCGTCTGCGCGGCGCGCTCGGCCCGCGCTCGAACGCGATCCTCGGCGACATGATCGCGCACGACTGCGATCTGTTCGTGCGGCTGCTCGACGGATCGTTTCGCGAGTATCAGCGCAGCGCGCAGCGGTGGTTCGAGGCGATCGCGCCTGCGTTGCCGGTCGCGCGACCCGTCTACTTCATCTCGTCCAATAGCCACTCGCTCGCGAACCTGCTCGGCGGCTATGCCCGCGCGCATCGCGCCGAGATCGTCGACTTCCTGCATCGCCAGAACCCCGAGGATCTCGCGCCGCGCTACAACGAGGCGCTCTCGAAGGGCGACCACGCGCTCGCGACGAACATCCTTTATTACTCGCTGCGCGAGTTCATTCACCAGCGAAGCTCCAGCACGCGGATGGATCAGGTGCAGGAGTGGGACGCTGCGGCGGGAATCCGCGCGATCGTGTCGCCCGGCAAGATCGACGTCGACGCGCAGGTCGTCGAGCTGTCGCAGCTCAAACCGGAGAACCTCGACTCGCGCGTGCACGTGCCGGGGATCGAGAACCTCACGAAGTGCGACGCCGTCCTCGTCAATATCGACTACCCGCTCGGCATGGCGGCGTACCACCACCTCACGAGCGTAGCGCTCGGCGTCGAGGAGCTGCGTGGTGTCTACATCATGGGCAAGGCCGCGACGCTCAATGGACGTGTCGGCGACGTGATGATCAGCAAGGTAATCCACGACGAGCACTCGGCGAACACGTATCTGATCGCCAACGCGCTCCGCGCCGCCGATGTCCAGCCGTTCATGAAGCACGGCACCGTCCTCGATAACCAGAAGGCGCTGACCGTGCGCTCCGCGTTCCTGCAGAACCGCGACTACATGGACGTGTTCTATCGCGAGGGCTACACGGTGATGGAGATGGAGGCGGGGCCGTACCTGTCGGCCGCCTACGAGACCGTCGAGCCGCGCCGCCACCCGAAGGACGAGCTCGTCACGCTCGTCGACCACAGTCAGTTCGAGCTCGGCGTCATCCACTACGCATCGGATACGCCGTACTCGCGACGCCAGAGCCTGCTGTCGAAGTCGCTGTCATACTTCGGCATGGAGAGTACGTACGGCTGTGCGATCGCGATCTTGCGGCGCATCTTCACGAACGAGCTGGCGAGGCTGCCGCGGTGAGCGACGCCGCGAGCTCGATCGACCACGCCGATGTCGTCGTGATCGGCGCGGGCGTGTCTGGCTTGGGGTTCGCGAACTGGTACCGCGAGCTGCACCCCGAACGGCGCGTGCTCGTCCTCGAGGGCGAGGCAGAGCCCGGTGGGTACTGCCGCACTGTCGTACAGGACGGCTTTGTCTGGGACTACTCCGGTCACTTCTTCCACTTCAAGCATCCGCACGTCGAACACTGGTTGCGCGCGCGCATGCCGGGGCAGGACATCCGTACCGTGGTGAAGAAGAGCTTCATCCGGTACGCGGGGCTCGATATCGACTTTCCGTTCCAGAAGAACATCCACCAGCTCCCCAAGGACGAGTTTCTCGAGTGCCTGGTCGATTTGTACTTCCGGCCGAGTAGCGAGACGCCTCCGCAGTCGTTCGGGGAGATGCTCTACCGGCGGCTCGGGACGGCGATCACCGAGAAGTTCCTGCGCCCGTACAACGAGAAGCTCTACGCGACCGACCTCGATCGCCTCGACCCCGACGCGATGGGGCGGTTCTTCCCCCACGCCGACATCGCCGACATCATCGCGAACATGCGCCCCGGGGCGAGCGACGGCGGCTACAACGCGACGTTCACGTATCCGGCGGGCGGCGCGATGCAATACGTCAACGCGTTACTCGTCGAGCTGCCTCCTGGCACGGTGTGCACGAGCGAGCGCGTCACCGCGATCGACCTCGGCGCACGCGAGGTCATCACCGACAAACGGCGTATTCACTTCGGCAGCGTCGTTAGCTCCGCGCCGTTGCCGGTGCTCGCGCGGATGACGGGGATCGCGCACGACCCGAGCGTGTTCACCTCGAACAAGGTGCTCGTGTTCAACTTCGGATTCGATCGCAAAGGGATGCGCGACATCCACTGGATGTACTTCCCCGATCGTTCGCTCTCCTTCTATCGCGTCGGCTGGTACGACAACATCCTCGAGAGCGATCGCATGTCGCTG
>JBJXGN010000295.1:0-21115 GCA_046160585.1 Kofleriaceae bacterium
TCGATGCCACGCCTCACGAGCGGTTCGATCGCCGCGCGGCCGGCGGCCGAAAGGCGCGTCTTCGACAGTCCGAGAGTCTTCAGCTCGGGCAGCGCAGCGAGCGGCGCCGGGTTCGTGACTTCGGTGCCCGAAAGGTCGAGTGCGCGCAGCGAGGTGGCGCGCACGAGCGTGGCGAGGTCGCCGTCACCGACGCGCAGGAATGCCAGCGAGAGTGTGCGCAGTCGCGGCCACGCCGAGAGGTCCGCGATCGCGTTGTCGACGCGCGTGTCGCCGATGGTCAGCTCGCCGAGCAGCGTGAAGCTGCGTAGGACCGGCAGCGACTCGTTGGAGATCGTCGTGTTCGCGACGTGCAGCGTGGTCAGCGAGGTGAGAGAGCCGAACGTGACGAGCGTATCGTCGTCGAGGTTCGTGTCGTCGAGGTAGAGACGCTCGAGCGCGTGGAGGCTCGCGAGCGACGCGAGGGAGGCCGGTGGCGCCGTACACTTCGAGAGGACGAGCGTGGTGAGCGCCGTGAGCGAGCCGATGCGCGCGAGGGTGGCCGCGTCGATCGAGGTGTGGCCGAGGCCGAGCGCCGTGAGCTGCGGCGTGTGATCGAGGATCGCGAGGCCCACGTCGGTGACCTTGGTGCGCGAGAGGTAGAGCTCGGTCAGCGTGGGCGATGGGGTGCTCGCGAGGGCAGCGTCGGTGATCGCCGTGGTGTCGAGCCGGAGCATGCGCAGCGAGGGCAGCGCGAGGAGCGGGCGCGCGTGGGCGTCGTCGATCTGGGTTTCGGCGAGGTCGAGCTCTTCGAGGAGGAAGCGCGTTGCGAGGATGGCGATGCCCGCGTTGGTGATCCTCGTGCGTGCGAGCGAGAGCTCGTGGATGGGCAGGTTCGCGATCGCTTTGATGGTGGCGTCGGTGACGCGCGTGTTCGAGAGACGCAGCTCGTGCAGCTGCGCGGCGTTTGACAGCCATGCGAGGTCGGCGTCGGTGGGCGCGTAGCCGACGGGCTTGGAGAGATCGAGGCGGACGAGCGTGGGTGCGAGGGGCGCGAGCTGCTTGATGCCGCGGCCGGCGCGCGTGTCGTCGAGGAAGAGCTGCGTGAGGTGCGTGGTGGCGAGAGCGGCGGCGGTGCGTTCGCCGACGAGCGTGCGGCCGAGGTCGAGGATCTGGACGACGGGCGCGGAGGCGAGCGCGACGCCGCCGATGTCACCGACCTGCGTGTCGGCGACGTTGATGGCTTTGAGGGCGGGCAGCGCGGAGAGGGCAATGGCGGCACGGTCGCCGATCGGTGTGCCTTCGAGATCGATGGCTTCGAGCGCGGGCCAGCGCGGGGCGAGTGTGGCGATCGCGGTGTCGTCGATGCGCGTGCGTGCGAGATAGAGGCGGCGCAGCGGAAGCGTGAGGGAGGCGAGCGCGGTTACGTCGACGTCGGTGTCGTCGAGAACGATCGCGGACAGCGTCGGGTGTGCGGCGAGCGCGGGCAACAGGGCGGCGACGCCGAGCTGGCCGCGCAGCGAGAGACCCGGGATGGACTCCTCGCGGAGCGCCGTGACGATGCGCTCGAAGGACGCGCGATCGACGGGCCGTGTCGGCTCGACGTACCACGGCGTCGATGGTGTTGTGGCCGGCGGTGCGTGGGGCAGCGTGCCCACGTGCCGGAGGCCCGCGTCGGTCCAGGTCATTACGCGCATCGGCATAGGCCATCGCGACGCGGGCGCGGGAGCGTCAACCGGTGCGACGACCGGAGCGACGACCGGAGCGACGGGCGCGACCGGGCGCGGCGGCCGCGGCGTGCATCCGAAAACCGCGAGCAGCGCGAGCGCCGTGCGAAACATCGGAAGGTAGACAACCACGGATCGCGACGAGTTGCAGGCTGCCTTGCGCAGGCGGGCGCGCGGCTCCTCGACCTCCTCGGCGAGCGCGTTCTTCGAGTCTGCTCGGCAAGGCGGCCGGCTCGTTCAGCTCGAGAAGTCCGCGTCGATGGCGCGGTTCTCGGACGCCATCCGGACGCCGAGATCGGTCGACGCGATCTCGGCCTTGCCGTGGAACTTCCCGAAACAGCTACTCCGGGCATTGGAGGGCTGTCAGATACCCATCCGAGCGAGCGCGAGCCACCGGGTCGAGCCCTCCACATTTTCGTTCTTGGCCGACCCACGGGTCATGACCATCCGCGCCGCGTTCGCCCTCGCCCTTATGGTCCCCGTCGCTCCGGCGTGGGCCGATTCCGATGCCTCCGTCACCGCGTCCGCCGAGGGCTCCAACGACCGCGATGACTGGATTGCGGTGGATGCGCCTGTGATCGCAGTTGCCGAGAACGGCGGAGCGAGTGTGGGGGTCGCACCATCGATCTCCGCATTTCGAGACAACGGCCATGGCGCGATCGGCGCGCGGTTTCGCGGCGGTCTCCTGTCCAACCGCGTGACCGATGAGACCCGCACCACGGGCACGCTCGGGTTCGTGTTCCGGGTCGGAATGCCCGGTCCGTGGGTCGAGGTCGGTGGAGGAGCCGGCAAATACGGCGAACACATCGGTCTCAGTGCGGAGCTCGGTGTCGGGTACGACTTCAGGCTCGGAACGACGACGTTGTCGGTATCGGCTCGCTACGTTCACTTCGACCTCGACGTGTCCGAGGACCGCATGAGCGCGGACGCTGCGCTCGTTGGCCTCGGCACCTACTTCGGGCGCGCGGCTCGGTCGCGGTCGCCGCGGTCAACCACGGTCGCCCGCGCGATGGTGGCTTCTCCGGCTCCCGTATCGACGTCCTGCTCCGAACACTAGGCACAATCTATCCCGGTCGCGGCGATCATCCGTGCGACCGTTGCCGCGCGACACGTCGCGGCGTGTATCCTGATCGAGCGCGATGAACATCGAGCTCACACCTCAGGATCTCTACGCGCTTTCCGACCCACAGCGCGCGGCAGTGCTGAACTCGCTGTACGCGGCCTTGTTCGCCGATGGTCATCCCGAGCAAGCGGAGATCGCCGCGTTCGTCACGGCGATCTCGCGCTTACCGTGGAACTACCCGCTCGACGCCCTCATGGCGAAGGCCACCGAGCTACAGGCGTGGATGGAAAAGGTGGACCGCGACACGCGCGCGGAGTTCATGCGCCACACCGCCGAGAACGTACCGGTCGAGCTACGCGAGAAGCTCGTGATGACGATGATCGCGATCGCGGCAGCGGACCGACGAATCTCTCAGGACGAGTGGAACCGCATGGCGTCGTTCATCAAGCAGTTCCAGCTAACGCCGATCCAGATCGAGCTCATCCGTCGCAAGATCGCTCCGATGATGCGCTGATCTCGGGGCGGTCGACGTCGCGCTCGTCGCCCAGATCTTCGCCGACACCGTCGGCCGAACTACTTCCCGAGTGCGGTCGCTTCGAGACGAGCGCGTGGCTGACCTGGATACGACTCGAGAACCTCGAGCACCGCTCGTGCGAGGGCCCGGGCGCGGACGCGATCTCCTCGAGCGCTCTCGAGCTTGGCGAGCGCGAGATCGACGATGGCGACTCGATCCGCTCGCTCCTTGTAGCCTTCCATCTGTTTGCGGGCCAACGCGAGCGTTTCCCCCGCGGCGGCGAACTTGCCGAGCCCGGTGAGGCTCTCGCCCCGCCGCCAGAGGATCAGCGCGCGCGCGTCATCGCGCTTGAGCTCGTCGAGGGTCGCTATCGCTTGGCGGGTGAGTAGCTCGGCGCCGCGGTAGTCGCGTTGCGCGAGCGCCAGATCGGCGGCCAGGGTTCCTCGAAACGTCGCGATGCTCGTGACATTGCGATCGGCGTTTTCTGCGTACCCCTCCTCGATGAGCTGGACGTACCTGCTCGCGGTGTCGAGCTTGCCGAGTTGGATCGCCATGTCGGCGGCGCCTCTCATGCCGCGCAGCGTGTCGTCGTGCCGAGAGCCTCGTTGTTCTGTCCAGGCTTGAACGGCCAACTCCATCCATCGGAGGGCCTCGGCACCGTGCCCCATTCCCCATGATGTCGAGCCGAGGCCCGCGAGGTACGTCGCGCGCATGGCCTTGGTGGTTTCGTTGGTCTTCGATAGCTCGAGTGCCTTGTGGAACTCTGCGTACGCTTCTTCCGATCGCCCGAGTGCTTGAAGGTCCGATGCGAGGTCGGTGCGCTGCCCGATCACCCTCGAATGGTTCGCGGAAAGCGAGGCCTCCATCACCACGAGCGCTTGCTTCCGATACGGCAGAGACTCCTCGGGGCCCCGTGCTCGACGGAGCGCGAGCGCAAGCACGTTGAGTGCAGTCCCGTACTCGGGAGATCGCTCGCCCACCCACGCCTTCGCGAGGCGAACGTACTCGCGTGCCTCCTCGACCGCTTTGTCTCGCGATCGGTCGTGGAGGCCGAGCGCGTTCACGAGATCGCTACGCGCTGCCAGGATCGTCGCGCGCAGAAACGGGGCGTCTCCGGCCAGCGTCAACGCAGTCCGGAGCGAGGCGATGGCGGCCTCGATATCCCCCCGCTCGCGTTGCGCACGGCCGAGTACGGCATGCGCGCGCACCTTCGATCGGAGCGCGATTCCGGGGCGTTCGATCAGCTCGAGCGCCAGCTCGGCGGTGCGTTTTGCACTCGCCGGGTCACGCCGAGACTCGTGATCGCTACGTCGGGTCATCGCGAGGGCCGCGAGATCATCGAGCCGGGCTTCGAGCGCGAGCTTGTAGGCGCGCTGTAGCGTTTGGTCCGCGTCGCGCGCGCGATCGAGGCCCGCGTAGACGTCGCCCAGGTTGATCGCCACCCGCACGGCGAGCTCCTGCTCCCCGGCGGACGTTGCGCGCGCCTCTAGCTCGGCAAGTGGAACGGCCTGCGTCTCGGCCTTCTGGGTGCGTAGCTGCACGTAGTCGGCCAGCAGTCGCTCGGCCGCTGCTGGATCGGTGATCTTGGTGGCGCTGGCGACCTCGCACCACGTCTGCTCGGCGTACGCGTCGACGCGCTGCAACAGCTTGTCGATGGGGACCTCGGGAAGCGCGCGGTGCAACCCGGTCAACGCGTCGTGTTCATAGGCGCGTCGTGCCAGACACGCAGTCCGGCGTGCTGCATCGTCGGCCGTGACTTCCCCCCGCTCGCGAGCTCGGCACGTCGCCTCGGCGCCAGCCTCGATCGCGAGCGCGGTCTGATCGAGCATCGACAGCAATCGGGTGTGTTGGTCGCGCTCGCTCCGCGCGATCCACGCAGCACTCACCGCGACACGCGAGATCGGGGCCCATCGTGCGGCCGTGAGCGACGCGGCGTCGGCGCACGGATCCTCGGGTTCGAAGGGGCCGAGGTTGGCGAGCCTCGCGACACCGACACCACCAACCCCGACGACGAGCGCGCTCGCGATCATCCAGGGCCAGCGTTTCGACCGCCGCGCCTTGCTGCTCAACGCACGTGCGACGTCGACCGCCGAAGGGCGTGACGGCGGATCGCTCGCGAGCCCCCGCAGCAACACGTCGGCCGTCGGCGCGAGAACACCGGCCGCGAGCAGGTCTCGTCGAGCCGGTGCCGTCTCCGTGTGCCTCACGCCGGCAAGTGCTTCGATGCAACTCACGCAGAGCGCGTAGGAATCCGTTGCGGCGGTCGCGGGTTGACCGGCCCAGAGCTCCGGCGCCATATAGCCCGGCGTTCCGCCCACGTCGTCGCCGACTCGCACCATCGCGGCCGTCCGGCGTTCGAGCAGGCGAGAGATCCCGAAGTCTCCGACGCGCGCGCGGCCGTCTTCCCCGATCAGCACGTTGTCGAGCTTGAAGTCGCGGTGCACGATGCCGCGCGCGTGCGCGGCCGCGAGGCCCCGGGCGGCCTGCGCGAGCACGTCGGCGATCGTGGTTACGTCGCGTGTGGTGCCAAGCCACTCTCGCAGGCTCGCGCCGATCACGAGCTCCATGACCAGGAACACCGAGTCGCCGAGGAGCCCGACCTCATAGATCGCCAGGACGTGCGGATCGGATAGTTGCGCCATGACCCGGGCTTCGCGGAGAAGGTCTTCACCACCCCGTGGAGCCGCGCGGAGATCCAGGGTCCCCTCCTGCGTGAGGTCGGGCAGTGCAGGCGTTCCCGACACCACCTTGATCGCGACCTCTCGATCGAGCTGCGGGTCGTGCGCGCGATACACGATGCCCATGGCTCCCGCACCGAGCACGCCTCGGATGACGAAGCGTTGGATCTGGTTGGGGACCTCGGCCAGCGCTTCGCTCACCTCGACATAGCTTACGCCAGTTCTAGCCATGCTCGGTCGCCACACCGTCCTCGCATTGCTCGGCCGCCACACCGTCCTCGCAGGTTGTTTGAAGGTCGGGCAAGATCGTCGGGTGCCCGATACGCCCTTGCCTACCCGAGCACTGACGATCAGAGGCCAGTCGCTGTACGTACGGCGCTTCGCGGTCACCGTCAGCGCCGGCCCCGATGCTGGACGACGGATCGAGTCATCGCGCGACGAGCTGACGATCGGCACCGACCCGAGCAACGACCTGCACCTCACGGATCCCTCGGTGTCTCGACACCATTGCGTACTGCGAGCCACGGAGCGCGGTCTCGAAGTGCGCGATCTCGGAAGCACCAACGGCACGGTGTGTGGAGCGGTGGAGGTAGTACGCGCGTACCTGACCGGCAATGGCGAGCTCGTCCTCGGCCGAACGAAGGTCACCGTCGAGCGGTTGGACTCGGAGATCGCGAGCGCGTTGGCGGGTGTCGATCGAATGGGCGAGCTTGTAGGGAGCTCCCCTGCCATGCGTCGCATGTATGCACTGCTCGCGCGCTATGCCGAGACCGAAGGAACGGTGCTGATCACCGGGGAGACCGGAACCGGAAAGGAGCTCGCCGCCGAGGCGATTCATGCGGCCAGTGCGCGGCGCGATCAACCGTTCGTGGTGGTGGATTGTAGCGCGCTGCCCGGGCAGCTCTCGGAGTCCGAGTTGTTCGGTCACGTGCGCGGTGCGTTCACCGGAGCCGACGCCGATCGCGTCGGTGCACTCGCACGCGCGCAGCATGGCACGGTGTTCCTCGACGAGATCGGAGAGTTGCCGCTGGCACTGCAGCCGTTGCTGCTGCGAGCCCTCGAAGCCCGGACCATTCGTCCGATCGGCAGTGATCGCGAGATCTCGTTGGACATACGAGTGATCGCCGCGACCCACCGCGACCTGCGCACCGAAGTGAACCGGAAACGATTTCGCTCCGATCTGTACTTTCGATTGAGCGTCCTGCAGGTGGAGATGCCGCCGCTGCGCGAGCGCGATGGCGACACCGAGATCCTCGTCCAGCATCTGTGGCAACAACTTCGTCCGGGAGGAGTCGCGCCGAAAGAAGTCGTGAGCGGGCTCGCGCGACTAGACTGGCCCGGCAACGTGCGCGAGCTGCGCAATGCGGTCGAGCGTGCCGCCACGATCGGTGTGCAGCGCGGGGTCGTGGAGGCGTTGACCACGAGCGCGCTCTCCTATGGCGAAGCCAAGCTCGTCGCGGTCGACGTTTGGGAGGCGCGGTGGGTGGCGGAGCTGATCGCGACACACGCGGGGAACCTGTCGGCGGCCGCGCGCGCTGCACGGATGGGACGAAGCAACTTGCGGGGGCTGCTCCGCAAGCACGGTGTCGAGCTCGACTAGCAATCGATCCGACGTGGTCTCACACCAGACCAGGGCGGAGCCTTTTCCCCACCCGTCGACCAAACGATATCCACCAGTTGGCGTTGGCGGGGGCCGGTCTTGGGGTTGCTGTGCATGGGAGCCAGGAGGAACTGAACTATGCGCAAGACCAATCTGTTCGTGATCGCAATGACCGTGTCTCTGGCTGGCTGCTTGAGCGGGGAGTTTGACGAGGCGGAAGGCGAGGAGGGCGAGTTCGAGGAGCTCGAGGACGAGGAAGTGGCCGAGGCCGCGACGGTCGGAGCCAACCTGACCTACAAGCCGTTCCTCGCGAAGGACACGGCCGCGTCGACGAGCGTCTCGATCAACTACACGAAAGGCAACAGAGCGTTTCGCATCAACGAGATCGTGTACGAGGTCAAGGGCGGGGTGCGAAACAACAGCAAGATCGGAATCGACGTCGAGGTGCTCAGCAACGGGAAGTGGATCGAGCTCCTTGGCAACTGGGACCTCTTCTACGAAAACCTCGGCAAGAACGCGAGCGGCGTGCTCAGCCCGCGACGCACGTACGACCCGAAGGGCCTGCCATTTCGGTTCAAGGTCTATGCATCCTGGGACTTCGTCGGTCCCGATCCGTCGAAGACCCAGTACATCACCATCCGCTAGAGCGTTGCATGAGAGCTCCGAACTCATCGAGGTTCCGCGGCGCGCGCCGGCCGGGCCTGTGGTTCGCAATCGCGACGGTCGTCGTGGTTGTGCCCCTCAATGGTTGTGTGGTCGGCGACACGGTCCCCGAGAACGTCTATCTCGTGACAGCGTCGCAGCCTACAGCTACGGCAGAGATCACGAAGACGGTCCTCGCGAACGGGGGAGTTCCACTCGAGGTCTTCGATGAGTTCGGAATCGTGCAGGCCGCGCTCGAGCCAGAAACAGCGACGGAGGCCGCTGGGTGGGACGGGGTGGCCGCCGTCGAGCGCGACCTCGGCTTCACCCCAAACGCGATCGCGCAGCACGTACACCCGGCGAGCGAGCTGCAAACCGAACCATGGGGAGTACGCGTCGTCGGCGGGCCCGTGGTGCCGCGTCACGCTCTGTGGGTTCTCGACAGCGGCGTCGATCTCGACCATGCCGACCTCAACATCGATCGGCAGCGCTCGTACGACGTGATCGCACTCCGCGATCCCGACGACGCCGCGGACGTCGCGCACGGCACGGCCGTCGCCGGCGTCGCTGCGGCGATCGACAACGACGATGGAGTGGTCGGCGTCGCCCCGGGTGCGCTGGTCGCGAGTGTTCGTGTCCTCGATTCCTCGCGGCGAGGCGCGACCAGCGACCTGCTTGCCGGCCTGGCCCACGTGTACGCGAACGCCACCGTCGGTGACGTCGCCAACATCAGCTTGACCGCACCCGGGCACAGCGCCGCGATCACCGTCGCGGTCGCGGCGTTGGTCTCGCGGGGAATCTCGGTCGTCGTCGCAGCCGGGAACTCCGGGTCGAACGTCGAGAATTACTCGCCGGCCTCGATCGACATGGTCGGTGTGTGGACCATCGGTGCCAGCACCAAGGACGATTGCATCGCCTCGTTCTCGAACCGCGGGTCGGGCTTGGATCTACTCGCGCCGGGTGTCGACATCGTGACCCTCGCTCCCGGTGGCGGGCTCGCGGTGTTCGAAGGCACCTCCCTCGCGGCACCCCACGTCGCGGGACTGATGCTGGGCGATGCACTCATGTCCAGGGCGTTGACGTGCGGCGGTGCATCGTCGCTACACGCGGCAATCGCTCGATAGGTGCTGTCCGCCTCGAGGGTTCCGACGGCTCGCCTAGGACGCGGGCTCGTCGGGCTTCTCTTTGGGTGCGGGCGTGTTGACCTCGCCGACATCGGGATCCGGCGTCGCGCCCTCGGGCGCTTCGTCGAGCACGAGGTCCTCGATGTCCGCCTGCGGGCGGAGCAGCGGCTTGACCGGATCCTTCTTCGGGAACAACGGCGGTGGGTACATCGCGCGCGCCTTCGCCGACGCCTGGCCCCAGATAAGGAAGATGATGCACCACCCCGTCGGCATCCAGAAACAGATCTCCGGGAAGTGCATCGCGAAGCCGCAGATGTAGCCAGTGATGACGAGGATCAACAGGCCCGCGCTAACGAGCTTGTTCTTGGTCATGCCGACCTTGGGCATGGGCAGGCGCGAGGCCATCAAATAGCCGAACACCACGACCGCGATCGGGAAGTACTTCCACACGGCAACGGGTGTCTCGAGGGACTCGCCAAAGAGCTTGGGTCCGCCGAAGTGACCGCCGAACTGCTCGATCTGGGGATCGTACTTGAGCAGCAGCAACATCCAGATCGCGAGCATTCCGCCGGCGAGCGTGGTGGGCACGCCGAAGAAGATCTTCGTCGGAACCTGATCGTCCGAGAGGATGTTGTAGCGAGCGAGCCGGAAGACAGCGCACAGCATGTAGCCACCGCACGCGATCCACAGCAGCGTCTGGCCGGTGCCGTCCTGGAACGGGAGGTCCGGTCGATGCGACAGGTATGTCAGGACGAGGTATGCCGGTGCGACGCCGAAGTTCAAGAAGTCGGCGAAGGAGTCGAGCTGCATGCCCAGCTCGGAAGTGCCCTTGACCGCGCGTGCGACGAGACCGTCGAGGCGATCGGTGAGCACCGCGTAGATGATCATCCACGCAGAGAGCGACGGATCACCGTTCGCCGCCGCGTGCAACGACACGAGCCCGAAGATCATCGACGACAGCGTGATGAGGTTTGGTGCGAGGTAGCGGAGGAAGCGGGCGGAGGCCATCTCGTTCGTCAGGCCTTTCGCTTGTGCGCGTGTTCCATGAGCTTGGCGGACAACCGCGGACCGAAGCTCTCCGTCATCATGCCCTCGACGATGCGCGCGATCTCGACCTGCGGATCGCCCTCGCGATACACGAAGCGGATGGCCATGCCAGCCTCCTCGTCCCCCAACGCGTCGATGATGCGCTGGACCTCGCCGTGGATGGTGAGCGGCTCGAGCCTCCCGGGCACAAAAAGCTTGAACAAGAACTCGGTTCCGACAGGGAGCGGCCGGCTTGTCTTGATGAACGTGCCGCCGCGCGAGATGTTCTTCGTGTAGTCGGCGAAGAACGTGTTCAAACGCTTGTACTCGACCTTGAGCTCGATCGGACGGCGCGCATCGTCGCGACGCTCGTTCGTTGGGGCTTCGTCGGCCACGGCTGACCATACCAGGATCGCGTCGTGAGCGTCGGTCAGCTCCCACCCTCCGTACGCTCGATGCTGCGCGTACCGCGATCGCGCGGGCGCTGGTCGAACGCGCAGTGGGCCGCGGCGCTCGTGTTGACCGGCGGCGTCGGCGTCGTCGCGCGCTACCTCGGTCGATTGTGGACCTGGACGCTGGTCATCACCATCCTCGGGCTCGGCATCGGCAGGGTGCCGCTGTTCGGGGTGCTCGGTTACGAGCTGGCGTTCGCGATGACGATTCCTGCCGCGATCCTCGGGCTCGACGTCGGCAGCGCGATCGCGAGGGAGTACCAGCGCGTCCCCGCGGAGGGGCTTGCCGGAGCGCGCTACGCAGGGCGCACGCTCGCGTTCGGCGCGCTCGTCGGTGCGGCGATGTCCGTCGCGATCATGCTGATCCCCGCGGTGATCTCCGCGGTGCGCGGCCTGTGGATCCCGACGTGCGACTGGTGGTTCGGCGTGAAGGCGTACGCGCTCATGCCGCTGACGACCGCCGCTCTCGCTGGGGCGGCCGGACACGCGATCGGCGTCGTCTTCCCGCGAGCGGATCGCCGCCGCGCCGCCGCCAAGCGCGGCCTCGTGGCGCGCGCGGTGTTCGCGTTCATGCCGTTCTCGCCGGCGATCGTGGTCGCCGTGTTCGCGCTATGGCGCTTCTACGGCGCGCCGCCGGTGTTCACGTACAACGCGATCCTCGGCTACTTCCCGGGGAACCTCTACGACGAGAACATCCAGGTGGGGATGACGCTCGTGTGGTCGCGCCTCGAGCAGGTCGCCTGGCTCGTCGCCGGCATCTCGGTCATCGCGTATTCGTTCGACGTGCCGACGTATCGCGCGGCGATGGAGCCGCGCCCTGCGGGCCGCCCTCGCCTCGCGATCGTGCTCGCGGTGCTGGCCATCGCGGGCGGACTGCGCCTTCGCACGTGGAGCGGCGACCTCGGCTACGCGCCCGATCCGGAGGACATCCAGGAGGCGCTCGGCGGGCGGATCGAGACCGAACACTTCGTCATCTACTACGCGAAGGTGCCCCCGGTCGAATCGATCATCGGCCTCGTCGCTGAGGATCACGAGTTCCGCTACGCGCAGGTCGTCGCGCAGCTCGGCGTGCCCGCGTCGCGCAAGCTTCACTCGTACTACTTCGCCGATCGCGAACAGAAAGCGCGTTGGATGGGCGCGCGCGACGTCGAGATGGCCAAGCCGTGGCGCCACGAGATCTACCTCGAGCATCGCAGCTGGCCGCACGGATCGTTGCGCCACGAGATCGCGCACGCGGTCGCCAGCGAGTTCGGAGATCCGATGTTCGGTGTGGCCGCGCGTCGCATCGGCGGCATCCCGGTGATGTTCCAGCCCGGCCTCATCGAGGGGCTCGCTGTCGCGGTCGACTGGCCCGGCGGCAGCTACGAGCGCATGACGCCACACGAGCTCGTGCGCGTGTTACAGGAGCTCGGCAAACAACCGTCGATCGGAGCGCTGCTCTCGCTGCAGTTCTTCAACTTCTCGTCGCAGACGAGCTACACGACCGCGGGCTCGTTCCTCAAGCACCTGCTCGACGGGTACGGCGCCCAACCGCTGCGCGCGCTGTATCAGTCGGGCGGAGACTTTGAAGCCGCGTACGGCAAGCCGCTCGCAACGCTCGAGGCCGAGTGGCGCGCGATGATCGGGACGATCAACCTGCCCGCCGGGGCGGTCGAAGCGTCGCGCGAACGCTTCCGCATGCCGAGCGTGTTCTCGCGCCCGTGTCCACACGCGATCGCAGCGCGCCGGCAAGCCGCGCAACAAGCCATCGGCGAAGGCAACCGCACACGCGCACTCGCGCTCATGGGTGAGGTGTGCGCCGATGCACCTGACGAGCCCCGCTATCGCCTCGAGCTCGCCGATCTGCTCGGCGCAGGCGACGCAGGGGAACGCATGCGTGGCACCACGATGATCACGCACCTCGCGCTCGATCACGTTCGCGTGACGTCGTCGCTCCGCGCGGAGGCGTACGAGCGCCTCGCCGTGCGCGCGGCAGTGGCGGCGAATTTCGCCGAGCTTCGGCGCCTGCTCGTCGAGGGAACGAAGCTGCAGCTGTCCGACACCGAGCGCCGCCAGCTCGACGCGATGCTGTTCGCCCTCGACCACACGGGACCAGCGGGCCCTGCGCTGCGTGGCTACTTCTTCGCCGCGAGCGCCGGCCTCCCCGACGACATCACGTGGGCCAAGCTCGCGCAGGTGGCAGAGCCCACGCTCGGGTTCACGCACTACCTCGTCGGGCTCCAGCACTACAACAAGGGCGAGCTCGCCGACGCCGCGCGAAACCTCGCGAAGGGACTCTTGCTCGGATTGCCCGGCTCGCCGTTCATGAAGAACGGCGCGCGCCGGCTCGCGCTCGCCGCGTATCGCGCGAACGATCCGACGCTCGTGCGCATCGCGATCTCGATGCTCGGCGGGGAGGGAATGACGACCGGCGACAAGCTGCTCGCCGAGGACTGGGCGCAGCGGCTCGACTTCGACGCGCGCGCTACATCCCGGAGATGAACAGCCAGCGCGCGCCGTCCCACTCGAGGAGGAACTGGTTCTGATCGCGCTTGTCGGGGCGGACCTGCTTGCCCTGCACGTTCTGAATCGTGAAGCTCGCATCGACGATCACGTCGACCGCGGCCTGGCAACCGGCCGCGAGGTCGCCCCGGCACTGTTGGCTGACCCTCATGTAGCGCATCGAGTAGCGGATCTCGCTGGCCTTCTGCAGGCGCGTCGCGAGCACGTTAGCGAGACCGTCGTAGCCGTAGTCGTCGCTACCGGAGGGCGTTCCACTGTCCTCCCAATACTTCGCCTTGTGCGCCATGAGGAGGAGCTTCTCCGCATCGCGCTCCTCGACCGCGAGCCGATACGCCTCGACGGTGTCGAGCACACTCTGATTCGCGGCGGTGTACAACACTCGCGTGCCGGCGACGTACGTCACCTTGCCGCCGCAGGCCGACCCGAGAGTTGCGAGCGTTGCGACCGTAGCGAAGGTTAGAAGAGACAGCCGATTCATTGCGTACGAGCAGCGGGAATCCAAGAACCACGCCAGCGCGCAGACGCTACAACACCGAGGAAAGTTGGCCAAGTGCAGGACCACGCCAAGCCTCGCAGCGCGCCAGAAAGGCACGGAAGTCCTTCTCGGGGTTGTGGACCCTTGCCAAATAGACATCCGTGATGCGCGTGATCGTGAAGCGCGCAGCGGCCGCGCGCACTTCAATAGGTAACGCCTCGCGATCGCCCGGCGACAGGTCGCGAACGCGCCGGTAGCCGCCGACGAGCGCACGCGCGAGCTCGACGCGCGGTCCGTCGTCCCAGCACCAGTCGTTGATGCATACGGCGAGGTCGTACGCGAGGCTCCCGCCGGACGCTTGCTCGAAGTCGATGATCGCCGAGATCGCGCCGTTCTCCCACATCACGTTGTCGCGGAAGAGATCGCCGTGAATGATCCCCTGCGTCGCACGCGCGCGCGTGGACTGCGCGCTAGATGCGATCGCGAGCTCGTCGCCGAGGATCCTGATCGCCGTGCGCAGCGCGGGATCGAGGCTCGACTCGACGCGAGCGAAGCGCGTGACGATGTGGTCGTGGTTGTAGATGCTGCCGCGTCGCCACGCGGCCGGCAGCTCGAGCCCCACGAGGTGTAGCTTCGCGAGCTGCACTCCCAGTTCGCCGGCGAGCTCTGGCGTGACCTCGCCGGGCTCGAGGTGTTTGCCCGATCGCCACGGGAACACGCTGATCCACTTGCGCGTGAGCGAGAGTGGCGCGCAAGGGCGGCCATCGCGCGCGACGATCGGCGGCGGCGTGGCGACGCCTCCCTTCGCGAGCGCCGCGACGAGCCGCGCCTCCCACGCGACATCCGCCTCGGCCTTACCTTCGTTCACGCGCACGAAGAAGCGACCGCGCGACGTGTCGATGCGAACGTTGGTGTTGATCGTCCCTGCCGTGATCGACTGAAAGCCGATCAGCTCACCGAGGTCGAACGCCTCCGCCACCTCGCAGAGCTCGGTCCGGCCGAGCTGCGTGAACACGCCCACGCACCGAACGTACCGCATTGCTGATACGTTCGCAGCGTGGATCAGGCGGCCCGCGCGAAGCTTGTCGAGGAGCACCTCGACCTCGCGGACAAAGCTGCGCGAATGGTCTACTCGCGGGTGAAGCAGCACGTGCAGTTCGAGGAGCTCGTAAGCCTCGGTACGATCGGACTCGCGGAAGCAGCGCAGCGCTTCGATCCCACCCGCGGTGTGCCGTTTGGTGCATATGCGTGGTACCGCACACAGGGCGCGATCATCGACGGATTACGCCGCGCATCGAATTTGCCGCGGAGAGTGTGGCTCCAGCTCGTGGCGTTGCGCGCTGCCGCCGAATATTTGGAGCATCAGGTGGAACGCGAAGCGGGAGCGGCGAAGCAAGGCATCGCACCCGCGTCCGGAGCCGACGCACTTGCTGCGGTGAAGCAAGCGATGGGCGCGATCCGGACGATGTACCTCACGTCACTCGAGGGACTCGCGGAGGAGAAAGGGTTCGACCCGAAAGCCGAGACGGTCGATCCGCACGACACGATCGATTCGCAGCGCATGGGCGCGAAGATCCAGGCGGCGATCGCGGAGCTTCCAAGCCGCGAACGCGAGCTCGTGAAGAAGCACTACTTCGAGGGGAAAAATCTGCTCGAGGCGGGTGAGGAGCTCGGGATCTCGAAGTCGTGGGCGAGCCGGCTACACGCGCAGGCTGTCGACAGGTTGCGACGAGCACTCGACGAGACCGCACATCGTCGACGACGGCCCGGCGCCGATCCATGACCGTCGGTGTCGGCGAGGCGCCTACATCGCACCGCCGCGCCAGCCACATGTACAATGATGCGGTTGGGGCCGAAGCGTCCGGAAGATCCACCGTTGGCGGGCTCGTCGCCGCCGGCACGTAAGCCGACCGCTGCGACGGTCGCTGCGATGCCGCCAGGGGTCAATCGGAACACCGTGACGCGAACGCCTCCTGCGGGTGTGACGCAATCTCGCGGCTCGCAGCCGTCGAGTCCGCCGGCCCGATCGGCACGCCGCTCGCCGACGCAGCCGGGCTTCGGCGGCGTCGCGGCGCTCACGAATCCGCGCGCAGCTCACATGGGATCGCCAGCAGACAACTCGATGATTCCCGAGGTCCCCGACGTCGGCGCGACGGCGATCTTGCCGCCGAGTCAGCAGCGCTTCGGCCGACCGCCCGAGCCGCGCTCCGAGAGCGGACGCAAGAAGGGTGATTCGCGCCAGCCGCTGGAGTTTGCGGAGGCGCAGCAAATCGGCCGCTTCGGCCTCATTCGCGAGATCGCGCGCGGTGGCATGGGCCAGGTGTTCCTCGCGCGCGACACGAAGCTCGGGCGCAAGGTCGCGATCAAGTTCCTGCTGCATCCCGATCCGAACTTCGTGTCGCGGTTCGTGATCGAAGCGCGCGCGACCGCGCGGTGCACGCACGAGAACATCGTCACGATCTTCGAGGTCGGCGAGCACGCCGGCCTGCCGTTCATGGTGCTCGAGTACCTCGAGGGCAAGACGCTCTCGCAGCTGCTCGAGGGGCGCATGCCGGTGCGCGCGTTCGTCGAGCTGATGATCCCCGTCGTGCGCGCGCTCGAACGTGCACACGAACACGGCATCGTCCATCGCGATCTCAAGCCAAGCAACATCTTCGTCACCGATCGCGGACACGTGAAGGTGCTCGACTTCGGCGTCGCCAAGGCGATGGGCTCCTCGAGCAACGAGCTCGACAAGATCGCGGCGCCCGTCGCCGAGACGCGCATGATGGACGCTGTCGAGCCCGAGGTCACGTATGTGACGTTTAGCGGTGGGGGGTCACTGGTCGGAACGCTGCCGTACATGTCGCCCGAGCAGTGGGGCGCCGACACCGTCGATCACGCGTCGGACATTTGGGCCGTCGGCATCATGTTCTGGCGCGCGCTCGCGGGCGTGCACCCCGCGGGCACGATGACGCCCGACAAGCTCAAGGCGCGACTCACGGATCTCGACACGCCGCTTCCGAGCATCGCGACGCGCGATCCGAGCGTGCCGCGCGATGTCGTTGCGATCATCGATCGCTGCCTCGCAAAGCGAAAGGCGGATCGCTATCCGTCCGCGACGGAGCTGCTCGCGGATCTGCAGGCGTTCATCCAGCCGCGCTCCGCCATCGGCGAGGAGTGTCCGTATCGCGGACTCGCGGCGTTCGGCGAAGGCGACGCGAAGTACTTCTTCGGTCGGACGAACGAAATCCGCACCGCGCTCGGACAGCTCGAGACGTGGCCGCTCCTCGCCGTGATCGGTCCATCGGGCGTCGGCAAGTCGTCGTTCGTTCACGCGGGTCTCGTGCCCGCGGTGCGCCGGACCGGTGGCGACTGGCAGATCCGCGTGCTGCGTCCCGGTCGCTCGCCGCTCGCGTCGCTCGGCTCGGTGCTCGGTGATGATCCGAGCCGGTCGCTGGAATACGCTACGCCCCAGATCCTCGCGCAGCTTACAGAGGCGCCCGGCGTGTTCGGCGAGGCGCTGCGCCGCGAGGCCGCGCGGAATCGCCAGCGCATCCTGATCGTCGTCGATCAGCTCGAGGAGCTCTTCACGCTGTCCGAGGACGACACCACGCGCCGCACCTTCCTCGCGGCTCTGCTCGCCGCCGCCGACGATCCCAGCGCGCCGGTCCGCGTCGTGCTGTCGATGCGCGCCGACTTCCTCGATCGCCTCGCGGGCCACAAGCAGTTCTTGACCGAGCTGTCGCGCGGGCTGTTCTTCCTCAGCGCCCCCGACTTCGATTCGCTTCGCGAGACGATCGTCCGTCCCGCCGAGCTCGCGGGCTACGCGTTCGAGAACCCGGACATCGTCGACGACATGCTTCAGATGGCGACGTCGCGCGGCGCGCTGCCGCTCCTCCAGTTCGCGGCGACACGCCTGTGGGACGGACGCGATCGCACGCGGCGGCTGCTCACCGTCGCGGCGTACAACTCGATGGGCGGCGTCGGCGGGGCGTTCGCGCGTCACGCCGACGAGGTTGCGGCCGCCGTCCCGCTGCACCAGCAAGCGCTATTGCGCGCGGTGATGTCCCGCCTCGTGACGCCCGAGGGCACGCGCGCCGTCATCGATCACAACGAGCTGTTGTCGCTGTCGACCGACTCCTCCGACGTGCAGCAGATCATCGACAAGCTGGTCGCCGCGCGCCTGGTCCAGCTGCACACGGATCCGACGCAGGGCGCGACCGTCGAGATCGTGCACGAGGTGCTGATCACCGAGTGGCCGACGCTGAAGCGCTGGCTCGAGGACAGCCACGCGCTGCGGGGCTTCACGCACGAGCTCCAGATCGCCGCGCGCCAGTGGTCCTCGCGCGGCCGCCCCGCGGACCTCGTGTGGCGCGGAGCGACCGCCCAGGAAGCACTGTCGGTGACGAGCAAACACGTGCTCGACCTCTCGTCGATGGAGCGCGACTTCCTCGCGGCCGTGAAGAAGCAAATGACGCGCGGACGCCGTCGCCAGGTGTTCGCGTTCACGGCGATCTTCGTCGTCCTCGGTGCGGTGATCGCCGGTGGCGCCGTCGCGGTGATCCGCATCTCCCAGGCGGAGAAGGTCGCGACCGAACGACTGATCGCCGCCGACAAGGAAGCGAACCGCGCGCGCGACGCCGAGGCAAAGATCAAGGAACAGCTCGATACGGTGACCAGGGCCCAGGCAGACAAGATCGCCGCCGAGACCACCGCCGAGGAGAAGAAGCGTATTGCCGAGGAAGCCGAGAAGGCGCTCGGGGACTCCAAAGAAGAGCTCCAGAGGAAAAATGTGGAGCTCCTCAAACGCGAGTCCGAAGCACGCGCCGCGCAGATCCGCGCGGAGAAAGCGGCCAAGGACGCCGCGGCGAGCGCCGAGGCCGCGAAGCGCGCGACCGAAGAAGCGAAGGTTGCAAACCAGAAGCTCAAGGTGCAGCTCGACGCCGAGAAAGCGCGCGCCGACAAGGCGGAGCGCGAGAAGAAGGCCATCTCGACCGGATCGCTGAAAGAGAAGCTATGAACAACATCCTCCTCACCACCGCGTTCCTCGTTGCCACCACCTCCCCTGCCCTCGCAGCTCCACCGCCGTGGGCCGAAGGCGTCCCTGAAGCCACACAGGACAAGGCGAACGCGCTCTACGAAGAAGGCAACACGCTGTTCGCGCAGCAAGCGCACGCACCCGCGCTCGAGAAGTACCGCGCAGCGATCGCTCTCTGGGATCACCCACGCATTCGCTTCAACCTCGCCGTCACGCTGATCCGCCTCGACAAGCCACTCGAGGCCGCCGACGAGCTCGAGCGCGCGCTGCGGTTCGGCGACGTACCGTTCGATAAGAACCTCTACCAGCAAGCGCTCGACTACCAGGCGCTCCTCAAAGGCCGCGTCGGGTATGTCGAGACGACGTGCTCCAAGGCCGGCGCGAAGGCGACGATCGACGGCATGCCGTGGTTCGACTGCCCCGGCACGCAGAAGATGCGCGTCATGGCGGGTGAGCACTTCGTCGAGGGCAAGCTCGAGGGCTGGGTCCCCGCCGCGTCGGGCCGCGTCGTCGTCAACGGCGGCGCGACGGCGAAGGTCGACATCAAGATGAAGTCCATCGAGAGCGCCGTCGTCATCAAGTATCGCTACCCGCGTTGGATCCCCTTCACGATCACCGGCACCGGCGTCGCCGTCGGGCTCGGTGGCCTGTTCGTCTATCTCAATGGCCGAAACCAGATGAACGAGTTCGAGGACGCGTTCGCGATGACGTGCCCGATGGGGTGCCAAGCCGACCTCTCCGACGAGCCGCTGCTCCGCGACAAGCGCGATGGCGCGGAGCTCAGAGGCCAGATCGGCATCGGTCTCATGATCGGTGGCGGCGCGATCACCGTCGCGGGTGCGGTGATGGTGATCATGAACCGCGGCACCAAGGAGCTACCGAAGCTCGAGGTCGCGCCGACCGAAGGCGGCATGACGGCGTCGACGACGTTTCGCTTCTGAACCGCGCTAGCGGCCCGAACCCGCTCGTCGCGGCAACGGCGCGAACGCGCCAGCGGTCAGGTCAGCTCAATCGGTGTCGTAGCACGTCTGGCTGGAGGAGCAGGCGAAGGTCGCACCGTACATCTGGATGCAGTTCTCCGCACAAGTCCCACACTGAGTCGCGGTGCCGGTCACGCACCACGATGGCATCGTCGGCGGCGCGACCCCGTCACACTCGCAGACATAAGGCTTGGTCTCGCTACAACGCTCATCAACCCACGTGCCGTTCATACGTTGCGCCACGCAGTCCTCAGCTCCGTCGCTGTTGTTGGGCTGGACCGGTGTCATTGACCAGCTCGAATACCCGACAGCCGTGCCGTCGACCCACCGGAACGCGCCTTCCACGAGATGGTCGGACGCACCGACCCACGTCTCCCCAGTCCCCAGCCCCGAAACGAACATGTTCTCGGAGGCGCTATCGACCACGACGAGGTGCGCGCCATCGCTTTCGCAGGACGCCGCGGCCTGATACCAGGTCTGATCCGCCGTCACGTGCCGATAGCGACTCGAACCATGCATCAGAACGTAGCTGGATGGACAACTGGGAGTCGGCACATCCGCCTGTGGGCCGTCGAACGGCTCGTCGACCGCGGCGTCGAACGCGGCATCGACCTCGGCGTCGATCTGAGTGGTGTCTGCATCGACGCCGGTTTGCGGATTCCAGGACACGGAGAACCCGCACCCGACGCCGAAGCCACCCACGATCAGGGCTGTCCACTTCACCTCCCCATCGGACCGCGATTCGCTAGAACCGTCAATCAACAACTCGGTGTACGAATTCTGCACAGATCATGTTTCAAGCGGTTTGCGCAGCGTCGGTCGGCTCGGCGAGCGTGCCGTTCGCCTGGTAGTGATCGAACAACTGACCCCAGTGGGTCGACTCGCGCCACTGCTCGAAGATCTTTCGATCGCGCAGCGGCCACCGATAGTAGTCGTGGTAGGCCTCCGAGCCCATCACGAACAGGTTCACCAGCGGCGTGTGGAAGAACAGCTTCTGGAATCGCTTCAGCGGTCCGAACCACATCACGTCGCCGACCATCGACGCGCCGTTGTCTCCGACGGAGAACCCCCAGCGCTGATCGGCGAGCGCGACATCGCCCGTGATCTCGATGTTCTCGCGCCGCCCGTTGCCGAGCCCCGCCTCGTCGGCGAGCTTGATGTACGGCAGCGACATCGGATCGAAGCCCATCATCGATGCGGCGACCGCGTCGATGGCGACTTGATCTCCCGACGCGAGCATCACGTCCTTGATCACGGGGCGCATCGTACGCGGACCGGGCCCGTCACCCGCGGTCGTGCCATCCATCACCGCGAACAGGCCGGAGTGGATCTCCTT
>JBJXGN010000296.1:0-9496 GCA_046160585.1 Kofleriaceae bacterium
CCGCCCTCAACCTCCGATACGCTGCCCTAGCTACCATGCTCGAACGCATCGGCAACTGCCGCATCGTGGACGAGGTTGCTTCTGGAGGAATGGCGGTAGTTTACCGCGCAGTTCAGGAGCCCCTCGGGCGCACGGTCGCGATCAAAGCGCTGAAGTCCTCGGCCGCGATCGAAGAGCACGTCGTGACCCGCTTCGAGCGCGAAGCGAAGAGTCTCGCGACGCTCCAGCACGAAAACATCATCCATGTCTATGACTTCCACCGCGAGCGCGGTGCGCTGTTCATCGTCATGGAGTACGTGCAGGGGATCGATCTCTACGATCTCCTCGAGAAGTGCGGACGGCTCCCGTACGACGTGGCGGCGATCATCGCGATGCAGGTCGCCCGTGCACTCGACTACGTGCACTACCGCTCGATCGTGCATCGCGACATCAAGCCCGCGAACGTGATGCTCTCGCGCCAGGGCGGCGTGAAGGTGATGGACTTCGGAATCGCGCGCGATACGAGCTTCGGCGATCTGACGGAAGCGGGCACCGGAATCGGAACGCCGGCCTACATGTCTCCCGAGCAGGTCCTCGGCGACAAGCTCGACGCGCGCAGCGACATCTTCTCGCTCGGTGTCGTTCTCTATCAGATGGTCACTGGAAAGAAGCCCTTCGTCGAGGACGAGAAGCGGTCTGCGATGCACAAGATCCGCCTCGAGAAGCACGTTAGCGTGCGCAAGCTCAACCCGGAGATTCCGCGCGAGCTGTCGAACGTGATCGATCGCTGTCTCGAGAAACAACCTCGCGATCGCTGGCGCAGCGCGCAGCATATGGTGATGGCGCTCGAGCGGTTCCTCGCGCGCCATGTCGAGATGAATCACCACGCGCGGATCGTGATGTTCCTGCGAGGGCAGAACGTGATCACCGAGCTCGAGGCCGAGGAGTATTTGAATCCGAACGGCGCGAGCAACAAGGCGGGTGGTGGCAGCCTCGCGCAGCCGACGAACATGCAGGCGCGACACGCGGTCCGCGTCGGCATGATCGCACACGGAGTCACGCTCGGAATGCTCGCGCTCATGCTCGGTCTGATCCACGTCGCGCCGCTCGGAGCGACTCCACACTTCAAGTCTCAAGTCGATCAGAAGATCGGACGTGGATACATCCGCGTGAATGCCTATCCGTGGGCGACCGTGAAGATCGACGGCAAGCCCGCCGGCGAGACCCCTGTCGCGGCGCCGATCGAGCTCGACGACGGCAAACACGTCGTCCGGTTCGAGCACGCGTGGTACGAAGCGGTCGAAAAGACCGTCGTTGTCAACGGTGGAACTCCGGACTCTGCACAACGCATCTTTGTCGACTTTGTCAAAGATAAAGTCGCACTCAAACCAGGACTGAAGTTGCCGGTCGAGAAGGACGGCCCGTGAAGCGCCTCCTCGTCGCCGCGTACCTCGCGCTCGCCGCCGCGCCCGTCCACGCGCAGCCCGATCAGAGCGATGTCATCACGGTCCGCGCGAAGCAGGGGGACTCGCTCGCGCTCCTCGCGGCCGAGTTCTACGGCGATCGCAACAAGGCGATCTTCATCATGGTCGCGAACAAGATGGATCACTCGCGACCGCTCAAGCCGGGCGAACGACTGCGCATCCCGGTGAGCAGGCCATACACGACCGCGCCCGGCGACACGTTCGAGACGATCGCGGCGAACTTCCTCGGCGACGCGAAGCGCGGGACGTTCCTCGCGGAGTTCAATGGTCTCGCGCCGGACGATCGCATCCCGAGCGGCACCGACTTGGTCATCCCGTTCACGATCACCCACACAGCGAAGAACACCGTGACGATCGGGCAGATCGCGGCCGCGTACTTCGGGAACGAGAAGAACGCCCAGATGATCCGGCAGTACAACTTCCTCGAGAAGGAGACGCTCGAGAAGGGCGAGAAGCTGATCGTCCCGATCTTCAACGTGCGGCTTCAGGCATCGAAGCTCCCGCCGATCGACGCGGACTCGAACAAGCGACGCGAGAAGCAGCGCAAGTCGCAAGCCCACGCAGCACAGGCGTTGCCCGCAGCGCGCGTCGCGTGGCGCGATGGTGACTACGCGCTGGTGAAGGACACGCTCGCCGGACTCGCACAGGACGCCGACTACTTGCAGACGGCGCAAGCGGTCGAGGTCGGGGTGATGCTCGGCGCGATGCACCTCGCGTTCGGCGAGGACAAACCCGCACTCGAGGCGTTCAAGCGCGTACTCGAGCGCATGCCAAACCACATGCTCTCCCCGTACGTGCATTCGCCCAAGGTCATCTCGACATGGAAAGAGGCCGGCGGCAGCACGACTGGCGAAGCCCCCTGAGCCGAGCCGATCGATGAGACGGGTGGAGATCGGCGGCGCGACGAGTATCGGCCTGTGGGTCCTTGGAGCGTGTGGCAGCGCGAACCTCGCAGCGTGTGGCAGCGCGAACCCGGTGCCCGCCGGGACCCAACTCGGGCCTGCGTTGACCGCCGCGATGAACGCCGCGGATCGAGCGCGCACGCCGTGGCGATGTGGGGCGAGCGACGGACCCGTGTTGACCGCCGAGACGATCGGCGCGAACGCGACCGGCGCCGGTGGAGCGCCCGCGCGAGGTGTGTGGAGGCTCGAGGGACATGTCGTGTCGCGCGAGGGCGATGGCGAGATCGTGATCGCCGCGATCGCGGACGCGGGCGGCGCGGCACCGCCGACGATCGCAGCGCTCGGACGTCTGCGCGAGAGGCTCTCGAGCGCCGATGTAGTGATCGCGCTCGGCGGGATGGGCACCACGAAGGCCGAGCTCGAGGCGACTCTCGGGGAGATCGCCAACAAGGTGCCGATCGTCGTGATGCCGGGCGATCTCGAGGACGCCGGCGAGCTTGCCGACGCGATCGTCGCGCTCCGCGCCAAGGGCACGATCGTCATCGACGGACGACGGGTGCACCGGATCGAGATCGGCGACGTCACCGTCGGGCTCGTGAGTGGTGCCGGCGCGGCGAGCCGGCTCGTCGCCGGCGTTGAAGGATGTGCCTACGCGCCGCAGGACGTCGTGGCGATCGCCCGCGACCTGTCCATGCGAAAGGGTGTCCGCATCCTCGCGAGCAGCGAGGCGCCGCGTGAGGTGCGCGGCGGCGAACCCACGGGAGAGCTCGGGGTCACCGTCGGCAACGAGGTCTCGGGAAGCCCGGCGCCGGGCGCGGGTTCGAGCGCGCCGGCAGACGCGGGGAGCTCGACGGGTTCGGGGTCGATGGCGGCCGACAGCGTGATCGAGATCGATATCGCGTTGCATGGTCCCATGGCCGAAGGCGCCACTCGTGCGCGGACCGGCGGCCGCGACAGCAACGCCGTCGCGCTCACGCCGGGGACACTCGACGCGACGCCGCGGTTGCCGGATCCCGCGCGCTCTCCGACCGCCGGGTTGCTCGTCATTCGCGGCGACACGTGGTCCTGGAAACCGATCGCCGATAGCCCGTAGCTCGCCGAGCGGGGTCTCGCACGGCGGACAGCGCGTAACTCGCCGGGGTGACTCGCACGCCGACACCCTGGCCATTGCCAACATCTGCGTGATCGTCGGCGACGTCGAATCGTCGCCAGGGCGCTATGATCGCCGCGTGTCCGAGCGACCGGGTGAACCGCCCCGCGATCCTTCGCTTGCGCAGACGGCGCAGGTCGAAGCGATCGTCGATCGCCGGCTCAGCGATTCGAATCAGACGTGGCTCGGCAAGATCGTCGACGGGCGGTACCGCGTCCTCGAGGTGATCGGGCGCGGCGGCATGGGCGTCGTCTACCGCGTCGAGCACCTGCGCATGGGCAAGATCGCGGCGATGAAGGTGCTGCATCGCGATCTGGCCGCGGATGCTGACATCGTGCAGCGCTTCGAGCGCGAGGCGCACGCCGTCTCTCGACTTAACAACCCGCACACGGTGCAGGTCTTCGACTTCGGTCAATTCCAGAACAACCTCTATCTGATCATGGAGCTCGTCCGCGGGCTCGATCTCGGTCGCGTTGTCACGCGCGACGGACCGATCGCGTGGGCCCGCGCCGCGCCGATGTTCGTGCAGATCTGCAACGCGTTGCAGGAGGCGCACGAGCTCGGCATCGTGCACCGCGATCTCAAACCCGAGAACGTACTCGTCACGCGGACGACGGGCGGGCGCGACTTCGCGAAGGTGCTCGACTTCGGCCTCGCGAAACTCGACGGGCGTACGGGTCCGGTCGACGCGACGGATCGCAATGCGATCGTCGGCACCCCGTACTTCATGGCGCCCGAGCAGATCCGCGGCGAGGATGTCGACGCGCGCACGGACATCTACTCGCTCGGCGCGTTGATGTTCCAGGTATTGACCGGGACGTACCTGTACACGAGCGCGACTGCGGTCGGCGTGCTGACCAAGCACCTGACAGGTGATCCGGACGCACCGTCGATGCGAACGCCGCGGATGGGAATCCCACCCGCGGTCGATCACGTCGTGCGGAAGGCGCTCGCTCGCGATCCGCGCGAGCGCTGGCAAACCGCCGCGGAGCTCTGCCAGGCGATCGAGGACGTCTACGCCGAGACCGTCACCGAGGCGACGCCGCACCGCTCCGGCAGACACGTGACGCGATCGTCGCGGTTCGCTCTCGACGACGAGGACGAGGATCTACACCTCCGGCGCTCGGACATCGATCAGTTCGAGCGCGGACTGAAGCGGCGACGTGTCTTCGTTGGTGTGTTGACGACGCTGTCGCTGCTCGGCGCGGCGGCCGGAGCGTTCTGGCTCGTCACGCGTACGCCACCGCCGGCGACGAGCGATCGGGAGCCGAACGACGAGCCCGAAGACGCGACGCGGATCGCGGCGAACAGCGACGTGACCGGCTTTCTCGGCAAGCGACGCACGACGAGCGATCCGGATCGCGACATCTACGTGATCAAGTATCCGTCGGGAAGCCGGCGGACGTTGAGCGTCACGGTCACCGCGCCGCCGAACATCGATATCAACCTGAGCGTGCACGACGGTGCCGGCACACACAGCGCGACGGCCGACGAGGGTGGCATGGGGGAAGGCGAGACACTGCACCGGCGCTCCGTCGATGGACCGGTGACGATCGTCGTCGCGCAAACCATGGCCAAGGACCAGAAGTTCCCGACGGAGAACGTCAGCGATCCGTACACGCTTCGCGCCGTCGAGGAGACAGCGCCCGGAGAGCTCGAGCCGAACAACACGGACGCGGATGCGACGCCGCTCGTGCTCACGCAGGAGCTCCGCGGATACCTCGACACGCGACTCGACACGGACGTCCTGCGCTGGGATGGCGCCGACGGGCAATACACCGTGATCGTGCGCGCGGACGGATTGCCGATGGCGTGGCGCCTATCCGATGGCAAGGCGCGGACGCCCGGCGGCGCGACCGTGACGTTGCGGCGCGGCGAGATGCTTCGGTTCGAACGCACGGACCGCGCGGCGAAGGGCTCGCTCGTCGGTCGAGACGCGCGATGGTCCATCGTCGTCACGCAGTGACCGCGGTCACCGCGTGAGTTACCCGAGCTCGCGAGGGTGTATGCGAGCGCCCGACCGACCAGGTTGCATGTCGAGCGGTGAGGCGAAGTAGTACGCTCGCCACGTGAGGCCCTTCGCGCTACTGGCGCTGCTTCCGTTCGCTTGTGGTGACAACGCCTGCCCGCTCGCGTTTCCGGACGGCGATCCCGACGGACACGAACAACCGATCGGTGCCGGCGCGGACGAGGCGCGCGCCGGGCGGCTGCGCGCGGCGGATCTACCGCTCGTACCGTCGGAGCTCGTCACGTGGAGCGAGGGAGACTTCGTGCTCTCGAACGAACGCATCGCGCTCGTCATCGAGGACGCCGGGGCGAGCGATTTGTACGACCCGTGGGGCGGCCGACCCGTCGGGCTCGCACGCATCGAGGACGGCAAGATGGTCGATCCGAACAACTTCGGCGAGCTGTTCTTGCTGACGAATCGATCGACGGTGATCACCGAAAGCGTCGGCGTGATCAACGACGGCTCGGACGGAAAACCCGCCGTGATCCGCGCGCGGGGAAGGCTGCACCCGCTGCCGTTCTTCGAGAACCTGATCTCGGCCGTCTATAGCGATCAGCTGCTCGATATCGAAGCGGCGATCGACTACGAGCTCGCACCGGGTGCCGATCACGTCGATGTTCGGGTGCGCTATGCGTCGCCGCGCGCCGACGACACCGAGATACGCTCGACGCTCCACGCGCTCATGTACACGAAGCGCACGCCGCTGTTCCAGCCCGGGCGCGGCTTCGACGACGCGCTCGCCGACGTGCCGTATGCAGTCCTCGTCGATGATCGCGCGACGAGCTGGGCCTACATTCCCGGCGAAGGCACGCTCGGCTCGTCGATTTCAGCGTCGGGCTTCGTCGGCGCGTTCTCTCCAGGGTTCACGATTCCGGGGAGGACGCGATCCTGCGACGCCGTCGAGCGCTTGCACGCGCGGATCGCGATCGGCGCCGGGCTCGACGGTGCGCTCGTCGCGGCCGAGAACATCGTCGGTGGCGAGCTGCGCGAGATCAGCGGCACCGTGATGCGCGGCAGGGTCGGCGTGAGTTTCGCGCATGTCCACGCGCACGACGGCGCGGGCACGTACTACACGCGCGCGACGACGAACGCGACCGGCGAGTTCACCCTGCACGTTCCGGCGAGCGCCGACGTGACGCTCGACGCGTACAAGCGCGGCGACGCGCTCGTCACGCAGTACGTCGGCGCGGGCACGGGTCCCGTCGACCTCGCGCTTCCAGCGATCGGCTCGGTGGTTGTCACGATCAGCGATGGAGCGACGAACATCCCCGGGCGCGTGCAGATCGTCCCCGCCGGGACGTCGCTCGCGACGGTGCCTGACAACTTCGGCGAGGAACCGATCCTCCGCGATCGTCTGCATGTGGCGTACAGCGTCGAGGGCAGCCTGACGTTGCCGGTCCCACCGGGGCGCTGGGAGGTGATCGTCTCGCGCGGTTACGAGTGGGAGCTGTTCCGCCAGACCGTCGATGTCGCGCCAGGGGCAAACGTGCAGGTCGACGCGGTCCTCGATCATACCGTCGACACGACCGGCATCCAGTGCGCCGACTTCCACATCCACACGTGGCGCTCGAACGACTCTGGCGACAATGCGACCGAGAAGTTGAAGCAGGCGATCGCGGACGGACTCGAGCTGCCGGTCCGCTCGGAGCACGAATACATCGCGGATTTCTCCGAGGAGATCACGCTCGTCGGTGGCGACGCCTACGCGCGAGGGTTCGGCTCGATCGAGCTGACCTCGTTCGAGATCTGGGGACACATGGGCGTGTTCCCGCTCGTACCGGACACTGCGCGTCCCAACGCCGGTGCACCGATGTGGCAAACGTTCCCGACGCTCGATGCACCCGAGGCGCCGTTCGAGACGCTGTCGCCGCGCGCGGTGTTCGATGCAGTGCGCGAGCGCCCCGAGGCGCCGGTGGTGATCATCAACCACCCGCGCGGCTCGACGAACTACTTCGGCTATGTCGGCTACGACGCCGCAACAGGCACCGCCACCTCGCCGGACTGGGACACGAAGTTCACGCTCGTCGAGGTGTTCAACGATGCGAGCTGGATCTCGAACCGCAACTCGCACGTGGCCGACTGGTTTGGCCTGTTGAACGCGGGGCGCAAGATCTTCGCCGTCGGCTCCTCGGACAGCCACGGCATGTCGAGGGAGCCCGTCGGCTATCCGCGCACGTGTCTCTCGCTCGGCACCGACGATCCGCGGGCGCTCACCGCGAACCAGGTACGCGACACGCTCGCCGCGGGACGCGGCTCGGTCAGCGGCGGTATCTACGTCACGGCGTCGCTCGGCGCGGCGGGCCCCGGCGACACCACGACGGGCGCGGGCACGCAGCAGATGGTCGACGTCACGGTGCAGGCCGCGTCGTGGATCGATGTCGACGGGATCGACGTCGTCGTCGATGGGGAGACGGTCGATCGCATCGCGGTCATGCCGGGCGACGCGATCGCGGGCACCGCGATTCGCTGGCGCGGTCAGGTGCCCGTGCAGGTGCGTGCGAGCGGAGGCTTCGTCGTGATCGCGGCGCACGCGCAGCGGACGCTCGAGCCCGTGCATCCGGGACGCGTTCCGTTCGGGGTAACGAACCCGATCTTCGTGACGCCGTAGTACCCACGTCGGGGGAGTTGGGGTATGACGCGCCCAACATGATCAAGCGTCCGAAGATCGCAATCGTTGGTGCCGGCGGTAACGTCGGTGCGGCCGTCGCCCAATGGGCCGCCGTCAAAGAGCTCGGCGACCTCGTACTCATCGACATCAAGGCGGGACCGGCCGAGGGCCGCGCGCTCGACCTGACGCAGTGTGGCCCGTGGGAGGGCTTCAACAACACGTCGTTCGTCGCCAGCGACAAGCCCGAAGCAATGGCCGGCGCCGATGTCGTCGTGATGACGGCCGGAGTCCCGCGCAAGCCGGGTCAGTCGCGCGAGGAGCTAATCAACATCAACGCCGGCATCGTGAAGATGATCTGCGGCGACGTGAAGAAGCACGCGCCGGACTCGATCCTCATCGTCGTGTCGAACCCGCTGGACGCGATGGTGTTTGTCGCGAAGCAGGTCACCGGCTTCCCGCGCGAGCGCGTCATCGGCTCGGCCGGCGTGCTCGACAGCGCTCGCTTCCGCACGTACCTCTCGCTCGCCGCCGGCGTCAGCGTCGAGGATGTCCAGGCAATCGTCCTCGGCGCCCACACCGACAAGGACATGGTGCCCATCGTCTCGACCGCGATGATCGGCAACGTCCCCGCGACGAAGTTCCTCACGGCCGAGAAGCTCACCGAGGTCGTCGAGAACACGAAGAAGGGCGGCGCGACGCTCACCGGTCTCATCGGCACTAGCGCGTGGCTCGCGCCGGGCGCTGGGACGTGCCTCATGGTCGAGGCGATCGTTCGTAACCAGGGCCGCGTGCTGCCCTGCTCCGTCGAGCTCCAGGGCGAGTTCGGCGTGTCGGGCGCCTTCGTCGGCGTCCCCGTGAAGCTCACGGCCAAGGGCGCCGAAGCGGTCTACGAGTTCGAGCTGTCCGCGTCCGAGAAAGAAGCGTTCACGAAGTCGGTCGCGGCGAACACCGAGCTGATGAACATCGCGCGCGGCTTCCTCGGCTGAGTAGGTTGCGAGGGGGCGAGGTCGCATATCCGCGTCCTCGTTTGCAGCAAGGAACGCTCGGTGCTGGTTCGGCTATCCTAGACGCCGTGCGGTTGCTGGTTCTGAGCTGGATCGGCCTGGCGGCCTGTGGCTTCCAGGTGTCCGCGAACGGTGATGCGCGCCCGAGCGACGCGCGCATCGATACCTTTGATGGTCCGGTCCAGGAAGCGAGCCCTCGCAGGCTGGTGTTCGCCAACCCGGGGATGTCGCTCACCGACTTTCCCGTGCTGGTCGTGCTCGAGCCCACGAACATCGACTACGACCTGATCGGCGATCCGCACAACGATCTCCGGTTCGAGGACGTCGACGGGACGATCCTCCCATTCGATGTAGAGCAATG
>JBJXGN010000297.1:0-2754 GCA_046160585.1 Kofleriaceae bacterium
CAGATCATCTCGGCCGGCTTTACCGCGCAGCCGCTCTGACCGCTGCGCCTCACTACCGCAGACGGACGGTGACGCTCGCGTTCGCGATGCCTCTCGCGATGACCAACGAGCCACCCGTGTCGAAACTCAGCGTTCCATCGCCCGCAACCGTGACGGTCGAGACCCCGTTGGCCGTCGTGACCGCGACGGGAGAGCCATCGAACGTGGCGCTTGTCGGTGCGGCGGCGCTCGACGCGCGCCCTGTCCAGGTCCACTGCGCGGGGCCGGCGGCACCGTCCTCGTCGTTCCACGTCGTGTAGCCGGCCTTCGCCGCGGTGCCGGAGAACAGCCACACCTCGCGGTTGCCGCCGATCTCGTCGACGGTAGTGAGCGATGGCTGGCCCGGCGTCGGCAGCGTGGTATCGATGCCGTCGGGGAACAGCACCACGATCGCGCCCTCGGGCACGTACGCGGGGATCTCCGACACCGAAGCGTTCGCCGTCACGGTGCCACCACCTTGGGCAGGCACGCCGCCAAACATCGGGTACCAGCGGCCCGCGGGCAGCGTCACGTCGCGCGACGTGGCGCCCTTCGTGACGACGGGCGCGACGAGGATGCGATCGCCAAGCAGATATTGATCGACCTTCGTCCACGCCCAGCGCTCCTCGGGATACGACAGCGCGATCATGCGGATCAACGGAAGGCCGTCGCGCTCGTAGCTGCCGGCCGAGCCCCAGAAGTAGGCGGCGAGCTGCATGTGAAAGCGCGCCCAGCGACGGAAGTGCTGCTCCGCGCCCGCGTCGTTCTCCCACTGATAGTTGTCGCGCGCGCTGCGGCCGTGGTGCGTGCGCATCACCGGCTGCATCGCGCCGAACGACGTCCAGCGATAGAACAACTCCTCGGTCGTAGGCATCGTGCTCTGGCTCATGTAGCCCGCGATGTCGGAACCGAAGTACGGGAAGCCCGCGAGGCCCAGGTTGATGCCCATCGGGATCACGGACGGCATGCCGTCGCCCTCGGTGAAGTCGGTCTGCTGGTCGCCGGGCCAGATCACCTGTGTGTGCGGCTGCGAGCCGAGCCACGCCGCGCGCACGAAGTACATCGGGTGAATACGACCGGGCTGCGGCGCGAGGATCTCCTTGGTCATCTTCGCCCAGTCGACGGGATAGCGGTTGTGCACCGCGAGCGCGTCTTCGCCCGACGCGAGCACGGCGTCCGTCGGTGCCCACTCCGCGAAGTCCGCCATCCACCCATCGACGCCGAGCGGGAGGCCCTCCGCCATCACGTTCTTCGCCCACGTGACGGCCGCGGGGTTCGAAAGATCCAGGAGCTTGCTCGGCGCGAACTTCACGCCGGTGAACGTGTACGGCTCGCCGCTCGTGGTCTCGAAGACGTAGCCCGCGTTCACGGCCTCGTCGTGGATGTCGGCGTTATCGTCCACGAACGTGTTGTGGTAGGTGAGGAACGCGAAGCCCAGGGCGTGCAGATCGTCGGCGAGCTGCGCGAAGTCGGGATAGAGGTCTGCGTCGTAGCGCCAGTCCTCGTCGAGCGAGTAGCCGGTGAACGTGTCCGCGCCGCCGCGCCAGTCCTCGGTCCAGATCGCCGATGCGGGGATGCCAAGCGAGCGCAGCTTCTGCGCGACGCGCCGAACGTTCGCGGAGCCGTAGATCGCGTCGAGCCATGGCGCGAAGATCGACATCGGCGGGCGATCGGCCTTGCCCGTCCACGCGATCATGTGGCCGAGTGCGTCGACGGCGGCCGCACCCGCGATCTCGCTCGCGCGATCACCGTCGCCGATGAACACGTGCAATCGCAGCGTCTCGTCCCACGCTTCGAAGCGCGCGACGTTCGCGTGCTCCTCGGGGCCGAGCGCGAACACGGCGCGAGCATTCGTCTCCACCGCGAGCGCGTAGCCGCGCGACGACAACAGCATCGGCATCGGCGTGTGCGTCGAGTGCTTGCGTCCACCGAGGAACCACACGCCCGTGTATTGGTCGTCGGGAATGTTCTCCTTTGCGATGCCGTCTTCCTGTACGAACAGCGGCACCGTCTCGCCGCGATGATCGATGTTGAACGATTGCCCGCCGAGCCCGACCATGTGCTCGTCCGGCGGGCACGGCGTCGCGATCTGGATCCGCTCCGCGTCGCTCGAAAGCGTGATCTTCACGTGGCGCGGGAACCCCGCCGCGTCGGGGTTCGGGCCCGACTTCGTCGCGGTCACGAACTCGAGCGTGCCGGTGCCCACCGACTCGCCGCCGTGCAGGAGCGTGAACGTCGCACCGGCCGCGGTCGCGGTCACGTCGTCGAGCTCGCTGATCGCGCGCCACACCTCGGCGTTCTTCATCTCGGTGAACTTGAACGATCCGAACTGCATCTCGACCGACGTCGCGCGCGATCCGATCGCGGCGAACCCGCGCGGTGGCTCGTTCTTGTCGCCGGCCTGCCCGCCCGCTTGCGTCTCCCACACGACCTCGTCGTCGAGGAGCAACGTGATCTTCGCGGGCTCGCTCTCGATCCGAGCGACGAGTCGCCCCGACGAGACATCGACCGGCGGCGGTGCCGGATCACTGCAGGCTGCGAGAAGAAACGCTACGGTGACGGCGCGAATCGACCCACGGGTATTTGCTAGCCGATCAGCTCGCTGACGCACGCGTCCAGTCTACACGCGCGCACGTCGTGCCGAGCGGCAACGACACGGCGTGCGTGCTCCGCACGCTGCCCACCGTCGTCCGCGTGGGGCTAGAAGCCGACGGCGATGCCGAGCGAGAGGTCCGC
>JBJXGN010000298.1:0-70929 GCA_046160585.1 Kofleriaceae bacterium
ATGACGTTGCTGCTACGGCAGCAGTGTCCTCGGCACCGCAGGACCTCACGGTCGGCAAGCAGCTGATCATCCGCGGCACGGAAGTGTCGTTCTACATCCCGCCGACGGGAATCGAGGTCGTGCGCGACGGTGAAACGTACGCACGCGAAGCGCTCACGCTAGAGCGCCTCGAGTACTCGATCCTCGTCGACGAGAACGGCAAGAAGCGCTACGAGGTGGGTCCCCAGGTCGTGTTCCCGCTCCCCACGGAGCGGTTTGTCGAAGCGCGTGACGACGGAGGTGCTCGCACCAAGAAGTTCCGCGCGGTCGAGCTCAACGAGATCCAGGGCCTTCACATCAAGGTGATCGCGGACTACACGGAAGCAGGCGTCGTTCACCGCGCCGGCGATGAGCTGTTCATCACCGGCAAGGACACGGCGATCTACTTCCCGCGCGAGGAGCACTCGGCGATCAAGTACGACGGCAAGGCGAAGCACTTCGCGACGGCCATCCCCGCGGGCGAAGCCCGTTACGTGATGGACCGCCTCACGGGTGCGATCCGGACGGTGCGTGGCCCCGCCATGTTGCTGCCGGACCCGCGTCACGAAGTGATCGTCCGCCGCGTGCTCACCGATCGCGAGTGCGCGCTTTGGTACCCGGGTAACGCAGAGGCGCTCTCCTACAACCAGTCGCTGCGCCAGCTGATCCACAACGTTCCGACCACGCGCCAGGGCGTCCTCTCCGAGGGCGACGTGGAGCGCGGCGGAAAGCGTGTGGCGAAGCCGGCCGCCGGCATGGTGATGGAGTCGTCTCGCGTCTCCGGTGATCAGGCGCTCGTCGCCGACGAGTTCTCTCGCGCGTCGACGTACTCGCAGCCGCGGATGGCGCTGCTCGACAACAAGTACCAGGGTGCCCCGCAGCTCGCGGTGTGGACCGGCTACGCAGTCCTCGTGACGGCGAAGACGGGCCGCCGCCGCGTCGAAGTGGGTCCTGCCACGGTGCTGCTCGACTACGACGAGACGATCGAGGCGTTCGCGCTCTCGACCGGCAAGCCGAAGACGACCGACAAGTTGCTCGAGACTCCGTTCCTTCGCGTCGAGAACAACCAGGTCACGGACATCGTCGAGGTCGAGACGTTCGACCACGTCTATGTCCAGCTGCGCATGTCCTACCGCGTGAATTTCGGTGGCGATCCGCTCAAGTGGTTCGCCGTCGAGAACTACGTGAAGTACCTGTGCGACCACGTTCGCTCGACGCTCAAGGGCGCGATCCGGAAGCTGACGGTCGAAGCGTTCTACGCCACCTCGACCGATCAGATCCGCCAGCTGATCGCCGGCATGGAGTTCCCCGCCAACGGCATGCGCATCCAGGATGTCGACGTTCTCCAGGTCACCCTGAAGGACGACAAGATCCGCGCGCTGCTCGAAGCGGCACAGCATGACGTCGTGAAGTCGAACATCGACGTGTCCAACCTGAACCGCGAGCTGACTGTCACGAAGCAGCGCGAAGCGATCCAGCGCGAGACCGCCGAGGTGAAGGCCCTCACCAAGATGCGCAACGACGACCTCGCGCGCGAGCTGGCAACGAGCGAGCTGGCAACGGCTCTCGCTCGCATGGCCAACACGCTGCGCGAGACCGACGAGCGCAAGAAGCTGGTGGAGGCAGAGCAGTCGATCGAGTCGTTCAAGCTGACGCAGCGGATCGAGCGCGTGAAGCGCGAGCGCGACCAGGAGCTGGTGTTCTTCTCGCGCGAGCAGGAGAAGCGTATCGAGCTGCTGCGCGCCGAGGCCGAGACCGCCGTGCTGCGGTTCCAGGCCGCGTCGGGCAACTTCAGCGAGGCGCTCATGCAGCTGTCGCGTCACGAGACGCTCGTCAAGGTGGCCGAGGCGTGGGGTGTGCAGCGGGTGGTCGAGGGCGAGTCGCTCGGTGACACGCTGTCGCGTCTGTTCCACAACACGCCGCTCAAGCCGCTGGTCGACAAGCTGACGCTGACGAACGGCAACGGTGACTAGATGTAACTGAAAGGGCTCCTCGGGCTACGGCACGAGGGGCCCTTTCCTTTTCGAGGCCCACCACTAATACGGCGCGCTCTCTTCACAGAAGTCGATCGGCGAGAGGCGCTCGCGGTCGGCAACGGCGCGCGCGTAGCCCTCGGCGGCGCGTTCGATCCGCGCGGCATCGCGAGTGCCGAGCTGGAGGAAACGCAGGAAGCTCGCGCGCGCGTCGGCTTCGCGCCCGACCGAGAGCTGCGCCTCGGCGAGAAACAGCAGCAGGCGGGTGGCGGCGGGGAAGGCGGCGAGCAGACGCGTCGACGCGTCGATCGCCTCGGTCGTGCCGCGCCCGCGGTAGAGGTCGGCGCGCATGTCGGGAACGTCGAAGCGCGCGAAGCGGTCGAGTGACTCGGGGAGCTCGCACTTCGCTGCCGCGAGCGCGTCGAGGGCCGTCCACGCGCGTGGATCGTGGACCGAGAGGGTTGCGATCCAGGCGGCGCGACCGGCGCAGTCGTCGGTGAACGTGGGCGCCGCTTCGGATTCGAAGGTGAACGCCCAGTTGACGCGGATCGGATCGTCGGTTCGCGTGAAGCCGACGTCGGTCATCGCGGTCGTAATGCACGTGTGGAGTGCAGGCGTGCCTGCGCCGCGCAGCGCTTGGATGGTCGGTACGCCGTGCGGGCCGATCACGAACTCCAGGTCGAGCCGGCCGCGCGCGTCGGGCGTCGCGGCGAAGCACGCCTCGAACGCGTAGCGGTGCGTCTCCATCTCGCGCCGGATCTGCGTCTTGTCGATGCCCCGATGGTTGCACCGCATGCGCGGATTGCTGTACGCGCCGGGGAGCCACTCGATCACGACCTCGGGGAGCTCGACGGTGTCGCGTGGCAGGGGATCGAGTGCGCGCACGCAGCCCGCACGCTCGTTGCGCGCCGTCGCACGGACAGGGGCGGGCGTAGGCAGCGGCTTCGCGCCGCGGTGCTCACCGAGCAGGAACAGCGGCACCTTCACGGTGGTCTCGCGTGCGGTTCGGCGCGCCACACGCGCGAGTTGCAGCACGCCGCGCAAGCACTCGTGCATCTTCACGTCGCCATCGCCGTCGACGGTGATCTGGGTGGGCACGCCGAACGGATCGACCACGAAGCTCGCGACGACGCCGAAGTGCGGCGGTGGGCCGAACACGTGCCGGGAAGGGCGTGCACCGCGTCGCCACGCGTCCTGCACGCAGCTCGCGATGGAGTCGGCCTCGGCGCTGATCGCTGCGCGGATCGAATCCGGGTGACGGCGAAAGCCCGCCGGGATGGCGCCGCTGCCGTTCGGCGCGAGCTTCATCGGCGTGAAGTCGTAGACGCGCTGCTTGCTGCCGGTGGTTGCGGGTGGTTGTCGTGCGGGCGAGCAGATCTGCTTGCTCGCCGCGATCGGCGCCGGCGGCGGGATGACCAGGAGCGAAGGTGCGGCCATGGGTGGCGCGGGTGGCGGTGCGGGCGGTGCGGGCGGTGGGATCGTGATCGGCGTCGACGATCCACAGGCGACCACGAGCATCCCGAGGAGTGACCGCATCTCGCTCCGACACTACTCGATCTGTGCCGGCCGGATCGGCGACCGGTTACACGCGGGGTGACGAGCAAACCCGCGAGTGCGGCTGGGAGCCAGCACGCTCGTCGAGAGATGTGGCTCGCGCTCGGCCTGTCGCTCGTGTCGACGTTCGCCGCTCCGCGACGACGTCATCGGGCAACAGCGTAGTGGCGTTCGCTCCTCGGGGCCGAGCATCGGTCGACCCGGACCGCGGCGGTGATCGGAACGTGCTTGCTGCGTTCCACGGTGTCAGATTGGAGCGCTGCTTTGAAGCTTCAGCTCGCTTGCCGGCAGACGGACGCGGAGCAGCTCGGCCAGCTCCAGGTTGGCCTTGTGGCGCGCGGTCCAGCCCGGACCATCGGTGCCTGCCATCGCGGACATCCAGTCCATGCCAGCGTTCGCAGCGCAAAGGGCGGCATCGAGCGCAGCGCCGTCGAGTAGATTCCTCACAGCCAGGCTGAGGTGGTCCTCGGGCTTGGCTACCGCGCGGGCGAGATGAGCGGCCGCGCGTGCGATCGCAGCGATTGCCAAGCCCGCCCGCTCTTTGCGGCCGACCGCCGCGGTCGCCCACGTCTCGAGCGCGATTGGATCGCCGAGCGCGGGTGCGTCCGCTGGCAACCGCGCGAACTGGGGTTCGAGTGCCTCGGCGACGATCTCGTGCAGTGCCGCCGAGGACACCCGGAGCACGCTCGCGATCTCGAACATCCAATCGCCGTTTGTCGACTCGGACCACGCACGCTCGACGTCCTCGCCGTATGGCTCGACCCATCGGATCAGGTCCGCGTAGTTGACCGTGAAGGTGCCGCGCTGTCGGGCGGTGCGCGCTGCGCGCGACAGCAGACGTGACAGCGCAGACGACGGCTCACCGGGAGCCCCGCCGTGGAAATCGATCGAGCGAGCGGCGAGAGCAGCCAGCAGGCTCTTGAGCGCCTTTCGTCGCGTGCGCTCGAACTTCGCATCCTTCGGGTTGCTGACGATCTCGCGATCGATCGCCGCGAGAAACACCGCCTTCCACCGATCGATCTCGGCGGCCACCGGTGGTGAGGTGGGGGTGTGCTTGGTGAACACGTTCAACAGCTCGAGGGCGGCATAGGCCGGCGCGAACCGAAGTTCGAACACGGGTGCGTCGAGAAACGCCTCGATGGTCGCGACCAGCGCGGCGCATTGATCGCCGGCATAGTCGAGCGCGGCGTCGTTCTCCAGCGGACCAGCGCCCCAGGTACCCATCAGCGGTGCTTATCACGACCAGTCCAACCAAGGTCCACAGTTCGATGAGCGAGCGCTACGAGGCGACCGGCGAGGTGTCGAAGCTCGTCCGTCAACCGTGCCGGCTGGATCGGCGACCTGACGAGCCATCCGCGAACAAGTGGGGGCTTCGACGGGGACACCGCGGCCAGCATCGTCGCTACAATCGTCGCGATGCGCCTGCCGCGGCTGGGAGCCAACAAGCTCGTCGAGCGATGGCTGTGGCTCACGCTCGGCCTGTCGGTCCTCTCGATGTTCACCTCCGGGTGGCTCGCGGACTGGATGGTGCTCTCACCCGATCGCGTGTTGCGCGGTGAGGTCTGGCGACTCGTGACGTGGGCGTTCGTCGAGATCGCCCCGATGAGCCTCATCCTCACGTGTGTCGCGATCTTCAGGTTCGGCGGCGACCTCGCGGTGACGTGGGGTGATCGACGACTTCGCCGGTTCATCCTCGAGATCATCGTAGGCGCCGCGGTGATCACGACGCTGCTCGCGCTCGTCGTGCCCGGCATGATGTACATGTCGCGGTCGGCGGGCTGGGCGATCGGCGACGCGCTGTGCATCGCGTGGGCGCGCCAGTACCCGACTGCGATCCTCCGCGTCTACGGCATGCTCGAACTGAGCGGCAAGCGACTGGTCGCGATCACCGTCGGCGCGACCGTGCTGTTCGCGATCGCGTCCGGGCCGTTCGCGTGGGCGCCCGAGCTCGTCGCGTGCTTCGCGGCGCTGTATTACCCGCGGAGCCGACTCGCTCGACGCTAGAGCCGGATCTCGACGCCCATGCCGAGCGCGGCGAACTCGTACACGTCAGGACGAGAGCGCCTTGCGCGTGAGGTCGCCGATCATGCGGCCGAACTTCGCGACCGCGGTCTCGACGGCGGAGTCGTCGAGGACGACGTAGTTCGGGAAGCACTCCTCCTCGAGAGCGCGCACCGCGACCTGAGCGCAGACGATGCCCTTGCGCTTGGTCAGCGTCGTGACGAGCCCGCGTAGCGCGGCTACCGAGCACTCCGTCGGAAGGCCGTCGCTGATCATGACGAGGATGCGCGCGCGCTTTCGCGACGACATCGCGACGTTCGCAGCGTGATAGAGGGCCGCGGCGTCGTTGTTGCCGCCCTCGGTCTTGAGCGCCGTGACGTTGCAGTTCGCGGAGTCACCCGCGTCATAGATCGTCGAGTCCGTGAAGCCGAAGAACCGCGCCTCGACGCCCGGCAGCGGGCGCACTGCCTCGGCGATCAGCACTGCGAACTTGCGTGCGCGCTCGAGGTTGTTGCCCGCGGACATCGAGCCAGAGCAGTCGATGATCGTGCCGAGGAACAGATCGGTGCGGCGGATCGGCGTGCGCGCCTGCAGGATGCGCGGATCGCCGTGCGTGATCAGCGAGCGCAGGCGGCTGCGGTCGAGCGCGTGGCCCTTCGTACGTGCTTTGATCGGGAGCCAGCGCAGGCCGAGGTCATCGAGGTGCGCGCGCAGTCGTACGGAGTGACGGTTCACCTCGGTGACGAGCTTGCGGTGCTCGTCGGGAGAACCCTTCACCTTGCGCACGTTCGTGATGCGATCGAATTCCTCGTCGGGATTGACGTTGATCTGCAGGCGGTCCATGTCGCCGGGCTTACGCGGTCCCTTGCCGCGCTTCGGATCGAGGATGCGCTCCACCTCGCGCTGCAGAACTTCGTCGTCGATGCCGCCGAACACGTCGTCGTCGCGCTCGCCGAACTCGAGACCCTCGGGACCGCCGAACACGCGTGCGACGGAGACCGCACCGCCGAACATCGACGCGATTTGCCGCGTGAGATCGTAGAGGCCCTGCATGTCGTGTTTCCGCAGGTCGCGACCGCACAGCTCGAGCGCATCTCCGACGAGCGGATCGCCCGTGCGATTGCCGAGGCCCATGCGTAGCGCGCGCGCGAAGCGAGCGAGCGGATGCCCGTTCTTCTCGAGCTGCGTGAGGATCGCGCCGCGGCGGAGGCGAACGCTATGCTCGTCGAACGCGACGCCGAGCTCGGTGCCGGTGAGCGCGGCGGCCGCGGATCCGCGCAGCGTCTCGAGCAGCGACCGGACCTTCAGCTCCTGTGGTGCATGCTGGAACGCATACGCGTCGAGTCGTTTGAGGCGATCGCCGAAGCTCGCGTCGAGTGCGCGCAGGTTGCGCTCGAGGTGCTCGTCGGCGATCAGGTTCAGCAGGTGGCCGATTCCTTCGGCGTGCGCTTGCTTCCAGAGCGCTTGCGCCTTCTCGCCGCGGTGATACGCGTGGTGGCCGAGCTCGTGCAGCACGAGCCCCTCGACGACGTCGACGCCGTGCGGCTCTCCGCGCAGCATCGGCAATGCGGACACGAAGACCTGATTGCCATCGAGGTAGGTGTGGCCCAGGTCCTTCTCCTTGCTGGTCAGGTGGAATCGCATGAGGCGGCCCGTGAGCTCGATGCCGCGCCGCACGCCCCACGCGAACACCTCGGCGACGGCGAGCAGGCGCGAGTGCGCGAGCGCATCACCGATCGCGTGCTGCGCTGCGACGTTGCGGATCTGTGACGTCATCGCTTCGTCGAGGAGCAGCGCGTAGATCTCGGTGGACACCTCTTGCTCGAGGAGCTTGTGACTGTCGAGCTTGGCGAGGATCTCCCACAGGCGCTTCTCCGCGCAGAGGTTGTGACCGCCGACAAGCGCGATGTCCACGACGCCGCGCGCGAGGCCCTCGCCGGCCCTGCGCGACAAAGAGCTCATCCAGCTCGACCCACCTGGGCCGATGTCGACGAGCTCGTCGACGAGGATCGGGATGCCGATCAGATCGTCGATGTCTACGGCAAGCCGACGCGCGACGTTGCGGCGCAGGTGCGTCGGTCGCGCGGAGCTGACCTCGAGGAAGCGGTGGAGCGCGTCGCGGATCGCGTTCGTGTCGAAATCCTCGAGCAACACCTCGATGGACCGCGCGTATGCGTGGTGATGCGGCGCATCGACGAGAGCGAGCGCGGCCTCGCGCAGCGAGATGTGCTTCACGAGCGCGTCCCAGTCCGCCCGGCGGAACCAGCTCGTGCCCGGCGCGTGAATCGCCGTGATGGCGCGGGTAATGTCGCCAAGACCGATGCAGAGATAGAACTGCCACTCGGCCGGAAGGTCCGCACGTGCGGCGAGGTCGCGCGCGAGGTCGAGCGCGGCCGGTGCGTCCCAGAGCGCGATGCTCGCGAGGAGCGGCACCGGTGCGGGGAGCTCGGCGAGCCTCGCGAGCATGTGCGCCAGGCGAAGTTGCCCGTGTACGCCCATCGTCAGCAGCATCAGCACGGCTTCCTGGACGACCGCGAAGCGGGCGTCGGTGCAGTAGCGCTCGAGCGCGTCGAGGTCCTTCGTCGTGCGGATCTTCTCGATCAACGACGCCGACGTGATCCCGAGGTCGATCGTGCGCGGTGGCGTCGGCATGCCATCGAGGCGGATCAGGCGCGCGAGCTGGTCGCGCGTGCCGGCGTCGGCGTCGGGCGTGCGATCGAGGATGATCGGACGAATCGAGGTGATCGGAACCGCGCCGCCCTCGACGAGCGAGACGCAAATGCGCGCAGCTTGCAGCCCGTAGTGCCTGTCGACGCGCTCCGCCGCGAACTTCGCGAGCGCCTCGGTGCCCTCCGTGAAGAAGCGCGTACGATCGCGATAGCGCGCGAACACCAGCACCTCGGCGACGCCGCGCCACAGCGTCGACACCGCGAGCCAGCCCTCGACGCCCGCGAGCGCGACGAGTGCGCCGTGTACGCTGCCGAAGCGCGCCAGCCACTTCGCGAGCTGCTCGGTGTGCGCCTCCCAGCGCCACAACCGGGCGTGCACGAGTGGTGGAAGCTGCGAGTCCTCGAACAGCGGGAGCTCCGCGAGGGGAGAGAGTCCCGTGCCCCACGCCGCGGCGGCGGCGTTGTCGAGCTGCGATTCGAACCGCGGCGTGCGCTCGCCGAAGCGATCGAGCTGGAGCGCGACCTCGGGCAGTGGATCGACACAGCCCAGGAGCGCGGCGCACGCGGCGACGCTCGGCCTCGCGGCACGCCGCGAGAGCGCCTCGGCGAGGCCGGCCGTTGGCGATCCGAGCGACGGACCGAGCACGTCCTCGAGCTTCGCGTCGGCCGCGGCCGCGATCTCGGCGCGGTCGTCCTCGGACAGCGTTCGCTTCGCGCGCGCGGGAGGCAGTACGACCGACGGCGGCGCCGCGGTGGGGACGTGCAGGATCTTTGCGGCCCACAGGATCAGTGCGGGCGCCTCGCGTAGCGACGCGGCCTCGGCGAGCGCGACCTCGCGGCTGCGGGGCAGCGCGTCCTGGTTGCTCGCCGCGTCGATCACCTCGACGATGCGCAGCAGCGCCGCGTCGGAGAGCCCGACGGCTACGCTCTTGAGGACGTTGTCCGCGAGGGCGCGCATCACGACGATCGCGACGAGGAGCTCGCGCTCCGGCGTGCCCGGCTCGACGAGCGTCGCGAGGACCTTGCCCCATCCGATGCGATCGATGCGCGTCGACATCATCGCCGCCGCTGTGAGGATGCGCGGATCGTCCGCGGTCGTCGTCGTGCGCCGGACGAGCGAGATGAACGCGTCGGGGCGCGCGTCGCGCGGGAGTTGGTCGATGAACATCTCGAGGCGCTTTCCGTGGAACACCGCAAGCGCGATTCCCGCGAGCTCCGCGTGTCGCGCGGCGCGCGTTCGGGCGATCATCGAGAGCCAGCGCATCTCGTGCGGCGGCTTCTCGGGTGCGAGGTGGCAGATCTCGGCCCATCCGCGATCGCTCGCGACGAGGGCGTCGAGCAGCGCCGACTCGCCGATCGCGTCCACGAGCCGGTGCAAGCGCTTGCTCTGGAACAACCCGACGACGGCGGCCGCCACCGCGAGATCGCGCTTCACCCACGGCAGACCGAGCAAGCGCGTGGATTGCGCGACGAGCGGACGCACCGGCCACTTGAAGCGTACGAGGGCGCTTGCGACCGCATCTCCCTGCGAGCGATCGAAGCACGCCCACTCGAGCGCGCGTGGCTCGAGCGCCGCGAGCGCGCCCCACAGCGCCGGCTTCGGATCGCGCGCGAGGTGCGAGAGCAGAGATGCGGTCATGCGGCGACCGATCGGGTTCTTCTTCTTCGCGAGCGTCGCGGTCACGACGAGCATCTCGAGCTCGCGCTCGTACGCGTCGGCCTCCGCGATCGCGCGCCACAGCTGATCGATCGCGTCGACTCGCGGCGCCGGGGCGAGCACTGCATCCTTGGCGCAGCGCTCGAAATACGCGTCGCACTCCGCGGTCGTGCGCCCGTGCTCCTTCTCGAGGAACGCCTTTAGCTCGATCGGTGGCGTCCACGCGACGATCCGGATCATCTCCGCCGAGCCGAGCTTCCCCACCGCGTGCAGATCGAACACGAGCGGCAGCTTCGGGTCGGGCCACGGCACGTCCTTGATCAGATCTGCACACGCCGGATCCGCACGCAGGTACGACGCGACCTCCGCGATCTGCGACGGTATGTCATGGAGTGCGGCGCGGCGTACATCGACGCGCGGATGAAACAGCGCGTGCACGTAGCGCGAGGGTGCCTCGCGTGTTGTCGTGCGGAGCGCATCGACCGCTGCCATTCGCACGCCTTCGTCGTCGTCGTCGAGGCGCGCGACGATCGCGCGCACGGCTCGCATGCCCCGCGCGCCGCCGAGGCACGCGAGCGTCGCTTTGCGCAGCGCTGCATCCTCGTGCTCGGCGAGCTTCGCGAGTCGCGCGAGGAACATCCCGCGCCCGGCGAGCGGCGTGGCCGCGAGCGCGGCGAGATCGTCGGGTGTGACCACACCGGTATCGATCCGTCGGGAGAGCTCGAGGTCACGCATTCGCGATGAGTGACGAGTGTCCATAAAAAAAGGACGTCGCGGTGTCCGCAGCGCAGTCGATCATCACCATCGCCTCTCTGGTGGCAGCGCGCGCAAAGGCCGCGAGCACCGCTCGTCAGAGGCGACGTAGATGACCGGCAGCGCGCCTGGTCCGGAGACGATCTCGTCGCGACCGAGCTACAAGCTGACCTTGCGGCCAACGGCACTCTCGATGCGAGTGAGACCGAAGTCGACGGCGTGAGACGATCGAATCAGCTCGAAGGCACCACTTGCGGACGGGGGCGCAGTGCCGAGCAACACGCCCCAACTGCTCCCACCAGAGAAGTTGTCACGCAGGCGTGCGTCGTTACGTCAGACTCCGGACCGGGATGCGGACGTTCCGCGACGCCCGGGTACGAAGATATGGATTCATGGATTGCATGAAGTCACGGAAGGCCTCCCGGTCGGAGGAGAAAACAATGGCGCCCTTTGTAAGGTCCTCGAGGCGCCGCGGCAAGTAGAAACTCGTGTACGCGCGAACGCGCGTGAAGTTCTATCCGCAAGAACGCGGCCGCCTCCGTCGCAACAGATGCGCGCATTCCCGAGGAGCGAACCGCACGCGTAAGTGGGTGTTCCAACTGCCTCACGCGCGATCCGAGGCGGTAGTCTTTTGCTCGATGACCGACGTGGTCGAGTGGACGCCCGAGGGCCGCGCTGCACTCGCCGACGAATACACCTGGGGCCCCGTAAGTCAGCGCGACAAGGATCGGACCGCGCTACGTTCGAAGCTCGACGCGAGTCTCGCGCGCACTGCTGGGAGCTCGGGCTCGCGGCCGTGACTAGCGAAGGAAAGCCCCGCGCCGATGACGTCGGGCGCGCTGCGGCCGCACACGTGAAGGCATGGATCGGCGCGACGCCGTCGAAGGTGACCACGATCGAAGCGGCAGGCGCGCTCTCGCTCCTCGGCTCTCGCAGCGACGCACATGACACGTCACTCGCGGAGTTGCTGCTGCGCGATCACGGCTACCCGTTCATGGTCGACGTGCTCGTCGCCATGTGGTCGATGGCTACCAACTCGATCTGCACGGGTGTCGACCACGGCCCGAAGGTGATCGGCCCATCGGCCGGCGTGTCCACCGCTGCACCGTCGGGGGTGCCGACGATCGACGAGCCGTCGAAGCCGATTCGCCCACACCCCGCGAGGACAACCAGCACGATCGGACGGACCACGCCTCAGCTTCCCACACCAGCGATCTCGCGTGGCTCGCCCGAAGTTTCCCGACGGTGGTTGACGCGACGCGTAAGTGTGTCCATAAACTGAATGACGGTTCATTCAGCGCCCACGCCGATTCAAAGTCGAGGAGTCCATCGATGTCGAACCAGAACTACTACAAGGCCAATCTTCGCGATCTGTCGTTCCTGCTGTTCGAGCAGTTCAAGCTCGACGAGCTACTCGGCAAAGCGCCCTTCCCGAACTGGGGCAAGGACGAGGTCATTGCCGTGCTCGAAGAAGCCTACGCCTGGGTGCAGAAGCACATGGGTCCGTACAACGCGTCGGGAGACGCGGAAGGCTGCCGTCTCGAGAACGGACAAGTTCGCGTCCCCAAGGGCTTCCGGGAGACCTGGAAGGCGCTGTTCGAAGCGGGTTGGCGAACGCTTGCGGTCGAGGAGAAGCACGGCGGTCAAGCGGGCCCGTTCACGCTCGCGATGATGGTCGAGGAGTTCATGTGTGGCTCGAACACGAGCTTCAACATGTATCCGGCACTGACGCAGGGTGCGGCCGACGTCATCATCGCGTTCGGCACCGAGAAGGAGATCTCGACGTACGTGCCGAACATGTACAACGGCAAGTGGGCGGGCACGATGTGCCTCACCGAGCCGCACGCGGGCTCCGACGTCGGTAGCGCGACGACCACCGCGGTCAAGCAAGCCGATGGTCAGTACAAGATCAAGGGCACGAAGATCTACATCTCGGGCGGCGACCAGGACATGTCCGAGAACATCATCCACATGGTGCTCGCGCGCACGCCCGACGCGCCTCCCGGAACGAAGGGACTCTCGCTGTTCATCGTTCCAAAGATTCGCCCCGACGGCGCGCCGAACGACGTCATCGTCGCCGGCATCGAGCACAAGATGGGCATCAAAGCGTCGGCGACGGCGCAGCTCGTGTTCGGCGAGAACGACGGGTGTCTGGGCGAGCTGATCGGCGAGGTCGAGAACAAGGGCATGTCCCAGATGTTCCACCTGATGAACTACGCGCGCATCGGCGTTGGCCTTCAGGGGCTCGCGCTCGCGAGCTCCGCGTACTTGAACGCGCTCGAGTACGCGAAGGATCGCAAGCAAGGCTCGTCCATCAAGCAGTGGAAAGACGCGACCGCGCCACGCGTTCCGATCATCGAGCACCCCGACGTGCGCCGCATGCTGCTCGACATGAAGTCGCGTGTGGAAGGGATCCGTGCGCTCGCGGTGAAGCTCACGATGCACATCGATCGCGCCGGCGCTCTGACGAAGTCGGGTGATGCCGCCGGCGCGGAGTATCACAACGGCCAGGTCGACCTGCTCGTGCCGCTGCTCAAGGCGTATGGCAGCGATCAAGCGTTCTCGATCTGCGCGACCGCGATCCAGGTGTACGGCGGCGCGGGCTACCTCAAGGACTGGCCCGTCGAGCAGTACGCGCGCGACTCGAAGATCTTTTCGATCTATGAAGGCACGAACCACATCCAGGCGATGGATCTCGTCGGCCGCAAGCTGATGCAGCGCGGTGGCGCGAACGTGCAGGCGTTCGGCAAGGATGTCGCTGCCTTCGTTGCCGCGAACAAGGAGCACGCGACACTCAAGGATGGAGTCGCCGTGCTCGGCCAGGCGATGGAAGCGATGACCGCGACCGGCGGCAAGTTCATGCAATGGTTCGGCGGCGGGAAGATGGAGATGGTACCGACCGTCGCGAACCGGTTCCTCGAGATGATGAGCGAGACGGTGCTGGGTTGGCTCCTTCTCGAGCAGGCCGTGATCGCCGAGGCCGCGAGTGCGAAGATCGCCGCGGACCACCCCGACAAGGCGTTCTACGACGGCAAGAAGTACTCGGCGCTCTACTTCGCGTACAACGTTCTGCCCGGCGTCGCCGCAAAGGCGCAGCTGATCGCGCGCGAGGATCGCACGGCGCTCGACATTCCGGCCGCCGCATTCGCTCCCTAGCTCTGGAGTCGCACCGGGAACGTCACTGCACGTACAATCGGGCGATGCTCGCGAGGCTGTTGGTCGTGCTCGTTGCCGCGAGCTGCGGGCGTATTGGTTTCGGCCAAGAGCTCGCGCTCGACGGCTGGAGCGAGAGCGCAGCGTTCGAGGTGGTGAACCCGACGGCGGAGGAGCTGTACGACGTGCCGATCCTCGTCCGGCTCGACCCGACGAACATCGACTACGCGCGAGCGGCGATCGACGGGCGTGATCTGCGATTCACCGACCGAACTGGCATGCTCGCGCACGAGATCGAGCGGTGGGATCCGAGCGACACATCGATCATTTGGGTCCGGGTACCGGTGCTCGCAGCAGCACCCGCGCGAACCCCGTTATCGATGCACTACGGCAACTCGATGGTGACCGGGATATCCCCCGAGGCGACGTGGTCTTCGGATCATGTCGCGGTCTACCACTTCGCCGGGGATACTCGGGACTCCACCTCGACGGGTCTCGACGCATCCGGTGTCGACACGACGACCTCGAAGACCGCGCTCTTGGGGGATTCACTCGCTCTCTCGCCAACCGGTCCACCATCGTATGCCGTGGTCCCGCATCAGCCAATCCTCGACGAGGTCCTTACCTATTCTGGGTGGATTAGGTCGGCCACGCCGACGATCGGCCGCTGGGAAGCGATGATCACGCAAGGCATTCCCGACATCGAGCTCAACCCGATTCACGTGGGGCTGTTCGAGGACAAGGTCTACTTCGAGGTCTACGACGACTCCGGGTCCACCGTGCAGCGCACCCATGAAGCAGTGCCGATCGGTACGTGGGTTCACCTCGCGGTGGCGATCGGGCCGACGAGCGTCGCGACGTTCGTCGATGGCACACCTCGGGAGACCCTACTCGTGCCCAACGGAGCCCGCCGATCGCCACAAGCGATGTTCTTTGGTGCGGACTGCGACACCTGTTCGCTCGGCGCGGTCGTCGCGCGCTCCGACTTCCTCGACGGCAACCTCGACGAGCTCCGGCTCGAGCGTGTCGTGCGCAGCGAGGCCTGGTTCCAGACACAAGTCGCATCGATGCGTGACCTGTTGATCGAGTGGCAATGAACGTCGAGCACGGCACCGGGCGCCGTGACATCATCCGCACGTGCGCCTCCTTCTCGCATGCCTGGTCGTCGCCGCGTGTTCGCAACCCGCGCCGCCGCCGGCGAAGCCTCCGAGTCAACAGGTCGTTCGCACGCCCGTCAGCGCCGTGCCGACGTGCGCGGACATGGGGCCGTTGCTGCGCGGACCGATGGATGACGAGGAGCACGAAGGCGCGAACAAGGAAGCGCTCATCGTCGCGGCGTGCGCGCGCGACAAGTGGCCGCTGGCGGTGCTCGAGTGTGTCGCGAGCTCCGCCGAGCCCTTTGCAAAGGACTGCCTCGAGAAGCTCTCCGACGAGATGCTCGCCAGCTACGGAAAGGCGCTCGAGGAGTACCGCGAGGTCCCCGACGAGATACCCGTCGACGATGACGTCTCGTGCGAGCAGGCGCTCGCCGCGTCCGCGCTGGACACGTGGCCGCCGCTGGTGACCGTCGAGGCCGAGCGCCCCCTCGCGTCGAAGCTGCGCGGGCATGGACTTCGGCGCCACTGCGAAGACCAGCACTGGGACGTCGCGGTGCGGCAGTGCATCGAGCAGGCGCCGATCAGCGGGATCGAAGAGTGCCGCGTGGCCCTCGGCGCCGCGCGTCACGCAGACATCGATCGCGTGATCGAGGAGGCCGATGCGCTCCGCGTGAAGATCGTCAAGGCGCAGCGGAAGCCCGCGAACATCACGTGCGAGAAGGCGGTGGCCGTGCACTACGGTCCAGCGAAGTGGACCGGCAAGGCTCCGGAGCTGAAGGGCACGCAGCGCACGAAGGCGATCGCCGCCTCGAAGAAGGTGATGCTCGCGGCCTGCAAGAGCGGGTGGACCGCGGACGCACGTGCCTGTGTGGTCGCGCTCGATAGCGATGTGTGCGCGTCGGTTGGTGTGCTCGGTCCGGCGTGGGGCTATCCAGCGTCGATGGCGAGCTCGAACATCCAGCCGACCGGGATCGCCGAGTGCGACGACTATGGGGCTGCGGTCCTCGCGCTCAGCGCATGCCCCGCGATCCCGGCGATGACCACGGCGACGATGCTCGAGGCGTTCGAGCAAGCGGCGGAGGGATGGAAGAACCTCCCGGCCGAGGGCCTCGAGGCCGTTCGAACTGCGTGCAAGGCCGCTGCGGACGCGACCCGACAAGCCGCGATGGCGTGTCACTAAAATGCGCAAGACGCGCAATTCGCTAGGGTCTACAGGCCGTTGATCCGGCCAGCAGAAACGCGTCACGCCAGCTACCCGAGTTGCCGGCGGCGCGGATGATCGTGAGATCACAGCCGTGCACACTTGGCGCCAACGTTGCTCTTACCGCAGAGCATGCGGACCAGCGCGGCCACTCGAGTTGCCATCCTCGCCTCGCTCACGCTCGGCATCACGGCATGTGATGAAGAGCTGCAGGTGACCCCCCTCTATAACCATGCGAACAGCCGCATCGTTATCGAGCTCAACCAGGGCGTTGACGGTGAGATCTTCACCCGCGCTCGTCGCGGCAGCTTCGGGAAGCTTGACTGCTCCCAGCTCGTCAACGAGGTGGAGTCTATCTCCGCGAACGAAGGCCGCAACGACGGCCCGATCGTCGACCAGGACCTGACGAAGCCCTTCTACCAGGGCGAGCAGTGGCTCAACCCGACGCCGGAGATGATCGCGCAGGCGCAGGCCGGCACGGACTCCATCATCGACGTCTGCATCATGGACGGCAGCGAGATCGTGTTCCAGCAGGAGCGCGACCTGTTCGCCGCGTGGGACAAGGCGCGCAGCAAGGGTATCGGCGGCAAGGCCGACGACCCGAGCGGCGAACAGCGCCTCAACAGCCCCGAAGCCTACGCGGAGCGCTGCGTCGACCAGCTCGGCGAGATCCCCTTCTTCGAGAAGCTCGGCGAGGGCGACTACGGCACGTACAACTGCCTCGACTCGACCCCGATCCCGATGACCGTCACGGCCGCCAACGGCACGGTCAACGCGCCGCAGATGGGTGAAGAGCCGAAGTGCGACAACCCGCAGTACATCTACTCGCTCTGCGAGGCCGGCCCGCGCGTCGCGAGCCGCACGAACGACCAGGGCACACGCTGGGTGCTCCTCTGCCGCAAGAGCGTGGCGGAGTCGGGCAACGGTGGCAGCTACTCGTCGTCGAAGTTCAACGACATCGCGATGATCGGTACGAACCCGTTCACCGGTAAGACCTGCTTCTTCCAGAACGCGCTCTACCAGAAGACGGACGGCGCGAAGGTCCCCCACCCGGGTGACAAGGTGAAGTCGTCGAACCTGTGGGCCGGCGTCCACGGTGGTATCGGCTCCGGCATCCAGTGCGGCGAGTGCCACGACACCGACGCGTTCATCCACACCCCGTGGATCGACGGCGCGAAGGATGCGAACGGCCGCCCCGTGATCCCGAAGATGGGCGTCGATGCCGACTTCGCGCTCGGCGCGAACGACACCCCGTACGCCATCGTTAACCGCAAGGGCCAGGGCTGGACGATGCCGAAGCACACCACGGGTGCGGCGGCGAACGCGTGCACCAAGTGCCATCGCATCGGCGACGGTCGCTGGGCGAAGTCGTGGATCTCGCGCCTCGAGGGTGGCGACACGGCGTGGAACAACATCACCACCGCACACGGCCTCAAGCCGGAGAACAAGTACTGGATGCCGACCGACCACGTGTTCGCGTCGGACGCGGAGTGGAACGCGTCGCCGGCGAAGGCCGCGATCGACTTCATCCAGGCGTGCGCGACGACCCCGACGGGTGCAGGCTGCGACTGGAAGCCGGTCCCCGAGACGCTCGGTGGCGCGGACGTGGGTGGACGCCTGCGTAACCCGGTCAACCTCTCCGATGACGAGCTCGCGAAGCAGGCGACCACGCTGCTCGGCATGAACAAGAATGCGCTCAAGAACAACTGCACCGACTGCCACGTCGGCAACCTGGCGACGCTCCAGGATTGGACCGAGAAGACCGAGGCTGCGCTCGAGACGGCGTTCAAGGATGCAGACGCGCAGGGCGAGGAAGTCAACAGCACGTCCGCGGGCATCCGCGTCGACAACAACGACTTCAAGGAGGTCGGCGAGTACGAGGTGGCCGCGGGCTCGCTGATCGAGGTCTCGATCCAGGGCACAGGCGACATCGACCTCTACGTCCGCCGCGGCGCGCAGGTCTCGCAGACGCAGTACGACTGCCGCCCGTTCGCCCAGACGTCGACCGAGAAGTGCGACAAGACGATCTTCAACGCGGCCGGTCCGGCGACGTTCTACGTCGGTCTGTTCGGCTCGGATGACGGCACGGTCAAGGTCACCACGAAGTACCGCAAGCCGTTCCCGAACGGGATGCCCGCGAAGGACCGTGTTGCGCAGTTCCGCCTCGACCCCGAGCGTAACGACTCGCCGTTCAACCCCAGCAAGCTGGGCATCTTCTCGGCCGGCTCGCACCTCGGTTGGTTCCAGGACACGTTCAAGCAGGCGTACCCGGACGGCCAGGACGGCAACAACGCCGACACGTGGGCGCTCGAGTACGGCAAGTTCAAGAACCGCGTGTCGATGCCGAAGGGCAACCACCCGCGCTTCACGCAGCCGGAGTTCGACATCATCGCCGAGTGGTTCGCTCGTGGCATCCCGCGCGCCTCGGTGTACCTGCCGGCCGACACGGGCCCGACCTCGTGCACGCCGTCGGTGACCGCGGGCATGACCCAGCACGTGACGCAGATGGCGACGCAGGGTTGGACGGCGATCAACCGCCAGGCGAACATGAACATGTACGGCTGCCCCTCGGGCACGACCGATCCGAAGCAGTGCCTCACGTCGACCCCGAACGCGAGCACCAAGTCGTACGGCATGGGCTGGACCAAGGTCGGCACACTGCGCGTCGTTCGCGAGCTCGCGTTCGAGACCTTCTACTGGATGCGCTCGTCGGCGGACGGTCGCTTCGTGGCGAACGGCTCGCGCTCGGGTGGTGAAGGCTCGGTCATCTCCGACCTCACGACCGACAAGGACATCCAGGTCGACGCGGCGTACGACCCCGGCTTCTTCCCGGATAACCGCGGCTGGATGTTCCAGGGCACGCCGATCGGCGCCGCGTTCTGCAAGCAGTCGCTGCTCACGTCGAACCCCGACGTCATCAACTTCTCCGAGTCGGCGTGCTCGTCGGTCGGTACGGTCAGCCTCTACCAGCACATCGGTGCGGGCCTCGGCGGTGCGGACTACTTCGCGGTCAACAGCCAGTTCACGTCGGATAACCCCGGCGCGGGCGAGACCGGTGACCCGGCGTCGGCGTTCGGTGCGGATGCCGAGATGAAGTTCACGCCGATGGTGTTCGACGGCAACCACTACGTCGGCAAGCCCGAGGTTCGCGTGAAGGTCCCGTACGAGGGCGACACGGTCCTCTCGCCGTCGACCAAGCTCGTCATCTCGCGCATCGGTAACTCGAACGGTCACCTCGGCTACGTCGTCCGCAAGCTGACGACCACGCCGAACGGCCAGAGCTACACGATCACGACGCAGGAAGTCGGTCGCTACTGCACGCAGGGTGCGAAGCCGGCCATCTCGTTCGACGAGAAGTACTTCGTCACGCACCACTACATCACCCCGGCGGACTACGCGGACCTCGGCTACTCGTCGGCGAATGACCCGGCGTTCAAGGAGCTCCTCGAGAAGGGCACCGCGAACATCATCCTCGTCAACATGGTCACCGGTGCTCGCACCCGCGTGACGACGATGAAGGCCGGCCAGTACGCACTGTTCCCGCACTTCCGCTCGGACGGCTGGTTCTACTTCCTCGTTCGCGACACGAACACGAACAAGGAGTACGCGGTGGCGAGCGACGCCGCGCTCTCGAACCTCTGAGATTGTAGACACGTAGTACCCACGGCACGGACTTCGGTCCGTGCCGCTGTCGTTTTCGGCGCCATGAACGTTTTCGCGGTCGGGGGTGGCGGTCGGTGACGCACTGCGTGCGACGCACGATCGTGTCGATCTCGCCGCAACGGCGCCGGGGCGCGCGGTAGCTTCGGCGCCATGAAGCGCCTCCTCGTCGCGGTCGCCCTCCTGTCGTTGGTCGCATGTTCCGATAGCGGTGGTGGCGGTGGTGACGACGCGCCACCTGGATGTGGCGACGGCACCGTCGCCAACGAAGAGCAGTGTGACGACGGCAACGACAACAACTTCGACGGATGCCGCAACGACTGCACTTCTGTCGACATGCTGATGCCGACGCCGATGACGTGGCAGTACTTCGAGACGCCGGGGACCGCGTGCATCGACGGCACGCCGGCGGGCTTCAGCGTCAACTACAACCCGGCTTCGACGAAGTTGTTCATCTACTTCGAGGGTGGAGGTGCGTGCTTCAACCAGTTCTGCGAGAGCTTGTTCACGCGCAGCGGCATGATGCCCGGCAACGGCGGCTTGTTCGATCGCGTGAACACGGCGAATCCGGTGCGCGACTGGTCATGGATCTACGTGCCGTATTGCTCCGGCGACGTGTACGGCGGCAACACCGAGACGATGGTCGCCGGCAAGATGCGCACGTTCCACGGCTACACGAACCACACGGCGTTCCTCGAGCGGTGGGTGCCGAGCTTCCCGAGCGACACGGTCGTCCTGTCCGGTGCGAGCGCGGGTGGCTTCGGCGCGGCCGTGAACTACGCGCAGACGCAGCGTGCGTTCGGCGAGACCCCGGTCATCCTCGTCGACGATTCGGGTCCGCCGATGTCGTCGGCCGTGTTCCCGCCGTGTCTGCAGACGCTGTGGCGAATGACGTGGGGTTTCGATCGGACGGTGCTCGCCGAGTGCGGCAGCGGCTGCAGCAACCAGGACGACTTCGTCGAGGATCTGTTCGCGCACACGCGAAGCGAGTTCCCGAACATGCGCGGTGGATTGTTCTCGAGCGTGGGCGATCAGACGATCCGCGCGTTCGCGGGGTACGGCTGGAGCGGCGGTCACAACAGATGCGACAGCATTCCGTCGCCGGTCACCCAGCAGGTGTTCCAGACCGGCCTCGAAGAGATTCGCACGACCGTCGGCACCGGCACGTTCGGTACGTTCTACGTGCCGGGCAATGGTCACACGATCCTGCGCTCGGGGAACGTCTACACGTCGATGGCCGGCGGAAAGACCGTCGCCACGTGGATCGGCGACCTGATCGGCGGCACCGCCTCGCACCTCGGCCCGTGATACGGATAGCCATGCTCCGCATCGCGCTCGTTCTGGTTGCGACGACCCTGATCGGCTGTGGCGGCGAGAAGAAGGGCGGCGGGGCAACCTCGGGTTCGGCCGCGCCCGGGTCGGCAGCGACCGGCACGGCGGCGAGCGGGTCGGCGGCGAGCGGGTCGGCGGCGAGCGAACCGCCGGAGTCCCCCGACCGAGTTCGCACGCGCGGCAAGATCGTCGCGATGTCCGCCGACGAGCTCGACATCCATCACGAGCGGATCGAGGCGATCCGCGGCTACGACAAAACGGTCAAGCCGATGGAAGCAATGACCATGCCGTTCGGACGGAACACGACGTCGTTCGATGGGCTCGCGGTGGGCGACCTCGTCGAGTTCGTGTTCACGGTCCACTTCGACTCGGAGCCCACGCTTCGCCTGGTGAAGATCACGGAGCTGCCGGCCGACACGAAGCTCGCGATTCCCTGACCACGCCGCGACGCTTGTCACTACCGGGCCCCCGGTTTGCGACTACACTTTGGACGTGCGTCGGTTCGTTTTCTGCGCGGTGCTCGTTGCGGGCTGCGGGCCCGACGACAAGACCACCGAGTGCGATCTCGGATCGGGGATGGGTTCTTCGACGAGCGCCTCGCTGATCCAGGACCGGCGCGTGACCGGCGCGGCCGTGCAATACGCGGCGGATACAGGGCTCGCGGCGCGCGACGAGGAGCTGCGTACGTCGATCGCGGCACGGCGCGCGGTCGCGTGGGACGTCGTGCAGAAGGTCCTCGCGCCCGTGCCACTCGGAGATCCACGCCTCGCGACCAGCTTCGGCGGCACGCAACCGACGGTGCCGACGTGGGCGACGTGGTACGCGCGCGATGACTTCGAGCGCGTGTTCAAGCATCTGTACGAGGGTCTCGGTCCGTCGGGACGCGTGTCGCGTGCGCCGATCGATCCGGAGGCGGGCTTCGCGTGGAACGCGGTCGCGCTCGACGAGGTTCCCGAGTGGCCGGAGCAGAGGTACCTGGACTACCTCGCGTCGATCGACACGCCGGAGTTGGCGCAGGGTCTCGCCAACGCGACACGCGTGGGCTACTCGCCGGGTGCGCTCGGGCATCTCTTGAAGAGCTACGAGCCGATGCACCAGTGCCGGTTGAATCCGGCGCCCGACGCGTTCGATCCGAGCGAGATGCGCGAAGGACAGCCGACGACCGCGCGCGAGCAGCTCGCGCTCGACAAGTGCACGTGGCGCGTGCTCGGCCCGTTTCAGGCCGGCGACGCGCCTGTCGAGGTCACGTCGCGCGGGACGGGAGATGCGGACATCTACGTGCGTCGCGGTGAGGCACCCGACGCGGCGACGTACGACTGCAAGTCCGACGGCGATTCGGCGAGCGAAAGCTGCGAGGTCGACGGAGGAGGACCGGTGTGGGTCGCCGTGTTTGCCTCGAGCAACGCCGAGGTCGAGGTAGACGTCGCGTATCAAACGGCGGACGTGCGGTTGCCGACGTGTTTGGGTGGCGAGATGCCACGCGACGCGGTGATCGTGAAGGCCGACTGGCGGCGGCAGTTCCAGCTAAACGATCTGATGCCGGTGTTCAACACGTCGGCGGATCGGATGACAGCGCGGTTCGCGAGCGAATCGCTCTGGAACGAGGATGGCCAGCAGGGGCCGGGTGCCGAGGACATCTACACGATGATCATCCCGTCGACGGGGGCGCGCTTCCGTCTGCCGGCGCTGCACATCATGACGAAGGAGCTCGATCACTGGCTGTGGATTACGTTGTGGTACTCGCCGTTCCCCGACACGGACTTCGGCGCAGATCGTCCGGCGGCGCTCGCGAGCGTCGGGCCCTGGCGGAACTACAAGATGTGCGTCGCGACCCAGTACCTCGAGGGCGATCCGGATCCGCGCGGAGGGTTCTCGGGGACGCTCGGTGACGCGCTCGCCGCGGTGAATCGCGGGACCGATCAGCCATCGTGGTGCTCGAACCCATACCTCGAGCTCGGGCCCGGCAACGCGGCGACCAATTGCATCGGGTGTCATCAACACGGCGGCACGGAGCTGACCGCGGAGGCGATCCTCGCCGACCAGCCGCACTTCGGTGTCACGCGCGTGCGCAACAATTTCTTCACCGACTATATGTGGGCCGTGAAGGGCGGCGGCGGTGAAGATCTTTCGGCGATCGTGCAAGCCGAAGTCGACTACTGGGACGCGAACGATTAGCGCAGCATTTCGCTGCACTCCCGCGCGCGAGACGGACCGATCGCGGGCAGAATCGGCGCGCGATGATCGGGGATCTCGAGCTGACGGTGTTGCACGCCGCAACGGGGGATCGGGGGGCCATCAACGCGTTCGCCGTCACCGATCAGATGATCGTCGCGACGGGTGGCACGTCGACCAGCGCGACGGTGTTGGCGTCGTCGAACGCGCGCCGCTACGAGCTGCGCACGACACCGCGCGGACTCGGGCTGCGCGACGCCCTCGCGGTCGGTGACGCGATCTGGGTGTGCGGCGAGTATGGGCAGCTCGCCGCAACGCGGGACCACGGAGAGACGTGGCGGCTCGTCGAGCTCGGCACGGAGGTCTGCCTGTTCGGGCTCGCACTCGGCACCGATGGCGCGATCTGGTGCGTGGGTGACGCCGGCTTCGCGGTGCGTATCCTCGGCGACGCGCCGGTGCGGGTGGACTTCGACACCACGGCGCGGTTGTCGGCGGTGTACGCGATCCGCGACGAGATCTGCGTGCTCGGCTTCGATGGCAAGCTGCGCCGGTGGGCCGACGGAAAGATCACCGTGCTGAGCACGGGCACGACGAAGCCGTTGACCGCGCTCGCGTGCACGAAGTCCGCGTGGATCGTCACCGGCGACGGGGGCTTCATCGGACGTTCTCCCGACGGAACCTGGTTCTCGCGTATCAGGGTCGACAGCGACGTCGACCTCGAGGGCGTCGCGACGCTGCGCGACGGGCGCGTGGTCGTTGTCGGCGATCGCGGGACCGTGCTCGTTTCGCCGGACGAAGGACGCACGTGGATGAACGTGCCGAACAGGCTCGGCCTCGTGCACCTGTGGGGCATCGAGCGGTTCGGGGCCGGCGTTCTGGTCGGAGGCGACGGCGGCCTCGTCGCGAAGCTCGCGCCGCCCGGCGACTTGACGTGGACCGAGCGCGCCGACATCTTCGGCGGGCCTCGTGATCTCGACGTGCTGTTCGCCGCCGGACCGAGCGGATTCATCGAGCGCAGCCTGTCGCTGTATCTCGCCGCCCTCGTCGATGAGGACGAGGACGAAGACGACGCCGATGACTCGGACGACGATGACGATGATGTTGAAGACGACGAGGAAGGCGACGAGGAAGGCGACGAGGACGGCGACGAGGGCGACGACGAGGGCGACGACGAGGAGGGCGACGAGCAGGGCGAACAGAAGACGTCCGACGAGTCCGACGACGACGAGCGAGACGACGACGGCAACCCGGTGGACAAGGAAGCGTTCGACACACTTGCAGCCGCGGGTGACGCGGAAGACTTCGCCGATATCTACGGCGTGCCGATGCCGCCGGAGGCGGTCGCGTTCTGGTCGAAGATCGACGGCGCGAACCCGTGGTCGACGTTCGACGAGCTGAGGCTCGACAACGACATTCGGCCGGACGTCGGTGACCTGAACCTGTTCGAGCTGATGGTCCGTCGCAACCAGCAGGCCTATCTGGGGACGGATCTCGTCGAGGCGTTCTGCGGTGTGTTCGGGATCGGCTCGCAAGGAAACGGCGACACCTATCACATGGAGATCTACGAGTGGGACGGCCCCAGGCAGGTCATCCACTTCGATCACGAGACCGCGTCGTTCTCGGGCGTGTTCGCGGATTCGCTCGACAGCCTCGTGTACCTCGCGTCGATCGTGAAGCTCGGCGAGGCGCAGAAGATCTCGAAGGACGCGTACGAGCGCGGCATTCACGCGCTGCGCGGCAAGGTCTCGCCGACCTGGCACTTCTCGATCGATGACAAGGACGCCGACTTCGTACACCTCGAGCCGAAGCGGCGCGAGACCGAGTTCTTCTTCTATCGCTCTCGCTGGATCTGCGCGCTGCTCAAGAACGACGGCGTCGTCGACATCGACGACATTCCGGATCTGTTCCAGGCAGAGCTCAACCAGAGCGTGCCGGCGGAGCAACTGACCGCGCGGTACGAAGCGTGCGAGAAGTTCATCCCGACGGCGCTCTATGCGATGTGGCGCGCCTACCTGTTCGACGAGCCGGAGCTCGTTCGCTACCTCGAGATCGGACGCGTGCACGCAGCTCGGCTCGTGCGCGATGCCGCGAGGCTGATCGACGACCTGCGCGGAGGACGCAACACGCTCGGGACGATCGCGGATGTCCGCGCGTGGCTCGAAGCGTTCCGGGCGCTCGACCTCGATCCGCGCGGCGAGGCGGTTCGCGCCGAGCGAGCCGCGGCGAAGGCGGCGCAGGATGCGAAGCGGACCGCCGAGGTCACCGCGGAGCTAGCGGCGGCGAATCGCGAGACGTGGACGGATCTGGCATGGAAGTGGATCGGCGATGGTGTCGCGCATCGGACGTTGCTCGCGAAGCTGAACGAAGGTGATGACGCGCAGATGATCGTCGCGCTCGACGAGCTCGCGTCTCTCGACGACGCGCAGCGCGCGGACGCAGTGCCGCAGATCGCCGCGAGTCTTTCACCGGAGCTGGAGGCGGTGCTCGCGGGCAGCCTATTGCGCGACGACGCGCTCGGCGGTGTCGTGATGAAGCCGGAGCCAGCGGGACCGACGTCGGGCGGGGAGGGCGACGGCGATCGCGACGAAGACGATCACGACAACGCCGATGACGATGACGGGATGCCGGGGTGGGAGGCGATCGACGCCGCGCTCGCGAAGATCTATCCCGATCAGAAGCCGCAGCACTGGGGAACGATCTTGCCGTATGGCCTCGGGGGCAACGATCCTCTGCCGGGACTGTCTGCGTACGAGCGCACCGAGCCGGTGCCGCACTGGCACTTCGTGACGTATGGCTTCACGGACCTGCATCACAAGGAGACCGACGATTCCGACGAGGAGAGCGGCTACGGCTTCGAGCTGACGCTCCGCATCGCGCGCGCCATCGACGATCACGTGGCGCCGACATGGGCGCTCAACTTCCTGCAAAACCTCGCGCGCTACGTCTTCAACTCGGGCAACGCGTTCGCCGCGGGGCACAAGATGGGCCTGAACGGACCGATCGCACTCGATCACGACACGCCGATCACGGCGATCTGCTTCGCGGACGATCCAGAGCTCGGCGAGATCGAGTCGCCGATCGGCGCAGCGCGATTCGTGCAGATCGTGGGGATCACCGACGACGAGTACCGGCTGATCCAGGAGTGGACCACGACGGGGCTCCTCGACATCCTGCGCAAGAAGCTGCCCGTCCTGGTCACGGATCTCGCGCGCGCGACGGTGCTCGCCGATCCGGAGATCGCGCGCGAGGTCGAGCATCGCGTGGCGGCCGAAGGCTCGTCGGAGGATCTGTCGTTCGCGGGTGAGATGAGGCTCGATATCGATGATGGTCGCGTGAAGATCGAGCTCGGGGCGCTCTACGCCGCCGCGTTGCCACGAGCGATGCGTGGCCGCCTGCGGCACGGGCGGTCGTACGAGCTGCGCGGTCGCGAGCAGACGCTCGAGCTGCAGCCGTCGAGCACGGTCGGCTATGCGCGTGAAGACGCTCGCCTGACGTTGCTGGTGACACAGGAGCTCGCGCGCGAGATGGAGGTGCAGCTCCGCGAGACCCAGGCGGGGACCTACGACTTCGAAGCGTGGCCGGCGCTCGAGATCACGGTGACACCGAGCTTCATCAGCGCGCGCGACGGGACCGCGATCGACGTGAAAGGCATCGCCGACTCCGTGCGCGCGAAGCAGATGCTGGACGAAGAGAACGCGCGGCGCGCCGCGAGCACGGACGATGGCGAGGATGGCGAGGACGGCGAGGCCGACGTCGAGGATGCCCTCGACGACGAGGACGACCTCGACGACGAGGACGATGGTGACAGGCCCCTGGATTCGGCGCGCGTCACCGCGGCGCTGCAGATGAGTGCGCGCGCTCTTAGACTCGTGCCCGCGGACGCGGACATCCAGTTCACGCACGCGATGCTGCTGATGGACGGTGAGACCGCGGGGATCGCGGGAGCGATCGACGAGCTGCTCTCGCGCACGAGTAGCTTCGTTCCGTCGACGCGGATCAATGTCGCGGTGCGCCTTGGCCAACGCCGCCACGCTCGCTTCGTGGAGGCGATCGATGCCGTGCTCGCGACGCCGCTGCCCGAGACGATGCCCTCGAGCGCGTCGTCGCCGGTGCGCGGGGCCGTGATGCACTCCTTCGGCGATGTCGCGCAGGAGCTGTTCGGCGAGCTCGGCGAGGCGATCCTCGAGTTGGCGCCCGAGCGCATGCAGCGCTTTGTCCCGATGCTCCCCGACGATCTCGATCTGCTCTCGGCGCTCGCCTACAAGTCGATCCAGCACGCACGACCCGAGGTGGCGATGGCGCTTTACGATCGCGTGCTCGCGCAACCTATCCCCGAGGAAGGACACGCGCGCGCGAACTACCTGCGCGCGCTCAACAACGCCTGCATTCAGGCTCACGCCGCGAAGGCGTTCGTTGCAGCGGTCAAGATCGCGGATCGCGCGCAGTCAGTGGCGCACGAGAACCCGTACATCTACCACTCGGCCGCGTGCGCGTACGCCGCCGTCGGCGACTACGCGAAGGCCCTCGAGCAGGTGAAGCTCGCGATCGAGCACGAATACGACAACGTCCAGAAGGTAGAGGTCGACGCCGATCTGGGTGCGCTCCTCGAGTGGCCCGAGTTCAAGGCGCTGTTCCGTGAGTGGCACGCACGTCAGGAGGGCAACTGATGCGCATCCATGGCCTCGCGCCGCGTCAGGGCGACACCGCCTTCGCGTTCCTGGTGCTCCGTTTCGCGCAGCCTCTGAGCCGCGCCGCCCTCGGGCCGGTGATCCGGCACTTCGCGCCGGTCATCTCCGATGTCGACGCGTACCTGGAGGAGCTCTCGTCGGACGACGGCGACGACTCGTTCCGCGTGCTCGCGATGCCCTGGCTTCCGCCGGAGGCGGGTTCCGACGTCGAGCTCCAGCGCCGGCTCGTCGAGGCCGCGAGCGCGAGCGGTGTCGAAGAAGCCTGGTTCCTCCAGGCCGGCACGAGCCTACCGAACATCGGTGATGACGATGGCGACCCGTTCAGCGATGAGGAGGTCGAGCAGTCGACCGGCGTCGACGCCGAAGCGTACGTCGAACAGACCGGCGACCCCGACACGTACAGCGACGATGGCAACGAGGGGACACAGCCGGTGCAGATCTATCCCCCGCCCGGCGACGACGGCGCCGAGCTCGCGGACGTCGACGATGTCGACGATGAAAACGACGACGATGACGACGATGACGATGATGACGATGATGACGATGAGTACGGCGACGAGGACGACGAGGACGACGCGACGTGGTCCCACGGTCCGCCGCCGATGGTGACCTCGGTCCGCTTCCCGGTCGATGGCCATCCGGCGATCGTCGAGGAGCTCGACTGGGAAGACTTCGGGATCGCGTTCAAGCTCGCAGGTCCGTTTCAGGGCGGCGAGGACACGGTGCTGGCAGCGTTTCACGAGCTATGGCTTGCGCCCTACGGTGGTCGCCATCGTAACGCAGCGGTGACGCTCGACCGCGTGCATCACGCGGCGCACCTGTGGGTCGATCGCTTCGCGGTGCCTTCGTCGGCCGAGGAGCAGGTCGGGCACCTGCTGTGGATCCTCGCGAAGCTCGACGAGATCGTGCCCGTCGTGCACGCGCGCTTCGGCGGCGCGACGATGCAACAGAAGTACGGCGGCATGATGGGGGATACGAGCGAGCCTTTCGTGCTCGGCGGGAACCCGCTGCTCGCAGTGCATGCGAAGGGTGCCGAGACGGCGGTCGATCACTGGATCGAAGGGCAGAAGGACTGGACCACCGAGGAGGTCGCGCAGATGTTGCGCGAGCTCGCGATCGAGATCGTGACGAGTGGCGGCGACGAGGACGACGAGGATGGCGACGACGCAGGCGACCCTATCGAGGAGGCGGTCGACGCCCTGTTCGATGACGATGACGACGAGGACGACGCCTTGCGCACGACGCGGATGCCCGCGTTGCGAGACGTCGACGACAAGCACGCCGACGCGGGCGACGACGACGGCGAAGATGTCGACGCCGAAAATGATGCGGACGGCGAGCTCGACGAGAACGATGCACCGTCGCGCAAGCGAGCTGTGTCTGATGAGCCCGCCGCGCAGGAGGACGAGGACGAGGGCGCGGACGACGACGAGGACGACGACGGTGACGAGGATCGAAGCCGCTATGTGGCGCGCTATGCTGCCGACGTGCTGGTCGCGCGCGCGACCGCAGGACAACTGCATCCTCTCGTGGCCGATACGTTGCGGCCGGTGCTCGCGACCGGCGAAAAGTACGAACATCGCCGCACGCGCGTGATCCGGATCCTCGGAGCGCTGCGAGACAAGGCGAGCGTGCCGGCGCTGATCCGCGTGCTCGAGACGTCACCGATCAAGTCGATGGCAGACTCGATCACCAAGGAAGATCTGCTGGCCGCGACGTCGGAGGCGCTCGGCGCGATCGCGGACCCCACCGCGATTCCGGCACTGTCGGCAGTGATCACCGAGTCGAGCTCGCATGCGGACGATCCTCGCGCACCGGCAGCGCACGCCCTGGCAGCCTGCCTCGCGGTGGCACCGGAGCCACGCGATGTCTCCGACGCGGTCATCGACGCGATGCTAAAGACGATCGCGTTGCGCAACGACGGCGAGCTCAACGCCGAGCTCCACTTCGCGTACGGCAAGCTCGCGCGCACGGTATCGCCCGCGCGCCGCGATCACATGCGCGCGAGGCTCGCGGACGAGATCACGAGCCGCTCGGACGACACGCCGGCGTTCGCGCGCGCGGCCGCGTTCACCATGTCGGGCGAAGCGCGCCACGACGAGTTGCGGGCGGGATTGCATCGCGCGCTCGGCGAGGTCGACTACAACCACGACTACACGGTGCGCAACATTCGCTTCGCGCTGCGCATCGCCGAGCATTTCCCCGAACTGGTCGATACCGCGGACCTCTCGTGGCTCGCGCACTTCGAGGAGCCGGACATCCGTCGGGGCGCTCACGCGCTGCTCGAGAAGCTCGGTGCGTCGATCGGGACGGTCTCGAGTTTCGATCACGCCGCTGCCGGCCGACTCTCCGACGAGAGTCTTGTCGTCGCGCTCGGTCAGGAGCAAGTCATCGGTCGCGCGGTCCTGGTCGCAGAGGCAAACAAGCGCGGCCTCGTCGCCGCCCGCACGGCGATCGTGAAGGCCGCGCACGCGGCGATCGATCGCGCGCGCCCGCAGGGCGACCTGCTCGCCCCGGACAGCAAGCTGCTCGAAGCAGCAGTCGCCGCACTCCGCGGTCCGGTGGGCCACGACGGAACGCTCGACACCGACGTGGCCGCGCTGTTCGATCGCATGCTCCGCCACTCGAATCACCACGTGAAGTGGGAGTTACTCCAAGATCCGCCCGACGACGACCGACTGATCGGCGGCATGTTCGTCGTGCTTGCCGCCAAGTGGGGCTGGCAAGCGAAGACGGCCAAGGAGTGGCTATCCGCCCGCCAGGGGACCGACGCGTTCGAACAAGAGCGCAAGCGTGCCGGAGTGTCCGTGATCGCCGAGCCCGACGATGACGACGACGACGATGACGACGATGATGACGACGACGACGACGACGACAACGATGACGACGGTGATGACGATGATGACGATGATGACGATGATGACGACGACGATGACGATGATGAGGAAGCCCTCGACGCGGATGTCGACGACGACGACAACGACGATGACGACGATGACGACGAGGACGAAGACGACGTGAACTGACCCTCCCTCGACGATTCCACGCGACGGAAGCGCGCTTGCGTTTCGCACGATGGTGCGGATCCGAAGCGACCCCTTCGTCGCTTCTCCAGGTCGCTCGACGCTGACCAGATCCCCGTTCGACCAATCACGCGATGATCGACGCCCGAAGAGGCCCGCCCGCCGATCGAGCCGCCCGCGCCGCGACATCCGATGCTCGAGGATCCCGGCGACGGATGACCCGAAGGGTTGCGCGTCGGCGCTGTCAATGGCCGGTGTCGAAGCGTGGCGGCGGAACCGCGAAGCGGCGAGTGCGGGAAGCGTGAGGCGATCAGGAGAGTGTTAGGCTCGTCCGAACGCTCGTGACACTCGATCCGGAACGCGACTACACGGTCGAGCTGGGGCTCGACGAGCCGGACGATGCGCCAGCGCTCGGTGCGCGCCTGGCGAAGCAGCTCGAGGTGAGCGCGAGCGCGCTTCCGGCGCTGGAGCTGCGCAAGCGCTCGATCGATGCACGGCGCGGGCGAATCCGATTTCACCTCGTGCTCGGTACGAAGCGCGAGGAGCCGATCGGCGGCGCAGCGCGGCGCGAGACGAGCGGTCAGCAGGTAGTCATCGTCGGCGGTGGGCCGGCCGGCCTGTTCTGCGCGTACGAGCTAGCGCGGGCCGGCGTGCGCAGCGTGATCGTCGATCGCGGCAAGGGCGTGCAGGCGCGCCGGCGCGACCTGAAAGGGCTCACGCAGCACGGGCGCGTCGATCCAGACAGCAACTATTGCTTTGGCGAGGGCGGGGCGGGGACGTATAGCGACGGAAAGCTGTACACGCGGAGTCACAAGCGCGGCGACGTGCGCGACGTGATCGAAGTGCTCGCACTACATGGCGCACCGAGCGATATCCTCGTCGACGCGCGCCCGCACATCGGCAGCAACAAGCTGCCGAAGGTGATCACCGCGATCCGCGAGTCGCTCGAGCGCGTCGGTAGCAAGCTGATGTTCGGAACGCGCGTCACCGAGCTCGTCGTGAACGACGGCAGAGCAGTCGGCGTACGCACGGCGGGTGGCGGCGAGTTGCTCGGCCGCGCGGTGGTGATGGCAACGGGGCACTCCGCACGCGACGTTCACGCGTTACTCGCACGAGCGGGCGTGCGGCTCGAGGCGAAGCCGTTCGCGATGGGCGTGCGCATCGAGCATCCGCAACCGCTGATCGATCGCATCCAGTACGGCAAGGCCGCCGGGCACCCGAAGCTCCCCGCGGCGCCGTACCGGCTCGCGTTCACGCCGAGCGACGGACGCGGAGCGTTTTCGTTCTGCATGTGCCCCGGAGGCTGGATCGTACCGGCGGCGACCGAGGTCGACGGCGTCGTCGTCAACGGGATGAGCTTGTCGCGGCGCGACTCGCCGTACGCGAACTCGGGGCTCGTGGTGTCGATCGAGCTCGCGGATCTCGATCGACTCGGCCTCGCGCGTCCGCTCGGCGGCGTCGAGCTCCAGGCCAAACTCGAGCGCGCGGCGGCGAGCGCGGGTGGTGGCGCGTTGCGCGCGCCCGCGACGAGGGCAACGGACTTCGTGCTGGGCAAGGCCTCGTCGACGGTGCCGAGCACGAGCTACCAGCCGGGCCTCTTCGCGACCGACATCGGCGAGGTGCTCGACGTGACGGGTGTGCCGCTCGCGGCGCGGTTGCGCGAGGCGATCGTCCAGTTCGACAAGCAGATGCGCGGCTTCTTGACCGAGGACGCGGTGCTCGTCGGCGTGGAGTCGCGAACGAGCTCGCCCGTCCGCGTGCCACGTGATCACGAACGCCTCGTGTCGCCGGACCTTGCGGGGCTGTATCCGTGCGCAGAAGGCGCGGGTTACGCGGGCGGTATCGTCTCGGCCGCCGTCGACGGTGCCCGTGTCGCACGTGCGATCCTCGTCGAGCTCGCGCGATAAACCGTGGAGCGAATCGCACGTGAAGTACGCGAGCGCTACTCCATGCGCGCGCCGGGCGAGCGCAGGAAGTGGTGGCGCACGTCGGCCATCGCGGTGTCCTTGAGCGTCGCCGGCTCGGACAGTACGTCCTTCGCGTCGATGCGTACGAGCTCCGGCGCGACGAGCACGCCTTGCTTCGTGACCCTGCCGAGGCGACTGGCGAGACCGCGATAGTTGCCGGTGTCGCCCTTCTGCCAGCTCGCGATCGCACCGCCGCCGCCGTAGCCGAGCACCGCGGAGGAGACCTTGTCGACGGTCGCCGCGGGCAGCTTGCCGCCGACATCGACGAACGCGGGGTTCGGCACGCTTCCCGTGTCGAACAACTTCGTCAGGCCCTTCGTGGATCCCGACGGCGCGAACACGGCCTGCGCCGTCTTGTAGGACGCGACCTCCGCGATCGCCGCGCTGATGTCCGGCTTGCCGACGCGAGACCCGAAGTGCGCTGGGTCGACCTCCGACTCGAGCATCGCGTTGTCGACGAAGCCCGCGTCGTTGCAGCCGGTGTTCATGATCGCGAGCTTTTTGCCCTTGAGCGCCGACAGGTCACCCGCGTTGGAATACAACGCCCACCCACGCGACGTCCCACCGCCGATGTTCGCGGCGGCGAGGAGCTTGTAGCTCAGGTTCGTCGCGTAACACTGACCGTCGATGATCGCAAAGTCGACCGCATCGCTCTTCAGGGCGCCGAGGCTCGCGTACGACTGTGCATCCGTCTTGATGCCGGTGTTCTGCTCGATCGCCTTCGCAAGACCCTGCACGTAGGCGAGGCGTGCTTGCGCAGTACCGAACTCGACGGACGGAGCGTAGATGCCGATCGTGATCTTCTGTGCTGGCTGCGCCGCGGCACTACCTGACGCGGCACACAGGACAACTGCAGCGATTAGCGTCTTAGTAGCCATAGATCCTCTTCTTCGCGTCGATCCACTTCTGGAGGTCGCGCGACTGGACGCCACGCGCCTTCGCTCGCACCCATGCGTCGTAGGCGTCCTTGGGTCGGTTCGCTCGATCGTAGAGGATGCCAAGGTTGACGAGCGCCTCGGCCGGGTTCCCGTTCATGCCCTCGAGCGTCGCGAGGTCGCTCTTGTCGAGGGTCAGTGCAGCCTTGTCGAGCTGGATGCGTCGCTTTGCTTCGCCGGTGGCGTACCTCTCGGCGGTCGCGAGCGACTTCGATGCCGCGCCGACCTGGCCCGCGCGCCACTGATCGTACGCGATGAGCTCCCACACCGACGCGAGGAGCTCGTCGAGCTTGCCACCGAGGCCCTCGCCGCCGAGGCGCGCGAGATCCGCGGCGGCCTGCTGGCGCGCTGCAAGCGGGCCGTTGCGGTAGTTCGCGTATGCGCTGAAGAACTGCGCGCCGACCTTCGCGTACGGGCCCCGCAGGTACATCGACTGGTTGCCCTTACCGGCGATCTGCTTGAACAGCTTCGCAGCTTCCTGGCTACGCCCGGAGTCGAGCAGCGAGAGTGCGTAGCTGAACTCGAACGCGAGTGGCTCGGTCCCCTTCAGCACATTTGGATCCCGCAGGGCTCGCTCGAAGTCGCTCGACGCGTCGGTGGCCTTGCCCTCGCGCATCGATTTCCAGCCGTGGCGGTACAGCGCGAGCGCCAGGTTGCGCTTCGCCGCGGAGGCTTGCTGTTTCAGCTCCGGGCTCGTCGAAGTCGCGCTCACCGCGATCTCGAGCTTGTCGACGGCACCGGCGATGTCCTGGTCCCACGTCAGCGGCGCCCACTCCGTGTACACCTCGGCGAGCGCGATGGCCGCGTTGGCCTTCTTTGCCTCGCGCTCTGCGTTCGCGTACGCCTCGACGGCCTTGCGAACGTCGGGGCGCGGAATGCACATGTACGTCTTCGCGAGGAGGCGCGTACGAACGACCTCGTCGCGTCCGCTGATCGTCGCGAGCTTGACGAGCTGCTTCTGCGCACCGTCGCAATCGCCCCGATCGATGGCGAGGATCGCGAGGTTCGTCAGCGTGACGGGCGACTGCGGATCGATCGGCAGCGCCTGCTCGAGCAACTCGCGGGCGACCTTTGGATCTCTCGCGCCCTCGACGAACGCCTGCTCGTTGATCGTGAGGATCAGGTTGCGCTGGATCGAAACGTCGTTGGGCCGGATCTGCTGCGCCGACTCGAATCGCTGTCGCGCCTCGCGCAGCTTCTTCTGGTTGAACAGCGCCTTGCCGCCGATGACCATGACCGCGGCCTTCGTCTCGGGTGGCGCCTTCTCCAGCGACTTGCCGGCAAGCAGTTTGTCGGTGAGTGTGGCGGCCTTCGCATCCTGCTTGCCCTCGAGGAACGCGCCGCCGAGCTCGATCGCGAGCTCCGTCGACATGGGGTTCGCCGAATACGCGGCGTCGAGCTTCTCGATCGCGAGCGGCAGGTTGTTCGTTCCCGGCATGCGGCGATACGTCTTGCCGAGCTGGATCGACAGGAGCACCTGTTCGTAGCCTTGGTTCGGCTTGAGCAGCTTCTCGGCGCGCAGGTAGTAGTCGAGTGCGTTCGCCCACTCGCGATCCGCGAAGTACGTGTCGCCGATCAGACGAAACCCGCGCGCCTCGGTCTTGCGCAGCTTCGTGAACTCCGTGGCGGCGGTGCGCGCCTTCTTGGTCTGCTTGCGCGCGAGGTACGCGGTGCCGAGGTTGAACCACACCGCGCCGCCGGAGTCGACGCGCTTCGGGTCGTCGACGATTCGCTCGCACACTGTCAGCGCCTTGTCGAAGCGACCGAGCCCGGTGTATGCGGCGCACAGTCCATTGTCCGCGTTGATCTGCGCGTTGGGGCGCTTGCCGAGCCGGCGCGACAACGTCTCGAACTGATCGACAGCTTTCGCGTACATCTTCTGCGCAGTCATCTCGTCTCCGTTGGAGATCGATTGCCGCGCTGTCGCGAGGTGCGCGAAGCCGAGGCGGATGCGCGGGAGCACGTCGCCTTGTTCGAGCTCGCTCGGGCGGCTCGACAGGTACGCCTCGTACGCCGCCGCGCTCTTGGAGGGATCACGACTCGCGTAGTACTCGCCGATCAGCTTCTGGTTCGTAAACGTGCCGGGCTTCGCGACGACGACCTTCTCCGCAACGGCAATCGCCTCGTCCTTGCGGCCGGTCTCCCACAACATCAGCGCTTCTTGCTCGCCGAGCTCCGGAGCGTTCGCGAGTGCCGCCGAGCGGCTCTTCGCCTTGGCGATGAAGGCGAGCCCGCCCTTGTAGTCCTTGAGGATGATGAAGATCGCGGCGCGCTTGCCATACGCCTCGGCGGCGACCTGGCCGGGCGCCTTGTCGATCGCACGATCGTACGCGGCGGCCGCTTTCTGCCACTTGCTCTCCTCGAAGTACTTGTCGCCATCGCGGAGGTCTTGCTCGACCGCCGCGGAGGCGACTGAAGCGACCGACACCACCACGACACCAGCTATCAGTGCTGCGCCAAATGCCCTCAATGGATCCTCCCCACGATCATGGTGATGTCGTCCTTGCGGGGGGCTTCACCGAAGAAGCCCGTCGCGTCCGCAACGATCGAATCCCTCATCTCGCCAGCGTCGAGCATCGCGGCGCGCTTCACGCTGGCGCGGAAGCGCTTCTCGCCGTACTCCTCGCCGGCCTCGCTCTCGCACTCGACGATGCCGTCCGTGTACCAGACGAGCACGTCACCCGCGAGAAGCTCCGTCGTCTTCGCCTCGTACTTCGAGCTGCGATCGTCGCCGAGCCGGTTGCCGCGGATCATGAGCGAGCCGAACTCGCCCTTTCCGTCGCCCGCTCGATACAGGTACGGGAAGTTGTGACCGGCGTTCGCGTACGTGATGGTTCGCAGCTTCGTGTCGATGATCGACGCGAAGCACGTCATGACGAAGCGCCGCTGCGCGCTCTCGAAGATCGCGTGGTTCATGATCTCGAGCAGGCGCGTCACGGTGACGTCGTCGTTGTGCACGTGGCGCGCGACGTCGCATGCCGCCTTCGCGGCCGCGGTGATCATCGCGGACGGAACGCCGTGACCCGTGACGTCGCCGATGACGAGCAGGTACTTCCCGCCGACCAGCTCGTGCCACGTCCACCAGTCGCCACCCGTCTGCGCCGCCGGCTGGTAGAAGCCCGCGAACTTCAGCACGCCCTTGTCGACGGGCTCCACCGAGGGCACGAGCGTCTCCTGGATCGTCTTCGCGACCTCCAGCTCCTGCTCCAGGCGCGCTTTCTCGGCCGTCTGCACCATGAGGATCGCGATCTGCTCGGCCATGAAGTTGAAGTTCTCGCCGAGGAACCCGATCTCGTCGCCGCTCGTGATCTCGACGCGCGCATCGAGATCGCCGCGCGCGATCTGGTCCGCCTTCCATGCGAGCGCCTTGATCGGTCGCGTGATCGACAGACCCTGGAGGATCGCGAGCACGGTGCCGATCAGCACGAACAGGCCACCGACCGCGCCGGTGTAGAGGGCCGCACGCGCCGACGCGGAGGCCTTGGACTCCTCGGCCGCCGACGCGAACCATTCGATCGGAGCGAGATCGTAGCCGAGGACGACATAGCCGAGCCGGGCATCCGGCGCCTCCGGCGCGAGCGCACCCGCCGCCGTCGCCGGCGTGCCGATGAAGACGGGGAACGCGAACACGCGGTGTTGGGAGCCCACCGACGCGAGGTCGAATCGTACGAGCGCCTCGCCCTTGCCCTTCGCCGCCGCCTTCCACGCTTCGTCGGCCTGTCGCCACGAGTCCACCGCGAGCTGTCCGATCGCCGGACTGATCGGCTCGTGATTGCCGAGTGCGCACTCGAGCTTCGCGGTCTCCGTGCAGTACGCGACGACCTTCTGGTTCGGGTCGAGCACGTAGGCGAGCTTGAGTCCGTAGTCCTTCTTGTTGGACGGTCCGTCCTTGGTGTCCTGCTCGACGGTCTCCTTGACCAGCGACAGGATGTCCTGATCCCGACCACGATCGATCAGCAGCTGACTGACCGCGCGCGCGAACAGCGGCGTACCGAATTCGCCAAGCGTCTCTCGACCGCTACGGAAGACTTCGATCTGCCGGTGCGTCGAATCGTCGAACGCTTTACGAACGTTGATGACGTTGAGTACGCCACTTCCGACCACCGTCACGACGATCAGGAGTGTCGTGGTCAAGATCATCTTGACCGACAGGCTCGCCCCTCGTTTGGCCATCCCGTCGTCGAGTTTATGACAGCACCGATAGAACTGCTACCATTCGACCCGTGGACCAGGTTCCGGCCGCCCTGACGCAGTTCTTGACGGAATTCAAGCGCACGGCCAGCGCTATCGTGGATAGCTATTTTGTCGTCGATCGCGACCGGCGCATCGTCGACTTCAACCGCGCGTTTTTCGCACTTCTTCCTCGGCAGCTCGCGCGTGGCCTCAAGGGGAAGCACTGCTACGACGTCCTCGAGCTAAACATCTGTAAGTCCGAGTGCATCGCGCAACAGTGCTGGAACGACAACCGGCACGTCCGCCTCGACGAGATCAGCGGCTCCATCGTCGGCGAGGTCCAGAAGCTACGCTTCATCCTCTCGGCGGTCCCGATCACCGACGACCAGGGCAACCATGTCGGTGCGCTCGAGATCCAGCGCAACGTCACCGACGAGGCCGTGGTCCAGGTCAAGTATCAGGAGATGCTCGAGAAGGAAGCACGCGAGCGCGAACGCCTGGCCAATCAGGTTCGCGCTCGTACCAAGGAGCTGCTCGAGACGAACCAGCTCTTGTTGAAGACCCAGAAAGAGCTGCTCGCCTACAAGAAGGGCCTGACGGTCTAACGGTGTTCATCCTACGCAACCCTCTGCCATAAGAGGTACGCTCGGTGCGTGAGGCTGGTCGCCATCGCGGCGCTCGCGTGGGGCGCGCCCGCGCTGATCGCGCTCGCCGCATGCGCGCACACGCCGGATCTGGATCTCCGTCCAATGACGACGCCGGCCGGAGGTCCGTCGGCCGAGGTCGTGCAGATGCGCGACGGGACCGACCTCGCGACGCTCACGTGGAAGGCATCAGATCCTCGCGGCGTGGTGGTGATCGTGCACGGGCTCAAGGACCACGCGAAGCGGTACGTCGCCTTCGCGGAGAAACTCGTAGCGAACAACTATCACGTCGTCGCGTTTGACCTGCGTGGCCACGCCCACTCGTCGGGTCCCCGTGTGTCCCCACGCCGCTGGCGCGACTACGTGGACGATGCGAAGCGCGTGATCCAGTCGGCCGGAGCACACGGCGGGCCCGTGTTCGTGTTCGGTCACAGCATGGGCGGCGCGATCGCGATCCTCGCTGCTCTCGACATCCAGGCCGAGAACAAACAACCCACGAGTCCGAGCATGGTCCCGACGAAGCTCGACGGTGTGATCCTCTCGGCGCCCGCGGTGGCGCTCGATGCCGGACCGCTCTTGCTCGCGGCCACACGCATGGCCGGGGCGTTGACGCCTGGCGCGAAGGCGCTCGATCTCCCGAACGAAGATTTCTCGTCGGACCCCGCCGTCGAGAAGGCGATGGCTGCCGATCCGCTCATCGAGCAAGGTCCCGGACCCGCGCGCACCGCCGCCGGGTTGATCGACGCCATGCGCGAAATCTGGGAGCGTACCGACGAGGTCGTGTTTCCGATCCTCGCGCTGCACGGTACGCGCGACGCGCTCACCGCTCCATCGGGAAGTCGCGAGCTGATCCGCGCCGTGCCGAGCAGCGACAAGACGCTGAAGATCTACGACGGATTCCATCACGACCTTTTGCACGAGCCGAAGGGAGCGCGGGTCGCCGACGACATCCTCGCGTGGCTCGACGCCCACGCCAAGGCCGAGCCGATCGTCGCGACACCGATGTTCTCGGGACGCCTGCGCGGCGAGCCGGGCGAGTGGCTCCAGGCGGTCTCGTTCTCAGGAGGTGTGCACGGCCTCGAGAACGACGACACGGGCGATTTCGGGTTTGCGGGGCTCGCGGCGATCCACGTCGGCAAGATGCGCCCGTTCGGATGGCACGGAAGCATCACCGGGCAGACGATCGGCGAGTACCGCGCGGCGTCGTTGCGTCCACTCGGCGTGATGGGCCGGTTGGGCGCCTCGGCGCTCGGCCTCTCCGGCGGTGTCTCGCTGATCACGAACGCGAAGATCGCAGTCTCGTTCGGCGCGTTCGCCGAGCTGCCGCTGGGCCCGGCACACTTCTCGCTCATCGCCGAACGCCAGCGCGGGATCGAGAACACGAACGATCATGGCCCGCTCGCGGCCGACCTCCTCATGACCGCGCTGTCGGTTCGCTACGGCGGCGATCGACGCTACTGGCCGCATGCTGTCGCCGGCGTGGGGCCCGTGATCACGGGCGGGATCGACTGGGTTGGCTCGGCACCCGCAGACTGGTTCATCACGCTCGGGCTGCAGCTCTATGGGGCAGACTAGAGAACGTCGAGCAGGAGACGCATGCCAAGCGACGCCGCAACCGGCTGCGGTTCGCGCACGCCGAGGTCGAAGCGCGCGAACACGTCGAACACCGGTGTGCGGTGCTTGCCGATCGGCGTTACGCGAAAGCTGAACTCGGGCCCGACGACGAAGTCGTTCTTCGCGCCGTCCGCGGCCGGGAACGAGCCCGCGAGTGAGAGCCCGACGCTCAGCTTCGAGAACAGGCCGTAGCCAAACATCGCGCGTAGCTGGAAGCCATCCGCATCGCCGAACGACTTCTGTCCCTCGATGAGCACGGTGACCAGCGGCTTTGGAAACTTCTGCGATCCGTACGCACCGTCTAGCACGTCGCGGATCACCTTCTCGATGATGCCGCGGATGAATGCGTCGCCGTCGGGGGCGGTGCCCGTCGCGATTGCAGTCTGCAGCTCTTTCTTCACGCGCTCCTTGATCACCTCCTTGAGCGCGAGCCCGGTCGGTACCTTGAACGTGTAGAGGCCGAGTCCGAACGAGATGCCACCACCGTTCACGGAGTCCTTCGCGTCGATCTGCGCGACGCCGCCGACGTGCGGGCCGATCGCGATCGCGCGGCGCGTGCGTCCGATCGCGGCGCGTGCGAGTGCCTCGGCGACCTTGCTATCGAGGCCCCACCTGTCGAGCTTGTCGGCGGCGTTCTCGGCGAAGTCGGCGATTCTCGACGCCGTGTCCGCCGAGGCGGGCCGTGCGAGGTACGTCATCAGGCAGACCGAGACGAGGAGGATTCGATTCATAGAGCTCCTTGGTACCGCGGGGTCCGTCGCAGCTTACGGCGATCACGCGATGTTCACTTTTTCGTGAACGCGCGGATACGCACGTACTGACGATTTTTTTCACGCTCGCTACCCGAGAGCGCGCACTACTTGGTCAACACGAGATACGCCAGCACCGCGATCGCTCCGACGAGGATCGCGATCAGCACGAACACCAGCGCGTTCGATTTCGAGGGTGCGGCGATCCGCGGATCCATCGGCGCCTGGGCCGCGAAGCCGAAGCTGTTGCTCGACGGCGAGGTCCCCGCACTATGAAAGCCCGGCGGACGCGATCCACCCGGACCCGTTGGAGGCTTGGAGCCGAGCTGCGGGCGGCTCGGTGGCTTGAGGTTCGAGCCGCTACCCGGAGCCGACACGTGCTTTGCAAGCAGCGATGCGGGCTGCGTGCTCGTGCGCTGGATCGATGGCAACGAAGGGACGCTCGGCTTGCTTCCACCCGAGAGGTTCGGTTGGCTCGCGCGCGAGCGGACCTTCTTGCCGCCGTTGGAGTCGGTGTTCGAGCCGCGACCGAGGTCGCGCATCGCGCCGTTGATCTTGTCGGGCTCGGCGAGCTTCTTCTGGTTCGAGAGGAACGCGAAGTAGCTGTCCGGCATGTCGTCGAAGTCCATGACGAGATCACACTCGTCGCAGCGACACGTCGGCGGTTCGTGCGGAGGCGGCCCCATGTCCGTCGCTTCGACGAGCAAGACCTTCTCTTCGTCGCACTCGGGACAGAAGTACGGGACGTAGAAGCTCTTGACGACGCCGTTGCCGGTGAAGTTGTTGACGAGGTTGATCTGGGCGACGATCGCCGGCGAGCACTCGACGAGAACGGAGCGCGTGCCGTTGGTCTCGAGCTTCGAGAGCCAGTTCACCCAGTCGCGAACGCCACAAGAATTAATGCGCTCGATCTCGCCGAGATCGATCACCGCAGTTCCCGTCGGAATCTTGTCCACGAGATCTGCAAGCTCGTTGTCCTCGTCGATGACGCCGCCGAGCTTCACGTAGCTCACGTCACCGCGGTGCTGGACTGACGCTTGAAACTTCTGGCTCATCGATTCGCCACGTAATGACCGTAGTATTGATTACACCGCACCCGCATAAGCCGCACGCACAACTCTACTCCGACGGAACTGAGTGATCCAGGATGCCTACGTAGTTTGTATGCCTACACCGTTCCGACGAGGGCGTCACGTAGTTGTTGGTAGTCGTCGGAGAGGTAGAAACGCACGAGATCGGGGCCACCGAGGACCGAGCCTAGTGCGACGGTGGCGTCGTGGCTCGCGAGCTGCTCGCCGGATAGGCGGGCAACTGCCCAGATGGCGGCCGTGAAGTCATCGCACGCGAGGAGACCGGCACGCTTCGCACATGCGTGCATCCCATCGATCCACGCGCCCGCATCGACGTCGCGCGTGCCGGCGTGTTGCTCGAGGACCTTGTGCGCTTCGGCGTTCGCGTTGTTGATCAGGTCGGCGGCTGGACCCGTGATATCGACGTCGGCGGCGAGGAGCGCGCGGAGCAACGCGGCGAGCTCGCGGCGCTGGCGTGCACCGAGCTGGAGGATCGACGCGTAGCCGCCGCGGATCGCTTCGAATGCGTAGCCGAGGATGAAGCGCAACGCGAGATCGCTCTCGACGAGGAGTGCGCGATCGATCACGAGCAGGCGCGTTGGATAGGCGGTGATCGCGATGAGGCCGGGCACGCGCTCGCCGACGAAGATCTCCGCCTCGACTTGATACATGTAGCCCAGCTCGTGCGCGAGCGCCTCGAGGCGCGGCTCGTGACCCTGCGCGGGCATGAGGTTCTCGCCGAGCGACGGCTGCGCGAGCATCGTCGAAAGCTCCTCGGCAAACGCGGTGAACACCTCGCCAAGTGGTTCGCGCGCGGCCGGCGTGATCAGCCAGCGCTCGCGGTTTTCGTCGTCCATCGGACGCCGCAGATTCTCGCTGCGGCGCGCGGCGCGCAGCCGTTGCGCTGTCGAGCGGTCGGTTTCCTCGGCGAAGCCGAGCAGGTCGAGCGCCGTGAGCACGCGCGTCGCGCGCTCGTTGTCGCCCATGCGCGAGTAGAACGACGCGAGCAAGCGGTACGCGGGTGCGTGGTGGATGTCGCGATCTAGCACCTTGCGGAGCTCGCCGATCGCGCGGCGCGGATCGTCGACCGCGTAGATCTCGGCGAGCGCGACGCGATCACTCGGCGAGTCCGGCTCGACGTTCAGGATGCCGCGGTACGCCTCGATCGCGGCGGGACGATCACCGGACGCGAGAAGGATGCGCGCGAGGCCGCGCTGCAACGGCACGGCGGCGCGTTGCCCACCCTGCGCCATCGCGGCATGCGCGGCGTCGAGGAGGAGCGTCTCGGCCTGTCGCTGGTCGCCTCCGTCGGCGGCGCGGCGTGCGAGGACGAGCGCCGGTGGCGCGTAGCCCGGATCGTATTCGATCGCTCGGCGATATTGCGGCGCGGCGGCGCGATGATCACCGGAAGCGTCGAGGATGCGGCCCTTGTAGTAGTAGTAACGAGCGAGGGCGGCGGCGATGAGCGGTTGTCCCTGTGCCGTCGCCAGCTCGATCACGCGATCGATCGCACTGCGCGCGTCGGCGTGGCGACCGATGAGATAGTACTGCTGCGCGAGCATGTAGTACGCGTCCTGGTGCGAGGGCTCGGTCTTGATCACGTCGCGCAGGACGCCGATCGCACGTGCCGCGTCCATCTCGCCGTCGGCGTGGATCGCCGCCATTCGCATGCGCGCGCGCAGCCGATCGACGGGCGCCGCGGCGTTCGTGTTGACGAAGCGCTCGATCGCAGTGATCGCCTGCGTCCAGTGGCGCGTGTCGGTGTGGAAGTCGACGAGCGACGACAACACCACGAAGTCGCCAGGCGCGAGATCGACCGCCTCACGATACAGCTCCGCGGCACCGTCGAGATCGCCGTCGCGTTCGATGATGGAGGCGCGCCCGACGTGCACCCGCGCCAGCAGGTGGTTCGCGTCGTCGCGCTTGCGATACAGCTTGTCGAGCTCGCGATAGGTGACGTCGAAGTCCCACGCCTCGGGACGCTCGCGCGCGAGGCCGCCCAGATCGTCGAGGGCCTCCGCGTTGAGCGGCTTGATCTCGAGCGCGACGATGAAGCTCTCGGCGGCCGCGCGCGGATCGCCGGTCTTCCACGCAACGACGCCGCGCCGGCGATAGAAGTCCGAACGCGTCGACGGATCGCCCTCGCGCATCGCTTTCTGTGCGAGTGCGTTCGCGAGCGGCTGCGCCTTGTCCCAGTCCTCGCGATCGAAGTAGTGCTCGAACAGCGCCTGGTTCGCCGGCAAGCAGTCGGGATCGACGGTGAGCGCGCTCTCGTAGAACTGCATCGCGCGCTCGCTGTCGCCGAGCTGCTTCTCGTAGATGCGGCCGATCTGCGCGAACACGCCAGCGCGCTCCTTGTCGTCCTGCCACAGCTTGACCTCGAGCTCGAGCGACTCGATGACGCGCGGCCACTCCTCGCGACGGCGATACAGATCGCGAAGCCCGTGGACGGCGGGCAAGCAGGCCGACGACGTCTTGATGGCGGCGTCGTAGTAGCGGATCGCGTCCTGCTCGCGCCCGAACTTCGCCTCCATGACGGAGCCGCATCGGAAGTAGAGCAGGGCCTTCGTGTTGCGATCGCTCGTGACCTTGATCAGCTTGCGCGTGACGTCGATGAACTCGGCCCATTGTTCGGTCGACTCGTAGATACGGCCGAGCGCGTCGAGCGCGTCGCGGTTCTCGGGCTGGATCTCGAGCACCTTGATGTAGTGCTCCGTCGCGGAGTCGACGTCGCGCGCGCCTTCCTCCGACACCCGTGCGATGCGCTTGAGGAGCTCGACGGACTCCACCTTGTCGCGCGCCTGCGCGAGCCGCATCTTGAGCACGTCGATGAGGCCGCTCTTGTCCTGCTCCTCGTCGTAGTGCTGCTCGAGGCTCGACATCGCCTCGGCGTCGTTGGGATCGATCGTGAGCAGCTTGCGCTGCAGGCGCAGCGACATGCGGCGATCTGGGACGTTTTTCTGCGCGAGCGCTGCCGCGGCGCGGAGCGCGTCTGCCTTGCGCGTCGGATCCTTCTGCGTCTCGGCGCGCTTCTCGTATGCGTCGATCAGCGGCTGCCAGTCGCCGCGGCGCTCGCACAGTTCCTCGATCACCTTGATCGCGGCCTGCGGCTGCGAGTCGACCTCGACGACCTTGAGGAAGCTCTGCATCGCTTCGTCGACCTGACCGAGGAAGTTGAGCTGCACGTTACCGCGGCGTGAATACAGATCTCCGAGGCGATACGCGCGCGATGCTCCGCTCTCGACGTGGGCAATGGCGCTCTCGTAGAGCTGCATCGCTGCGGCCCAGCGCTCCGCCTTGTAGCAGACGCGCTCCATCGCCGTGAACACGTCGCGGTTCGTCGGGTCGGCGGCGAACGCCGCGGTGTACGCGGCGAGCGCTCCTTCGATGTCACCGCGGTTCGAGCGTAACGTCGCGACGCGTGCAAACAGCGCCGCGCGCGGTTGCGGGTCGAGCGTCGCCTCCGCCTTTCCTTCGAGGATGCGCGCGAGCTCGCGGTCCTTGCCCGTCTTCTCGTACAACGACTCGAGCGCACCGAGCGCGATCACGTTCTCGGATTGCCGCTCGAGGACGCTCTCGTACGCGGTGACGGCTTCGTTGGGCCGATTGAGCTTGTTAGCGCGAAGTTCGGCGAGCTCGAGCAGGATATCGAGCTGGCGCTGCGTATCCGACGATCTGACGTTCGGGAGCTCGCGCTCGAGTACCGCAGCGACCTCGGTCCAGCGATGCGTGCGTCGCAACAAGTCGAGCAGCTTCGCGTTGCGCTTCTCGTCGGGTTGCGCGGCCTGGGCGATGAGGTGCATGCGCACGGCGCCGTCGATGTCGCCGAGCTGCTCCTCGTAGAGGGCCGCGAGCTCGGCCGCACGCCGTGCTTTCTCCTGCGTCGTGTCCGCCGCTTCGAGCTGCTTGCGGCGGACCTCGACGAGCTCGGACCACTCGGCGATCTTCGCAAGCGCCTCGGCGAGGACCTCGATGTTGCGCGGTGTCTGCGGTGCGCCGCGGAACGCGCGTGCGAGCTCGTCCCATAGCCCGAGCCGGCGCGCGGGCTCCTCGATGCTGGCGAGCGCTTCCGTGTGCGCGGGCTCGTACTCGAGGACGTCGAGGTACGCGGCGACGACAGCTTCCGGCTCGCGCCCGAGCTCGGTGAGCAGCTGTCCGATCTCGTTTTGGAGGACGATGCGCCGCTCGATCGCGGGATCGGTGGCCAGTTCCGCGCGCACGATCGCGAGCGCCTTCTCGGTCTGGCCGGAGCTGCGCAGGAGACGGGTCTGCTGTGCGCGCGCGCCAGCGTGGTTGTTCTCCGCCGCCTTTTCGAGCGCGGCGATCGCGGCTTGGTGGTCGCCGCGGCGATCCTCGGCGCGCGCGATATCCATCCAGATCTCGCCCCGCCTCGCCGGCGTCGGCGCGAGCTCGGCCGCCTTCGTGCGCAGCTCGATCGCGCGAGGCCACAGCTCGTCGCGTTCGCACAGCTTCGCGAGCACGAGCATCGCTTCCGCATCCTCGGGACGCTCCGTGATCATGCGCTCCAGCGCGGCGCGCGCACCGGCGCGATCGCCGAGGTGCTCGTCGAGGAGCTCCGCGTGTTCGCGCGCGGCCTGTGCACGACCCTCGCGGCTGCTCGACGACGTCGAGAGCTCCGCGAGGACCTGAGCGAGCGCGTCGTAGCGCTTGCCCGCGCGATACACCGCGGCGAGCGCCGCGCGCGCGAACGGATCGTTCGGGCCGAGCGTGCGCGCCTTCTCGAGCGATTCCTCTGCCTCGACGAAGTCGCCGCGGGCGAGGTCGACGATGCCGCGCGCACACCACAAGGCGGCCGCGTTGCGCTGGTCCTTCTCGGCGCGCGCACACTCGGCGTACGCATCCGCGAGCCGATCCTCATCGGCACCGCGATGCAGCCGCACGACGTGGTCGCGCGTCGTGGGCAACTCGCCTTCCTGCGCGGCGCGGGTCCACAGCGCGATCGCCTTCGCGAGGTCGCCGCGGCGCTCGGCGATCGCGGCGGCCCAGCGCACGAACAAGCCGCCGCGCTCCTCGAAGCGCTGCTGCGTGGCGGCGGTCGGCGCGAGCAGGTCGAGGCGATCGATCCAGCGCTCCGCGATCACGCTGTCGACGGAATCGACGACCGCGACCGCGAGCTCGGGCAGCGATGGATCGTTCGTGATCGCGGCGAGCTCGAGCGCGCGCCATGCGTGTGTAGCCGCGATCTCCATGCACGTCGTGTCCGAGGCGAGCCAGCGATGTGCGGCGAGGGCGATCGCGTGCTCCTTCGCGCCCGCGGCCGACCACGCGAGCCGAAGCTGCGCGATCCGCTTCGCGGCGTTGGGCGCCGCCGAGGTCGGATCCTCGACGAGCTGCTGCCACAGCACCGTGACCTGCGCGTGCTCGCGATCGCGTTCGAGCTCTGCGGCCACCGCGTGTCGCGTCGCCAGCGCCTCGACGCCGCCGCCCGCGAGCGTCGCGAGGAGCTCGGCTCGCTTGTCGAGCAGCTCGAACCGGCGTTCGTCGTCGATGATCGTCGCGGCGGTGATCGCGATGTCGAAGCAGCGCAGCCACCCGAGCACGGTGCCGGTCACCGTGGTCCCGGGGCGTGTACCGGGGCCGGGGTAGAACTCGAGCGTGGCCCAGCACAGCCCGAGCGCGGTTGCGGGATCCTCTGCACGGTCGAGGACCAGCGCGGCTGTGGCGGCAATCTCCTCCGGCTCGCTCTCGGTGGTCAGCGCGCTGCGTCGTAGCTCGACGACGCGCGTCCAGTTTCCGACCGCCGCATGCGTGAGCGCGGCGAGCTCGAGAGCGTGCTTCGCGAGCGCAGGCATCGGGGATGCTGCGAGCGCGAGCTCGATCGCCTCGACCGCGCGTGCGGCCTTGCTGTGCCGCCATAGCCACGCCTCGGCGGCCTCGACGAGTAGGTGCGGATCACCCGTGATCTTCGACATCACTGCGTCGAGCGAAGCCTCTTCGCTGCCGACGAGCGCAGCCGCGAACCGGAGGCGCGATGCGAGTGGATGGCGCTCGGCGAGCTCGAGAAACCGAAGCGCTTCGTCGACTTGATGCAGTGCGTCCCAGCTCGCGAGCGCCGTGCGAACGTTCAGATCGGCCAGACGACCGTCGGCGTCGTCGCCGGAGAGCAGGGCTTCACCCTCCGAGGCCACCATCTCGAGCATTCGCTCGACGAGCGCTCCGGCGTCGGCGACCTCGAGGTTGCGGGTGTCCTCCGCGAGATCCTGATCGCTGTTGATCGCGTGGATCGGCACGACGTCCGTACGCCCGGCTGCAGGAGCAACCGGGACGCGCGGCAACGGCGGCGGCTTGGTCCCCGGCCGTCGGATCGGTGGCGGATCCGCCATGCGAATTGCGATCGTATCATGGTGTATCCTCGTCCACGATGAGGCTCGGTCGTGCGATCTGCGTCAGCCTCGACGAAGGTGTCTGTCGGGTCGTCGCTGACGCCCTGACCGCCGCGGGCCTGACGGTCGACCACGCCACTTCTATACCTGCCGACGTCACCGGCGCGGTCGCGGTCGTCGTCGATCGCGCGATGCGCATGGCAGCCCCCGACGCGCTGAAGGCGCTCCCGGTCCCGGTCGTCGTCGTCGGTGACGACCTCGACGACGATGGTCTCATCACACTCATGCTCGAAGGTGGACCGGTCAGCCACCTCCTGACCGACCCCACCGACAAGCAGCTCGGGATCACCTCCGAGAAGCTGGCGACGGGCGACGTGTTCGGCCTCGAGAAGTACGTGTCCAAGGGGGTGCCCGTCGGCGAGCGCCTGCTCAAGAACGACACCGACAAGCGCCACGCGATCGACGAGGTCTGCGCGTGGGCCGAGACCGTCGGTGCGCGCCGGCCCGTTGTCGCCCGCATCTCGTCCGTCGTCGACGAGCTCGTCATGAACGCGCTCCGGGAGTCCGAGGGCGATCTGCGACGCCGCGCGCGAGGTGCGATCCTGCGCTGGGCCAAAGACGACCACACGCTCGCTATCTCGGTCAGCGATCGCTTCGGCACGCTTCGCCAGCACGATGTCATCGATCACGTCCGGCGTGCGCGTAGCGAAAAAGGCCGCCCGCAGTCCTACGCGGAGTCCCAGGGCGCGGGGCTCGGTCTCTATCTCGTGCTGGCGAACGTCGCGTCGTTGATCGTGAACGTCACGCCCGGGGAACAGACCGAGGTCGTATGCCTGTTCGATCTCGCCAAGCCGAGCAAGACCGGTGCGGTCGGCAGCGGAGTCCGGTCCCTTCACGTGTTCCAGATGGTCGGCACCTAGGAGGTCTCATGCGCGTCGCGCTGGCGGTCGTGGTGATGGTTTTTTCGAGTGTCGCGTACGCCGATACTGCGTTTGTCGTCGTGGTCGATCGCACGCTGCAGCCCGACAAGATGGCGGTCATCACGCATGCGTTGGTCTCGACGCTCGACACGTTCGATCCGGACGACGAGGTCGCGATCGTTTCGTACGGCAAGAGAGGGAAGGTCGAGGTCGGGCTCGTGTCGGTGAAGTCGCGCGATCGCATCTCGAGAGCCGTCGCCAATATCGCCGCCGCCGCCGAGTCCGACACGGCCGCCGGACTTCGCGTCGCGGGCGATCTACTCGCGCGTTCGAAGCGACAGCACAAGCGGATCCTGCTCGTGACCGAGACGAGCACGGGCCGGCACGAGCCGGTGCTGGCGAAGCTGCGAAAGCAGGGCATCGTGACCTCGGCGCTCGGGTACCAGGTCAGCAGCCGCGCCGCCCTCGATCGGCTCGCCAAGGCAGGGGGCGGTTTTGCGTATCCGCTCCGCCTCGCGACGGATGTGGCCGCGTCGATCGGAGCCGCCGCGTCGACGAAGCCTCCGCCGTCGGAGACGCTGGCGGTGGTGCTGGTGATCGATCGCTCCGGCTCCATGGGCGGGCCAAAGCTCGAGGCTGCGAAGGAAGCAGCGCGTGCGACCGTCGAAGTGCTCGCGCCGGGAGACACGATCGCGGTCGTCGCGTTCGACACCGAGTCCTACGTGGTCGTGCCATCGCAGAGCGCGAGCAACAAGATGCGGATCTCGACCGAGGTATCCCAAATCGTGCCGGGTGGTGGAACGAACATCTACCCGGGATTGAAGGAAGCGTACGCGATCCTCGGGCAGGCCCGCGCGACCCGGAAGCACGTCATCCTCCTCAGCGACGGCGAGGCTCCCTACGACGGCCTCCTCTCCCTCGTCAAGGAGATGAAGGCGGCAGGCATCACCGTGTCATCCGTGGGCCTCGCGGGCGCCGATCGAACTCTATTGAGTGGGATCGCCGATGCGGGTGAAGGTCGACTCTACATGGTCGCGGATGTCGGTACGCTGCCGCGCATCTTCATCAAAGAGACCGCGCAGTAGCGGTCATGACCTCTTCTTCGCGATCTCCTCGGCGACGAGTGCCGGGAACGTGCGCGTGTCGATCGGCTTCGTGACGTAGGCGTTACATCCCGCCGCTAGTGCCTCCTCCATGTCACCTTTCATCGCGTTCGCGGTGACCGCGATGATCACCATATCTTCGTAGGTGGAATCGCGTCGCAACTGGCGTGCGAAGGTCAGTCCGTCCATGCCGGGCAAGCTCAGATCGAGCAGCAGACAGGCGAACTGCGTACGTTCGATCATCGGTGCGGCCTCCTCGACCGACGTGGCGCTCTGGACCTGATACCCACGTGCCGCCAGGAGCACGGTGAGCAGCTTCACGTTCATCTCGGTGTCGTCGATGACGAGGACATGCTCGTGGGCCATCAGGATTCCTTTCTCGCGTCGAGCCTCGAACCCGGTCCTCAACGATCGCGCGTCGGAACTGTCCGTGGGAGTGCTTTCACGGGTAGTTCACTCTTTTATCGACGGGGTGCCGCATTCTGCTGCAGGTGAAACCGGAGTCAGCGTCGGAACAGCGCCGCGCCGATCACGACGATTGTCGCGCCGCCGACCAGGGAGAGCCCTTCGATCGGCGACGCCTGGCGGAGCGCGGCGAAGAGGCCCGGCGCGAGCACGAACACGAACCACCACCCGACCACCCAGGCGAGCTTCGCGCGGAGTCGTGCGCGGTTCGTGATGGGCAACGAGTGCGAGAGCCTGATCAGCTCGATCGGAGGGCGGTGCAGGCGTCCACCGACGGCCAGCCCGTACGCCGTCATGCCGGCGAGCGTGGCGACGAGCCACGGCATCGGATCGACAGGTTGCTTGAATCCGATGATCACGAGCACGAGGAACGCGAGCGCTCCGAGCGCGTACGCCATCGGATAGCGACGGCGCATGAGCCGCGCGTCCTTGGAGTAGGCGAGGGCGCCGTCGCCGGTCATCGCGCCGATCACGCGCTCGAGTCCGGTCGGAGGTCGGATATCGAGTGTCGCGAGGCGCTGGCGATCGAGCGACGAGACGTCGCGCAGGATCGTGCCCATGACCCGTGCCGTACCGGCGCGAGTGCCGGCGATCGCGAGGACCGACGCACCGACGAGGATCGCGAGCGTGATCGCGGCCGACGCCGACGGCGTGCGACCGACGAGCCATGCGGGCAACAGAAGGATCGCGACGAACACGCCCGTCGATGCGAAGCCGGGAAGCGCTCCAAGCAGCGCCGTGTTCGGGGAGGGGGGGCGCGCGGCGGCGTCGACACCGGTGACGGCGCGCAACGAGGCGACCGCCTCCGAGGCGCTGATCGCGACGAGGCGCGCGGCGAACAACGCGACCGCCGGCAGGAGCAGCGCCGCCGAAGCGCCGAGCGTGGCGGCGAGCGCGAGGTGGCGCAGTGCGAGGTCGGTGCTCTGCTCGAACAGCGGCGCCGCGCCGATGGTGACGACGGCGGTCGTGGCAATTGCCGCGCGGACGCAGCGATACAGCGCGGCGGCGAGCAGCGCCTCACCTTCGATCGGGAGCTGTGCGAGGAGCGCCGCGTCGGCGCGCCAGTAGAGATGGAATGGCACGCGCAGGAACGCGATCGCGAACGCGACGCACGCTCCAGCGAGCCACGCCTGCGAGCCGGCCTCGAACGAGAGGTGTGTGCGCCACGCGACCCAGCTCGCGAACGCAGCGCCGAGTGCAGCGACGATGAACAAAGGTCGCGTGAGCGCGGTGCTCGACCTGCGCTCGTACAGAGTCGACCAGCGGATCAGATCGCGGCCGCTGATCGCCATTACGTCGGACCCTCGTCGGCGATCAGCGAGACATAGAGGTCCTCGACGGCAGACGGGCCCTTCGCGAGCAGCTCGGTGACTTCGTCACCACGCTTGTCGGCGACGAGCGTGCCCTTGTCCATGATCAGGATGCGATCGCACATGCGCTCGGCGACACCGAGGAGGTGCGTGGACATGAGGATCGTCGCGCCGCGATCCGCCGCCGCACGCAGCGCCGCGCGGGCGGACCGGGAAGCGTGCGGATCGAGACCGTTGAGCGTCTCGTCGAGGAGGACGAGCTCGACGGGACCGACGAGGGCGGCCGCGAGACCTACGCGCTGGCGCATCCCGAACGAGAGCTCGCGGCACGGGCGCTGCACGATCTTCGAGAGGCCGAGGTCCCCGAGGATCTGTGCGGCCGCGGCCTCGTCGCTGCCGCGCGCCTGCGCGACGAACGTGACGTGCTCGAGCACCGTGAAGAACTCGTAGAGCGCGGGTGGCTGATCGGCGAAACCGACCTTCGCACGAGCGGACCGAGGCGCGGTGGCGAGGTCCTGACCGCCGACGGTGATCGTACCCGTGGTCGGAACGATGGAGCCGGCCATCGCCGAGAGTGTGGTGCTCTTGCCCGCTCCGTTGGGGCCGAGCATCAGCGCGATGTGCTTCCGCTCGAGATCGAACGAGAGGTTGTTCACCGCGACGCGTTTGCCGTAGTGAATGGTGAGCCCGGCAACCTTAGCGATCACAGCCCCGTGTATACGACGACGTAGAGCACTTTGGCCTCGCCGTAGGCCGGTGCGATCGTCCGCATCGAGATCTGTTGCGGGCCTTCCTTGGTCGGTTCGCTCGCCGTCTGGTACGCGAGCGTCCAGTTCTGACCGCGATACATGTGCTCGCGAAGCACGACCTCGACGGCGTGTGCGCGGGTGTTCTTGACGGTGAGCACGAACTCTTCGACGAGCCGGCGGTTGTCCTCGTCGTAGGACAGATCGCGTCGCTCGCGCGAACCCGTGACACCCTCCGCAGTCCCGAGCGCGATCGTGTCGGCGGCGGCGACGCGCGTCGCGGCGTCGAACAGGCGTGACTCGCCCAGGACCGCGAGCGTGCCGTCCGTGCGGCGCTCGAGCAACCGGACGGGCCCCGCGGGTAGACCCTCGCTGGAGGCCTGCGGGCGCGCGATCTCGAAGCTCTCGGTCACGCGGGGGCTCGCGCGCTCGGTGCCGAGGGATGCGTCGAGGATCGGGCGCGCACCGGCGTTGTCGAGCTTCGTACCGATCGGATCGTAGACCAGCACCGAGCGCATGACGCGGGGCGCATCGCCGGGGAGAAGCTCGACACGGGTCTCGCCGCGCGCGATGACGAGCTCCCCGACGAGCCGCGAGCTCGGCGATGGCGTCTCCGTCGCGGACGATGCTCGAGCGCCGCCGACCTGCTCGGCGGTTCGTGATCGCCACGCGCCGAGGTCCGCGTCGACGACGTGGGTGCGGGACGCGGGGAGCTGCGCCGAGAGTCGATTGCGGATCGCGATCGCGCCGCGAAGCGTGGCGTGCCTGCGAGACGGCGTCGTCGTCATCGTGTAGGCGGCGTCCCACGACAGCCGATCGGTCACGTAGGCGATGGCAAGACGATAGCGACCGGCCTTCGGTGCAGTGACCTCGAACGTGATCGTCGTCGGCCTCGCCGGCGTGGGCGGGTCGGTCGCCGTGAGGTCCTCCTCGAGATCGGGCTCCTCGTCGAGCTCGTCGGGCTCGTCGGGCTCGTCGGGCTCGTCTTCGTCCGCGAGCTCGACGGGAGAGGGCTTGGAGGACCCCGACGAACGAAGCTCCGATACGGTCACGACTCCCAGATCGACCACGGCGATGTCGCCGAGCGTCACCCCTTCTGGTACGACGTACGAAACGGTCGCGCGACTCGCCTCGGGGACGACAACGTCGATGCGATGTTTGATCAGCGCCCGATCGCGATACAGCGTGATCTCGTCGGTCGCGACGGCGGTGCCGCTCGGCAGCGAGGGCGGCACCGCGCCGCACGCGACGGCGAGCGCCGCGACGAGGGCTCCGCGAATCACCACGTGTACACCAGCGTGTAGCTGATCGTTCGCTTGCCACCCGCCGGAAGCGTGACGCGGTACTCGAACGCTTGCGACGCGGTCCTCGCGCTCTTGTGGGTCTCGGCGTCGATCCGGAACAGGGTCCATCGCCAAGCGAACTCGCGCGCGACCACGTCGAGTGCGCGCTTGCTCTTGTTCTCCAGCGTGATCTCGACGTGCTCGGTCAGGGTCCGCGCCTTCTCGTCGTTGGTGCACGTGATCGCCTTGCGATCTCCAACGACGTCCGTGCTGCGATCGAGGCGAATGCGCGCGGCCCCCGAGCGCGAGCGCAGCTGCTCCTCGGAGACCACCTCGACGCGTTCGCCCTTGCGACGGAACATACGCACGCGTCCCGCCGGCAAGGGATCCTTCGACGGCACCTCGACCTCGACCGCCACGTCGGCCGTGCCGGTCCCCGTGTTCGCGTTGTACTGCGCGCAATCGGTGTTCGCGTAGCCCTGGAAGCCCGCCGAGAGATCGGGAATCGCTTCGTAGAGGATGACGGTCTTCGCGGTCGCCTTGCGTTGAGCCGGCACGAGAGGGACTTGCACCTGCTGCCCTGCGACGAGCTTGGTGGGCTGCGCGATCGTGTAACGCGCTGGCGGCTTGCTCCCGTCGACGAGCGTGACGTCCGCGGACTCGAACGTCGCGCCCGTCGCGTTCTTGATCGTGGCGAGAGCGGAGAAGTCGACGGTGCCGGCCTCGTCGAGGACCGCGAGGTAGTCTGCTGTCCACGACATGCCGACCGTGCGGTACGAGAGCTCGAGCGTGTGCGCGCCGGGCTTCTTCGTCGCGAACCGCACCGCGAGGCTGCCGCGATCGGTGCCGGGCCCCGGCGGCAACCGCAGGTCCTGGACGTAGTCGCGACTCAAGACCTGAAGGCGTCGCTGGTCCTTCGCCGCCGGGACCTCGATGACGATCGTGCGCGCGTCGACGGAGCGCAGCACCCCGGTGACATCGCCTTTGGGCGTGACCGCGACGACCGTCTCGCCGATGTAACGCGCGATCACCGCCGTCGGCGACGACGCTCCGGGTGTGAAGCGTTGCTCGACAATCGAGCTCGCTGGATCGGTCAGGTCGCGAATCTGGATGCTCGCAGGATCGAGCGTCGATGCGAGATTGCCGATGCGGGCCTCCCCCGTCGACGACATGTCGACATCGACCTGTTGCGTGATCATCGCACCCGACGGGGGCGCGGATCCTCCGTACGAGAGTCCGCCGTACATCGATGCCGTGGGCGCCTGGGTGGCCCAGATCGTGATCTTCGTGTGCGTGCTCCCGGCTGAGGCCACGGCGACGCTCGTGATGACCACGAGGCTTACGACGGCGAGCACCCGCATCGCACGATCATACGCTCTCGTACTTCGATAAGCCCGTTCGGGCGAAAGGGGCGAGGGGGCAGCATCTCTGTGTATGATGACGCCGTGGCGGTCGCGACCTATCCAGGCACGGTGTCGCCGTTGCGAGGGCTCGATCCCTTCGGGGAGGCCGAACGTGACGTCTGGCACGGGCGAGAAGGAGAGCGCGACGAGATCGCGAAGATGGTGTCGGCCGATCAGTTCCGATCGGGACTTGTCTATGGCGAGCCCGGCGTCGGGAAGACGTCGCTGGTGCGCGCGGGCCTGATTCCGTATCTGCGCGATCACGGCATCGTGGCGCTCGCGTGCGAGGACCTGACGGAGCCAGCAAAGAGCTTCGCGCAGGGACTCTCCGCGTTCGGGATCCAGCCAAACGCGAACGAGCAGCCCGCGATGTTCGCGCAACGCGCCGTGACCAATGCCGTCGCGGGGCAGCAGTTCGTGTTCGTCGTCGACGACATCGATCTGCTGTGCCAGGACGATCGCGCCGTCGGGGAGCTCAGCGATCTCTACCAGCGCGTCGTGTCGCGCGGCGCTGGCCGCGCGCGTTTCTTGTTCGTGTGCGCGAGCGAGCGACAGCACTTGCTCGGTGCGCTCGAGCGCAGGACGGGTTCGCTGTTCCCGCCGTCGTCGCGCTACGAGCTGCAGAGGATCCCGGTGTCGGCGGCCGTCGGCATCTTCGACAAGATGCTCTCGTATTCGGGCGTCGCCGCGGATCCCGCGCTCGCGGAAGCGGTCGTACACGGCATCTCGCATGGCCAGCCGGTGCTCGCCGCGGATCTTCAGATCGCCGGCATGGCGATGCGTGACCTACGGATCTCGACGAAGGCCGGGCTCGACAAAGCGGGCGGGCCGCAGGAGCTCGAGTCGGAGTGGCTGCACGAGGCGTGTCGAGCGACTGGCAACGAGCGCTCCGGGCTACGTTTGTGCGCCGAGATCGCGTCGACGAACGCGCCGCGGACAGCCGATTCGATCGTGCGCAAGGTCAACCTCGACCCGGCGTACACGGGCTCGGCGCTGACCGTGCTCGAGCAACGCGGCGTGATCTGTCGCGCGGATGCGACGGGCAACACCTGGATGCTCCGGCACGAAGTGCTGACGCCGCGGGTTCGCGAGCTCACCGCACCGGCGCGTGCAGCGGCGCGTCGTGGCTTCGATCTCCTCGGGAGCAAGACCCAGAGCAACCAGCGCCTCAAGCTGCGCGAGCTCCGCGCCCTGCGAACGGAGGGCATCGCCGCCGTCACGCCCGAGGAGCAGGCCGTCGTCGATCGCAGCAAGCGCTACTACGTGATGATCGCGTGCGCGATCGCGGCGGCGCCCATCGTCATCCTGATCCTCATCTGGATCTCGATGCGCGGGAAGGTCTACTTCGACCTCGAGCCGCACGCGGGAGGCGATCGTGTCGTCGTTCGCTACGGGCGTGCGGGGCTCTCGAGCTTTCACTGGCTGCCCGGCGGGTTCGGTGACGAGGTCGCCGATACCGGGCTCACGCGCCCGATGGTCGCCGCCGAAGCGTGGAAGAAGATCGATAGTCACGACATCGGCGGCAGCGACGACGATTGGGATACGCAGCTTCGCTCGTTGATGGCGCCGCAGCTCGGCGGGCTCGTCGAGTACGCGACCACCGGCAACGAGAAGTCACTCGACGCGCTGGCGAAGGCGGCGAAGGATCCGGAGGATCTCGCCGAGCTGCTCGCGTCGCTGCGCCCGATCGCGCGCGGCACGCCCAGCGAGGTCGCGCTCGTCGAGAGCGCGCTCAAGACACAGTCGCCGGCGGTGCAGCGGGCCGCGGTCGCCGTCGCCGGTGCCGCGGCGGGACGTGGCACGGACGCGTACCAAGACAAGCTCAGCGCGGCGCTGACCTCGTCGGATCCGGAGCTCCGGCGCATCGCGTTCGCCGCCGTGCGCGGACTCGGCGAGCGCGGTGCGACGCTGTTCGCGAAGGCGCTCGAGTCGGGGCCCGACGCCGAGGTCAAGCGCGAGCTGATGGTGGAGGTGTCGACGTCGGGAGCACGCCCAGACGACGACGAAGGACCGTCGGTCCCGACGATCATCGGCGTGTTCGGCGATCCCGACGCCACACCCGCGATGCGCGATCGTGCGAAGACGCAGATCAAGGGCGCGCTCGCGAAGAATGCCGAGGCGGTCGCAGCAGAGCTCGTGAAGCTCGTCGCGCTCGACAAGGCGCCCGTCGAGGCGCGCGTATACGCGATCGGCCTGTTGCGCGAGATGGATCCGCTCCCGAAGGGGCCCGAGTTGGTGGACAGTGCGCGCAGCGCGTTCCAGTCGCGCTCGCCCGCGGTGCGCGCGGCGGCGCTGCCGCTCTACGCGAAGGCAGATCCCGAGCGCGCGGGTGGCGACCTCGGCACGATGCTCGAGGACAAGAAGCTCGAGAAGCCGCTGCGTGTTGCCGCTGCCCTCGCATGGGGTGAGGTCGCGACGACGAACAAGCTCGCAGCGCAGAACGCGCTCGATCGCATGCTCACCGACGACGATCCCGACGTGCGCGCCGCGGCGGCGGAAGCGGCCGGGAAGGCAGGGCGCACCTACCAGGACAAGCTCGTGAAGATGGCGAAGGGTGAGAACTACGGCGTGCGCATCGGCGCCGCGCGTGGTCTCGCGGTCAGCGCCGAGAGTGGAGGCAGTCCCGCCGTGGCCGTCGGCGGCATCTCACAGCTGTGGCGCGAGAAGGGCCGCCCGCGCCGCGAGGCAGCTCGTGTCTTCGCGGACCTCGCGAAGAAGAAGCCGGCGATCGTGCTCGAGTACCTGTCCTCGGCGGCGCGCAACCCCGAGGACGACGGCCTCCATCCGATCGGCGTCGAAGGGTTGTGCAACGCCGCGCTCGCGGGAAGCGCGGGCGCGCGCTCCATGCTCGCGAGGTCCACCGATGACGAATCTGTCGAGGTGCGCAAGCTCGTCATGGCGTGTGTCGCCGATGGGCCCGACCCCGCGAAGAACGGTGCGGTGATCGCGGCCAAGCTCGTCGGCGACTCGAGCGCCGAGATCCGCGCGGACGCCGCGCGTGTGCTCTCGATGTCGGCTGCGAAGGGCAACAAGGCCGTCGGCGACTCGCTCGTGAAGATGCTCGACGACGCCGATCGCGACGTACGCGTGATCGCGATCCGCGCCGTGGGTGGCCTCGGCGCCGACGCACCGAAGACCGCGCAGGCGACGATGTCGAAGATGTTCGAGCGCGGGGACGAGGCCGAGAAGCTCGCCCTCCTCAAGGCCGCTCGTCAGATCGGTGCCTCGGATCTCATCGGCATCGCCGTCGCGGATTCGTCTCCGATCGTTCGCGTCGAGGCTGTCGACGCGGCGCTGTCCTCCGGTCAGCGCGCCAAAGAGACGCTGTCGGCCGCCCTCGCGGACCCCGATCCACAGGTGCGCAAGGCCGCACTCGAGCGACTCGCGGCGCAGAAGGACAAGCTCGAGCCGGCGGTCATCGAGCGCACGCTCGCGCTCGCGGTTCGCGATCCGAACCCGGAGCTCAGCCAGCTCGCCTTGACCACCGTCGCGCGTGTCGCGCCGAAGGAAGCGGTCGCCGCCCGGCTGACGCGCGCGCTCGGCTCGCGCGCGGAGCGGGAGCGCGCACAGGCCGCGGCCGCGGCGATCGGACTCGTCGATCGTGACGCGGCGCTGACCTCGCAGCTCCTGTCACCGTTGCTCTCGGATCCGTCGCACGACGTGCGCGTCGCGATGCTCCCGGCGCTCGCCGCCGCCTACGCGAAGATGAACGAGCCCGAGAAGCTCGCGGGCATGTTGCGCGACTCGGAGACGAACGCGATGCGACGCATCGTGATCGCCGCCGCGTTCATCACGCTTGCGAAGACGGACGCGGGTCGCGCGGCGACCGAGTCCTCGCTCGGCAACGTGGCGAAGAACGGGCCGCCGATGGCGCGCCAGACCGCGCGGCTCGTCGGGGGGCTGATCGGCGGTAAGGCCGACGGCATGACGTTCCTCCAGGAACTGATTCCGTAGCCCGTCAGCGCTTCTTGCGCTTCTTGGGCTTGTCGCTGCGATAGCGATCGATGTCGTCCGGCTCGCGCAGCATGCCGCGCACCGTGGTGGCGAGTACCGTATCCGCCAACGTCGCGAGGTCGGCCCAGTGAAACGCGGGCTGGTGACCGAGGACGATCCGGAGCGAGACCATGCCGTGCACGGTTGCCCACACGGTCTGTGTCAGAACCGCAGCGTCGGAGAGCTCTGCGCGAAGACGTTTGGTGTGGAGGCACTCCTCGATGGCCGCGAGCAGCACGCGATAGCCCTGAATCCCGGCCGGCGACGTCGAATCCTTGATCTTCTCCGCGCCGCGCGGTGGGGTGAGGAACAACATCTGGTAGTGGTGCGGCTTCGACAACGCGAAGTCGATGTACGCCGTCTGCAGCGCGACGATGCGCTCGACAGGATCGACGATGCTCGCCGCCGCCTCGAGGCCCTTCGAGAACGCCGCGAAGTCCTCCTCGATCATCGCCGCGACTAACGCAGCCTTGTCTCCGAAGTGCACGTAGATCGCCGTCGTCGAGTACTCGATCTTCTGCGCCACCTCGCGAAGCGTCACCGCTTCCACGCCCCGCTCGACGAAGAGCTCGCGTGCGGCTTCGAGGATCGCGGTGCGCTTCTGCTGGCGCTCTCGTTCGATACGGTCGGCAGTACCCATCAGGAACTCGCAAGGTTAGCGGCACACGTGTTTCGGAGATTGACGTGCCCACCAGTATCATGGTTCTGTTACGTAACGATGTTACATAACAGAACCGTGTTCCTGCTGATGCTGTTTGCGACCAGCGTCGCGAACGCCGAGGTCCGAGGCCGCGTCATCGACGCGGAGACGAAGCAGCCGATCTCCGGCGCGACCGTCTACGGCGACGACGGTACGCCCGTGGTGACCGACGAGACTGGCGAGTTCGTGCTCACGTCGAGCACGCTCTCGATCACCGCCCTCGACGGCGATCACGAGGCGTCGGTGGTCGAGGTCATGGGACGTGAGGCGATCGTGATCGAGCTCGCGAGCGTGACGGCGGGAGAGGTCATCGAGATTCGAGGCGAGCAGCGTGCGCGGACGCCCGGTGGCGTGACGCTCGATCGTGGCCAGCTCGCTGCGATCCCCGGATCGCGCGGGGACGTGTTGTCGGGGATCAAGAACCTCCCCGGCATCGCGAACAACGGGTCGCTCACCCCTCTCTCTTCGGGGCTCGTGATTCGCGGCTCGTCTCCCGAGAGCTCGCGCATTCTCGTCGACGGCTTCGAGATCCCGATCCTGTATCACTTCCTCGGCGTGCAGTCGGTGATCCCGACGGAGATGCTCTCCGATGTCGAGTACATGCCGGGCACGTTCGGGGTCGGCTACGGGCGCGCGAGCGGCGGCATCGTCGCGGCGACATCGCGCGACACGCCCACCCAGACGAGTGGCTTCGCCGAGCTGTCGTTCATCAATGTCAGCGGGCTCGTACAGGGCCCGATCGGCGATCGCGGCGGCTATGCCGTCGCAGCGCGACGCTCGGTGATCGACGCGATCTTGCCGGCCGTTCTCCCCGACGACGGCGGCCTCGCCTTCACGGCGTATCCTCGGTACTACGACTACCAGGCCAAGGCGTCGTTTCGCCCGCGCGAGGGCTGGGACATGCAGGCGTTCCTGTTCGGCTCCGACGATCGAGTCGAGCTCGCCAGCGATCGCGACAACGCGATGGACCCGGTGGCCTCGGGACAGTTCGCGAACGCGACGAGCTTCACGCGATTGATCGCGTCGCTTCGCCGGAAGCGTCCAGGTCTCGACATTCGCAACGCGATCTCGGTGTACACGGACACGAATCACTTCGAGGTAGGGACGGAGCGCTACCTCCTGCTCGATCGGCTCGGGCTCGCGACACGTAGCGAGCTGCTATGGGATCCCGACGAGAAGCTCCGGATCGTCGCCGGTACGGAGTCCGATCTCACGCGGACAGACTACGACATCAAGTTCACGCGTCCACCGCGCGAAGGCGATCCGCGAGGACCGAACTTCACGCAGGATGCATTGATCGTCACGACCGGCTCGAACACGTTTCGCGATCTCGCGGCGTGGGCAGCGGCAGTCGTCTACCCCGTTCCGTCGCTCGAGATCACCGCGGGTGCGCGTGCAGATGTCTATCTCCGGAACGACGACCTCGAGCTGCAACCTCGCGGACAGATCGCCTGGACCGTCGCCGACGGCGCGACGCTGCGGGCAGCCGCCGGGACGTACACGCGGCCACCGGAGTACCTCGATCAGGGATTGCAGCCGGATCTGGATCCGGAACACGCGGCGCAGTTCTCCGCCGGTGGCGAGAAGCGGCTCGACGAGACGGTGCTCGTGCGAGCGACCACCTTCTACAACCGCCTCTCCGACCTGCTGGTGCTGCCCGCAGACCGGCGTGATCCGGCATCGCTCGGTGGGTACGAGAACCTCGGCGCTGGCGATGTGCGCGGGATCGAGCTGCTGGTGCAGGCGCGCACGGAGAGATTCTTCGGCTGGCTCGCGTACACGGGAGCGATCGCGAAGCGCCGTGACGGTGAAGGGATGCGGGAGCGTCGCTTCGACTACGATCAGGCACACAACTTCATCGCGGTGGGATCGCTCCAGCTCACCCCACACTGGCGAATCGGCGGTCGCTTCCAGCTCACGACGGGCAAGCCGTACACGCCCGTCGTGGGGACCATCTATCAGGCGGACGTCGACGCCTACCTCCCAGCGTACGGAGCGCCGAATTCGCAGCGCGTGGATCTGCAGCACCAGCTCGATCTCCGCGTAGATCGGACGTGGTCGTTCGCGCGCTGGAAGCTCGCCGCGTATCTGGACATCAGCAACGTCTACATCAACGCCGCGGCGATCGACTACCAGTACAACTTCGACTACAGCCGCCGCACGGCGATCACGACGCTGCCGATCATCCCGTCCTTTGGACTGCGAGGAGAACTATGAGGATCGCGATCACTTTCTGCGTGTTCGCCGGCTGTGCCGACGTCCCGCAACCATTCGAACTCGATCACGCGCGCGTGATGGCGGTGCGCATCGAACCACCTGCACTCGCCGCCGGCGAGGTCGCGCGTGTCGACGTGCTGGTCACGGACGGCGATGCCGGTCCGCGTATCGCACCACCCGACGAGGTCACGATCGCGCCGCTTCCCGGTGTGGACATCGGGCGCGACACCGACGGTTGGTACGTCGTCGCACCCGCGGTCGCCGCGAACACGGTCGCGGCGCTCGCCATCTCCGTTCGATCGATCGACGGCGAGCAAGCCGTGCAGAAGACGCTCGCGTTCGGGGCGCGCGCGGAGAACCCACGCGCGCCGTCGATTCTCCTCGATGGTCTCCTGATGGGCGCGTCGGTGGAGATCGGCGGCTCGACCGAGCGCGTGCTGTCGACCGATCTGCCCGCGGCAGACGAGGCTGCGGCCGAGTTGTCGTATCGCTGGTTCTCCTCGATCGGCGAGCTCGTGGGCTACACACGTGCGAGCGCGACGCTCGAGCCCGCATCGGGCGACGGACACATTGCTGTCGTGGTTCGCGACCAGGCCGGTGGGACGGCATGGACCCTCGTGACGGCGACGGTGACGCCGTGACGGTCCGGTCGTCGTACGGCCCCTGGGCGCTGATCACCGGCGCCTCCGACGGCATCGGTCGCGCGATCGCACGGGCTCTCGCAGCGGAAGGTATGCAGCTCGTGCTGGTCGGTCGGAATGCCAGCGCTTTGGCCGAGCTCGCCGCGGAGGTGCGCGCGGCCGGCAGGCACACACGCACGATCGCGCTCGACCTCGCACACGGTGACTCCGTGGAGGAGCTGGCGCTACGAACGCTCGATCTCGACATCGGCCTCGTCGTCGCGGCGGCGGGATATGGTACGTCGGGTTCGTTCCTCGAGCTCGGCGTCGCGGAAGAGCTCGGGATGATCGACGTGAACTGCCGCGCCGTCGTGCAGCTCGCACATGCCTTCGGTCGGCGCCTTGCACAGCGCCGTCGCGGAGGTCTTGTACTCCTCAGCTCGCTGGTCGCGTTTCAGGGCGTGCCACGCGCGGCGACCTACGCTGCGAGCAAAGCGTTCGTGCAGTCGTTCGGCGAGGCGCTGCGACACGAGCTCGGGGCCGACGGCGTGGACGTCACAGTCGTCGCACCGGGACCGGTCCACAGCGGATTTGCGCGTCGTGCACGTATGACGATGGGAATGGCGGCGACACCGCACCAGATCGCTGCAGGCGTGATCCGCACTCTGAAGCGACGAGGTCGTGGGACACTTCGACCCGCGTTTCTCTCGAAGTTCCTCGAGGCATCACTCTCGTTCTTGCCGCGTTTCCTGCGCGTACGGATGATGCGCAGGATCATGGTCGGCATGACGCGCGAGGCTGACTCCCAACGTGATCATGGCGGCGCCGGTCCACAGCAACGTCGCGAGGATGACCACTCCCCAGCGCGCACGCTCGCCGATGGGAACGTACAGCATCACGATCGCGACGAGCGGCAGCACCTGTAAGCCGTGGAGGGCGAAGAAATGCGCGGCTCGGAGGTCGCGATGATGTCCACCCGCCATCACGAACCCCGAGATCGCGACGAGGAGTAGCAAACACAGTCCGGCGCGGATCGCGAACGTCACGAGCGGCGAGAACGCGAACGCGTGCGTCAGTGTCAGCGCCGCGAGGACGACGAGCGCGACGAGCGCGACGACGATCGCAGTACCCATGACGGTCCAGACGAACGCGTCGAACGGCGTGCCGGTGTTGTAGTGCGACGAGCGGCCGCGCGCGGCTTGGCCTGCGATCGCGACCATCTCGACAACGAGCGTGATCGCGAGCGTGACCGCGATGCCGTCGCGAACCACACTCGATACGTGGAGGGCGCGCAGGACGAGCGCCACACTGGCGAGGAGAACGGCGATGGAGACGGCGAACTTCAGCGGTTTGAGCGCGGGATGCTCCGCGTTGATCGGCGCGAGATCTGTGAGAAGCGCGATCGCACACGCGGCCGCAACGACGAGATGGAGACCGGCGAGGACGAGGAGGAGGCCGAAGGTCCGCATCCCGATTTGACGTTACGCAACGTAACGTCGTTACACTGAAGCTAGCCGGCGGTCTGGAGACCGGCCGCAATACCGCCGATCGTGGTGAACACGATGCGCGCGAGGCGGTCGGCATCGCCGCCCGCGCGGCGGCGACGGATCGCCTCGATCTGCGAGTGCGAGAGGATGTCGAGCGTCGGATTGCGCCGACCGATCGAGCCCGCGAGGTACGGCCGCGTCGCGAGCGGCGTCGTGATGCCGAGCGTGTCGGTGATCGCGGTACGCGTGCGCGCGTGCTCCGCTTCGATCAGCGCGAACACGTGGCGCGCGTCGTCGTCGGCGAGCCGCGCATATTCGCGAGCGACGTCGATGTCCGAGCGCACGAGTGACAGCTCGCAGTTGCGGATCAACGCGCGGAGCGCCTTCGATCGCCCGCACAGCTCGCGAACGCCATCGGCGCCGATCTCGTCGGAGAGCGTGGCGATCGCCGTGCCCACGCCGAACCAGCCGGGGATCCCGTGGCGCGATTGTGTCCACGAGAACACCCACGGGATCGCGCGCAGCGTGTCGAGCGTGATGCCCTTGCCACGGGATGCGGGGCGCGATCCGAGCGGCAGGTGAGCGACGTCCTCGATCGGCGTGGACGCGACCGTGTAGCGCACGAGGCGATCCTCGTCGCGGGTGAGCTCGAAATACGCTCCGCGCGCGGCGTCGGCAGCTCGATGGAGCAGCTGCTCGTCGCGGACATCATCGTCGCTCGGCTCGGGATCGCGACTCGCGGCGAGAACGGCGGACAGCATCAGCTCGATATCGCGCTCTGCGATCTCGGGCTGCGCATAGCGCGCGGTCACCGTCTCGCCTTGCTCGGTGACGCGCAGGCGCCCGCGTACAGCCGCGGCAGGTTGCGCGCGGATCGCTTCGCTCTCGGGGCCACCACCGCGACCGAGCGCGCCGCCGCGGCCGTGGAACACCGTCAGCGCGACATCCGCCCGCTGCGCTTCGGCGGCGAGCGCGATCTGCGCGTCGCGCAGCGCGATCGTGGACGCGACGTAGCCGACCTGCTTGCCGGAGTCGGAGTAACCGATCATCACCTCGAAGTCGCCGTCGATCTCGTTGCGCAGCGTCGTGTCGGCGAGCACGTCCTTGGCGATCGCGCCGGCGCGCTGCAGGTCTTCGAGCTGCTCGAGGAGCGGGACGGGATGCACCTCGCCGGGCGCCAGGCCGGCCGCGCGCGCGAGGAATACGACCTCGAGCAGATCGGACACCTCGCGCGTGAAGCTGATGACGTAGCGTTCGCACGCCCGCGGGCCCATCTCGCGGCGCGCGCGTCCGACGACCTCGAGGGTCTCGAGGAGCTCCTGACCTTCGGGGGACACGCCGTCCCAGTCGCGCTCGGGCGTGATGGGACGTGCGAGGACGTCGCCGAGCATCGCGCGCCGGCCGGCTTCGTCGCGATCCAGGTAGCCCGGGCGTCCGCCGCGCGCGAGCAGCTCGGCGACCACACGATCGTGGACCGCGGAGTGCTGGCGAACGTCGAGGGAGGCGAGGTGAAAGCCGAAGACATCGACGCGACGGAGTGCGTCGCGTAGCTCTTGATCTGCGACCGTCGCGAAGCCGACGTCGCGCAGCGTGTGATCGAGCAACTCGAGCTCGTCCTGATAGTCCTCGGCGTCGATGTACGCTTCGTCGCGGCGCTCGAGCGTGGCGCGCAGGCGCGCCTGCATGTACCAGAGCTTCTCGCGCCAGGGCTCGCGCACGGTTCGCGCGCGAGCATGCGCGGCGACCTCCGGGAGGAGAGCGCGGTCCTGCTCGAGCGAGCTCTCGAGCGCCCCCATCGAGCTTCCCGCATGAATGCGCAGTGACGACATCGAAAGCGTGCGTCCGAGCGTCGCGACGTCGTCGAGGTAGCGGGTGAGGATCGTCGTACGATGCCGATTGAACGCGCCGCGCGTGACGGCGGCGGTGACGTTCGGGTTGCCGTCGCGGTCGCCGCCGACCCAGCTGCCCCAGTGGAAGAACGACGGAAGCCGCCACGAGCTCCCCGGGAACCGCGCGGCGAGCCGATCCTCGAGCGTGCGGTAGATCCGCGGCGTCACGTCGAGCAGCGAGCGGCGGAACACGTCGACCGTGTTCTCGACCTCGTCCAGAGGCGAGGGTCGGCGCGCGCGCGCGTCCTCCGTCGCGTGTAGCGCGAGCACCTCGGCGGCAAGCGTCGCGGTCATTGCGTCGCCGTTCGCGCGGTCGAGCGCGTCGAGGATGTTCGTGATGCGCGCGAGGTGGTCGAGCGACGAGCGTCGCCGCGCTTCCGTCGGGTGCGCGGTGATCACCGGCATCACGAGCGCACGATCGAACAGCCCGCGAAGATCGCCTTCCGTCGCACCCGCGTCGACGAGCGCGTCGATCGACGCGGCAAGCCCGTCGGGCGCCAGTGTGCCTCGCTCGCGCAGCACGCGCAGGCGGTGGCGCTCCTCCGCGATGTTCATGAGGTGACACCACAGCGCGTAGGCGCGTGTGCACTCCTCGAGGTCGTCCTCGCTCAGCGCGCCGATCTGTTCGGCGAAGGCGCGGCGACCGCCGACGAAGTCACCGCTGCGCAGCTCTATCGCGGCGGTACCGAGAGCACGGCAACGATCCAGCGAGCCCGGTCCGCCGAGCGAGTTGACCGCCGACCACAACGCCGCCGAGAGCCGCAGGATGTCGTGATCGAGCAACGTCGGGTCGTGCACGACGCACTTGTACCACCGCGTTCAAACGAAGCGACCGCTAGGAAAGAACACTTCGCTCACGCGCTCCGGGGCGATCATCCCGGCCGCGCTCGCTCGCTCGTCGCCCGACGCGATAAGCCTTGCGCCCTCCGTTCCGCCGAGCTCCTCGCCGAGGCGGCGCTCCAGGCTGAACAGCACGACGGAGATGTTCTTCGCCGTCGACTCCGCGATCGCGTCGCGAAGGGCCGTCACCCGTGCGTCGCGATCGTCACCGAGCATCGCGACCGCGGCGCGAAGCGCCTTCGCCGCGACCGCTGCGCCCGGAAACGCAAGCTTCCCCAGCTTGTCCGCCATCGAGCTCGCCGCGCGCAGGTGGGGCGCGGCAGCGCCACCGCGCGCACGGGCAGCGAGCGCGAGCCCCAGCCGGTAGGTGCCGTACGCGTGCAGCCACTCGACCCGCAGGATCGGGATGCGCCCGACGAGTGATCGGTGCATGCGCGTGCACTCGTCGCCCAGCTCGCTCTCGAGCGTCGCGAACGTGTTCGTGTACAGCGCGATCCGGATCCGGCTCCACAGGCCCCACGCGCGCTGGTTGCCGAACGAGTCCTTGCCGGGCAACCACGACGCGAGCGCATCGAGCACGTCCGCGCGCGCGGTGTCCGCGCGATCCGCGATCAGGTGCCGCATCGCGAAGCGAACGCGGAACGTGACGTCCTGGAACAGGTCGCCCTTGCGCTTCGCGAGCTGGATCTGCGCCGTGGCTCGCTCCGCCATTTCGCCGTAGCGGCCGAGCATCTGCAACGACGACAACGCGAGGTGCAGCGCGACGTCCGTCTCCCAGCCCGGACCGCGCCCCGCGCGATACCACTCCTGCTCGAGGTGCGTGGCGCTCGCGTACGCGCGCACGAAGTCGTTGTCGAGGACGAACTCCTTCGTGGTCTGCGCGAGGTCCGCGTACCACGTCGACTCGGGCGTCGCGGCGTCCTCGGCGGCGCGGCGCGCGGCGATGAGCAGGCGGCTCGCACGATCGCGGCGACCGAGAACGGCGGCGCTGATCGTGGCCGACGAGAGGGCGCGTGCGATCTGCTGCGGCGTTCCGTGTTCCAGCGCGAGCCGCGCCGCACGCCCCGAGAAGTACGCACCGAGCAGCGTGTCCACCATGCCGAGCCCTGCGCCGATCGACCAGCAGATGTCGGCGTGCAGCGAACGTGGATCGACCTCCGCTCGCGGCTTCCAGTCGAGCGCGCGCCGCATTCGCACCTGGTTCCACACGATGCCGGCGATCGTACGCACTCGTGTCGTCGGCAGCGACATGTCGGCGCGCGCGAGCACCGCACGCGTGGTCTCGAGGCCGCGATCGAGGCGACCGGCCATCAGGAAGCGCTCGGCGGCGCGGCGCAGCAGATCGAGGTGCTTGGGCGAATCTGCGGGTTCGAGGTTGGCCGCTTCGAGGTAGCACTCCGCAGCCTCTGCCGTCCGGCCATCGTTCGCGAGCGCGTCGGCGAGCGGGACGAGCAAGGCGCTGCGGCGTTCGGGCTGCGACGTCGCCGCGAGCGCGCGCTGGTACAGCTCGGCCGCACGACCGAACGCGAACGCATCGAGCGCTGCCTTGGCCGCGGCGACGACGTAGTGCGCAGCGCGCTTGAGATCGCCGGCCGCCTCGAAGCGCTCGAGCAGCGCCGCCGCGGGGGCGCCGAGCCCCTCGAGGCCACGCGCGAGGGCACCGTGGAGGCGTCGCTGATCGTCGGCGGCGATGTGGATGAGAATCGCCTGCCGGATCCGATCGTGGAACGGCTCGATCGCGTCTTGGGGTCGAGAGCCATGTATCCGCACGAGGTGTTCGTCCGCGAGCGCGCTGATACTTCGCTCCGCAGCTTCGGTGATCTTCGCCGCCGCACAGGCGACGTGTCGCGGGATCGGCGACCCGGCGACGGCGACCGTCGCGAGCAGCTCGCGGGCGGGTGCGTCGAGTGTCAGCGTGCGCTCCCAGATGACGTCTTCGAGCCGCGCCGCCTTGCGCGTCGTCTTGCGGTGGCGCACGAGCTCGCGCAGGAACAGCGGATGACCGCGGCTCTCGACGACGATCTGCGCGGTCTCGACGTCTTGATCCGACGCGACGAGGCGGACCAGCTGCGCCGCCGCGTTCGCGCCGAGCCCTCCGAGCTCGATCGTGCGCGCACTCGCCGCAGCAGTCGCGATGCGCTCTGTGATCTGCGTTCCCTCACGCGCGCGCTTCGTGGCCACGAGGCAAACGGGGGCTCCGCTCCGCGCGAGTCCTTCGAACAGCACGGTGCTGTCTGCGTCGGCCCACTGCACGTCGTCGATCGCGATGGCGATCGGGCGTCGTTGCCCGATCCGTGCGAGCAGTGACTGCAACGCACCGAACGCGCGCTCGCGAACATCGGACCCGAAGGCAAGTCCTTCCGCGTTCTCGCGGTCGGCGAGGACCGGCACCGCGCGCAGCTGCGAGAACACGGCGACCAGGTCGCTCACCTGATCGGGCACCACGCGCTCGACGCTCGCGGGTGTGCGTGACATCAGATAGCGCGCGAGATCGTCGATCACGCCATCGACGGCATTGAACGGTACGCGCTCGCGTTCGTGACACCGACCGCGCAGCACGACGAGCCGCGGCTCCACGGCGGACGCTTGCTCGAGAAACCGCTCGACGAGCACGCTCTTGCCCACACCGGACTCGCCCTCGACGAACACGCACGCGAGCCTCGTGCGACTCGCCTCGAGTGCCGCGGCAAGGACGGCGAGCTCGTCCTCGCGCCCGACGAACGGCTGCCGCCGGCTCGCGATGGCGACCTCATCGGCACCGGCGAACATCGACAGGATCTTCTTCTCGTCCGGGCGCTTCTGCGGATCGACATCGAGGAGGTTCGAGCACAACCACTCGAGATCGGCCGGCACACCCGCGACCAACGTGCTCGGCGACGGTGCGGCGAGGTGCTGCTTGAGCACGAGCAGCTCGTTTCCGGAGACGTCTCCGAACGGCGTGCGCCCCGTCAGCGCCTGGAACAGAAGTACACCGACCGCGTACCAGTCGGCCGCGGGGCCGATGACCTCACCACGCGCCTGCTCGGGGGCCATGTACGCGACCGTGCCGATCACGGCTTCATCGCGCGTCGCCGACGCCTGTAGCTCGGCGACGGCGCCGAAGTCGAGCAGCACCGCGCGGCCGCTGGCCTCGACGAGGATGTTCGATGGCTTCACATCGCGATGCACGATGCCCGCCGCGTGGAGCGCTGCGAGCCCGCGCGCGAGCCCGACGAGCGCGACGCGCAATCGATCGAGCTCGCATCTCGGCGCAGGAGCGCGCTCTTCTGTGTACGGAGGTGGCGTGACGACGGTCGAGTCGGCAGGACCGTCGAGCTTCGCAGTCTCCTCGGAGCGAGACTCGATTAGGCGACTCGATGTCGCGACGTTCTGCGGTGCACTCGATCGCACCCAGTCGACGAGGTTGTCGCCGTGCAGGCGATCCATCGTGAAGAACCAGGTGCCCGCCGACTCGAACAGCTCGCCGAGCTGCACGAGGTTTGGATGTTTCACGTCGCGCAGCATTC
>JBJXGN010000299.1:0-42428 GCA_046160585.1 Kofleriaceae bacterium
CGATCCGCGACGAATGGGACGCAGTACGAACGGACCTCTTGAACCACGGCCTCACCGGCGATTCGCTCGCCGCGTACGAGCACGAGCTCGGGCGCTTTCGTCACTGCGGCGACGCGGCCGGCCTGACGATCTGGCTCAACAACTGATTCAGCCGCGCTGCCGGACGACCGCCAAGATGCGCGTCTGCGCATCGCGACCGCTCTCCTCGAGATTCGCGACATAGTCCGTGCGGTCCCACGCTTCGAGCAGGATCAGCACCGCGCGCGGGAGGTAGCCCACGTACGGACCATCGAGCGGAGCGAGCCGCGCTTCGGTCTCGAACTGGCGCTCGATCTTCTCTCGCTCCTCGATATCGATCGGCACCGTGAGCTTGCTGATCGCGGGTGCCTTCGGATCGCCGCACAACAACGGATCGCAGAACACGTAGTGCTCGCCGCACTCGCGCGGGCGCGCCTCGTACACGGAGCACCGCAGATTTCCATCGAGGAAGACGCACGCCTTCGGCTCGGCGTGGCGCGCGAACGTCTCCATCCGCTCCGCCGACGCGAGCAGCGCTTCACGCAACGCGGGTGTATCGCGGCCTTCGCGTCGGAGCGCATCCGCAATCGCGAGGGCTTCGTGCAGCATCACCTGCACCGGCATCGTGCAGCAGCCCGAGCTCGTGCACGCGTGACAGGACGAGCGCGTTCCGCTCTCTGTCTCGGCGTCCACGAGTCGCAACGCAGCCGAGCGAATGTGGCGCTGCACGGAGCGCTGCGCGACGAACACGAGGTTCGTGCGCGCGACCACATCGCCGAACGTCGGGTCGCGCGGTAACGGGACATCGACGCGGTCTTCGCGCCGTTGTCGTTTCGCTTCTCGCTTCGCCTTCTGCTCCGGCGTCAGCTTCGCGCGCACTGTGTTGGTGACCCCATCGAGACTTGAACTCGAGTTTTCTGCGTGAGAGGCAGACGTCCTAACCGCTAGACTATGGGGCCGAGGGACCGACGTTCTACCCGGTGAAGTTCGAACGGTCAAGCCTTCGTGGTTCGGGGACTAGGATTCGAACCTAGATAGCAAGAGTCAGAGTCTTGCGTCCTGCCGTTAGACGATCCCCGAGTGCGAGCTGACTGATTAAACGCAAGGGCCTCGTTCGTCAAGAGGTCGGACGAGCCACGAAGAAGATCGCGGTCTTGCCGCCGGAGCGAAGGACGTGGATGGCGAGCCACCGCGTCGAAGGAGTCTGCGAGAGGAAGCGCACCAGCTCGACGCCCCGCACGCGGATCGGACCGACCTTGGTGACCACGATCCCGCGGCGCTCGAGCTGTTTGGCGATGAAGTCCGTGGTGTCGCGCAGCCCCCGGGTCGAGACGAGCTGCCCGCTCGCGTCCGCGCGCGTTCCCGGTGGCAGCTTGAGGTCGGGCTTGTCGGCGTGCGCGATCGCGACCTGGAGAACGATCGTGGCCACCGGACCCCATCGGTGAAATGCAGGTAACATGCGCTTCATGCGAACGGCGATTGCCTTACTCGGACTGTGCTTGCTGATCGGGCCTGCATGCAAGAAGGACAAGGGGAGCACCGGGGGCTCGGGCACGGCGAGCGGATCGGCCCATTCGGGCTCGGACACGAAGGCGACCGGATCCGCGGGCTCGGGCTCGGACACGATGGCGACTGGATCGGCGGGCTCGGGCTCGGACACGACGGCGACTGGATCGGCAGGCTCGGGCTCGGACGCTGGATCGGGGACCGGCTCCGCGTCCGCGAACGTGCAAATGAGCCGGCGCGGTGGCAACTGTCCGAGCACGGTGTCCGGCTCGACGACGAAGGCCGAGCTGAAGGACGGCAAGATCGTCGTGACGATCACGTCGGCGGACAAGGACGCGATCCTCGCGATCCAGACTCGCGCGGCGGAGCTCGTGAAGGAGAAGACCGACGGAGGTGCGCCCAGTGATCGACACGATCAGAAGGGAACGCACGGCGGCGGGACGGGCCTGTGTCCGGTGCACGTGACCGAGGGCGCGAAAGCCGAGGTGAAGAACGAGAAGGGCGGCGTCGTCGTGACGATCACGCCGAAGGAGAAGCCGGAGCTGCTCAAGACCGAGATCGACGCCCGCATCACGAAGGCAGCGGACTGGATGAAGGCGAACATCAAGGAAGGCGACAAGGGAACGCAGGGCGGCGTCGGCGGAGGCGGCGGCGAGCACGGCATGAACCACTCCGGCGATGGCGACGGGACGGGCAAGAAGGACAAGGACAAGGGCGCGGGGAGCGGCGGCGGCAAAGGCACGGGCGGCGGTGGTGGGGCAGGGACCGGCGGCGGCGGTGGCAAGGGCACGGGCGGCGGCGGCGGCAAGGGCAGCGCGGACTCGAAGTAGGCGTCCCCGACGGAGACCCGTGCTCGGGTCGACACGCGACGCGGCGAGGGGGAGCGCCGACGATCGACGCGCCGGGATCGATCATGGGGAGATCGAGCCGATCCACCACGGCGTTGATCATTCGGCCATGGTCAACCTGACGATCGATGTCAATTCGTCGTCGGTGCGTGCCAATCGATCATCGGGTGATCGCCCGTGATCGCGGAGCGGATCACACCGCGGGAATCGCACCTCGTCGTAGACTGATCGCGATGCAGCTTCGGTTGGTCCTCGCCGGTGTGGTCGCGGGTGTCGGTGCGCTCGGAGCGTGCGGCAACGACAAGATGCACCTGCATCCCGACGGCGTGTTCGGACCCCAGCGCTGGACACCGGCGCCCGGCGAGACGAAGAACTGGGACATCCAGGTCGCCGCGCCGTTCGACTTCTCGACCGAGCGCGCGATGACGATCATCGATCTGTGGACGTCGGTGCCGGCGGCCACGACGATCGCATACGGCGACGGCTCGTCGGTGGACGTGCCCGCGGGCACGCAGCCGCAGACGATCGGGACCCTGCAGGCGCGGCAGACGGTGATCGTGTGCCGCGTCGGCCTCGGCGGGATGTGGACGACGGATCCCGACGCGAGCAAGTTCCCCGACGCGTCACGCCTCGAGATCGATCCGAAGATGCCGACCGACGAGCGCATCCTCGATCTCGCGGATCGCGCGCCCTGGGAGGACGCGGCGTTCGCGCGCATCGATCTCGCGAAGCGGATCGGCTGCGACGCGATCGAGCCGTACCGGATCGATCACTTCGGGATCAATATCGACCTCACGCTCGACGAGCAGATCGCGTGGTACGCGAAGGTCGCCCTCGAGGTTCACGAGCGCGATCTCTCGGTGGGCATGCGCAACGGCTCGCAGATCTATCAAACGCAGGCGGCGTCGTACGACTGGGCGATCATCGACCGCTGCGGTGAGGACGACGTGTGCGACATGGTCCGGCCGGTCCTCGAGCAGCGCAAGGCGGTATTCGCGGTCGACTACAACACGACGTTCTTCGGCGATCCGCAGAACCCCGACGTGATGTGCGCGCGCCACGACGAGGCGGGCATCGAAGACGGCCTCGTGAAGGACGCCGCACTCTCGAACGCGTTCCGCCAGCAGTGCCCGTAGCGCCTTGCGCTACGAGCCGCCCATGAGCTCCGAGATGCGCTCCTTGATCTGAAACGTCAGGTCATCGCGCAGCGCTTTGGCGACCATCGGATCGACCGTCGCCAGCGTGGTGATCTTCATCGCCCACTCCGACTTCTCCTTGTCGTTCTGCACGGTGAAGTGGCGCACGCAGATGATGTTGTCGGCCTTGTCGAAGCCGACCGCGCGGACACCGACCGCGCCGCGCTTGAGCTCCTTGACCTCGAGCGCGAGTGGCACGTTGACCATGTCGACGCGATACACGATGTAGCCCTTCGCGCCGAGGAGCTGCGCGGCGGCGCGGCGGCGGGCCGTCTCGTCCTTGCTCTCGAGCACGGTGCGAAACGCGGGCGCGTCGATCTCGGGCGGGTTGATCCAGCGCTCGAACTCGGGGCGATCCGGCATCGTCTCCCTCGAGAGCTCGACGGCCGTCACGAGTGACATCGCGGGCATCTCGTAGTCCGCCTCGGTACACGCGCGTACGCCGGCGAGCGGCGGCATGATTTGTAGCAGGCGACTGGCGAGCGCGCGGATCTTCTCCGGATCTGCCTCGGGCGCCTTCTTGGTGCACGCGCCGAGGCCGGCGATCGCTGCGGCGGCGAGCACGACACCGCGCACGCTACGCCGTGATGATCGAACCGACATCCTCTCCCTTCAGCGCAGCGAGCACCGTGCCCGGCTTGAGTCCGTTGACGATCTGCAGCTCCTTGCACCACTGTGCGCGGGGCAGGTACTCGATGACCATGCGCTCGACGATGATGTCGTCGAGGTTTCGCGCGACGAGGTCGCGGGCAGAGATCCGCGGGATGAGCGTCGCACTCGGGTTCTTCTTGGGATCGTCCGTGTAGAGCCCGTCCTCGTCCTTGATAAAGATGCCGCGCCGAGAGCCGAGGAACTCCGCCGACAGGAACACGCCTGCATCCGTGCGGTGCGGAGGGATCCGGCTGCCTTCTTCGCGCTTCTCCCAGTACCCGAATGGCGGCATGCCGCTCATGATCGGGATGCACCCCATCTGCATGTAGAGCGGCAGCTTCTCGAAGTCGTCGGGCAAGATGTAAATGCCGCCGTGCTTGGCGAGCAGCATCTGGAGCATGCGCGCGTTCTGCATCGGGATGTACTTGCCGAGGGTGGCGAGTACACCCGTCGGCACGTCGAGCTCGCTCGCGATCGAGTAGATATGGCGCGCGCGTGTGCCGCCGCCCGCGAGGAGCACGACCTGGATGCCGAGCTTTCGCGCCTCGACGATCTCGTCGAGGATCGGGAATAGCGCCGCGCGACCGCGGTCGAGGATGCTCTGTCCACCGATCTTGACGACCTTCACGTCCGGCATCACAGCCGTCGGCACGTACGGGAGCGTCTCGGGGCCGGTCATCGTGGACGACGCGAGTGCGGAGGCGATGGTCCGGCGCTCCATTACACGTCCTCCTTGGTGATCACGGTGCCGACATCCTCGCCGCGAAGCGCGCGTGTGAGCTGGCCCCGCTCGAGCCCGTTGATGATGACGATGCGCCGGAGGTTCTTCGCGTGCTGCCACGCGTGGAACAGCTCCTCGTCGAGGATGTTCTCCTCGGGCATGTTCGCCAGCAGCTCGCGCAGCGTGATCTTCGGGATCCGATTCGCGTTGTCGTGCTTCTTGGGATCGCGGTCGTAGAGGCCGTTCTCGTCCTTCACGTAGATGACCTGCTTCATGCCGAGCACCTCGGCCATTTGGAACAGACCGAAGTCGGAGCCGTGCATCGGCAAGTGCCCCTCCTCGGGAGGCGGCTCCCAGAAGTGATACGGCGGGACGCTGATCGCGATCGGCGTGATGCCCTCGGCGAAGTAGAGCGGGAGGTCCCAGAAGTGATCGCGCTGCATCGGCATCGAGCCGTGCGGAGCGAGCAGGGTGTTCAAGAGGATCGCGTTCAGCTCCTCCATCGCCCCGACGAGCTGCGCCATGCCGCCGACCGGAAGTCCGAGGTCGACCGCGATCGAGATCGTGTGACGAACGCGCGTGCCGCCGCCGACACCGATCACCATCTTCACGTGTGCGCCCGCCGCCGCGGACTCGCGCTTGATCTGCACGAGCTCGGCAACGAGCGGCAGGATCGCGGCCTTGCCGCGGTCGAAGATGCTCTGCCCGCCGATCGACACCATCGACACGTCGGGAAAGATCTGTAGGTCGGCCGCGCTGTCGGTCGTCGACAGGACCTTGCGATCCTGCAGAGACTCGCGCATCAGCGGCGAGGAGATATGCGTCCGGCCATCGCCGGTCACGAGCGTTCGAGCGTCGGACATCAGGGGCTACCTTACCGCCGAAAACGACGAAAGGCGCCGCGTAGAGCCAGCGCCTTTCCAGTCGAGGAAACGCGAATCACATCGGGAACGGACGCGGCGTGCCGCACGTGCCCGCGGTCTTCTTCGCCATGACCTGGTCGTAGAACTGCTTCAGCGCGACCATGCCCTGGCTGTTCGGACCCGCGTTGAACGTCGGGTGCTCCTGGTGGGGCGCCATCGCCGTCGCGACACCACGGAACGAGGTCTCGTTGATGATGACCTTCGCAGCCGCGGGGCCAGCGAGGAGGTCGACCGTCAAGTATTGGAGGAAGAAGTACTTGCGGTTCGAGAACACGTTCCACATGAACGTTTCGTTGCGCGACGCGATGAAGCCTTCGCCGCCCGTCGCGTGGCAGTTCTCGCACTGCTGGTTGTTCTGGGCGTCCATGTCGCCCCAGGCCTGGGCCATGTCCGCCGTCTGGAACTCCAGGAGCGTCATGCAACCCGCGAACTCCGCGAGGACGCGCTCGCTCGCCTGCGCGAGCGTCTCTTGGCCCGGCGTCGTCGGAACCGTCTGGCCGTTGCGGAGCTCGAGCTCCTTCGTGAGCCACGCGGTGATCTTCGCCTCGTCGTCCGTCGTGTACGACACGTTGTAGTGCGTGCCCGGCTTGATCTTCGTGAGGATCGGGGCCGCCGTGGCCGTGAAGTTACCGACGAGCGCCTGGTAGTTGGTCGCCGTCTGCCAGCCCTTCATCGGGTCGGTCGCCACGAAGCGGGTCAGGGTCGCGCCTTGCGAGGTCTCGGCGTGGCAGGCCGAGCCGGTGCACTTCGCGTTGATGACGGGGAACACGTTCGTGTCGAACAGCTGCTTCGCCGCGCTGAGGTCCGAGCCCGCGGGGTTGTCGCCGTTGTCGTTGCCGTCGCCATCGCCGGTCTCGAGCGGGTTACCGCCCTGCTCGACGCTGCCGATGCAGCCCATCAAGCCAACCGTCGCAATCGCCGCGAGGAGAGAGATACGCATGTGACTCCTGGATGAAGAGGGCGGTTATCGGGTTGGTGTGGGTGAGCTTAGCGACGGCGGCGGAAGAAGGCTGCCAGGCCGACGAGAAGGAGACCGAAGAGACCGCCGGTGGAGCCACCGGTGGAGCAACCACCGAGCGCCGCGTCCGACGGGTTCGTCGGGTCATCGCCACCACCGCTGCCGCCACCTTCACCACCACCGGATCCCGAGCCACCGCCGGAGCCGGGCGGCTGCGACTGCGCGGGGGTCTGCGCGATGGGGAGCACCGTGAGGAACGCCGAGAGCTTGCGGCGCGGGTCCATCATCGTCTGGGCGTTCTTGCCGGACGTCGCGAAGACGTGGAGGTACGCGTCCTTGTTTCCGTTCATACCGACGTACGGGTTCGGGATCATCGTCGAGAACGTGTGGTTGCGGCCCTGGTTACCCGGGTTGTTACCGAGGTAGTTCGGGTAGAGGTGGCGGTCGTGCGGAGCGACGGCGACCATCGCAGCGTCGTTGAAGGTCTTGGTGAGAGCGTCGTAGGTAACGACGCGCGCCTGCGCCGAGGTGCCACCACCGGTGTGGCTACCGCCGACGAACGTGATGCCGGGCATCAGGTTGTCGGTCGTACCGAACAGGCCGTACGTCTGGCCGAGGTGGGTGCCGTCGAGACCGATGAGCTTGTCCGCAACATCGATGGGCTGCGCGACATAGGTCATGCCGGCGGCGGTCGCGTTCACGACGCCCATCATGTTCTCGTAGTAGGTGCCGCCCTTGCCATTGGTGTTGTTGTTGCCCTGGAGGCCGCCCCACCGGATGATGATCTCGTCGGTGTTGACAAGCTGGCCGGTGACCGCGTCGACCTTCTGGATGCGCGACTGGCTCATGCGCATCGCATAGGTACGGATGCCGTCCTTGTCGGTGCGACCGGCGATCTGCTTCTTCCACAGGATTCGGCTTTGCGCGTTGGCGCCGTTCTGGCCATCACCAATGTTGATGGCGGCCATCCACACGCCGTCGCGCTGCGGCTGCGTGTTGCCTTCCGTCCAGGTGCAGACCGCAGTGTTCGGGTCCTCACCAACAGAGCAGGCGCCGCGCGAGCGCTCCTCGCGCGGGCAGAGCGACATGTCAGCGACCTTGGCGAGGGTGCACGTTGCACCGGCAGTGCAGTCGAGGTCCACGATGCCGGCCCAGCCGTCATCGCGACCGTTACCGTTGGCACCCGCGTAGAACACGATACGGGTCTTGTTGCCGCGGACAACCTGGTCGGCGAACAGACCGTCCTGCTGCATGAACGCGTCGTCGTTGTTCTTCGCGAACAGCTCCGTCTGCGGCAGCGCGACCGAACCGTCCGGGTTGAAGCACTTGAGATACGCAACCGTGTCGTTCGTGTTGTTCGCTTGGTAGTTGTACTTGGCGCAAACCTTGTCCTGCCCCTTCACCTTGATGGCGACCGGCGCGTTCGCGTTGCGGTACTCGTCACCCGTGTTGTCGGTGACGAAGGTGGCAGTCGCTGCATCCGCAGTGACCTTCACGTTGCCCATCGGGCCCTGCACGAGCTGGAACGGGACCGCCGCCAGCTGCATACGGTGGCGTGCTGGACGAACGGGGCCGCCCGGAGTCGTCGGGGGCAGCTCGGTGCTCATCACGAAGTAGAGACCGCTCTTGTAGCCGTCGAAGAACGCCGCCGTCGGCATCTCAGCACCGGCCTGCTCTTCGTTGGTACGGCGCAGCCGGTTGTTGCTCACCGGTGCGATGTCCTCGACCGGAGACGGCACCATCTCCGTGGTCTCGGCCGCCTGCCGGACTTCGGCGTACGCCGCAGGCGCCAGGGGGAGGAGAAGCCCACTAGCCGCGAACATCAGAAGCGTCTTGGTGCTCGTCATGGTGAGAAAACGTAGAGCAAGCGATGTGCCGCGGACATCGCGCTGTAACCTTCAGGAATCAGCAGACGGGATGCCCATGAAACATGGGGAAAGAGGTTCCAGGTGTGGGGGAGACTCGCTCGATTCCCGTGTGATCCCGGGGTCTAACAGCTACCTCACCGGTCACTGACAGGACCGTGCGGACCCCGATCAGGTCGCGCAGCGTGGGGGCTCCTCCCCCAGGTGGGGGAGCCACTCTCCAGTGTTCGGATCCGCACGAAGTACGGCACGCGATGCCCACTACGTTCGTTGCACGATGCCTGCGATCTCCGACGAGAAATCGCACACCGATGCACGTCACGTGCAGCGCAACTCGAGTGGCCGTCGCGCCCGCGCGACGCGCTGACGACTCGATCCCCAGACACAACCATGGGAGTAACCTCCCCACGGAACAGGATCACAGCATGGGTGAGTCGACACGGGGCGGGTGACCTCAATTCTCCTCGCGACACCGTGTGGAGGAACTGCATTCGAATGTGATCGTGGTGCGTGGCCCCCGGGCGCGAGACCACGATGGAGAGCACACGACCGAGAGCGCAGCGTCGTCCAGACGTCGAGGCGCTCATACTCGTCGTGGCTTGCCGCGTGTCGTGGCTCGAGCGTTGTCTACGTTCGCCGCGGGGGTGCCGGTCGTCGGTGTGCCATCGTCGTCGCCGCGCTCGCCGCGCGTTCGTCGTGGCTCGATCGTCGTCGCCACGTTCGCCGCGCGATGCCGCTTCGTGGCTCGATCGTTGTCGCCACCCTCGTGGTGGCTCAATCGTCGTCGGGCGTCGGCGCGGGGAGCTCTTCGCGCGCCACGACGCGCGAGTGCATCGCGATCACGTTCGCGCGCACGTGCTTCTCGGTGAGCAACATGCCGCCCTTGGCCTGCGCGTTCGCAGCGAAGACCATCGACGCGAGCTCGTCGCCGGTCCAACTCTCGTGACGGAGCTCGTCCCGGATCGCCCACACCTGCTTCACGGTGGCCGTGTCGCATCCGAGGCTCTTCAGCTCGTCGACGAGCTTCCAGTGCAGCGTGCCGTCGGCGGCCTTCGCGGCGCGCGCGCCGACGAGATCCTGACGCTTGAGGATCGCGCACAACTTGTCGTCCTTGTAGACGCGCACGCCTCCGCGCACCGGATCTCCATAGTAGGGGACGCCGAGCTGCTCGACACCGTCGAGAACGAAGCCGTCCTCGGTGAGCGTCGGCGGCTTCTTGTGGATGTAGACCATCACCCCGGCGATCTTGTCCGCGCTCTTCCCGTTGCCGAAGCCTTGGGGGACACGCGGGATCGGTTTGCCACTGACGTTGCCGCCGAACCGGAACCAGAACTCCTTGGCGGCGGGCGAGAGGAGGTCTTTGGCGCTCGAGACGTTCGAGTTCGTGAACTTCGGACCGTAGATGTGGAGCGCTTTGACCTTGCGCAGATCGACGCCGATCGCCTTGACGTACTGATCGAACCGATAGAAGCGCTGCTTCACTTTGCGGGTCGTGGGCTGATCCGTGCCGGGCTCCTTCTCGGCGGAGACCTCGTCTTCGACCCACGTGACGGGAAGCGCGATCGGGAGCTCGCCCCAGTTGAGAAAGCCCGCTGGTTTTCCGTCGACGTAGACGCCGACGTCTTTCCATTTCGCGGCGCCGCTCTTGAATTCGTTTGGCACCCAGTCGGCGTTGTCGCCGGCCTTCACGGCCTGCGCTTGCTGCTCGGCGCGCGCCGCGACCATCTTGTCGTACGTGGTCTCGATCGGCTGCGGCGTGGCGTCCTTGACCTTCGGCGCGGCCTTCTTCTTCGTGAGGCCCGACGGCTGCAGCTTGTCGTTGCTATGCGCGTCGGTGCATGCGGGCACGACGGTCGTGCAGAGTGCGAGGAGGATCGCGAGGCGTGCCATGATCAGGGAAAGACCGGCTCGCTGAACTCGCCGTATTCGCCAATGCCGGTAAGCGGACCGCTCTGGTTGAAGACATTGAGCGCGGGGTGGAGGATCCACGACTTCTTCGCTCCGTCGAGGTAGAGCTCCATCACGCCTTCACACAGGCCGCCGCCCCCGGCCGAGACCTTGAGGCGGTACTCGCCGGCCTGGAGCGCGGGCGAGACGAGCTGATACGTGTACTCGCCGCCGAGTCCGTCGGAGCCCTGCGTATACGTCGTCGTGAAGCGGTACTCTGTCGCCGGTTGCACCGGCGCCGACGCACACGTCGTGCTCGCGATCGTCGCGGTGAACACCCAGCTTCCCGTCGGCCAGCACCCCGAGAAGTCGGGCATTCCATCGCCGGGAGGCATACCCGTGTCGTTGTCGACGGCGTCGGGTGCGGGCATCCCGAGCGTGAACGTTCCGGTCAGCGCGAGCTCGGCGCTACACAACCGCTCGTCGGGTGTGTTCGTCTCCTCGTCGCCGACGCCGCACGCACCGATGAACATCGTGCCGAACAACATGCCGAGTAGAAGTCCGGTCCTCATGACACCAGCCTACGCCGTGTTTGTGCAGCCGTCACCTGGGGCTGTATGCCGGGACGACGGGGTGTGAACTCCCACTCGTCGACGCTCGAGAGGCGAGTACAATCGAGCCCATGAAGTGGCTCGCTGTCGCCGCGGTGGTGATCGTCGCCGCGATGATCCTCCTGTGGACGCAGATGAGGTCCGACAGCGAGGTGATCCCGACGGCCAAGGCCAAGCCGGTCGCGGCCGAGGTCGCGACCACTCCGAGCGAGCGTGCGCGCGACGAGCGTGTGATCGCCGCACAGAAGCTCGCCGACGAAGCGAAGGTCGCCGAAGCGACGAAGATCCCCGACGGAAAGCCCGAGAAAGTCGATCCGATGAGCGATGAGTTCTTCTATCGCCTCAACGAGCGTGTCCCCAAGATGCTCGGGATGGCGGCAGCGAAGTGCTACGAGGGGATCGCCAAGCGGGTCCATCGCAACGAAAACGTCGTCTACGATTTCAAGACGAAGGTGAAAGATGGCGTGGTCACGATCAGTGACATCAAGGTGAACAAGTCGTCGATCTCGCAGCCCGCGCTTCAGACCTGCTTCGGGCAGGAGATCGCTCGCGTGACGTGGACCGACGACACGCTGCCCGACTGGGAGGGCGATGATCAGCTGACGATCAGCCCCGAGCGCGGCCTCAAGAAGTTCATGCAGGACAACGTCAACTACGTCGGCGAGGCGGTGAAGGACGGCTACGACATGGCGCCGCGCAAGGCCAACACCGAGGAGCGCGGCGGCTACGACAAGGACGACGATGCGCCGTCGCGCTCACCGCGCGAGTAGCGTTCGAAACAAATCGACCGCCCAGTCGAGGTCCTCGAGTGACACCCATTCGTCCGCCGAGTGCGCCTGCGCGATGTCGCCGGGGCCGATCACGATTGCCTTCTTTCCAGCGCGCGCCCACATCGCGGCCTCGGTCCAGAAGTCGAGGATGCCGACGCGTTTCGCGAACGGCGTCACGAGTGCAGCGAGATCGTTGCACGCGAACGGCACGTTCTCGATCGCACCTGCAAACGCGATCGACGGATCGAGCGAGCTCGCGAGCGACGTGACCTCGCGATCCCAGGCCGCGCGATCGAAGCCAGGGTAGGGGCGGATCGAATACGTGAGCTCGCCCCGCGCAGGGATGACGTTGAACGCGACGCCCCCCGCGATGCCCGCGATGTTCAGACACAGGCCCCTCATGTCGTCGGGCCCCGACATCCGGTACTGGATGCCGAGCTCGTCGAGCATGACGGCGAGGCGCGCGAGCGTCGCGATCGGCTTCTTCTCGAAGTCCGCGCGTGACGAGTGACCGCCCGGGCCGACGAGTGTCGCGGTTTGCCCGAAGATCCCACGATGCGCGACGCCCGCTGCGCGCGCCGTCGGCTCGCAGACGATGACCTCCTCGATCGGCGCCGCGTGTGGCGAGGCGAGGAACGCCTCCATGATGCGGCTGCCGGCCTCCTCGTCGCCGGAAAACAACACGCCGACGTCGTTCACTCTTGCGCGCACGGCATCGATCGCGACGAGCGTCGCCGCGATCGCACCCTTGGTGTCGGCGCTGCCAAGACCGTACAGCTTGCCGGCCTCGACATACGCGTCCCACGGTTCGCGCGACCAACCCGCGTTCGCGGGCACCGTGTCGACGTGCGCGTTGATCACGCGCTTCGGGGTGCCCCATCGCGCGAACACGTATGCGCCGGGCGAGCCATCGGTGCGCGGTGAGCTTTCGACGAGCACCTCGTCGGCGCCGCGCGAACGCAACATCGGTGCGAGGTGCTCGCATAACGCGCGCTCGTCACCCGGGCCGCGCTGCGCGTTGCCCTGTTGCGTGGGAAACCGGACGAGCTCGGCGAGAAGATCGGCGACGGCGGACATCGCGCGCATCATACGCGCACCGTCGCGGCGCAGTGATCGAGGCGCGGCTATCTACCGGCTCGAACGCAGTGTGCGAAGCGAGCGGCTCACCCCGAGATCCGGTCTACATCGGCGCGGAGGTGCTCGACTCGCTGGTGCGCACGGGCGGATCGATGATCGAGCGCCACGCTTCGTGTTGCGCGATCAGCGCGAGCGCGCGAGAGAGCAGCGTCTTACCTGGCTCGGTGCGATGCCATGTGGAGGCGCCCGACGGGTGCGGCAGGGCGATCATGTCCATCTCGACGCCCGCGTAGGTGACGCGGCGCGTGTCGCCGATGACTTCGATCAACTTGTCGATGGTGGGCTTGGCGGCGCGCTTGCGACCGCCGGGCTTGGCGGGCGGCGGGGGTGGGGCGGGAGGCAAGAGCTGGGTGATGGCAAGCTTGCCGACGGGGATCACGAGACGCGGCTGGATCATCTTCGCCTCGGCCGCGAGGTGCTGCGTGCAGCGCTCGATCTCGTCGGCATCGGGCACGCGATCGCCACCGGCCTCCGCCTTGCCCGGGAAACAGCGCGCGACCGCGGCCATGTACACGCGCTCGCGGAACTGTTCCTCGGTCATTCCGATCGTGGCGAACCATTGGAACAGTGTCTTGCCCGCGGTCCACGCGAAGGGCTTGCCGGCGGGACCTTCTTTGTCGCCGGGCGCCTGGCCGATCAGCATCACCGGCGAGATGACCGGAACGCCGGTGACGACCGGGCCGATCATCTTGGGGCACGCCGTGCACGCCTGGAGGCGGGTCACATGGCGCCGGAGCTGGACGAGCATGGTCACGGCGCAGACCATGCCACGAGGGTGTGACTCGTTGCCGCGGTAGCGGTGTCCGGAGTTGGGCCAAGTCCTTGCGAGATCTAACGATCAGGATCACGCTGCGATCGCTGCAGGTCGGGCTAGACTCTGACTCGTGACGCACGCGCCGCCCCACGAGGATCTGATCAAGCGGGTCCTCGGAACCAATGTCCTCGAGCTCAAGCTCGGTCGCCTCGCCTTCGAGGAGGCCGACCACACCACGACATGCAAGGTCAGTGTGATCGAGGGGGACCAGACCATCGAGATGGAGGCCAAGGGCGTCGGCGTCGTCGACGCGATCTTCCATGCGATGCTCGATCGCTACGCGCGCGAGTACCAGTCGCTGACCACGCTCAGCCTGATGGGCTTCCACGTCGGTGCCGAGCTCGCGACCAAGAAGAAGGACGCGGGTGTCGACGCGGTTGGCGAGGTCACGCTCGACATCACGAATAGTGAAGGCCGCGTGTTCACGTTTAGCGACAAGTCCCGCTCGGTCACGATCTCGATCGCGCGCGCGGTGCTGAAAATGATCATGTACTTCGTGAATGCCGAGCGCGCGTTCGTCACGCTGCACAACGCTCGTCGCGACGCCGCGGCGCGCAACCGCGAGGATCTCGTGTCGCGCTACACGGCCGAGATGGCAAAGGTCGTCGAGAGCACGAGCTATGCGGAAGTGATCGCGAGCATCCGCAAAGAGCTCGGCTGAAACGTTCCCGGTTCTCGGTTCGCTGTCTGCTCTAGTGGCGCGTCGCAGCGTGCACGAACGGTTGCGTTGCCTCGAGCTGCGCGGCGACGCGGAGGAGCAGGTCCTCGCGGCCGTACGCAGCGACGAGCTGGATCCCGATCGGCAGCCCGTCCTTGTTGCGATACAGCGGAATCGAGCACGCGGGCTGGCCGGTCGCATTGAACGGTGGCGTGAACGGTGTGAAGTCGCCGGCGCGGAAGATGGCGGCGAGTGGATCGTCGGGAGGCGACACGAAGGTGCCGAGAGGGACCGGGGGCTCGGCGACCGTCGGGGTGAGCCATAGATCGTACGTCTCCCAGAACCGCGCCGCTTCGCGCGCGTTGCGATGGATCCACCGCCACGCCTCGACGTACTTCGATCCGGGCACGAGGCGGCCGAGCTCGGCGAGCGCCCACGTGAGGCGCTCCACCTCGTGCTCCTCGATGGGGCGGCCGATCGCAGACGATGCCTCGTCGAGCTCCGTCGTGACGCCGACCGACCACAGTGTCAGGAAGCGCGGGGTCCAGTCGGCGTCGTGAAGCGCGGCAGGGGACGCCTCCTCGAGGTGGTGCCCGAGCGACGCGAGCAGCTTCGCGGCGTGCGCGACAGCGGCGACGCAATCGGGATGCGAATCGACGAGCGCGCCGCCCGAAGTCGGGTCGGGGTTCACGGCGGGGTGCTTCGTGAAGAAGCCGATCTTGAGGCGGCCCGTCGGTGTCGCGAGCTCCGCGGAGTATGGACGAATCTGCGTCGGTGCGGCGTACGGGTCGCCGGGCGCGGCGCCCGCGATCGCATCGAGCACGGCGGCGGAGTCGCGGACGCTGCGCGACACGACGTGTTCGCACACGAGGCCGCCCGTGACGTCGCCGAGGTGCGGTCCGAGCGACACGCGGGCGCGTGACGGCTTGAGGCCGAACAGTCCGCAGCACGAGGCGGGGATGCGGATCGATCCGCCGCCGTCGTTCGCGTGGGCGATCGGGACCATGCCCGCGGCAACGGCGGCCGCGGATCCGCCGCTCGAACCACCGGTGGTCCTTGTCGTGTCGTACGGGTTCTTCGTCGCGGGCCACGCGGGTGGCTCGCATGCGGGGAGGATGCCGAGCTCGCTCGAGTTGGTCTTGCCGACGACGATGAAGCCCGCGCGCTTGAACTGCGCGACGATGTGCGAGTCGTTCGGGTACGAGTGCCGCGCACGCTTGAGCGGCAGCAGGCCGGCCGTGTGCAGCGCGCCGCCGACCGTGGCGCAGATGTCCTTGATCAGGATCGGGACGCCGCGGAACGGACCGGCCTGCGCGGCCTTCGCGTCTCGACGCGCCTGCTCGAACATCGGAACGATCACCGCGCCGAGCTCCGCGTTGTGCTTCTCGATGCGCGCGATCGCGAGCTCGACGAGCTCCTCGGGCGAAGCCTGGCCGCTTCGCACTAGCTCGGCACAGGCCGTGGCATCGAGGTCGGAGACTGCGGTCATGCGCGAACAGTACAGCGCGCACCCGGGGATGCGCACCCGGACCTCGCCGAAACGCGCGGCTTATGGAGTACGTTCCGCTCCATGAGCGGAACGCTCGCGGAGAAGTTGGCACTCGTCACCGGTGGCGGCCGGGGCATCGGCGCCGCGATCGCGCGCTCGCTCGCCGGCGCCGGTGCGCGCGTCATCGTGTGCGGGCGCAACAAGCTCGACCTCGACGCGCTCGCGAAGGAGATCGGCGGCGTCGCTATCCAGCTCGATCTCCTCGACCGCAAGGCAAGCGACGAGATGTTCGCGTCGGTCGGCCACGTCGACGTGCTCGTCAACAACGCGGGCGCCGCCGAGAGCGCCGCGCTCGAGCGCACCACCGATGCGATCTGGGATCGCATCATGGAGCTCGACGCGACCGCGCCGTTCCGCGTGACGCGCGCGTTTGTCCCGGGCATGGTGAAGGCCGGCTGGGGACGTGTCATCAACATCGCGTCGAACGCGGGCGTGTCGGGATACGGCTACACCGCCGCGTATTGCGCCGCGAAACACGCGATGGTCGGCATGACGCGCTCGCTGGCGATCGATCTCGCGCGCACGGGCGTGACGATCAACGCGATCTGCCCGGGCTGGGTGGAGACGCAGATGGTCGAGGAGGCCGTCACGCGGATCGCGTCGAAGACGGGGCGCACGCTCGAGGAGGCGCGCACCTCGCTCGCGGCCATGTCGCCGCAGAAGCGCATGATCGAGCCGGCCGAGGTCGCGCACCTAGCGTTGATGTTGTGCGCGCACGAATCGCGAGGCATCCACGGGCAGGCGCTCCTCGTCGATGGCGGAGCGGTGCTGAAATGAGCGCGACCGAAGTGATCGTCGACGGGTGGCCGCCACCGAAGGGGTTCGCGAACGGTCGCATCGGTGACGGCAAGGTGCTCCATGTCGCGGGCCAGATCGGCATGGATGCGCACGGCACGTGGGCGACCGCGAGTGCGGCGATCGCGCCACAAAGCGAGGTGAGCGCGACGGTGCTCGTCGACGAGCGGTTCATCCCGCAGTTCGCGCAGGCGCTCGACAACGTCCTCGCCGTCGTCCGCGCTACGGGCGGCGCGCCGGAGGACATCGCGGAGATGACCGTGTTCGTCACGAACATGCAGAGCTATCGCGACTCGCGGCGCGAGCTCGCGAGGGTCTGGCGTGAACGCCTCGGCAAGCACTTCCCCGCGATGGCACTGATCGGCGTGTCGTCGTTGTTCGAGGAGAACGCACTGGTCGAGATCCAGGCCGTCGCCTACATCGGAGGACGCTAGTCATGGCCGCGCTCCCCATGCCCACGTCGTTCGCGATGCAGCTCGAGCGAGGCGTCGCGACGATCACGCTCGATCGCGAGAAGCGCCTCAACGCACTCACGTTCGAGGTCTACCAGGAGCTGGCGGAGGTGTTCGAGGCGCTCGATCACGTAGACGAGGTGCGCGCGATCGTCATCACCGGGCGCGGCCGCGGCTTCTGCTCGGGCGGCGATCAGGACGACATCATCAAGCACTTGCTCGGTCGCGATACTCCCGCACTGCTCGCGTTCACGCGTGCGACGGGGCGGTTGATCGAAGCGATGCGCGCGTGCAAGCGACCGATCGTCGCCGCGGTCAACGGCACCGCGGTCGGCGCCGGCGCGGTGATCGCGTGCGCGAGCGACTTTCGAATCGCGGCGGAGAAGGCGAAGTTCGGCTTCATCTTCCCGCAGGTCGGGCTGTGCGGCGCGGACATGGGCATCACGTACCTGTTGCCGCGCATCGTCGGGCTCGGTCACGCGAGCGAGCTACTCTTCTTCGGCGACATCATCCTCGCGGATCGCGCGCTCGCGATCGGTCTGGTCAATCGCGTCGTCCCCGATGGTGAGGCGTGCGTGACGCTGGCGCAGGGGTGGGCCGCGAGGCTCGCCGCCGGGCCGGCGTTTGCCCACGCGATGACGAAGCAGATGCTCGAGAGCGAGCACACCATGGCGCTCGGCGAGGCGATCGAAGCCGAGGCGCAGGCGCAGGCGCTGTGCATGCAGCACCCGGACTTCGCGGAGGCGCACGCCGCGTTCAAAGAGGGCCGCGCGCCGAAGTTCCGCGGCGCGCCCGAGTAATCGCGTGCGGCTCTCGAGCGACGATCTCCCGATGTTCTTCGAGCCGCACCACGCGGCCATCGCGGAGCGACTCCGTACGGCCGCGGCGGCGATCGAAGCAGTCGAGCAACCGCGCGCGCACGGATCCGAAGCGGATCGCGATCGCGCTGCCGCGGCGGCGCTCGCGGAAGCGCGGTTGTTCGAGCTCGTCGTACCGACGGAGTCCGACATCGAAGCGGGTGGCGAGGTGGCGAGGACCGAGCGCGTCGCGAGCCCGGTGGACACGCGCGCGCTGTGCCTCGCGCGCGAGATGCTCGGGTACGCGTCGCCGCGTGCGGATTCGATCTTCGCGGTGCAGGGGCTCGGAACACATCCGATCGTCCTTGCGGGCTCGCACGCGCAGCGCGTTCACCTCCTCGCGTTCTCGCGCGGCGCGGGCATCGCCGCGTTCGCGTTGACCGAGCCCGATGCGGGAAGCGACGTCGCCGCGATCGCGACGCGTGCCGCGCCGACCGCGGACGGGTATCGCCTGGACGGCGACAAGCTGTTCATCTCGAACCTCGGCATCGCGGATCACGCCGCCGTGTTCGCGACGACCGAGCCCGGGCTCGGCGTCAAGGGCATCACCGCGTTCTGGGTCCCGCTCGACACGCCCGGCGTTCGTGTCGTGCCGATGCAGGCGACGGCCGCGCATCCGATCGGCGCGCTCGAGCTGCGCGGTGCCTTTGTGCCAGAGTCGGCGCGGATCGGCGATGTCGGACAGGGGATGAAGCTCGCGCTCGCGACGCTCGACGCGTTCCGTGTCTCCGTCGGCGCGGCGGCCGTCGGAATGGCGCGGCGCGCCTTCGACGAGGCGCTCGGCTTCGTCACGAGGCGGCAGCAGTTCGGCAAGCTTCTCTCCGAGCAACCGCTGGTACAGGCGCACCTCGCCGACATGATCGTCGACATCGACGCCGCGCGGCTGCTCGTGTTGCGCGCCGCCCACGCGAAGGACACGAAGGGCGGCCGCGTGACGACGGAGGTCTCGATCGCGAAGCTGGGTGCGACGGAGGCCGCGCAGCGCGTGATTGATCGCGCGGTACAGCTGTTCGGCGGGCGGGGCGTGATGGCGGGGGCCATCGTCGAGCACCTGTATCGCGCGATCCGACCGCTGCGGATCTATGAAGGCACGAGCGAGATCCAGCGGACGATCATCGGCCGCGCGCTCGCACAAGGAGCAAAAGCGTGAGCCCGGTCGAGTTTTCCGAGGACATGAACCTCGCCGACTACTTCCTGTTCGCGCGCGAGCGGGAAGGGCTCGGCGATAAGGTGGCCCTTCGCTTCGGCGATCGCACGTGGACGTACAGCGACGTCGCTGACCGCAGCCGTGCTCTCGCGAAGTATCTGATCGGCACCTTCCGCCTGCGCCCCGAGGAGCGCGTGTACATCGTGCTGCCGGATCTGCCGCCGTTCGCGTGGAGTATTTTCGGCACGCTGGCCGCCGGTGGCGTCGTGACGATGGGTAACAACATCGCGCCACTCGACGATCTTCACTACGTGCTCGACTACGTGAAAGCCGCGGTGCTGATCACGACGCCGGCCGTCGCGCACGGCCTCGGCAAGCGCTACGCCTCGTTGCCCAACCTTCAGGGCGTGCTGCTCGTCCCCGACGTCGCGACCGGAGAGGATCCGGAGAAGCGGATGCCGCTGCCCGCGATGCCGGCACGCACGGACATCCTCACCGACGCGATCGCGAAGGGCCGCGAGATGACGCACGCGTTGCCCGCGGTCAAGCGCGACGATCCGGCGATCTGGTTGTTCACGTCCGGATCGACGGGCCGCGCGAAGGCCGCGATGCACTCGCACCGCGACTTCGCGTTCAACACCGAGGTCTACGCGAAGAGCACCGTCGGTTATCGCCGCGACGACGTGACCGTAAGCGTGCCCCGTTTGTTTTTCGGCTACGCGACGGGGACGAACCTGTGGTTCCCGTTTTCGGTGGGCGCGACGGTCGGACTGTTCGCCGAGCGCCCGACCGCCGAGAGCATCGCCGGTGCGATCGAGCGCTATCGGCCGACGATCGTCACGAACGTCCCGACGATGCTCGGCAAGCTGCTCGATCTCGACGACGAGCGCCGCGCGAAAGGCGAGCCCGGCCTCGATCTGTCGTGCGTGCGTTTCCATCTGTCAGCCGGAGAAGCACTGCCCGAGCCGCTGCTCCGTCGGTTCACCGAGCGCTTCGGTGGCGAGGTCTACGACGGCATCGGCTCGGCGGAAATGTTCCACATCTACTGTTCGAACCGGCCCGGGGACACCAGGCCCGGCACGCTCGGCAAGGTCGTGGATGGCTACGAGCTCCGCATTCTCGCCGAGGACGCCGACGGCGCGGGGGCGCCCGCGCTGCCGCCCGGGGAGATCGGCGTTCTGTGGGTCAAGGGCGACTCCGTCGCGCATGGCTACTTCCAGGATCGCGACAAGAGCTGGAAGACGTTTCACGGCAAGTGGTGCCGCACGGGCGATCTGTTCTCGATCGACGCGGACGGCTATTTGACGTTCCAGGGACGCGCCGACGATCTGTTCAAGGTCGGCGGCATCTTCGTCGCCCCGCGCGAGGTCGAGGACTGCTTGCTCGATCACGACTGCGTCAGCGTCGCCGCCGTGATCCCCGCCGATGATGCGGGTCTGACCAAACCAAAAGCGTTGGTCGAGCTGCGCCCCGGCGCGCGCGAGCGCATCGCCACGGAAGACGGCCGGCGCGCACTCGTCGCGGAGCTCAAGGCGCACGTACAGTCACGGCTTTCGAAGCACAAGTACCCGCGGTGGATCGCGTTTGTCGACGATCTGCCGAAGAACGATCGCGGCAAAGTCGACAAGAAGACGCTTGTCGAGCGCGAGAAGCGTGGTGAGCTAGGCGGAGAGTGATGGCGAACGGTCACGAGAAGTTTCTGGCGCGACACACTACGGCGTCGCTGTACACGCTGCTGCAGGGGCCGCGCGCCGTCGTCGCGCTCATCCCGGTTGGCTCGACGGAGCCACACGGTCCGCACCTCGGCCTCGGCACGGACGTCGTCATCAGCGCGGCCGCGTGCGTGCGCGCGTTCGAGATCCTCGAGAAGAAGGGGCCGCTCACCGCGGTGATCGCGCCGGCGATCAGCTACGGCGTCACCGATTGCGCCGTCGGGTTTCCCGGTGCCGTGTCGATCCCGGCGCCCGTGCTCACGTCGTACATCGCGGCCGTGTGCGACGGGCTCCTCGCACAAGGCATTCGCCACGTGTGCCTCGTCAACAATCACCTCGAGCCCGAGCACGACACCGCAGTGCGCGCAGTCCTGCCGGGGCGCGAGAAGAAGGTGTCGTATGCGTGCCCGCTCACGCGAAAGTGGGCGAAGACGCTCTCCGCGGAGTTCAAGAGCGGCGCGTGTCACGCCGGGCAATACGAGACGTCGATCATGATGGCCGCCGCGCCGGAGCTCGTCGACGAGCAGATGCGCACGACGCTCGCGCAGGTCCCGATCTCCCTGTCGGAGAAACTGAAGGCCGGCGTCAACACGTTCACGCAGATGGGCATGGAGCTCGCGTACGCAGGCAACCCCGCAGGCGCGACGGTGGAGGAGGGTGAGCAGCTGATCCAGCGACTCGCGGAGATGGTAGTCGGCGAGGTACGCGAGGCGATCGGGCTGCCCGCGTGATGCGCGGCGCTCGACCGTGCGGTCCGTTGCACCCCGCGGAGTGATCGCGCTAGCGGTGGCGACCGCTCGGCAACAGGCGCTGAGGAGGGTGACGACTCGGTAGCAAGCGCGCCGACGGTAACGTTCCCGCACGCTCGCGCAAGAACATCGCGCGCGCGCTGCGATCCACGACGCGGCACGCGCCCGCGCCCGCGGCGACCGCGGTGCCACACGCGAGCGCGGCCATCACCGTCGCGCCGATCGCGCCGCCGATCGAGATCGGGAGTAACAAGCCGAACAGGATGCCGCCTGCGAACAGCGCGAGCGGCGGAACGAAGATCAACTTCGCCGCGCGCCGCGTCGGTGCTTCGTCGGAGTAGTCGTGCTCGCACGCGCCACAGCGATGGCCCGGAGCAAGAGCGTGGCGAACGCAGTGCGTGGTCGTGCAGCGCCCGCAACGCATCACAGGTCTCTCGACGCAGTCGGCGCATGATCGAACGCCCATCCTTTAATAGTGCCCGAATCGTGTACCGTGTCGACGTGGGAAATATCGTAGGCCGAGGCGTGCTGTGCGTCATGCTCGTCGGAGGAATCGTGTCCGCGGATACAACGCGCCCGCTGATCAAGGGCAAGACGGTGACGATCACCGTCAACAAGTCTGCAACGTTGGGCGGCCTTTCGATCTCGTTCGGCAACGCGCACCACAAGCACGCAGCTGATGGCGACACACTCGGGATGTGGACCTTCGTCGCGAAGAAAGGCAGGTCGAAGAAGGAGATCGAGCTTCGCTCCGAGGACGCGAACTTCGAAGCCGAGGTGGCGATCCATGGCGTCGCACTCGTGTTCCGGCACGTCGAGTACGAGAAGTTCAACGTGACACTGTTCGCGCAGAAAGCGCCGAGGCCATTGGACGACGAAACATGCGCCGACAGAGTCTCCGTGCTCGCGGCGAAACAAGGCTTGAAGGAAGGCCCGTCGCGCGGCTATTCGAACCGCTCTGGCATCGTGACGGTGACGAGCGGCGGATGGACCGGTTATTGCGGGACGCTCACGAAGCGCGTGTGGATCGAAACCGCGAGCGCGGTCGACGACACGAAGTGACCTCGCGGGTGATTCGCTTCTCGGGCCTCGTGGTCGCGTTCGCAGCGTGCGAACGCGCGGGGAGTCCGCAACGCGTCGAGGAAGGCTCGAACGCGATCCTGCCTGCGCCTGCCGATGCGGCGATCGTCGATGCCACGCTCGATGCCGGCAAGGTCGTCATCGTGAACAAGAGCGACCTTCCGATCTGGACGGAGATCGATGGGCCGAGGGTCCGGATCTTGCGGGATGGCACGAAGACGCTCGCGGGCGTGTCGTTCACCTTCGCGGGCTACGGTTCCGGCACGGGGCCGAACGGATCGCTCGCGATGATCGGCCTCGTCGCGAAGAAAGGTGCGACGAAGGAAGAGCTGAACCTATCGAGTCGCGGACGCGATCCGGAGTTCACGGTGTTCGGCCGCGGCTTCGTGATCACGTCGATCGGCGGCACCGAGATCGAGATCACGTCGGTGACGATGAATGACGCCGATTGCGCGAAGAAGATCGGCGAGCTTGTCGACAAGCTCGGCATTCGCGAGCAACCCAAACCCGACGAGATCTCCGGGTTCACGATCTCGGGCGATGGATTTATCCGTCAGAACCACAACGGGTTCGAGGTCGAGTGCGGCGGTGTGACCGGGCGGCTGTCGGTGACAGAGCCCGGGCTCACTCCTTGACGCCGTGCTTCGCTTTGATCTGCTCGAGCACCTTGCCGTACTCGACGTCCCACGCCTGTGTACCTTCTTGGAGGTTCTTGATGCGATCGCGAACTTCCTGATCGATCGCTTCGTCGACGGACATGTGCTTCTTGCAGATGTCCTTGATCTTGCGGCGCAAGATCGCGTCTTCAGCGAACACCTCGTCGACATGGCGCGACGACATGAACGCCTCGAGCATCTGATTCGCGATCCATGACAGGCCTTCTTCGCCGAGTCCGAACTCCTTCTGATCGGCGAGCTGGCGCTTGGTGCGTCCAAGGTGGGAATAGGGCAGGCCTCGGATCTCGAGGATGTCCTTCGCACGCTCGGTCAGCTCTTTGTCGACACGGATGTATTCCTTGAGAACAGCGGCGGCATCCAGCTGGGCCTCGTTGTTGTCGCTGATCTCGATATCACCCGCCTGAACAAGCGTCGTGATGATCTCGGCCGCGATGGTGTCGACCTTCCCTGGATACAGTCTCATCTCGGCTGCACTCTAGGGGCCACCCGCCATGTATGCAAGCAACGTGGCAGACTCTCGCTGCAGAATTCCGCTCGAAGTTAACCGATGTGCACGATCGCCTTCCTCGTCGGAGTCCTCGCAGAAGCGCCGCTCGTGCTCGCGGCAAATCGCGACGAGCTGTACGAGCGTCCGACGCGACCACCCGAACCACTAGGACCGCACGTCGTAGGCGGCGTCGACGCGTTGTCCGGAGGCACGTGGCTCGCCGTGCGTCGTGATGGCCGGTTCGCCGGCGTCACGAATCAGCGCGCACTCGTCACGCCGCCGCCCGGGTTGCGATCGCGCGGACTCGCCGTGAAGGAGCTCGCGCTCGCCGACGATCCGGACACGTACGTGCGCGAGCTCGATCCGACGCGCTACGCGAGCATGAACCTCGCGTGGGGCGACGCGCGCGGCGTCTCGATCGCGTATCTGCGACAGGACGGCGCGAAGGAGATCGTGACGCTCGAGCGCGGTGTCCACGTGCTGTGCAACGACAAGCTCGGCGCGCTGGGATTCCCACGTTGCGAGCGACTCGAAGCCGAGTGTCATCGCATGATCGCGATCGAGGATGCCAAGCGGTCCGCGGGCTCGTCTCGCGTGCTCGATAGTGCGCTCGCAGCGCTCGCGATCGCGCTCGGCGATGATCGGCGCGTGCCGCTCGCCGAGGTAGCGCCGTCCGAGTTTTCGATCGAGATCGCACACGCGATGACGGCGACATGCATTCGCACGGAGCGCTACGGGACGCGGTCATCGACGTTGTTCGCGTCGAGCCTTGCGGGTGCGGTGGCGTATCGCCATGCGGACGGACCACCGAACACCACGCCGTTCGCAGATCGCCTGGAGCTCTTGTCGTGAGCGAGAGTACGCGCGCGAGAAAGCTCGTTGTCGCTGGGCTGATCTTGGACGATCAAGACCGCGTGCTCATCACGCAGCGCGCCGCGACATGGAGCCTCCCGCTACAGTGGGAGTTTCCCGGGGGCAAGATGGAGCCGGGCGAGTCACCGCAGGCCGCGCTCGAGCGCGAGCTCGTCGAGGAGATCGGGGCCCGCGTCGTGGTCGGACGGATCTGGGACGTGCTGTTCCACGCGTATCCGGCCTTCGACCTCGTCATGCTCGTCTATGCATGCCGGTTGGCACCCGGCGAGGTCGCGCGCGTCGTCGAGGTCGCCGACCTCGCGTGGGTCCGTGCGAGCGAGCTGCCAGGGGCGTGGGACATCCTGCCGGCGGACCGACCGCTCATTGATCGTCTCGTGACTGAAGGTCCGCCCTCCCCGTAATTGACCCTATCTCCGTAGCCTGCCTACAATTCAACCAAATGGAAGGCCGCGCCAAGGTCACGAAGGAAGTCCTCTGCGAAGAGGCACGCTTCATCCTCGCGAACGTGATGGCGGAGGCCCGCTACGGTCGACAGAACCGCTACGACGACATTCGCCGTGTCTGCGAAGGCGCGGTGTCGATTCCGTTCTCCGAGTACATCGGGTTCCTCGAGAAGTCGGGGTACCTCCGCCACGATCGGTCGAGCGAGAGCCTCGAGGTCACGCCCGATGGCGAGACGGTCGTCAACGGCGGCAACCTCACGGAGTTCACCGAGCGTGCCGTCAGCCACTTCAAGAAGCTGCGCCAGAGCCGCGCGATGGCCGTGCCGGCTGCAGCGATTCCGATGGGGACGCAGTCCGGCGTTCTCTCGTCGTCGCTGAACCGCAACGCGGACCGCGAGCGCAACGATCACTCGGGCGCCAACCCGATGCCGATGCCGAAGGCCACAACCTCGCAGGCAAAGGTGTCGGGCGGACAAGCTCGCGCAGTCGCCGGCGGCGAGATCCAGCTCGGCGCGGACATCGAGAACCGCTACGAGAAGCTCGCGTCGATCGGCTCGGGTGGCATCGGCACCGTGTATCGCGCGCGCCAGGTCGCGTTGAACCGCGAGGTCGCGCTCAAAGAGGTGCGCGATCTGTTCGGCTTCTTCAGCGACGATCAGCGCAACGAGATCGTGCGTCGGTTTACCGATGTCGTGCGTGCGTGGGGAAACCTCGCGCATCCAAACATCCTGCCGATTCACGACGTCAACCTGTGGTCGGAGTTCCCCCACGTCATCACCGAGCTCGCGCCGAACGGTAGCTGCCGCCGGTTGATCAACGACGCCGAGGAGCTGCCCGTCGAGCTCGTCTTCAAGTACCTCCTGCAGACGCTGCACGCACTGCGCGCCGCGCACGCACAGCGCGTGTATCACCGCGGCCTCAAGCCGGAGCAGCTACTGATCGATGGCTACGGCAACGTGAAGGTGAGCGACTTCGGCTTCACGCGCATCGTCGAGCGCGATCACGCACGTAACAACCAGGTCGTCGTCGGCATGGGCAACATCGCGTACATGGCGCCCGAGCTGTACACGGATCCGATGATGGCCGGCGCGCAGGGCGACATCTACGCGCTCGGCATCATCTTCTACGAGCTGTTGACGCGGAAGCTGCCGGGCCGTCGCTCACCGCTGCCGTCGCAGATCAACCCGAACATGCCCAAGGGCGTGGACGACATCTTCGATCGCATGACGCGCGACGCTCGCAGCGAGCGCTACGCGACCGTCGACGACATCCTCGACGACATCGACAAGCTCGAAGGCATGGAGGCGCTGCTCGGCGGCGGTGATCGCGTGCTCGCGGCGGAGAGCCCGTTGTCGAACATCAAGTTCCGTCCCGGCGCCGAGGAGCCGCTCGCAGGTACACCCGTCGAGGGCGGCGAAGAAGGCGACGACAAGGGCAAGTCGCACCGCCCGTACTCGTTCCAGCAGCGGCGCAACAAGAAGATCTAGCCAACGCCGCGATCGCGTCGATGATCGCGGCTACTTCGTGATTTGCTCGCGAAGCTCGTCGAGCTTTCGCTCGATGTCTTCGCGGTCGATCTTCAGCTTCTCGAGCTTGGTCTCGATTAGCGCGCGGGCCTTCTCGTCGGTCGCCTGCGCGAGCTCCTCCACGAGCTTCGTGAGCTGATCGTCGACGCTGTCGAGTCGATCCGTCAGCTTGGTCGCTTGCTCCTCGAGCTTGCCGAGGTGGTCCTTCAGGTTCCTGAGCTCCTCGGCGGCGCGATCGCGGACTCGCTGCGCGTCGCGCTCCGCATCGGACTTGCTGCACGCGACGAGAAGCGACAGTGCGAGCAGTGCGCGAATCACAGGCTCTTCCCGTCGAACTGGTTCGCGATGTCCATGCGTGGACTCTACCGCGTCACGCGCACGCCGAGCGAGCCGAGCTTGGCAACGAGAGCGTCGATCTGATCGAGGTGGTTGTAGAGGTGTGCCGACACGCGAACGAACAGACCGAGTGGCGAGGCGACGATCGGGACCTCCCATCCCTCGACGAGAAGCTGCTTCTCGAGCTCGGGCGCTGCGACGCCGGCGGGCAGCTCGATCCGCACGGTGGCCATCGTTCCGATCGACGCAGCCGGCGCGAGCTCGCCGCCGAGTCGCTCGCGCATCGCGACTGCGAGGGCGTGATTGCGCGCGATCACCGCGGGCCAGCCTCCCGCTCCGGCGCCGAGCGCGTCGCCCATCCGTGCGATCGTGTCGATCGCGACCGGCACGGCGAGCTGCGCCGACGGATCGTACGTGCCGCTCCAGTCGAGCTCGGCGTGCAAGCGATTCGCCGGGCCGTACGCGGGGGACGCGCCGTGCGACGTGATGAGCGGTTGCGTCTGCGCAACAGCGTCGGCAGCGATCGCCAAGAACCCGCTCGCCTTCGGGGCGCACATCCACTTGTGATGGTTGCCGACGTACCAGCTCGCGCCGATCGCATCGACGTCGATCGCGATCTGCCCGGGAGCGTGGGCGCCGTCGACGATCACCGGAATGCCGCGCGCGCGGAATAGAGGCACGAGGCGCTCGATGGGCAAGACGAGCGCGGTGGGGCTCGTGACGTGATCGAGGAGCGCGAGCTTCGTGCGCGGCGTGATCGCGGCGGCGATCGCGTCGACGATCGCGTCCGGATCGAATGGGAGGTCGACGGGGACCATCACCACGCGCGCGCCGATACGGTCGGCAAGCCGCGCGAGCTGGTACTTGCACGCTGGATAGACGTGTGTCGTCGTGACGATCTCGTCGCCGCTTGCGAGGTGCGCGGATGCGAGTGCGATCGCGACTCCCGCCGTCGCGCCGGGCACGAACACGAGGCGCGCGGGATCCGCACCGACGAACGTCGCGACCGCGCCGCGGGCGTGATCGAGCTCGCGCTGCCAGTCGAGGAGGTAGAAGCGCATCGGGGCGGCCTCGAGGCGCGCACGGATCGCGAGGCTCGCGTCGACAACCGCGCGCGGGCAGCCGCCGAATGATCCGTGGTTCAGGTGGACAACGTCGGGATCGAGGGCCCATGTGTCGAGCGGGGAGGCGGGCCGCGTGCCCACACTCTCGCTCACGTGTCCCCCTCGGACGTGAGATACAGCTCGTGGGCTCCGCGGACCATGTGCGGACGATAACGACTAACCTGGGCAGGCGCGATGCTTCGTGTACAATGGACACTATGACAGACAGTGCGCTCGATCGAGCCCGCGGGGCGCTGCTCGGGCAAGCCGTGGGCGACGCGCTCGGCACGACGTACGAGTTCCGGCGCATCGAGCAACCGGACTACCCGGCGCTCGCGACCAGTCCCGCGACCGATGTCGTCGGCGATGGGCCGTTCCGCCTGCCTGCGGGTGCGATCACCGACGACACGCAGCTCGCGGTGTGCCTCGCACGGAGCCTCGCCGAGAAGGGTGGCTTCGACCCGGCCGACGTCGCGGAGCGCTACGTCGCGTGGCAGGACGAGGCGTTCGACATCGGCGGCCAGACACGGTCGTCCTTGCGCGCGATCGAGAAGACCGGCTCGACCGCCGGCGGCATGATCGCGTGGCGCGAGAGTGCGTACCAGGGGGCGGGCAATGGCTCGCTCATGCGTACGACCCCGATCGCGATCGCACTCGGCTTCGTGCAGCCGTCCGGCTCGACAGAAACCGAGACACCCGACGTCCTGGCGCGGGCGCATCGCATCGTCGCGGTGATCGACGCGTCGATCGCGGACTCGATGCTCACGCACGCCGATCCTCGCTGCATGCTCGCGTGCGCAGCGCACAACGTGGCGATCGCGACGGTGCTCGACGCGAGCGAGCCGGACGCACTCGCGCGCGGGCGCGCGATGATCGCTGCGGCGCGTGATGCGGTGGACGAAGGAGCGCGGCGGCTGACCGCGCTGTGGACCGCGGGTGTTTCCTCGGCAGACGCGGGCGACGTGACGCTGCAGTCGATCGATGTCGAGATCGGCGATGTCGACGATGCAGAGCTGGCGCTCGTCGATCAGGCTCGCGTCGAGCTGCTCCACGATCTCGAGATGGCGCTCGCCGACGATCCGTTGGTCTACGGCGAGGAGCACGAGGACATGCACATCCACGAGCGTGCGGGGTTCGTGCGCCTCGCGTTTCGTCTCGCGTTCTGGCACGCGGTGCACACACCGGCGTGGAAGGCCTCGGTTGTCGACGTGGCGAGCCGCGGCGGCGACGCGGATACCAATGCGGCGATCGCGGGTGCGCTGATCGGCGGGCGCGACGGTGCGAGCGCGATTCCCCAGGAGTGGATCGAGCGCGTGCTCGCCGCGCGTCAGCCCGGCAGCGACGAGTGGGCCGACGCGCATCACCCGAAGCACCTGCTCGCGCTCGTCCAGACGTGAGAGCGGCCGACGCGCGCCAGACGAGGCACCGGTCGAGAATCGCCATGATGAGGACAGATCTCGGGATCTGCTCCTCGTGTGTTTGCGCCACCACCCCCGACGAGGAATCGATCGCTCGGCGTAAATTGACGGCGTGATCGATCAATCTCGCGCGCGCATCGAGAGGTGGAAGTCGTCGTTGATCGAGGAAACGGGGGGATGGCTGGGCGATCCGCTGCTCGACGTCCGGGATGGCGCGCTGTGCGTGTCGCTCCCCGGCGTCGATCCGGTGGCATTCGCCGGCAGCCTCGGGACGGGCGAAGCGTTTGCCTTCGAAGCCGGCATGGATCCCGGCGTCGAGACGGGGTGGCTTCGCATCCCGCTGCCAACGCCGGAGCTCGAGCGGCGTCTCGCGCTGATGCGGCGAGCGGCGCGGCGCGGGCGAACGATGCGCGGCGAGCACGTACTCTGGGTCGCGCTCGGGGCGCTGGTGTGGGACAGCGGCGGTGTCGAGCGAACATCGCCGCTCGCCCTGTGGCCCGGGGAGCTCGAGCGAACGGCGAGTGGCGTGCGCCTGGTGATCGCCGAGGGCATCGAGCCGCGGATCAACACGGCGCTCGTGGGCGCGCTCGAGCGCGAGGTCGCGGTCTTGCTCGCGCTGTCGAGCAGCGCGGTATCGGGCACGCTCGGCGCGACCGGTGCGACAGGCGCCGGCACGCTCGACCTCGCGGGGTTGTTCTCCGCAGCCGAGGGGCTCGCGGTCACGCGACCGAGCTGGCGTGTCGAGCGCACCGCGAAGCTCGGCGTGTTCTCGTTCGCGCGGTCGTCGATCGCCGCCGACCTCTCTTCCGCCCCGGATGCGTTCGCGACGCACCCGGTCGTCACGCAGCTCGCGGCGATCGGCACCGACGCGCGCGCGCCGTTCGCTCAGCCATCGATGACCGCCGCGGATGCGGTGACGCGTCCGGCGAGCGGACGGCTGCAGGCGCCCGCCGCGGAGATCGTCGCGCCTCTCGATGCGGACGCGAGCCAGCTCGCGGCGATCCACGCGGCGGCGGAGGGCGCGACGTTCGTGCTGCAGACACCGCCGGGGACCGGTGCGACGCAGACGATCGCGAACCTCGTCGTCCACGCGGCGACGCAGGGCAAGAGCGTACTCGTGGTCGGCGAGACGCCGGCTACGCTCGATGCGATCCAGCACCGGCTCGGCACCGTCGGGCTCGCGGAGCTGTGCCTGCCGCTCCACGGCACCCATGCGACCCGCGCTCGTGTGATCGGTCAGCTCGCGCGTGTCGTCGAACGTACGTTCCGCCCGCCGGTCGGGTCGGCCTCCGGGGGCGTCGAGCTGCGCGACTCGCGCCTCGTCGAGCTGCGTGCGGCGCTCGACGCTCACGTCGTGGCGCTGCACGCGGTCGGGCCGTTCGGGCGATCGCTGCACGAGGTGCTCGGCCGGCTCGTCGAGCTGCGCACCGCACCCAATGCAGACCTCGCGGAGCGCGACGCGGTCGGCCTAGATCGCGCGACGTTCGAGACGCGCCGCGCTGCCGTCATCGCGCTTGCCGCGGCCGCGCTCCCCGTCGAGCCGGTCGGGACCCACGCGTGGCGCGCGTCGACGCTGGAGGTTGCTTCCCCGGCGCTGAAGGCGAACGCGCTTGCCGCGCTCGACGAGGCCGCGGCCGCGGCGGACGTGCTGGCCGGCAACGTTCGCGAGCTCTCGCAGCTCGTGCCGAACCTCGTGGCGAAGTCGCGCGAGCAGCTGTCGGCCCTCGGTGCGCTCGCGATGGTGGCGGCCGTGTCGCCGCGTCCGGGTGCGGAGCTGCTCACGAACATGCGCAGCGGGAAGGGCGAGGACATCGACGAGCGCGTCGCGCTGATCCGCGCGCGCGGCGGTGGGACCGTCGAGGTGCCGCGCGATCCACTCGCGTTCGTCGCGCTCGCGCACAAACATCGCGCGCTCGCGACGGAGGTGGAGGACCACTTCACCCACACCGTCGAGAACCTCGACGCGGGCGCACTGTGGACGCAGCTGCGCAAGTGGACAAACAGCGTGGCGCCGCTGCGCTTCGTCGCGCTGCGCACCGCGCGCGCAGAGGTGAAGTCGGCCGCGATGCCGACGCACCTCGAGACGGACGAGGCGATGATCTCGGCGCTCGAGGCCGTGATCGCGGAACGCGCGTGTCGCGCGGCGCTGCTCGCGGCCGCCGAGCCGGCGAAGCGCTGGTTCGGCGACGTCGGCGGTGATCCGCTGACCCTCGATCTCGCGAAGCTCGACGACGCGGTGAACTGGTCCGGCGAGCTGCGCCGCGCGTTCGACGCGCTCGACGTCATCGGTGGCGCTGCGGGGCGGGAGAGTGCGTGGCGCTCTCTCGTTGCCCAGGTCGCCGCGAACCCCGCGTCGACGAAGCCCGGCGCCGCTGCTTCGCCGGCGGCGGTGGCCGCGGGACTCGCGATGGAGGCGCCGATCTTCGCGAAGATCGCCGAGGCGGTCGCCCGCTGGAGCCCGGCGATCACCGCGCTGCAGGACACGACTGGCATCACGACCGCGCTGCTCGCCGCCGGCGAGGATCACCTCGTCACGCTCCGCGATCGGATCGACGCGCTCCGCCACGCGATCGACGCGCTGCCGGCGTGGGTCGCGTTCCACGGGGCGCGCCGCGCCGCGCTCGCCGCTGGGATCGGGCCCGCGATCGGCTCCGTCGAGCGCGGGGATCTCGGAGCGGCCGAGCTCGCCGCCGCATGGGAGCGCGCGACATTGCTCGCGTGGGCCGACGCGGAGCTCGCCGAGCGGCCGGCACTGTCGCACTTCCACGGCGCTTCGCACCACGCGCAGGTCACTGCGTTCGCGGATCTCGATCGCGGCGCGCTCGCGCTGGCGCGTGGACGCGCGCTCGCCAAGCTCGCGGCGCTCACGCCGCGGCCCTCGCAGGATCCGACCGGCGAGCTCGCGCTGCTCGTCGGAGAGGTGAAGTCCCCGCAACGGTCGCTCCGCGCGCTGCTCGCGGCGCTGCCGACGGTGCGCGCGCGAATCGCGCCGTGCGTGCTCGCGACCCCCGCCGTGGTCGCGGAGCTGTTCGAGCTCACGGCGACGTTCGATCTCGTGGTCGTCTGCGACGCTGACCAGCTCGCGACGCCCGTTGCGATCGGAGCCATTGCCCGTGGCGGCGCGACGGTGATCGTCGGTGATCGCGCGCGGCAGATCGAGGGGTCTCTCCTCGCGGACTGCGCGGCCGCCGCGCTACCCGAGCTCTCGCTCGCGTGGCACTACCGTAGCAAACACGAGGATCTCGTCGCGCTCGCGAACCAGCGTGCGTATGCGGATCGGCTGGCCGTGTTGCCGGCCGCGCACGCGTCGAGCGAGATCGGCGTCGCGTGGCGCGGCGTGGCAGGAACGTTCGACGCCGAGGCGCTCGTCAATCGTGCGGAGGCGGAGGCGATGGTCGCCGACGTTCTCGCTCGTCTGCGCGACCCGGCGCAGCGCACGCGGTCGATCGGCGTCGTGGTGATGACCGCCGCACAGCGCGAGCTGCTCGAGGATCTCTTCGACGACGCGCGTCGTGAGGATCCGTCGCTCGACGCGCTGTTCGAGCCGACGGATCTCGGTCCCGACGTCGCCATCGAGGCGCTCGCCATCGACGAGCTCGGCATCGGCGCGGGTGTGCGCGACGTGGTCCTTCTCGGGAGCACGTTCGCGGCGACGGAGGGCGGCGAGCTCGTGATCGATGGCGGGGCGCTCGTCGCACCCGGTGGCGATCGCGCTCTACTCGCGGCGAGCACCCGCGCGCGCGAGCAGCTCGTCGTGTTCTCGACGATGTTGCCCGACGAGATTCCCGACGAGGCGCCAGCTGGCGTGCGCGAGCTCGCGGCGCTTCTCGCGTTCGCGCAGAAGGGCGGTTGCGCCTTACGCAGCATCGAGGATGCTCCGCCCGCGAGCCCGATCACGGAGGCGATCTCGCGCGCGCTCGCGGAGCGCGGGTGGATCCTCCGTCATCAGGTCGGCGTCGGACCGTACAAGCTGGACCTCGCCGTCGTCGATCCGACCGACCCCGACCGGTTCGTCCTCGCCATCGAGCACGACGGCGCTGCGTACGCGACTGCACCGTTCGCGCGGGACCGAGATCGCCTGCGCCCGCAGACGCTCGCGCAGCTCGGCTGGCGCCTGCATCGGATCTGGGGCCTCGACTGGTGGGCCGACGCGGAGCGCGAGATCCAGCGCGCGCACGGCGCGATCGTCACGGCGATCGCGGCCACGCGGCAGCGGCGCACGCTGGTGGTGACCAAGCCAGTGCGTCACGGCAAGGTCTCGGCGCAACCGGCGGTGCCTGCGCAGGGCTCCGCGCCGGTCGTGCGCATTCCGCCAAAGGCCGGCGCTAGCGAGCGCGTGGCACTCGCGTCGGGATCTGGGCCCACGCAAGCGACGCCGCTCGCTGCGTACGACGGCCCGACGACGCCGACGAAGATCGCACGCAACGCGATCCCGATCGGCCCGTACACCGCGGCGGCGATTCCGGCCGGGCGGCGCACACCCGACGATCTGTTCGCGCCGCGCTACCTCGGCGAGGTCCAGAAGATCGTCGAGCAGGTACTCGCCGCCGAGGCACCGATGCACGTCGATCTGCTCGCACGTCGCGTCGGTGGGTACTTCGGCATCGGCCGGCTCTCGCAGCGCGTGAGCGACCAGATCGAGCTCGCGCTCGAGGGACGTGGTCGCTTCGGCGACGAGGACAAGATCGTATGGCGTCTCGATCAGGATCCCACGTCGGTTCCGCCCGTACGGGTCGCGGGACAGAACGCGACGGCGCGCCGCGCGATCGAGGAGGTCCCGCTTTCGGAGCTTGCCTCCGCAGCGCGCATCGTCGTCGAGCGCGCGGGTGGGATCACCACGCCGGAGCTGGTACGCGACTCGGCGCGACTGCTCGGGTTCGCGCGCGTGACTGATCAGGTCAGCGAGCGAGTCACGCTCGGCGTTCGGCTCGCGATCGCGCGCGAGCTGATCCGCATCTCCGATAACAAAGCGTCGATGCCGCTGGATTGACTGCACCGCGCGCAGCCACGCGTGGACAAACGTGGAGCTGCGATATCAGCGCGCTGGTCTTGCAACGTAGATGCCCGCGCCAAGCACGAGTGCGCCGCCGAGGACCGCGGTCCCATTCAGCGGTTCGTGCCATGCGAGCACACCCACCGCGACGGCGACGAGCGGCTCCGCGAACGTGAGGACCGCCGCACGTGCACTACCGATCCTTACGAGGCCGATGGCGTACACGATTCCCGATCCGGCGCCGATCGTCGTCGCGGCGATCGCGAGGAGGCCGACGCCGCGCGCGTCGATGTCGCCGCCGTGAACGAACAGCAGCGGCGCGGTCGCGGCGGCGGCGATCAGCGAGTGAAAGGACATCGCGCGTGCCGCGCCGATGCGCTCCGCGAGGCGCTTGACGGTGAACGCGTTGCCCGCAAAGCACACCGCGCTCGCGAGGCCCAGGACGCCACCGACGAGCGCACCGTCCGCCGGTGAGCCCCACGGCTCGAGCACGATGACGAGCCCCGCGAGCGCGACGACGGCTGCGGGTCGCGCCCCCGGCGTCGAGACGCCATCGATGCGCGGCGCGGCGAGCGCGATGAGGATCGGTGCTGCGTAGTGCGTGAGCACAGCGATCGAGACAGTCGTGTAGTGGATCGCGCCGAAAAACGTGAGGATGTTGAGCGAGTCGAACGCGGCGTTCGCGAGCACGAGCCCGACGTCGCGGCGCGTCCAGGTGATCGGCGGCGAGCGCAGCGCGAGGGGGAGGGTGACGATGCCCATGATCGCGAAGAGGAGCGGCGCGGTCACCGTCGGCGGTAGGCCTGCGGGGCGCAGGAACAGGCTCCACGTTCCCCAGGAGGCCGCGGCGAGCGTGACCATGAGGATGCCGGGGACCACGACGCGCGACTGTACTCGCGATCGATCGCGACGGGTGCTCCGGTCGCCTCGCGTCGGCGAATGGATCGTTTCGGAACGGGCGACAATTCGGTCGCGTCTCGACGGCTTCGCGACGGCGAGTGGATCTGTTCGGAACCGGGCGACACGGAGAAGGGAAGAAGGGGAGCAGAGCGGTTTCGGTCGCTTCGCGACGACGAATCGATCGGGTCGGAACGGGACGACACGGAGAAGGGAAAAGGGGAGCAAAGCGGTTTCGGTCGCTTCGCGACGGCGAATCGACCTGGTCTGCGATCATCGTCGCGTGACGGTCGCGATCGAGCACGCGACCTTGCAGGTCACGCGGTCGCCGAGCTCCGCGCGCAGCCGATCGCGCACCAGGTCGGCCTTGGCGGGATCGAGCTGGTAGCTCGCGCCGAGAAACACCCACGCGGCGTCGAACGTGCCACCCAGCTCGAGCACCACGCGATCGAAGCGTGGCTCGCTCCATCCGGCGAACAGCTCGCGCCACCCACGCTCGGAGTTCGCGCGCGGATCGCCGAAGCGTTTGGGCAAGAAGTGTGGCGCACCGATCGCGAGGAATCGGTGGAATGCATCGGGCGCATCAGGCACACCGGGCGCATCGGGCGCATCGGGCGCATCGGGCGCATCGGGCGCATGGGTCCCTTGTGCCCGGTATGACGTAGCCGGCGCATCGGACAGCACCATCGCGGGCTCGGCCGGGCCGCCGCCGAGGAGCGCGACGAATACGCCGCCCGGGACGAGCACGCGCGCGAGCTCCGCGACAACTCGCTCGATATCGTCGAACAACATGAACGCGAGATGACATGCGCACGCATCGAAGCTCGCGTCGCGGAACGGCAGCGCTTGCGCGCGGGCTTGCGCGCAGGCGAGACCGCTCGACACGGTCAGCTCCTCGAGCGAGAGATCGACACCGATCGCACCGTGCATCGGGCGATCGCCGCACGCGAGATCGAGCACCCGCGGCGGATTCCGCGCGTCCGCTCGAGCGAGCGCCTCTACGATCACGCTCTCGAGCATCGCGTAGCTGCCGGTCCTTGCGAACGCGCGTGAGGTCGCGCCTGCGCGGCTTGCGTGAAACGCACGCAGCTCTCGCTCGCTCATCTGATCACCGCTCGCAGAATGTAGACCGACCGAACCATCTCTGCTCGCCGTTCCGTCGCCCGAAAGGTCTCCGCTCCCCTCACTCCCCTTCTTCCTGTTTTTCTTCCGGGGGAAGACCGAGCACCAGTCGACACGGAGAAGGGGTGAAGGGGAGGAGAGACCGTTTCGGTCGCTTCGCGACGAATGGATCTGGTCGGATCAGGATCTGGTCGGAGGGATAAACAGGGAGAAGGGGAGGGAGGGAGGTCGCTTCGCGACGACGAATGGATCTGGTTCGCGGCGACGCGATCGCGGTCCGGGAGAAGACCGAGCGGTTCCGACCAGATCGATTCATCGTCGCGAAGCGACCGAAACGCCTCTGCTCCCCTTCTTCCCTTCTCCGTGTCGTCCGGTTCCGACCAGATCGCGAGGCAACCGACGGGTCGCCCGACCGCAGAGCGTCAGACGTTGAACAGGAAGTGCATGATGTCGCCGTCGCGCACGATGTACTCCTTGCCTTCCATACGCATCTTGCCGGCGGCCTTGATCGCGGCCTCACTGTGGTGCGTCTCGAGATCCTCGAGCGAGTAGACCTGCGCGCGGATGAAGCCCTTCTCGAAGTCGGTGTGGATAACACCGGCAGCCTCGGGCGCGGTCGCGCCCTGCTTGATCGTCCAGGCGCGCACTTCCTTCTCGCCCGCCGTGAAGTACGACTGCAGGCCGAGGAGGCGATAACACTCGCGCGCGAGCGACGCGAGGGCGGGCTCCGTCAGTCCGTAGGATGCGAGCAGCTCGCCGCGGTCGGCTTCGGACAGCTCGGCGAGCTCGGCCTCGACCTTGCCACACAGGATGACGACACCGGCGCCTTCTTTTTGCGCGCGCTCGCGGACGATGTTGCTCCACGGGTTGCCGGCGGGCAGGTCGCCCTCGCCGACGTTGCAGCAGTACAGGACCGGCTTGGACGTCAGGAGGCCCATGCCCATCATCACTTTGCGCTCGTCGTCGGTGAGCTGGAGTGTCCGGGCTGCCTTGCCGGCCTGGAGGTGCGCGTGGACCTTCTCGGCGAGGGCGAGGTCCGCTTTGCCTTCCTTGGAGCCGGTCTTCGCGAGGCCTTGCGACTTCTTCAGACGCTTCTCGGCCGTGTCGAGGTCGGACAGCGCGAGCTCGAGATCGATGATGTCGATGTCGCGCATCGGGTCGACCGAGCCAGAGACGTGGATGACGTTCGGATCGTCGAAGCAGCGCACCATCATGAGCACGGCGTTCGTCTCGCGGATGTTCGCGAGGAACTTGTTGCCGAGGCCTTCGCCCTGCGAGGCGCCCTTGACCAGGCCCGCGATGTCGACAATCTCGACGATGGCTGGGATGACCTTCTGCGGTGGGATGTACTTCGTGATCCGCGCGAGCCGCGTGTCCGGAACCGGCACCACACCGACGTTCGGATCGATGGTGCAGAAGGGGTAGTTTGCGGCTTCGGCTTTTCCGGCCGTGAGGGCGTTGAACACCGTGCTCTTGCCCACGTTGGGGAGACCGACGATCCCGACGGAGAGTGCCATGAGGAGCGTATGGCTACCTCGAAGTCGTCCTACCTGGCAAGGCAACGCGCTAAGGTGCGTCTATGCGTTTTCTCCTCGTCGCTGCCGCGCTCGCCGGATGGGCGGGTTGCGGCGACAATATCGAGCCGGCGCCGCCCTCGGTCCGCGACGCGCTGGCCGCGTTACCGGGCGTGACGGTGACAGAGATGGACACCGAGACCGAGGGATACACGTTCTTCACCCTGCGTTTCACGCAGCCCGTCGACCATGCCGATCCGGGCGGGGCGACGTTCCAGCAGCAGGTCTCGCTGTTGCACCGGGACGCGATGGTGCCGATGATCGTCCAGACGTCCGGCTATTGGGACTACTACCGCGACTCGCCCGTCGAGCTGACACGCCTGCTGCTCGCGAACCAGATCTCGATCGAGCACCGGTTCTTTGGAGACTCGCGCCCCGCGCCCGCGGACTGGACGAAGTGCACGATCGAGCAGATGGCCGCGGACCAGCACGCGATCATCACGGCCCTGCGGACGGTCTACGGCGGCGCGTTCGTGACGACGGGCGGGAGCAAGGGCGGAATGACCGCGATCTATCACCGCCGCTTCTATCCCGACGATGTCGATGGGACCGTGCCGTACGTCGCGCCGATCTCGTTCGGCGCGCCCGATCCGCGCTACCAGCCACATCTCGATGCGATCGGGCCCGCCGCGTGTCGCAACCAGCTCCGCGCGGTCGCGACGGAGTTGCTCGCAAATCGCCGCGCCATGCTCGAGCTCGAGGCGACCGAGGAGGCCCAACTGGGTGACCTCGCGTACACGCGGATCCCGATCCCGCTCGCGGTGGAGTCGTCTGTGGTGAACCTCGAGTGGGCGTTCTGGCAGTACCGCGGCGTGAACGCGTGTGACGAGGTGCCGATGACGACCGCAGGTGACGGCGTGATGTGGAACTTCCTCGACGATACGTCACCCGTCAGGGACAGCGCGGACCCGAGCATCGCGGCGTTCGAGGCGTATTACTACCAGGCGTATCACCAGCTCGGCTTCCCGGGCAGCTACACGGCGTACCTCGATCCCTACCTGCAGTTCTCGGACGAGGACTACCTGACGGCGCTGCCTACCGAGTTGCCCGCGTACGACGGTGGCGCCGCGATGAACGATATCGACGACTGGGTCCAAACCGAGGGCGACGGTCTCGCCTTCGTGTACGGCGAGTGGGATCCGTGGACCGGTGGCGCGTTCACGCTTGGCGCTGCGCGCGACTCGATGATCGCCGTCGAGCTGGAAGGGTCGCATGGTGCGCGGATCGGCCGCCTGCCGGGACCTTCGCAGGCCGCGCTCCTCGAGAAGGTTCGGACCTGGACCGGCGTCACGGCATTCGCCGCTCGGTCGCAACGGGAGCGTGCCCTGCCACCGCAGATCCGAGAGCCCCGGGTGATCGTCGAGCCGCGGATCCCACCCGCGATGCGCCGACGCGCGGTATCGTCCGCTCCATGAGTGAGCGGCGTGTCGTTCTGATCACGGGGTCCACCGACGGCATCGGTCGCGCGACGGCGCGCGGACTCGCCGCCGCGGGCGTGAAGGTGATCCTGCATGGACGGAGCAAGGCGAAGGTCGACGCGGTGATCGCGAAGCTGTCGGAAGAGCTGCCGGGCGCGGAGATCGAGGGCGTGTCGTTCGACCTCGGCTCGCTGACCGCCGTGCGCAAGGGAGCGGAGCAGATCCTCTCCCGGCTCCCCGCGCTGCACGTGCTCGTGAACAACGCCGGTATCTACTCGGACGAGCGCGCCGCGACCGACGACGGCATCGAGCTCACGTTCGCGGTGAACCACATCGGCCCCTTCTTGCTCACCGAGCTCCTCGCGGCGCGACTCGAGGAGAGCGCGACCGAGGCGCCGTCGCGCGTGATCAATGTCAGCTCGATCGCGCACACGCGCGGGCGCATCCACGTCGACGATCTCGCGCTCGCGCAGGGCTGGACACCATACGCGGCGTACGCGCAGTCGAAGCTCGCGAACGTGATGCACGCCCTCGAGCTCGCCGAGCGGCGCGATCCGAAGAAGCTCGTCGCGTTTTCGCTACACCCGGGCGTGATCGGCACCAAGCTGCTCCGCCTGGGATTCGGGCCGGTGCAGGGCGCCTCGACCGAGACGGGGGCGCGCACGCCGATTCGCCTCGCAGGTGCGACCAGCGTCGACGAGCCATCCGGCACGTACTTCAACGAGGGCACGCCCACCCAGCCCGCGACCGCCGCACGCGACAAGCAGGCGCGCGCAGCGCTGTGGGACGCGTCCGTGAAGCTCGCGAAGCTGTAGCGTGACGTCCTCGCACGACGACGAACGCGACGAGGTGCGAAAGCTGATCGCGGCCGGTGACGATCGCGCTGCATTCGCCAGACTGCGTTCGCGCCTCGGCTGGCCGGCGGGGAAGGATCTCTCGCCGAGCGAACTGCCGACATGGATCGCGATGCTCGGCGAGCTCGCGACACGACGTGGCGCGGAGCATCTCGCGACGCAGGTCGACGATGTCGTTCGCGATCCGGACAGCCCGGATCGGCTCTACGCCCTCGGCTATTCGCTTATCGATGCGGACGTGCCGACCATCGCGGCGACGCTACTCTGGCACTGCCTCGCGCTGGTCGGCGACAGTGAGGAGGTTGTCTGCGAGCTGGTCAGCGCGCTCGAGAGTGCGCTCGCGTATCCCGATGCGCTCGCGGTACTCGAGGAGCGCGCGGCGCTACGGCAGCGCAGCTACCTCGCGCGCTACCTGTACGGCTATAACGCCGCGATGTCGGGACGCCTCGCGATCACGCGCGAGGTGCTACCGGCGCTCGCACCGGAGTCTCCTGACACGACGACGATGCGCGACACGCTCGCCGGCATGATCGAGCGCGCCGATCGCGTCGCGAGCTCGCAGCCACTCGACACCGTCGATCTGCGCGGATGGCACTACGTGCTCACGGGCGGCCTGTTGCTCCACCAGTCGCCGTACGGCTTCGACGAGCCCATGCACGGGCGCTATGCGTGGCTCTCCGACTCGCTCGCGCGGATCGCGTTCGGGCTTGGTCGCCTCGCGATGCTCGTCCGTCCCCTCGCGCTGCCATGCGTGTACGCGCCGCCGGGCCGCGCGAACGAGATCGTGGCGCACGCCGCGTCGCGAACGCTCGGCATCCCGATCGCGGAGTGGCCCGCAGTCGGCGTGCCGGCGCCGGGCCTCGTCGTTGTCTACGATCTCGCGGAGCTGCCGCCCGCGTACGTCGCGCAGCTCGTGCCGCGCCGAGCCGAGCAGATCTTCTACGCACATGCGACCCCGTGGACGTACGACAGCCCCGTCGCACCCGACGTGACGACGCTGCTGTACCAATCGCTCATCCCGCCGTGGGGCGAAAAGCCCGTCGTCGATCCGGTGGGTGGGACGAAGCACACGCCGCACGACGAGCGTCCCCCCGCGGAGATCGCCGCGAACATCCTCGCGAGTGCGATGCTCGATAGCGAAGAGCTCGCGTCCGACCAGCCGGAGCGCTGGGCGTCGCTCGTGTCCTGCGCCTGGCCTCCTACACCGGGACCGAGATCACGGATGTGGGCGGGCGGGCCGGTCCCGTCGAGTCGGTTCGCGTAACCCAGAGGGATCCTGCTACGATCGTCGGGTCGTGAAGAAGATCTTGGTAGTCGAGGACGATCCGGTGAATCAGATGATCCTGTCTGATTTCCTCGCGGCGAACGGATATCAGACGGTCGCTGCGGCGTCGGGGCCCGAGGGCATCGAGCGCTTCGAGCGCGACGCGCCGGATTTGTGTCTCGTCGACGTGCAGCTGCCGCGCAAGAACGGCTTCGAGCTGTGCCGCGAGATCAAGAGCACCGGCAAGAACACGCCGATCCTGCTGATGTCCGCGGTGTACACGGATCGCGATCAGTCGAATCGCACGATCCAGCTCGGCACGCTCGCCGACGGATACCTGTCGAAGCCGTTCGATCTGGTGCAGCTCCTGACGCAGGTCAAGCAGCTGCTCGGCGAAGCCTAGTACCATGCACGCGTGGTGCGTCGCGACGACGTCGGAAACCGATCTGCGAAAGCGGGCTCGAACCTGACGTCTCGCTGTGAAGATCCAGCGGGTGAGAGTCCCGTCTCGGTAAGCGGAGACGCGCCGAGTAGCAGGC
>JBJXGN010000300.1:0-4312 GCA_046160585.1 Kofleriaceae bacterium
CCCGGTGGCACGTATTCGCCTTCGCCGCGGCGGCCGACGGGAGACCACACGAGCCGCGCGTCGGCGGTCGCGACGAAGCGGATCGGGATCGGCTTCGCATCGAGTAGGATGCGCTGCTTGCGTATGCCTTTGCCGACGACGAACTGCGCCTTCGCGATCTCGAGGCGCGAGTCGGCGCTGCTCTGGAAGCCGAGGATGACGGGGCCGCCGCGCGGGTTGTGCAGGTAGCCGACGTACGCGCGCGTGTTCGGCGGATCTGCGGGCTCGCTCGGCACGAGGACGAGGCGCGAGCGCTGTGTCTCGTGCGTGCACGCGCGGATCGACACCAGCGCGATCGCGAGGACGATCGGGATCACGACCCAGAACCGCAAGACCAGCGACGGCCGGACGTGCACCACTGCCGGAGGCAGTCCGTTCAGCGCACGCGACCCGGACACTCGAACCTTCGCGTCGTCTTGACGAGGAACGTGTAGTACTGGCCCTGCTGGCGCATCTCGGGGACGAACATCGTCGCTTGTTCGTACCCGCGGGCCTTCCAGAAGCCACCGCATGGCAGGTTCGGTGGAGACGCCGGGTTCGGCTTGCCGCCGATCGCGTAGCAGCTGAACACGAACGTCGGATCGTATTCGGCGAGCAGGCGATCGCTCGCGAACTTCGTGTGGCCCGCACGTGCACGCATGCGCGGCTCCTCGTGCGCGACGCGCTCGGAGACGAGGCCGAACACGTCGATCGCCTTCATCCGCCCGAAGTACGGTTGTGCGCCGGCGCCGCCGACGATGCTGAAGTCGTCGTCGCGGAAGCAGCCAGCCATCGCGCGGCCGATCGCGGCGCGGTCCTCGGTGTAGACGATGAGGAACGCGGGCGTGTCGATGCCGCGATCGTTGGCGAAGTTGCCCCAGCGCAGCGACTCGCGCGTGAGCAGCGCCTGTGACGCGGCGAACGCGCCGATGACGAGTGCGGCGACGGCGACGGCCGGCGCGCGGCGCGGCGTGATCGAACCGACGAGGAACTCGAGGCCGAGCGTCACCGCGAGCGCCGCGACCACGAACAGCGGCATCACGAAGCGGTGCAGCCCCATGAAGTCACCACCGACGCTGATCGTGTACGGCACGTAGACGCCCGCGAGCAGCATCAGCGCGAGCGCGAGCGTGAACCGCGGGGTCCGCACGTGGCCGACGACGAGGCCGAGCACGGCGATCGGCGCGACGAGGACGAGCTTGGTCTGCTTCAGCCAGACCCACAGGTAGTAGGTCCCGTTCTTCAGCATCTCGTGCTCGAGCTTCGGGTTGGTCCACGGACCGTCGGCCTTCACGTAATACGTGTTCGGGAACGGGTGGCCGTAGTACCGGTAGCGCCAGTAGAACCATGGGGCCCACACGACGAGGAACAGCGCGGCGCCGGCGAGATCGACGAGCGCGAGCTTGCGCCGCCCGATGATCGTCGAGAGGTGGACCACGCCGAACACGGCGGCGACGAGGAGCCCCTCGGGTCGCGTCATCGCCGACAGCGCGAGCGCGACGCCGGCACGGAGGATCGCGCGCGGGCGATCGACCGCTGCGGTGATGCCGTCGAGCGCGACGACCACGAGCATCGCGAACAGCTGTGTCTCGAGGCCACCCGAGGTCCAGCACGCGAAGCCGGAGGAGCACGCGAGGAGTAGCGAGGGCACCGCCGACCACGCCGAGGGCCGCCCGAGCACGCGATCCATGATCCGGGTCAGGAGCCACAACGTGACGAGCGAGCAGACGAGCGCGAGGACACGGCACGACAGCTCGGGCTCGATGCCGAGCTTGTAGAACCCCGCGAGGAGGACGGTCCACAGGAAGTTCGTGTAGCCCTCGACGTACTGGCCCGGGTTGAACGTCAGCTCCCCGTGCTCGGCCAGGTTCCGCGCGTAGACGAACGAGATGTACGCGTCGTCGGTGACGAAGTTGTACGCGAGCGTATGCCCGACGAGGACGAGCGCGGCGACAGCGAGCAGCAGCCATCGCGCGCGATCTGACGACATGGGCGGAATCATAGTAGCCTGTTGCGGATCTGATGGAGCCTCGTCACGCCCTCGCTCTGCGCGCGAAATGCAGGGGAGTGACCGTCGTGACGACGGGGCGAATGATCGCGATTGCCTCGTGGAGGACCGCGTGAGCGAGCCTCGTCGCGATCCCGCTCTGCGCGTGCTGCGTCGGGGGTGTACTCGTCGGCCTCTTGGCGGGCGGCGTCGCCGGCATGCTCGACGCGATCTGGTCGTGGGGGGCCGCGAGCCAGTTCGTGCCCGGGTTCTTCGCGCACCTGCGGTTCGTGCTGTTCTCCGGCGCCGTCCACGCCGCGGCGGGTGCGATCGTGGGGCTCGCCTCGACCGTGGGCCTGCTCGTGCTGTCGCGCGGCAGCCGCCTCGGGGACCTGGGGGAGTTCGCGTGGAGAGAGCACGTCGCGCGGCGCGAGCGCGATCCGCGCGAGGCCGTGGCCGGGCTCGCGCTCGTGCTGGCGATGCTGCCGGTCGTCGCGATCGCGCTGTTCGCGGCGTTCCGGATCGCGAGCCGCTTCCTCGCGAACCGCAAGGCGCCCGAGCTCGTCGTCGTGGTCGCGATGGGGGCGGCGATCGTGGCCATCGCGGTGGCGATCCCGATCGCGTTCGTGGTCGGGCGACTCCTCGAGGACGGACTGCGCGCGATCGTGCGGCGCGTCCCGGTGCTCGCGAGCCCGTTCGCGCCGCTCGTCGCGGGTGGCCTGATGATCGCGGCGGCGCTCGTCGCGTGGTCGATCCGCTCGTGGGAGACCGCGCGCGTGTTGCCGCTGCGCGGCCCCGTCGTCGTCGTGCTCGCGGGCGTGCTCGCGATCCCGCTGTGGCGGCCCGCGCGCGGCATCGAGGTGTTGTGGAGCCTGTTCCGTCCAGCGGTTCGCCGCACGGCGTGGGCGCTGCTACCGATCGTGTTGTTCGTCCTCGTGCTCGCGCTGGGTGCGTCGCCGCCGGTGATCAAGGCGGCCTCGTCGTACACGGGCCTGTCCGCGCCGATCGTCCGCGTGCTGCGCAAGGTGCTCGATCGCGATCGCGATGGCTACGCGTGGGCGCTCGGCGGCGGTGATTGCGACGACGGTGACGCGTCGGTGCACCCCGGCGCCCCCGAGATCCCCGACGACGGTATCGATCAGAACTGCATCGGCGGCGATCCGTCGTCGACGCCGCCGAAACACGACCCCGCGTTCGCGCCCGTACCGGCGAGCGTGCCGAGGGACTTCAACGTCCTCATGATCACCATCGACACCGCGCGCGCCGATCACTTCGGCATGTACGGCTACACGCGCCGCCCGACCTCGCCGCGCCTCGACGAGCTCGCGAAGGACGGGACCGTGTTCGAGAACGGCTGGGCGCACGCACCGTCGACGCGCTACTCGATCCCCGCGATCCTCACGGGGCGCCTCCCCCTCGACGTGCACTACGACACCTCGATCGAGGGCTGGCCCGGCATCGCGCTCAAAGCGACGACGATCGCGGAGTCGATGCAGGCGCTCGGGTTCACCAAGACCGGCGCGATCACGAACTACTGGTACTTCGATCGCGTCCGCAAGATGGACCAGGGCTTCACCGAATACGACAACTCGAACGCGTCGCGCCACGCGAGCGTGTCGGGTGCGGGCCCGGAGCAGACGCGCGGATCCTCGTCGCAGCAGCAGACCGACAAGGCGATCGACTTCGTCGGGCGCAACGCCGCCGACCGGTGGATGTTGTGGGTGCACTACTACGACCCGCACTACGCGTACGAGCCGCACGCCGAGACGTCTTCGTTCGGTACCGACCGCGTCGCGCTGTACGATGGAGAGATCCGGTTCACCGACCTCCACATCGGGCGCCTGCTCGACGATCTGCGCGCGAAGGGCCTCTACGACAAGACCGTCATCGTGGTCACGGCCGATCACGGCGAGGGCTTCGGCGAGCACGGCATCGACCTGCACGGCTATCACCTGTACGCGGCGCAGACGAAGGTGCCGCTCGTGTTCCGCGTACCGGGCCTCGCGCCGCGCCGCTCGGCGCTGCCCGCCGGGCACGTCGACATCCTGCCGACGCTGGTCAACCTCGCGGGTGGACCGCCGTCGTCGGAGATGATGGGCATCTCGCTCGTGCCGGCGCTCGCGGGCAACGACGCCGGCGCCGACACGCGCGTCGTCTACCAGCAGCTCTCGTACGAGAACAACAACGAGATGCGCGCGGGTGCGAGCCGCAACTGCCACGTCATCTACAACGTCAGTCCGGACTGGAGCTGGGAGGCGTACCGGATCGATCGCGATCCGCAGGAGACGCACGACGTCGCCGGCGCGG
>JBJXGN010000301.1:0-61902 GCA_046160585.1 Kofleriaceae bacterium
GGCCATCGCGTCGCGAGTCATGGTGCGGAACACGCGAAACCAGCCGGCGACCGTGTCGCGGGTGTAAGCCCGCCGCGCGGTCTTGCTGTTTCGCTTGCTGCCCTTTTTCTCGGACGTCCAGCCACGCGTCAGCGCGCCGTCGATCGTCATGTCTGCCGAGACTGAGACGTCGGAGATCATCCGGCGTCGTCTCTTTGAATGGGGTGGTCTCCCGAAGGACGCGATCGCGACGATCGACGAGTACGCCGAATGGATCGTGCAGAACAAGAAGCAACTTCCCGACTGGTTCCCCACGGACGATGCGAGGGAGGCGTTGAAGGCTTGCTATCCGTTTCATCCGTCGGTGCTCTCGGTTTTCGAGCGCAAGTGGCGCGCCCTTCCCCAGTTCCAGCAGACGCGCGGCATGCTGCGACTCCTTGCGCTGTGGGTCTCCCACGCGTACTCGGACGATCATCAGAAGGCACTCAAGGATCCGTTGATCTCACTCGGATCGGCGCCGCTCGAAGGTGCACTGTTTCGGACGGCCGTCTTCGATCAGCTCGGTGAGGAGCGTCTCGAAGCGGCCGTGACGACGGACATCGCCGGAAAGGAACACGCTCACGCGCTGCGCCTCGATGCCGAAGGCACACCAGAGGTGAAGAAGGCGCGCCTCCACCGAAAGATCGCGACCGCCGTCTTCTTCGAGTCTAACGGTGGCCAACAGCGTGGAGAGGCGAGTCTTCCAGACGTGCGCATGGCGGTCGCCGAGCCTGATCTCAACATCGGCAACGTGGAGCAGTGTCTCGAGGCGCTTGCAGAGACGTGCTATTTCCTGAACGCGGAGAAGAACAAGTACCGCTTCAGCTTCCAACCGAATCTGAACAAGCTGCTCGCAGATCGCCGCGCAAGTGTATCGGCTGCGGCGATCGAGGACCGCGTTCGCGCTGAGGTTCAAAAGGTATTCGCAGCCGGCTCGGCGCTCGATCGAAAATACTTCCCGCGCAAGAGCAACGAGGTCCCCGACGTCGCCGCGCTCACGTTGGTGGTCTTGTCGCCTGACCAGGTTGTGAGCGACCCCGCGACCAAGGCTGCGATCACCGCAATGACGGCGGAGAGCGGCGCTTCTTCACGGACGTTCAAGAGCGCTCTCTTGTGGGCCGTCGCAGAGCAGAGCACGTCCCTAAATGAAGACGCGCGAAAGCTCCTCGCTTGGAAGGAGATCGCCGGTGAGAGCGGCGAGCTCAAGCTGGAGGAGCCACAGCTAAGTCAGCTCACCGAGAGCGTCAAGAAAGCCGAGCGTGATCTGCGGGAGACCGTGTGGCGTAGCTACAAGAACATCTTCCTGCTTGGAACCGACGGGCAGCTGAGCCACATCGATCTCGGCCTGGTGCATTCGGACGGCAACTACGTCGACTTCGTGATCCGGCGTCTCAAGCAGGACGACATCGTCAGCGATAGCGTCACGCCAAACTTTCTAGCGCGGTGTTGGCCACCGGCGCTGCCGGAGTGGAGCACCAAGTCTGTTCGAGACATGTTCTATGCCTCGCCGAAGTTCCCTCGTCTGCTGAAAGCGGATGTCGTTAAGGACACGATCTCTCGTGGGCTTGAACACGGTCTGATCGCGTACGTCGGCAAAGCTTCCGACGGCACCTACCTCCCGTTCGTCTACAAGACGTCGCTGGCCAGTACACAGATCGATATTTCCGACGATCTCTTCATCATCACCAAGGAGGCCGCCGACGAGTACGTCGCCCGCGGATCTACACCCGCGCCTCCGCCGTCTCCGGCTGGACATACTCCGGTTACACGTGCAGGCGAGCCAGGACCGACGAGTGCTGGCGTCACTGCTGGCACTACTCGGTCGCATCCTGACTCCACGCCGCCGCCATCGTCAGAGATCGAAGGCTTTACCTGGACCGGCGAGGTCTCGCCGCAGAAGTGGATGAACTTCTACACGAAGGTTCTGTCACGCTTCGCGACGACGGGGGGCCTTCGACTGACGGTTACCGTCGACGTTGCACCGCCCGGTGGCACATCAGCGACCAAAGCCGAGGAAACGAAAGTTGCTCTTCGCGAGCTGGGGCTCGACGAAACGCTGACGATAATGGACGGGAAGCCTCGCTGAGGGTCAGGCACGGGCTGCCGTCGTCGAACCATCATGAACAGCGCATCCCCAGTTCGCTTGACGAAGGAGCGAAGAAGCTGGACGCCTGATCAGTGAAAATGTTGGGTCTCGAACTAGGGCATCGGCCGACGCACAAATACGATCTGCGTAAGTGCGGCAAGGGGAGATGCAGCAGGTTCTTGATCTACGCCATCACGAGCTGCGCACGCTGACGCTGCCACCGGCTCGCACGCACGTCATGCCGGGAATCCGGTGGGGGCGCTTCGACGAGTTCTTCACGCCGGCGTTCTGGGCCGCGCGTGCGTGGCAGTTTGAACCCGACCGGTCGTTCGAACCGGCACGACTCGGAAACTCGCTGCGGGAGGAGCTGGCAGCATGCCTCCTCGGCGGCTTTGGAATTCCCGCAGAGGTTGGCCTCGCTGCTTACGAGCGAATTGCTCGCTCGGGCGTGCTCGAGGCGGATGTAACCGCGTTCGAGATCGAGAAACTCCTAACCGAACCGCTCCTTGTTCGAGGGCGACATATTCGTTACCGCTTCTATCGGCAGAAGGCACGGCATCTCGCGGAGAGTCTCGCGATGCTTCGCGGATGGAGTGCTGAACCAAGCGGTGATCGGGCGCTACGCGATAGTCTCGCGGAGCTTTCGGGTGTGGGCCTGAAGACAGCTTCTTGGATCACTCGCAACTGGCGATCCAGCGACGACGTGGCGATCCTCGACATCCACATCTGCCGCGCCTGCGCAGCGATTCGTGTCTTCAACGAGTCCCCGTCGCCTACGCGTGACTACGCGGAACTCGAGGAGCGCTTTCTCCTGTTTTCCACGGCGCTCGGGGTGCGCGCCTCCGTGCTCGACAACCTGATGTGGCAGACGATGCGCGGCATCGGGCATCTTCTAAAGAACTAGGGCGACTCGGTCCGACGAGCGAACCCAACGGTGGCCGCGCCGACTGCCTCGAAGTTGGGCGGCAGCGACAGCGCGCTGGCCACCGCGTGGCCGAGTACCCCGAGCTGACACATCCCGAGACCCAGCGCCGTAGCAACGAGATGAAGCGTGGTGAGCAACGAGCCCGCGTCACGCCAGACGAGAGAGCGAGCATTTTCGTATGCCGCCTCGACCCTCGACAAATCCGCCAAGAACACGACCACGTCACCGGTCGAGCTCGGGATCACGTCGTCGAGCTTACGTCTGGCACGATCAAGCTCATCGTGATCGACGTCGCAGAGTTCGTCGAGGCCATGCCGAATCGGATCGTAGCGAAGTGCTCCCGGCGTGTCGCGACGCAGGAGCACCACCTCCAGCGGGTGCAGTCCGCCGGCTGATGCAGCTGCGCGGTGCTGCCAGAAAGGAGCGTGAGCACTGGTGGCTCGCGTACGCGCACCGTGCCAGAGAAGCTCGCCTAGCGCCTCCGTGGTGAGCGGCGCTAGCTCGCGAACGCTCGATCGCGCATCGAGCACCGCTCCGAAGCTTACGTGCTCCAGCGGGCCGAAAGCAGGGAGCCTCGTCGTCTGCGATACGCGAGGAACCCACCGAGTTGGTGCGGTGGCGACGTCACGCGGTGCTGGCTCAGTATGGGCCAATGCCAAGCTCCTTCATCGTGTCGAAGTGCTTGTGACACCCGCGACAGTATCCACACGCCAGATTCGATCGATGGCACGAGTGGGACCACGCGAGGATCTCGAACGGTATGCCGGACGTTCTGACCAGCTCAGCCGACGTAAGTTCGATCGCTGGGGCGAGGAGTTGAATCGCTCCCTCCTGCATCATGAGCAGAGCGTTCATTCGCGAGACGAACTCGATCGTCCCATCCGCATGAACTCCATCAGAGCGGACAGTGCCCAGCATGAGCGTGTCGATCCCTTCGGAGATCAGTCGGGCAGCCGCGAGCGTCACGAGCAACTGGTTCCGAAACGGCCACCACTCTGGGACCGGTGAGAGTTGCAAAGGAGCACGGCCGGCGAGGTCGCCGGCGCCGATAGAACTACAGTCCACGCGGAGCACCTCGTGCCGAATGTCGAGGTCCGCGCACACTGCCGCCGATGCATCGATCTCACCGCGTGCGGGTAGCTGTCCGTAGTCGATGGTCACGGCAATCGACGGCCGTTTCCAGAACGCGATCGCGGTGGAGTCCATCCCACCCGAGAGCAAAAGAGCGGTGCGTCCTGACATCGCCTACGACCATGCCGTCATGTACAGGGCGGTCGCAAAGTCGTCGGTCCTTCGACAATTCGTGCCGACGAGCATCTTCTGTTCCTCGTTGCTCAGGGTCTCCGCCAAGAACACAACCGGGAGGTTTTTTGCGCGTGCGTAGCCGACCTCGAACAGTGTCCCGGGATCGCGAGTATCAACGAGCGCGAGAACTCGATCGCAGTGGTCCAGCCCGGCCAGATCCTTCGCGGCAACGATATCGCCAGGCCCCCGGCCAACATCATGAAGCGGTGAGAAGACACGTAGACCCATGCTTCTCAGGTGCGCACGCGCCTCTTCAACCAGCCATCGCTCCGCGATGTTGAAGAACGGGCCGGCCAAGTATGCGCAGCCATCGCGCATCGTCACTGGCTCCGTCCAGTCATTCTCGAACTCCGGTCGCGGCACAAGGCGAGCATCCTTGGTCTCGCAATACCTCGCGGTTGCACGCGAGGCGAGGTTTGCGGCTTCGACCGGAGCAAGTTCTTGCTCACCCCAGAAATGGGCGAAGGCCGCAGCGAAGATGTCGCCGGAACCGATACTGAAGACCGACGTGCTCCGGTATGCCGGCACGTGATCCTGGGAACGGGTGGTCACGACGAGTGCGCCGCGCCCACCCTGTTTGACCACAACGACCTCGGCTCGCTCGAGTCGAAGCAGTTCCTGCGCGCCAGCAAGCGGGTCATCAATCTGCGTCATCATCCGCAACTCGTACCCGTTCGCCACGATCGCCAGTGTCTTGGCACTCGACCCGTTCTCTGCAAACGGGCGCGGATCGTAAGCCGACTGCGGATCGTAGACGACACGGTCTGCTGCGACGATGGCGTCGCCTTCGAGCATGCCAAAACGAAGGATGACGTCGGCCCGTACGTTGAGCCGTGTTGGGGTTCGGATCAGGTGGGGAGGCGGGACGATGATCGGAACGGATAGCGGATGTACATAGTGAAAGGCGATGGTGCGTTCGATCCGAGCCGCCGAAACCGCCGCACCGAAGCTGGCCGCAAGGGCTTCGAGCTGCGCGCGATTCGCGTCGTCGATGCAGGTGTGAAGTCGAACGCCAGACGAAACGCCCGAGAGGGCATGGGCTGCCCGTCCTGCCGAGCCGTACAGTTGATCCCACTCGGGCTGCAAGCAGACCTCCGAGTAGACGCCGCCGACAACGTCGATCATTTCGGACGAATCTCCACCTCGCATGCGCCGCCTGCAATCTTCACAACCGACGCGACATACTCGTTGCCCTTGCCGATGCACGCGATCAGTTTCGCGAGCGACCTCGGCGTCAGCGAGCCCGCGTCGACACCGGTGTTCGTTCGGGCCACAAGCGATTTGTTGTCGAGGACAACTTCGAGGTCATCGCCGACCTTCAAGGTTCCGATAACGGCCTTCTTCGGACTGTTCAGCGGAACTTTCTCGACGATGTTGCAGTCATCGTCGCCACCGCCACCGCCACCGCCACCGCCACCGCCACCGCCACCAGTGCCGTTGCCGCCAACATAACCACCACCACCACCACCGGACATTTTGAAAGGCTACTCCTGGAACGCTGCAGGGATCAAGATGGCCGAGAGCAAGCCGCGCGATCCCGGGTACGGGATCCGGTCGGAGATCCCGCGCCGACACGTCGCGAGGCGTCGGCTCCCTTCGTGGACTTCGTCGCTGTGCCGATCTTGTAAAGGCGATGCGATATGCGACCGTATGGCTATGGCTGCCGGAAAGCTGCGCGTCCTGGTGCTCTACGGCGGTGACGGTGCGACGACACCGCGCAACGAGCTCGTGGCATGGATGGTCGAGAAGAAGGCGCTGAACGCCGATCCGCACCTGGTTGCATGGGGAACACCGCACTCGCAAGGCTCCGTCGCCGATCGAGTAAAGCAAGAGATCGAGCGTGCAGACAAAGCGATCGCAATCGTGACGAAGGACGTGCGTTCGGAGTACGGAGCGCCGAACGTTCTTGAGGAGATTGGGCGCTGGCTTCAGGCCAAGGGCGGTCGGACGCTCTGTGTGATTCGGCAGGGCGGGACGCAGATCAACTCGAATGCGGCTGGGCTCGTTTACTTGTCGTTTGAGAGTCGCATCCGCGAAGTCTTCGACGACCTCCGAGACTTTCTGGCGGAAGTAGAACCTGGCGCGGCAGGTGATGCGAGTCCCGCCCCTATCGCCCCTGTCCACGCCGCGATGCCGACATCCGGCGCATCGGCGGGTGACTTTACGATCACGACAAGTCCGAGCTGGGTGCTAGTAGCGGGTCGCCCCTATCGAAGACTGCGCGTGGATGAGAGCGGACGCACGGTAACGGCCACGTTCGCGTGCGACGATCCGGCCGATGAGTTCGCCGTTCGCCAACTACAGCAGAGGTCGGAGGTCGAGTTGGTCTACGCGCACCACCTCGCACTCGGCGTTCTGTCGAGCTCGGGCATCACGCATGATGCGCAGGCGATCGGTACCGTCGTCGTGACGCAGCGCGAGAGCCACGAGAACCGCGGCTGGCATCAGGAAATGAGTCTCGGCGGCCCGAACGGCATGAGTGCCGACGAGATCGCCGAACAACGAGCACGTCGTCTGCTCACCGGCGAGCCCAAGGCCCGAAGGAACGACATGCACGGCGCCGAATCGCTGATCCGAGGGATGAGCAACATGCCAGTGACAGAGTCAGCGTTGCCTCGCTTGGTGGCAAGCCTGGACCGCACCGACCGGCTCGCGTGGGAGTTGGTGCGTCTCGAACTGGTTCGGCTGCTTCTGCTCACGAACTGCGTAGAGCGTATTGACCGACTGGCGCTCAAGATCGCCAAGGGCAAGCTGACCGAGATAGACTTTCGCGGCACGAGGCACGTCAGCTCGGGCAGCGAACCATTCGTCGTCGAGATCAAGCAAGACGTTTCCTACTGAACCCGGTCATGTTGCGCGCGAATAGCAAACTGCGTGTCCACCTCGGGCCCGACAAGACCACCTTTCTTGAGGAGGCATCGGGATCGATCGCTCGACTTCTGCCGCACACCGACGTGATGAAATGGACCGAGGGAGATGCAGGGAAGACCGGCGCGACGTGGGGTGACTCAGATCGCCGGCACGTCAACGTGTGCATCAACTTCGAAGGTAGTGGCCGAGCAATTTACTCAGAAGTTCGCCGGAAGGCCGCTCCGAGCGGGGTGGGCGCAGTGGAACGTACTGTCGACTCGCGCGAGTACGCGATCTGTGACGAGGTCGCGTTGATGATCGAGAACGTGTTGTCGGAAGGTGCGCTTGGAGGGCCGCGCGCATTGGAGATGCTCGCCAACCGGTTTGATGAGGACGTGATAGCCGCCCACCTTCAGAAGCATCACAAGCTAGACCACCAAGGGATTGCGATCGCCGACGTCTTCGGCGCGATGCGTACGCTCGCCGGTCAGACGTACGAGAACAAGGCGTTGTCGTTCGGATGCCTCGTTGACGCGAAGTCTTCGAAGACGTCAGACGTGCGCTTTCCGTCCGACTTCCTCACGAAGAAACGCTACAAGGCACTCACCGACGGGTTTCGCACGGGATATGTCGTGTCGAAGAACGGCGCGCTCGTCGGTTTCATTGATGTCGACGACGCGAGACGCGCATCTACCGACAGCGGCAGGTACCCCGAGTGGGCGGGCTACATCGCCGGGGCCAGCCACAAGGGACGCTGCGGAATTTGCCTTACACGCGCCGGTGACATTCTCGTCTTCGATGACGGTGTCCTCCGCTTCTCGTACCGCTTCGGCCAGTGGAGGTACTGGAACCATTCACACCTTATCGACTTGTTGCGAGGTCTCGCGCGCGTCCAACACGTAGCTCCCGCGCTCATCAAGAAAGTCGTAACCAGCGTGTACCGGACCGCCCTCGATGTCTCTTTCCGTCGTACCGGTGGAATGCTCGTGATCCTGCGGAGACGGGACGATCTGAGGGCGATCGTACGTGCAGGCGACGCCATCGGAGACGACTCGCGTGACCCAATCGATGCCGCTTTCGACGGCGCGCTGCCTGGGAGCAAGATCCAATCAACGCCTCGCCGCATCGCTGCGGAACTCGCTGGCATCGACGGCGCTGTTGTTGTTGCGAGCTCCGGGGACGTGCTCGCATACGGCGCCGTGTTGCAGCCCAAGAGACGCGGAAAGATTTCTGCGACGGAGGGAAGCCGCTCAAAGGCAGCGATCGGTGCCTCGAACTACGGTGTCGTGATGAAGATCAGCGCAGATGGCGGCATCACCGTATTTCATAAGGGAACTCCGGTGCTCGAGGTGTGAGCCTCCGAACCAGATGAAGAAGGCATCGAAGAACGTGGCTGCCGTGCAGCCAACGTCGCTCGTGGGCATCTCGTGCGCCAACGTGAACGCACTCGCGTTCGTGCGCGATCTAGGCGCGATGATCACGCTCCGCGGGTTCGCGAACGACTTCCACAACCGTCGGCGTCATCGAGCCCGTGGCTGAGGAGCGCTGACTTGCTACACGCGGAACTCCACGGCAAGCTGTCCTCCGACATCGGCGACGGTTCCGAGCGTCTCGAAGACGTTTTGACGTCGACGGTGTTCGGCACCCTATTCGCGGCCAGCGCGTGGCACGTTGTCACCGACTGGCTGTCTCGCGCGCGCCGCGGCGCCGACATGATCCCTCCGGTCGAATCCGGCCACGACGCGACCGACTACTGGTTCTGGCCTTGGTTGGGCACTGCCGAGCCGGACCTCGTCGTGCGGCTCGGCGCGACGCTCGTCGTCATCGAAGCGAAGTATCTCTCGGGCAAGAGCGGCTCGTCGACACCCACCGAGGTTGCTGACTCGACCGACCAACTCGTTCGCGAGTGGCTCGCCATCGGCATCGCCGCTGACTCGTCCGGATACGATCCACGGCTTCGCGAACTGGTCACCGAGCCCGCCACCCGTCGCATCCTTATCTACCTGGTGCGACGTAGCCGCTACGCACGAGAGCTCGCCGAGCTGGAACAGTCGCTGGCGCAGGCGCCCGGGGCGAGCATGTACCTACTCACCTGGGAGGATCTCGACGAAGTCCTCGCGCCTCACACGCACGTCCGCTGGGCAAACGAGTTGTCCCGCTACCTGGAGCGACGACGTGTCTCCGCGTTCCGCGGGTTCGGGCGCGCCTTCGCTTCCGTGCCGTCGAAGCTCCTCCGTGCCTGGAAGTCACAGCGAACACGCACGAGCCCGAGCTTCATCGATGTGATTCCCCGCCAGCCGACGATCGCGCTACTCGCGCATCGTTCATCGTGCTTCGCGCCCGCGCGGGGCTGGTCTCATGCCGTACGCCACGCGACCGCGTCCCTTCTCCATCAGCTTGCGAACCGACCGAGCCGATTTCCGGAGCACTGATCATGACAGAGCCTCTTTCCCGCGAGCAGTTCAACGTCGCCGTTGCCGATGCCATCATCGGCGTGCTCAACGTCTATCGCGAGGTCGACGCGATGTTTCGCGAGCTGACCGCTGCCTTGGCCGCGGGCGAACCAAGCCTCGTTCCGTTCACGAGGCGCAAGCCACTAGTCCCAGGAGCTGGCAGCAAAAACCCTGACGGCTACTACCTCAAGAGCTACCGCGCGTGGATCTTTGCGCCAGCCGCCGCGCTCGAGGAAGACGAAGGCGAGGAAGACGACGAGGGCGGGGAGGATGACGACGAGGAAGACGAAACGGAGAAGAAGGGTCCCCTCGCACTCGCGGAAGGCACCGGGCTCGTGGCGGTGCGCGCGACGATCTTCGACCGCGGCATCTCGGGCTTCGAGCCGAACCTGGTCGTCGGTATGCTCCTGCGCTGCCGTGTCGATCCCGTGGTTCCCGCGGGCACCGAGCTGAAGATCAGACGCGGTCACTTGAAGCGCGTACTCCGCGACATCGACAAGGCGAGCGGCGCCAAGACCGTGAAGACGACCGTTCCCGTCACCGTCGGCAACGTGAAGAACAAGCACAAGCTCGTGTTCGACGTTCCTGGGCCGTGGAACCGCTACCCGCTGTTCGACATCAACGCCGCGATGGTCCAGGACATCGCCACGACGGTCCGTTCCAACCTGAAACCGTAGCCACTCCTACTGAGACGGTCGACGTCGCTTGCTCCGTCGACTTCAAACGACGGATACCGATCGAGAACACGCTCGTCACGGATCACCGATGTCGGCGGTGTACTCGCGTAGCGATCTTGACGAGGAGGACCCGACCGACGGCGAATGACACGAGAGGGCGCCAGCAACGCGCGTGACATAGCGTGTGTCCTTTTGATCCTGAGAAGGTGTTTGTCGACGGGATCTCGACCTCCTTTTCAGCGCCAGGAGGCACTGCATCTCCTGCGAGCAAGGTAGTTTCATCCCGGTGAGCACGATCGCGGACGTGTGGCAGCCGACGTCAGTACGTCGCGTGATCCGCGTGCTCGACACCAGTACGCGTCCGATCGAGTGCGTACTCGATGACGGTGCTCACGCCTTCGTAAAGGTGATGGGCAACCCAGAAGGTCCGAGCGCGCTCGCGTGCGAGTTCGTCGGCACGGGCGCGGCGGCCCTGCTCGGGCTCCCCGTGTTCGAGGTCGCGCTCCCCGAGTTCCCGAAGGAGCTGTGCGTGCCGCTCGACCACGGCTTGGTCCCGCTGCCCGGCCCCTGCTTCGCGACTAGATTCGCAGAAGGCAGCTCGTGGGACGGTCGCGGCGCTCTACTTGATGCGCTGGAGCATCCGGAGCACATCCCCGGCCTCGTCGTCGTCGACACGTGGCTGCGTAATCCCGATCGGTACCTCGTTCGCGGCGGGCGCACGCGCAAGAACCTCCGGAACGTGTTTCTGCGCGAGGAGGGCGTGCCGCGTGGCTCGTTCCGGCTGCTCGCGATCGATCACACGCACGTGATCCGACAGGACGGCGAGCTCACGAGCCAGAGCCTCGCGATCGACCGTGAGCGCGAGGACCTCGTCTACGGACTCTTCCCCGAGTTCGTGAACCGCATCGACCGCGAGGATCTGGTGCCCTTCGTTGAGAGGCTTGGACGGCTCGGACAGACCAACGAAATCGACGATCTGGTGCGGCAGACGCCTAAGCAGTGGCTTTCCGATGGTCAAGTACGGCAAGATCTCCCAGGCTTCCTGAAGCGGCGGGCGGCCCACGTCGCCACTCACCTCGAGACCTGGCTAGCGACCGAGTGCAAGTGGGAACAACAGTCCCCCGCGAGCGACCCATGAACCATCCCGGATTTTATAGCGTGGTGCGCTTCTGCCCCGACATCGAACGTGGGGAGGCAGTGAACGTAGGCGTGGTCATTGGAGCGCCGGGGCTCGGTATGCGCGTGCGCATGGCGGAGCGGAACGAGTACGTGAAGCGCCGATTCGGAGCCGAGGCGTTCGACAACACGCGCTTGATGCTCACCAAGGACGGCTTCGCCGAACGGTTGAAGGATGTAGAGCCCACGGCGGAAGCGCTCGCAGCTTTTGGCGCTGCCGAGGCGGGAAAGCTCCAGCTGTCGCCGCCGCGCCCGATGGTCGTCACGAACCTCGATGGCGAGGTGCTCGCGCTGTTCCAGCGCTTGGTCGAGGATCCGGAGATCGCGCGGCGTGAGCGCCGCACGCCCAAGCCGGACCTTTCGCCAATGGTGAAACAGCTCGTGCGGCGGAACGTCCCGATTCAGCGCCGTCCAGAAGTCAGCGTGCCGATCCTGGACGAACCGCTCACGGCGGACTTCGCGTTTCAGAATGGCGCACGAAACATCGTGAAGGCTGTGGGTCTCTCGGGTCGCGACGAGAACGCGATGGAGGAGGCAAGCGACCTTGGCTCAAAGGGGCTATTGCTCGCAAAGCATCCCGGCGCCGATGGAGCCAAGAGCAAGTTGGTCGTGGTCGCCGACATCGACGACCCACAACTCCGACAGCGCGTGAATCGTCTGCTTAATGATCACGACGTGCGCTTCGTCGAGGCCGACGAGCTGCCGAGCTTCGCTGACGAGATCGAACGCGAAGCCCACTGACGCGGCCTCGTGAAGGAAAGCCATCGGCGCGGTCTTGAGGCGATGAGGGATCTCAACCGACTGCCGGACAATCCCAAGAAGGGACCCGCCTATGAGAATCCGATTCCGCGTGCAGGGTGTCCGGTCCCGACGCCATCTGTACGCTCGATGCGGGACTCGACAAAGACACGATGGGTAGCATTGTCGGCTGTTGCATCCCCGCAGCCCTCGGTCTTTGAGATCGATCTCGTAGCGCACATTCGTCGACGCAAACACAACATGCGTCAGAAGGTGCCCATCGCGTACGAGTACAAGGGCGTCTTCTACATCAAGAATGGGAACCATCGCGTCGCAGCGATGCTGTTGAAGGAGCGCAAGAAGATGAAGATGCGCGTCGTCTGTTTGGATGCAGAATGACCCCCACCTCGCACGACAGAAATCGCACGACAGAAATCTCCGACGATTTCCTCGTCGGAGAATCGACCTCCAGACATCGCGGACTTACAGACCGAAGCTGAAGGTCACGAACGCTCGATCGACCCCACCTCGAACCCCACTTCCAGTGCTCAAACACGCAACGCCTTGGGACAGGACGACGCGATAAGTTGTTGAGTTGCTTTCTAAGTAGGTTCGAGGCCAGGGCCTATCTTGCATTCCCAAGCTGAAGGTCGCCGGTTCGAATCCGGTATCCCGCTCGACGTAACGTTCGGAAGTCTGGTTGAGAGTTGGCGGTGTTCGCGGCCGAAAAACCGCTGAGCCACCATTCACTCCCACCTCCATTCCCACCTGCGTTGGCACGCGGATGGTAAGCGTGCGAAGCCCAACGGAATTCCCCGTCGATATCTCGCGCGACTTCCGGACGATCGAGCGGATCCATCATCTATCCGACTGCCTTCTCGGTCTTCGGAGCCTCTCTGCTCCCACCGCTACTCCCACCTGATGGCGGCACCAAGCGCAGCACGCCGGCGATCGCCGCTCGCTTCTCATCGATCCCGACCGTGGAGTAATGCCGCTGCATCTCCTCGGTCACGTGCCCGGTGAGTGCCCGCCGCACGACCGCGTCGACGTTCGCCCGACGAACGAGGTCGGTGAACGTGTACCGCAGGCCGTGCACGGTGAACCGCTTCGTGATGCCAGCGGTCTCCTTGCACTTCGCGAACGCAACATCGAGGCTGTTCGCCGTACGCAGCTCGCCGTTGTTGGCCGGGAACATGAGCGGGTTGTCGAGAGGAGCGCTGGGATGCCGAAGCACCTCGATGCCCTTCTTCTTCAGCCGCCGATCCACGTCCAACCTCAACGCCTCGTAATGCTCGAGCAGGATCTCCTGGAGCTCCGGCTCGACCGGGTACTCCTTCGGCGCCTGCTTCTTGCGCGACACCGGACCGACGACACCGCGGAAGTTCTTGCGAACGACCTTGATGACGGCGGCCTTCCGATCCCAATCCTCCCAGCGAAGCGCGCTCGCGTGACAGAACCGAAGTCCCGTGTACGCGAGCACGGCAACGAGCGCGTAGTGCCGCGGGCACTCCGCCTTCATCGCTGCGAGGAATTTGATCAGCTGCTCAGGTGACAGCGCGTTCGGCTCCGACTGATCCAGCGCGCCCTCCGGCAACGACACTCGCATCGTGGGATCGCGCGTGAGATCCAGCGCGACCATCGCGTCACGAGACATCGTTCGGAGCACGCGGAACCAGACCTCCATCGACTTGCGTGTGTACGTGCGACGAACCGTCTTGCGTTCGCCCTTGCTGCCTTTCTCTTCCGACCGCCAACCGCGCCTCGTCATGTTGTCGACCCACTTCTGCACGTCCGTGGAGGTCAGCGCGTCGTAGTAGTAGTCGCCGAGCCAAGGAAGGATGCGCTTCTCGAGTGCGGCGTCGTACGTCTTCGCCGTCGATGCATCGATCCTGAGCTTCTTCGACTCCCACCAGTCCTTCGCATACTCACGAACGCGCATCCGCTTCGCCGACGGGGCGGGGTTCTTCGCCGCCTCGAACAACTCAGCGCGGATCTGCGCGGCCTGCTGCAGATTCACTCCTTCGAGGAGCTTCTCCACCTCCTTCTTCTTGCCGGTACGTTGGTCCAACGCCTTCGCGCGGACCCAGTACGTTCCTTCGTCAATGCGGTACACGCCCAGGTACCGCGTTGCAGTTCCTCTGTTCCTCATGATGAGGATCCCTTCTGTCTCGGGGCGTCCCAACACTCTCGACGAGCGTAAACGCGGGGCACGCCCGGAACAATCCGAACAAAGCTGCTGAGCTCCAATGAGCTGCGACGGAGATCGTTCACGTCGTCGCCGAATGCAGACTTGTCGAAGTCGATTGTGACGCGGGTTTGCAGATGCGACGATTCCGCAATGGCTGAAGAAGGACCCGTCACCAGGGCCATTCGCGCTTCTCTCACGCCCGGTCAAACACTCTTCACGCCTACAGCTCGTGCGCCGTTCCGCATCGAGTTCGAAACTGAAGGAGTGGTCCTCTTGCTCGGCAAGGGCGAGCATCGGACCCGCCTCAGTTGGGATTGTCTCGACGGTGTGGTTCCGTTCATCGCGAGCGCCGGCGGCAATGTGCGGATCGGCGGACTGAATGACGTCGAAGGAAATCCTGGAACTCTCGATGAGTACTTGAAGGGGTTCACGACAACGAACACAGCGGGCTGGGTGGCCGCACTTCTCGAGGCCGCCGGGATTCTGGAGTTGATCGACGAGAGACCGGCACGCGTTCGGATCCGTGTCGCAGGCGTGGAGAACGCGTCGTAGGTACGGAGCCACCTAGCCGACGTTCGGTCCACGACTTGCGCGTCTCGCGTAGCGTGCGCCGCGCGCGGCCACGAACCGGTCAAGTTCGGCGACGGTGAACATGTGGCAGCACTTCGGTCCCGCGCCGCACGGCTTGAGTTCGTCGCGCATGACCGCAGTACGAATCCCCGACGTTGACCGGAACCTCAGGTAGTGAGCGGCCTCGCGCGTGGTCAGCAGCGGCTGGTAGTTCGGCCTCGTGGTCATCGTGGCACCCGCGGGACAGGCACCAACTGGAAGTTGATGGGGCGCGGCGCCGGATCGGGTGAACTCGAGGGCTTCGCCGCGTTGAGCGCGCGCAGTCGTTCGATCGCGACGTCGAGCAGTTGGTTGAGGTCCATCTTCCCGAGCATTGCGATCAGCTGAGGCATCGCGTCGCTCGGGATCAGTGCAGTCGGCGTCGGCTCGAGCGCCGTGATGATGCAACGACATGCAGCAGCGCCGTTGGCGCGAGCCTCGGGGGATGCGTCCGGCGAGATCGCCATCGTGATCGAGTTGATCAGGTCTTCCATGGCTACGCTGCCTCCTTCGAACGGTGCGGTCCGATCACCGTCCACTCTTTCATCCGCCCGATCGGGTCGACCGGGACGAAACCGCGATCCTCGGTCCACTGCCAGAGCTCGAAACGCAACGGCGACTTCGCCGCGAAGCCGATCAAGTCACCACCACGGACGGGCTGCCGAGGCTGGCTTCTGCGTAGGTAGTTGATGGTGACGTCCACCTTCGACAGGTGGCCGTAGTACGTCGCGAAGGCGAAGAAGCAGCGGCTCAAGCTCGCGTCGGACTGCGTGACCTCGCGCGAGCTCGTGCACCGGACGTCGACAAGTCAACAACTGGCTCCTGCGCTGAGAAGACGGCCGCGTCGAACACGCAGGGTATGACGTTGCATGCTGCACACAGCTCGCGAATGCCATCGCCGACGAAATTGTAGTACGCGTCGCTCGAGAGCCCGGCTCCGGAGACTTCAAGCCCGAACGTCTCATTGAGCCAGGAGATGATCCGACTGTCGATCGGGATCTCGTAGCGAGTGAGACCGAGCCACTGCCAGAAGTTGCGCGACTGCTTCGGTCCGAACCCGACCAACAATCTGTCGACGATTTCGGCGGAGGACCGTTCCCGCACGCCGTCGTTCGCGACAGGGCTTCGCAACCGGAGTTGGAGGAGCTTTGTGAACTCTGCCTCGATCTGTTTCCAACCACCGTCATCCAACGTAGCCAGATTTCGGGCGACCTCGGCTGCGATTGTTGGAGCCCGGCGGATTCCTCCCGCCTTCGTTAGCGTCGACTCGACGAACCCGCACACGTCGCGTCGTTTACACGCCTTCAGCGTGAGCGGAAACTTTGTCGCATGCAGAACACGGCTGATCGGTGCGTTCGGTCCTGACTTCTGCTGGGTCGTTAGCAAACAACCGATCAAGACGCGCCACACCTCGTCGCGATTGAAAGTTGGTGCGGCTCCATCAACGTTTCTCGAAAGGCGCTCTTGAACAACGCGATGGCCGCTCGTCGACGCGATCAGGTCGGCAACAACGCGACGATCACCCTTCTCTATTGTCCAGCTGAGCTTCACTGAGGTTGGGTTTCGGAGCTTGCGCTTCAGCGCGTCGTTGCCTTCTTAGCGACATTCGAGACCGTCTCTGGAAACGGGACAGGCTCACCGGTGATCGAGCCGCCCATCGACATTCCTCCCCCTCTCATCAGGATCGACACGGTTCCTGACTTCCGGCTGTTGGGCTCGGTAGCCATCAGATCGATCATTCGTTCAACCAAGTCGTTTACGAACCGCACTGTCTTTCCGAAAGACGACAGCGCGAATGCCATCAAGGGGACGCCAGGCTTGTAGCCGATCTCCGACGGCTTCGTTTCGTCATAGTCATCGGGCAGGAGCATGCGCATGGCCGATGCGCCGTTTGGTGTCCTGAACGCGACGCAGTTGGACAAGATGATCGCGCGGTGGCTCGCCTGATCACGATAGCCCTTCAAACGCGCACCGACGTCATCCCAGTAGCGCAAGATAGTTATCGTGAGCTCTGCATCGAGCTTGTAGCTGACGTTCTTCTTCAGGCCAGTCACCAGATCATTCATGCTCGCTGGAAGGCCAAGGTTCGCCGGGCACCGGCCGAGGTAGGTGAGCACGGCATCGAGTGTGCGCCGCGCATGAAACAGGTAGGCATCGAGCGCGAACGCGACCGGATCGATCTCTGTTGTCAGTACAACCTGAGCTCCAGCCAATATCCCGGGGTACTTCTCGAGAACATTCACCGCCTCGATCCGAGCGCTCTCGAGTTGATCAAGAGCAAACGCGGCGCCACGAAGATGATATGGAACGAGCTCTGTCTGACGCTCGATCGCCATCATTCGTTCTGGGTCGTTGGTCTTCTCGGACAGCAAGCGATCTAGAGTGCCAAGATTCGGGATGAGCTCGTGCGGATGCAACAGCGCCACGGGATGTCGAGCATAGCTGGCGTGCTTCTCAACCGGAAACGAGGGCTCCATTTGGTGCCAGCCGGCGTCGCTGATCTCCCGGTTCGAATTCCCACGACCGAGAAATGCGCGCAGTCAGAAACGACAGAAAGCAGAGGAGGAAGCGACCAATTTCGCTCCCACCTCTACTCCCACCTGGGACCGTCATCACGCGACATGTTGGGACGTCACGAGACGCTACGTTGTTGAATTTCTTTATCGTCGTCGACGAGAAATCGTCCTAAAACGGTTCCCAAGCTGAAGGTCGCCGGTTCGAATCCGGTATCCCGCTCGACGTAACGTTCGGAAAGTTGGCGCTGAGCCACCGTTCACTCCCACCTCTCACCACGGCCGTAAGCGAGCGAAGCGTATCGGCTTTCGCCGATCACTTTCCCACCGGAGCCGCGTGATCGAGCGGGTTCATCATCACGCCTGCTCCTTCGGTGCTCGTACCCGGCGAACGAACCACACCACCGGGAACGCGAACACCACCCAGCAGCCAGGATCGACCGCGAGAGCGATCAACCCGAGCTTCCAGTCGATCGCTGGATGCAACGCACACCCGACGAGGACCGGAATGCCGCCGATGAAAGGCACGAACGACGTGCCCTTCTTGGTCACGACCGCATGGGCAAACGACAACCAGTTGCCCAGCACTACGAAAGCACCCACGGCGAAGAAGACCCAGGCGAGCACGGTCATGCTGGAACCTTCGATTCGATCGGAACCAACCGGATCACACCCGCAATCGCTGCACGCTTCTCGTCGATCCCGACCGACGAGTAGTGGTGCATACAAGGTCGCGTCCTCACCGTCGCAGGCCCGCGCGGCCGGGCTCGATGAAGACACGACGTCGAGGACCGAGGTCGGTTGCGTGCAGGTCGGTGCTGCTGCATCTCCTCGGTCACGCGCGTCTCACGACCGCGTCGACGTTTGCCCGACGAACCAAGTCGGTGAATGTGTAGCGCAGCCCGTGCACGGTGAGCCGCTTCGTGATGCCCGCGAGCTCGAGGCACTTCGCGCCCACGAGCGATCCATGCTGTTCGGGGTTCGCAGCGTGCCTGTCTTGAACGGGAACATCAGAGGGTTCTGGAGCGGAGCGCTGGGATGCGGAATCGCAACGCCGTCGTCCTCGAGCCGCTTTCTTTCCTCGTCCTTCAGCATCGCGTGATGAGCGAGCAGGAGCTCGCGAAGCCCGGCTCGACCGGGTACTTCTTCGGCGCATGTTTCTTGCGCGAGGCCACGGACCGAGCGTACCGCGGAAGTTGCGAACCACGCGAAGCACGGCGGTCTTCTGGTACCGAAGACGCCCGCAAAGAAGAAGCCGGTCAACGAAGAGCCCGGTGACCACGAAGAAGAAGAAGACGTTCACAAAGCGCTGAGGTACGCGACACCACACAGGTTCCGAAATCTGTGCGACAGATCGACGATGGTGACTCCCAAAGCCATGGGTAACAGGCTGTGGATCGTGCTCTCGGTGGTCGGCTGCGTCCCTCCGACGAGCCAGCCCACGTACTTCGGGTCGCAGCAACAGGGCTACGGCCAAGCGCCACCGGCACCTGGCTACGAGGGAGCTCCGGCGGCGACGGAGAACGGTGGAGCAAACTGTATCGCGGTGTTCCAGTGCCTCGCTGCATGCACCGAGCAGAGCTGCTATCAGCCGTGCTACGAGCGCGGCACCCCGGAAGCGCAGCAAGCAGCGGCCGCGGTGATCAGTTGCGGACAGACCGGCGCCGCGTGCGAAACGGAGTTCGCGACATGTCGTAATCAAGGCGGCTACGTCGCCACCCAGCCCACACCGACCGCCCCGGCGTCGTCGACAGTGGTGACGGCTCCGTCGGGCAAGCGCGCACCGGTGTCGAACGATCAGATCCTTGGCTGGCTCACCGGATCGTGGATCGGCAACAACCATCAATTCGAGTTCTACGGCGACGGCCGTGTGCGTCGATCGGGCGGCGGTCTGATGTCCGAGAAGCGGCCCGGCGAGAAGGCGCGCGACTGCGTGGCCGTGATCAACGACGTTGGAACCGTCACCCAGCAGGGCGACTACCTGATCATGGAGTTCGCAGCCACCGACGGCTACACGTGCGGAACGCGCGAGCACACGCCGGGCGTGACCATTCGCTATCAGATCGAGTGGGTCGACAGCGGCGTGTACTACGACCTGGACGAGCTGCAACTCGTGCTGCGCGACATCGACTGCACCAACGGCGACATGTGGTGCACAGATCGCGTGAGGCGGCGGTGAGCTACTTGTTCGCCTGCGGCGGACAGTTAGTCAGCGTCTCGTATACAGAGCATGCTGTTCAGGGCCGTGTGATCGCGATCGCCGCCTGTAGAATTGGCTGAGCCCAATGTGGCGCGGCAGATGGGTGGGCACGCTAGCGCGCTGCAACGAGCGCGGCAAGCTCGGTTCGGCTCGACACGCCGAGGAGCCGGTACGCGCGTTCGAGATGCGTTCGTACGGTCTCGACCGTCACCCCGAGCTCGATCGCGATCGCCTCGTTAGCGAGACCGCGAGCGGCGGCGGCCACCACAAATCGCTGGCGAGGACCGATCAACTCTTGCCAAGGTCCGACATCGGGTATGGACCAACGTGCGTCGCGTACCAGCATGATCGTGTACGCATGGACGCCTCGGCGGTCGGCGCGCTTGACCGCGAGCTCGATGCGCGTTCCAGCGACCAACGGTCGCGAGCGCGAGCCGCGCCGTAGCATCGCGACCCATCGCCGTACGGCGGCGTGCAGACGCGCTCGGCGAGCGGCGCGTAGCGGGCCGCCCAGCACATCGGAAAAGAATGCGTGTGCACCGCGCGAGATCGTGATGCTGTCGTCGCAGACGTCGACGGTGCCGACAATGTCCGCAACGCCTGGATCCATGGCCGCGGCAAGAGCGGTGCGCGTCGCGACTGCGCGCTCGAGCGGTGCCTGGATGCTCGAGTGTTCGGCGACGTGATGCGCTTTGAACGTCTTGCCCGCCGCGCGCTTGGTACGACCTTTTCGATAGCCAACGAAAAATAGTGGCTCGCCGAGGACGCTCTGCATCATCCCAACCATTCCATCGGAGAGTTCGGTCTTGATGAACTCCTCGTAGACGGCGTTCCCTACCGCAGGTGGCAACCCGCGGATGTGAAACACGCTGCTTGATGGTTGCGTCGAAAGCCAGCGTGGAACTGGGTCGAGGTGCTGGATCGCCGTGTGCGTCTCGATCCAGGCAGGCGAGACATCCCCGACGCGAGCCCGCTCGTGAAATCCAAAACCGAGCGCGAGCACGTAGCCATCGAACTCGAGCGCCCTGGGGATCAGCAGACTCAGCTCATCGGCGTCCGCCTCGTCGGCGATCCCACGTGCCAACAAGGTATCGAGGCGTGCCTTGGCTCGCTGGCGCGTGATCCCCACATCGGTATTTCAACATATCCCCCAGGCGGGGGACAGACCTCACATCTTCGCGGCGGTACTCAGGATGGGAGGGGCAAATGCGTCGATCTGTATTCGTTGTGATCGGTCTTGTGGCGGTCTGTGCGTGTGGAGATGACGGGGGAAGCGTCGGTGACGACGACCCAGGGCCGGGTAGCGACGCCGCACCGGATACGATGGGAGCCGATGGCGGCACGGATCCTCAGTCGACGACGTGCGCTGCTCTTCCCGTCACGGTCACACTCGGTCCGTCGATCGCCGCGGGAACGACCGGCGCGGTCGTTTGTCTCGAAGGGACGAACTGCCGGCTCACCACGAACGTCTACTCCGATGGCACCAACCCGTGTGCGGAGACGAACGTTGCAGTGCGGTTTTTCAACATGGGCACGTCGAACCGCATCTTCCCGCCTGGCACGTGGACGCTCGTCTCCTCGTCATCCGGTACGTTCAACGCGCAAGGCATCAGCGACATCCCGTCCAGCACGTCGACCACAGCGGTTCTCAATCGCACGTCAGACAACGCGCAGTACACGGCCGTGTTCACGTTTAACGGCGGGGCGAACTTCACGCTGACGTCGTTCGCCCAATGAGGTCGCTCGTCGTACTCGCGGTTCTCGCCGCGTGCGGCGGTGACGACGGCCCTGCGCCGCTCGAGCTGACGTCCGGTGAGCCCGTCACTGCAACGATCGGGGCGGCCGGCGGCATGCTCGCACTGCCGACCGGTGAGTTCGCACTCGAGATTCCACCCGGCGCCCTGACCTCCGAGACAGAGATCACGCTCACTCCGCTCTCGATCTCCGGCTCGGTGACGGCCGTGGCCTTACAGCCGTCGGGACTGACGTTCCAAACACCGGCGTTCGGCGTCGCGCAGATTCCTGACGAAATCGGCTTCATGCCGATCTTGATCTCGGATGACGCGACGATCACACCCATCGAGGAAGGTGAGCTCCTAGAGGAGCACCTTCGCTTTCCGATCCCGCACTTCTCGGTGGTGACAGGATGGTTCGATGAGTCGTCCGTATTTTCACTCGTCGATGTCCGCGCACTGGCCGTGACCCCATGGTCGGTACCGCTGCAGCTCCGCTTCGCGATCCCCGTGAGTATTGGATACCAGGACGTCGAGACGCCGGTGCCCATCCGGCTGACCCGTGACCGCAGCGAAGCCCCCGAGGACTACCTCGGCATGCGCACCGAGATGGCTCGAATCAACAACATGACGACCCAGCTCAGCGCCGAGAATGGGTTTCGCATCGTTCCGGTAAAGTCGACCGAGCTCGGGTTGATTCGTCAGGACACAGGAAGCCCTGTTGGACGTTCTCTCCTCTACCGATGTGTGAGCACCGATGGACTCGGCGCTGGCAGTGCTCGGATGAGCCATGTGCACGAGCTCTTCATCGACGTCACCTACGAGGATTGGATCACTCCGAACGATGACAAGTGGGAGCGCGTTCCGCTCCCCGGCGGAAAGCAGCGTGTCGAAGGCGTTCATGCATGGATCAAGCGCAAGCCGCTCGACGTGGCTCCCATCGAGTGCACCGCGGTGAACGATCTCCTCTCGCTCCTCCAGCTCTCGTCGACGACCGTCCAGACCTTCGACGACCGAACGTTCTCGGCATGGGTCGGTGCATGCACCCCCCTCTCGGACGACTCGCAATGCGCGGTGTCGCAACCGCACGAGTCGGTAGGGACGGTCCTCGATCCAGTCCTCACGCTGTCGGCAGCAGCGGCGACACGTTTCGGGACACTGTTTCCGTGTGGGGACACGCAGGGTCGCAAGACATTGTGTGCGCCAGGAGCCACGTTCACAGCCGGTGATTGGGTTCTCGTCGCGGCCGCCATGCTCGATGACGTCGCGCTCGCCGATCCGACCGGGCGCTATCAGTACGCGTTCGTGTTCGACGCCGACGGCCAACCGGCGAACAACTATCAAGCGAGCGCGCAGTTCCCAAAGGACTTCTTCGCCGGCACCGACAAATGGTACGAGGCGCTCTACACCGCACAGGCCGGTTGGACGCTGTCCGTTCGTGATACGCGGATCGGATCAGCGCAGCAGCCCTCAAATGCGCGCTTCGTGATCATGGGTCGCGAGATCGCGCTGTTCGTTCCACGCAGCGAGCTCGGAGCAAGCCCAGGGTTCCGTGTCACCGCGTTCCGCCACGAGGGCGACTTCGGGCTGATGGGAGGGCCGTGGTCCGGCTCGTACTTTCCAGCTCTCGGCGAGCCGCTCTATCCAGCGGCAAGTGGCGCGCCCATCTTGGTGGCCGACTAGCATCACGCTCCCGACGTTCATCACGACCATTCGCATTGATGCTGGATGTCGCCGGGCGCGCGTCGAACGGCGCGCCATTCAGGATCGAATGACGCGCGGACTCGTCACTTCAGCACTTTGATCTCCTGGTAGTCGCCCTCCGTCTTGAGCGTGACCGTGATGACGTCGGTGGTGCGGTTGCGCCAGAACCAGCCGTGACGTCCCTCGAAGGCGGACACGAGCACACCCTCGTGGGTGGCAAGACCCTTGCCCTTGCCGTACCCGTGGTACGCGCCGGTCGTCGGGTGGTCGCTGTGCAGGTCGTAGTTGACCACGCCTTTGTCGGTCGCCCACGAGAACGACACGCGTGCACCCTCGCGCATCGTCAGCTTGACCTCCTTGCCCTCGCCTGGCTTCAGCGTCACCTGCGTGATGTCACTCGGCGCCTTGGCAACGACTGGAGGGGCTTTCAGCTCTGGCGTTGCGACCGCTGCCGGCGGCGGCGGAGCACAGGGAACGGCAACGACCGTGGGGCGCTGTGCCGGTTCCGCTGCTTCCTTCTCGAGAGCGAGCTTGGTCTGTCCCATCTCGGTGAGTCCGAGCACACCACCGATGCCGGTGGGATCGACGCCGTACTCTGCGGGAAGCACGACCGTGACGAGCAGCGCCGTTGCAACCACGGCCGCGATCGCGGTCGAACGGAGCAACGTTCGCGTGGAGGGGAGGGTGCTGGCCGGTGGAATTTGTTCGGTCATGTGATGAAGAGCCCCACGAGTTGATAGCCCATGAGCACGAACCCGGCGCTCATCAGCCAGACGTTGGCAGCGTAGGCATGTCGCGCAAAGCTGTGCGTGCGCCGCCAGAAACCCATCATGATCAGGATCGTGCTCAGCGCGAGCAGTTGCCCGATCTCGACGCCGACGTTGAACGCGATGAGGTTCGGGATCAGGCCGTCGGGTGAGATCTCGAACTCGAGGATCTTCGTCGCGAGGCCGAAGCCGTGAAACAGGCCGAAGATCAGCGTCGCGATCTTCGTGTTCGGCTGGACGCCGAACCAGCGGCGGAATGCGCCGAGATTGTCGAGCGCCTTGTAGACAACCGACAGGCCGATGATCGCATCGACCAGGTACGAGCTCACGTTGACCTCGATCAGGACACCGAGCAGGAGTGTCGACGAGTGACCGAGCGCGAACAACGTGACGTAGATGCCGATGTCCTTCAGTCGGTACAGGTAGAAGATCACGCCGAGCAAGAACAGCAGGTGGTCGTATCCGGTCACCATGTGCTTGGCGCCCAGGTACGCGAACGCGATCAAGCGGACGCCGGTGCTCTCCTGGATGTAGCCCTTGTCGCCCTCGGCGACGCCGTGGGCGAGCGCGTCGATCGGGCTGCCGAGCAGCACGAAGAGGCCGACACAAAGTACCAGTACAGCCCCGAGCCGGTGGCGCGCAAGGAGCGTCACCCACTCCGATTACTACCGCCGGTAGTGGATGTCAATCGAGGTCAACTTCGCGGCAGCTCGGGTAATGGATCGGTTGCGCGAGCACGAAGCCAGCGTGGCGGCAGCGTAGCTCTGATCGCGTCGGGTTCGCCCTTCCCGTGTTTACGCAGCAGGATACGGCACGGCGTTCGATCGCTGGCCGCCGCTGCCACGACGACTCGCCCGTCGTCGACCCGCCAGTGGATCTATGCTCATCAGGATGAAGCGCTTCAGAATCATGCTGGTTGTCGTCGCTGCCTGCGGCGGTGGGCTCGGCGGCGGCGGCGGGGCCGGCGACGAGTGCCGTTCGACCGCAAATTGCGATGAGGAGCTCGAGTGCTCCGGCCCGAACGACGGGCCGGTCTGCGGCGTCCCAGCGCAAGAAGGCTGCCGGAGCGATCTGGACTGCAACGTCGCCGGTGACGCCTGTCACGCCATCTTCGACCCGTGCAGCGGCGATGGCATCGGATCGCAGTGCCGCGAGCCGTGCGTCAACGACGGCGACTGCGGCGGACCGAGCTTCACGTGCGATGTCGGTAACTGCGTCGCGCGGCGGTGCGATGCGGGCTTCGCATGCCAGGATCGCGAGGAATGCGATCCGGTGCGGATCGCACTCACGGCGCCGGTGTTCGACCAGCACCACGGCTGCTTCGCCGTGGCGTGCACGCTCGACGACGAGTGCGGTGAGCGGTTCTGCGTGAACGGAACCTGTCAGGACACCGCAGGCACGTGCGTCGAGCCCATGCTCGTGCCGTGATCGTGCTCAGGTACTGCGTTCCGTTGTCGCAGAAGATCTCGTTGGTCGCGACGTTCGAGCACGCGACGGTGTTGGGTGGACACAACGACGCGGACAAGCAGTCACACGTACGATCGTTCTCGCACCCGCTCGGTACTGGCTGGGAAGCGTGTTGGACGCTTGGGCCGATCGGTCCGTTTCCCACTAGAGCCCGTTCATCATGACCATCCGCATTGATGTCGCCAGGCGCACGTCGAACGGCGCGCCATTCAGGATCGGATGACGCGCAGACTCGTCACTTGAACACGTTGATCGCCTGGTAGTCGCCCTTCTGCCTCGAGCGTGACCGCGATGACGTCGTTGGTGGGAAGCGAGCCGGAATCTGGCCCGATAGTCAACTAGGCTCCCGTGGCGCTTGTTGCAAATGCGGTATGCCTCTGGCTCGTGTCGAGACACCGCGGTGGAGGCGCCATCGGGACGATCATCGCGTTCTTCGTGCTTCTCCGGGCGCGCCGCATCCTGAGGTTGAAATGACGACGAGCGAGACTGGTCGTAGCTACTGGGAGCGGCACGCGAAGCGATACGATCGCTCGACGCGGTTCCTCTCGCGGCCCGTACCGCGCATGCTGGAGCTCGCGGTGGATGCGGCGAAAGGAAAGGCGCGCGTGCTGGAGGTCGCGGCAGGCACTGGGCTGATCACGACGGCCATCGCGCCGGTGGTTGGCGAGATGATCGCAACGGACTACGCCGCCGCGATGGTGCAGCAGCTCGAAGCACGCGTGCGCGAAGCAGGACTCGTGAACGTACGTTGCGAACAGGCAGACATCTACAGTTTGCAGTTCGACGGCGACTTCTTCGACGCTGTGTTCGCCGCCAACGTGCTGCATCTCGTACCGGATCTCGACGGCGCTCTCGCGAGCTTGCGGCGCGTGCTGAAGCCCGGCGGCCTGCTCGTCGCGCCGACTTACTTGCACAAGGAGACACTTGCCGCGTCGGTGCTCTCGCGTGTGTTCGCTCTTACGGGGTTTCCAGGTCGGCGGCGGTTCACGACCGGCTCGCTTCGCGCGGCGATCGAAGCAGCCCATTTCCGAGTTCACCGCGAAGAAACGATACCTGGACCGTTCCCGGTTGGGTTCATCGCGGCGACGCGCTAGCACGATTCGAAAAGCGCGTGCCGGTGGATGAGATCCTCGCGATTATCGAGTCGAGCTGACGAATATCCCTGATCGGTTCTGCCGCCGACAAAGACTGTGTCGCTTGGAGCATCGACCCAAAGCGAAACGCCAGCGAGCGGCAACTGCATCCATGGCATCCATGTGCCCGTCCGCGTGGACCACACCCATCCCTCGCGGGTGAGCGCGTACGCGATGTCTCCGCCAGACACAGCGACGAAGCGATCATCGGTGCTCGGCAGCCGAGCGACTTCAGTTCGGACCTCGTCCGGCGTGCGCTCGTACAGGATCGTCGCCGCGCCATCCAAGCGGCTGATGAAGTGAACGTGGCCAGACGCTTGGGCCCACAGCCCGATGATCGTAGGAGGCGCAGTACATAGAGGATGAGGTGGCGTGGACACACTGGTGGGACACCGCTGGATGACGTTCGACGTTGCGACGGAATCACAGGCGAGCGCTGGGGCTAGTATCATGGCCGGATGAATGCCCCGATCTCGAGCCGCCTCTTGGGTTTCGTGCTGATCGGCGCATGCGGCGGAGCTGCGGCTCCCCCGGCTGCTCCCCCAGCCTCCGATGAGTTTGCGCATTGTACGTGCGAGCAGCTGAGTGGTGCACCGGCCGATCCCACCGACATCGAGCGCGAACGCTGGCAGCGCGTTCGACACGCTGGAGACGAGCTTGTCGGCGAGCTCGCGGTGATCTTCCGGGAGCACGGCTGTGACGGGGCAGAAGTCGAGGCGAAGGTTACGGCGACGCTGGATGCGCACGACGGGGCCTATCGCGAGCTCCACGCCGTCCGGATCGCTACGTGCTTTGCGGTCGACCGGTGGACCGGCTACACAGCGTCGCCTGAGGCCAAGCCCGGAAGCGTCGTCGTCGTCAGCTCCACGCTGCGCAGCGGCTGCGATGGGGTCGCAGATCACACCCAACAGCGGATCCACGACTGGATGGCGACACGAGGATGTTCGGTGTTTCGGTAGCGACGCGCATCGCCAAGCATCATCCGAGCGAAGCAAGCACGTTGGCGTACGCGAGCTCGGCTTCGGGGAGCCCGATCGCGACGAGCCCGGGCACGACGTCGGTCTCCATCGCGTCGAAGTAGGCGCGCGCGTAACCGGCCTCGGTGAGCTCACCGAAATTGGGACCGGGCTCGACCTCCGCTTCACCGCGTGCCCATGCAGGCTCGCGCGTCGCGCCGCACACCTTCGCATAGTGAAGGAACAGCTCCGGCAGATCGGAGACGAGCGCGGCCTTCTCGTCGTCGAAGGCGGGTCCATCGCGGCGCATCAGCAGCGCCGCGAGCTCCCAGCCGAGCTCGCCGTGGAATACCTCGTCGACGAGGATCGCGGCGAGCACGTCACGTGCGAGCGGCACGTTTGCCGCGCGCGACGTCCTGCGCAGCGCGCGTCCGCTGATCGTCTCGCCGATGCACAGTGCTGCGACGATCGCGTTGCGCACCTCGCTACGCCCGGCACCCCCGACGAGGCGTAGCTCACGTGGATCGATCTCCGGCTCGGCGGGGCGCCCCAGTGCGTCGCACAACCGTAGACACAGATCGGCGTGGCGGACCTCGTCGGCGATCACGCGCGCGAGCGCACCCGACCAGTCGAGCGGCGCGCCGAGCGCTTGCAACTTACCGGCGAGCTCGGTGACGTGCGCGAGCGAGATCAGCTCTTGGCGCGCGCGGTCCGCCCAGAGCGCGCCCGCGCGATCGAGCGCGTCGGGCTGGTACTCCGCGACATCGAGCTCCCACCGCACGTGGCGCCGCGGTTCGGCGATCGCGACGTGCTCCTTTGTGAGCGACAGCGGTTCTCCGCTCGTGCGTCGTAGGCGGTACACGTCAGCGCTACGGGACGTTTGAGGGACGCGGCCCCTTCGGCGCCTCGGCGGGCGCGGTCGCGTCGTCTTTCTTCGGCACCGGGACTACGTTGACGTTTTTTGGCCGCGGCGGTTTCTTCACGTTGGCGGGGGCGGTCCCGGCGTCCGGCGCCTCGGCAGGTTGCCCGGCGTCTTGCGGCGGCGATTGGATGATGTTGACGGTTGCTGGACGCGGGTCCTTCGGCGGCTCATCGACCGCGACCGCGGCGTCGGGGGTCTCCGGAGGCTGCGCGCGCTGCGCGTCGTCTTGCGGCACCGGGACAACGTTGACGTTGGGTGGACGCGCCTTCTTGTCGCCGCTACTGCACGCAACCCCGAGACCGACAAGGGCCACACCCTGGGTGAGCAACAGGAGGCGAGCACGACGTCGCATGTCTCGACACTATCACGTGCGCTGGAACGGACCTTCGGCGACGCGCGGAAGCCGGATCGAGCAGCGGGTGCCCCGACCTGGCTCGCTCTCTAGCTCGATCGATCCACCGGCCCGCTCGACGAGCGCCTTCGTGGTCGCGAGCCCGAGCCCGGTCCCGAGGCCCATCCCTTTGGTCGTGAAGAACGGTTCGAAGACGAGCGCACGAGTCCGCGCATCCATGCCGGACCCGTCGTCGCTCACAACGATCTTGACGCTCTCGGAGTTGGCGTCGACGTGCACACCGATCACGCCGGTGTCTCGGATCGCATCGCGGGCGTTCAGCACGAGGTTCGCGAGTACGAGGATCGCGTCGGCCTCGCCGAGCGGTATTGTCGCGTCGACGTCGACGCTCACGTCGAGCCGGATCCGACCCGGCAACTGTTTGTGCATCAAGCTCGGCAGATCGCGAGCGGTCGTCGCGATGTTGCATGGTGAGCTCGTCTGGCGTGCGGGCGCGAACACCGCGAGCGCCCCCAGCAACTGCTCGGAGGTCCGTGCCGCCTCGAGCACATCGTTGACGATCGCGGCGTCCGGTCTACGCCGAAGGAGCTCTTGCGAGCGCCGCATGATCACCTCGATCTCGACACCGATCTCGTTGCCAACGCTCGCTGCGAGCTCGACGATCGTACTCGCACGCCGCGCCAAGGCAGACGCGCGAGTCTTGCGCCCGTCTCGCACGTGAATTCGCGCGGCCTCGACCTGGGCACGCGCGAGAACCATGTGTCGAACTGCATATCCGACGATCACTCCGATGGCGATCATCGCTGCAGCGGCCGCAACGCTCGTACGCAGCCACGTTCGCGCGTCTCCGAGCGCGAGGACCTGCGGATTAATGACACCGGCCGATGCCAGCCCCCCGATCACGCCCAACGTGATCACGAGCGCGGCAGCAACCCCGACCCGCCATCGTGGTGACAGGAACACGAACGCGAGGGTGATCGCGAACATGTAGATCGCGCCGAGTCCGAGGAGTGGACCGTACGCCAGCAAGTACACCACGTTCCCGACGATGATCAGCACCACGTACGCGTGTGGTACCCAGCTCGCGCCTGCCCGCCGGCCGGCGAACGCGCACGCTGCGATCAGTCCCGTCGTCACCGTCGATCCGACGGCGAGTGGGCTGAAGGCTCTCGTTGCCGCAACACCCTGCACGACACACGCGATCGCTGCGGCATACGCGACAATGCCATCGAGGCCGCGTCGAATTCGTACGCGAAGATCGTGGGCCACTTGCGCGCGAAGACGGGGCTCGGCGTCGTGATCGGGCGGCGCATCGGGTGGCGCATCACGCCGCGGTGCGGGAGGAAACGCGACGCTCTTCCCATGGGCGGAAGGAAGGGTCACGTGCGCGACGAAGGGTGTGTCGGCAAGCTCGAGCGCACCGCCGACCCTGGCCAACGCCTCCCGCGCCGCGGTGATGCCGAGCTGAGTACGGAGTGCAGTCTGGCCCGTGGTGCTTGGTCGAGGTTCGGCGGCGATGCTGCGGATCTCGAGCACGGGGCTGGTACCACCGGTACGGACCGCTAACGTGAACTGCGTCGCGCCGGTTCGTCCGCCCTCGCAGATCACCCAATACAGGACCTGATCGAGCCACTCGGCGGGAATCGCCAGATCGAGTGCAGCCGAGCCATTCAGGTCGAGCTGGTAGTCAGCGCCGAGCCGATCGCGCACGCGCTCGACCGTGTCGGCGAGCCGCGCCGAGCTCGAGCTTGGCGACAGCTGGCATCCCATCCAGGTGAGATCTCGTACTCGTGCAGCAGCGCGGAGCGCGGCTGCTTCGACCTCGTTTGCTGCACGTTTGTCGTCGGCATCGGCGAGCTCGTCGCGAAGCATGCCGGCTGCGGTTACGATCGCCGCGAGCGAGTTGTTGACCTGGTGCGCGACGCCTCCGGCGAGCGTGCTCACGAGCTCGCCGCGTGCCTGACCATCGCGTTCCTCACGCGAGTACTCGACGTGTGCCGCCGTCTCACGCTCGAGCCGATAGGCAGCGGCGGCTTCTTCGTAGGAGCTTTCGAGCGAGCTCACTACCTGCTGCAGCACCCGGGTCGCGAACCACATCGCGAGCCCGATGACGGCGATCGCGACCCATGACTTGAACGGATCGTTGGTTCCGTTGGTCCACCCGAGCAGCGCGTCGCATGCACGAAGGCCGATCGCCACGAACCCGACGCCGAGCACGAAGACGACGCTGGAGCGCCGCAACAGTGCACTCGCCAACAGCGCTCCGAGGCCGAGCAACGCGCCGGAGATGGTGAACGGACCATGCGCCCACAACGCGAAGCCGCCGATGCCGGTCACGATCAGCGGATACATGCGCCCGCGCCACGGCGCAGATCTTCGAAGCCCGATGGTGGCGAGGGCACCGCCGCACGCGAGCAGAGCCAACATGCCCACGGACCCGACGCTCCACCGCGGAGGCGTGACTGCGACGCAGACGACGACCAAAACGAGCATCGCCTGATCGACGACGCGCAAGATCGAGCCCTCGACGGATCTCACTATCCCTTTGCAACCGCAGGCTCGCCCAGCGCGTCTCGAACAACCCCATAGAGGCTACCGACCTGAAACGGTTTGGGAAGGAACGCGAAGGCCCCGTCGGCAAGGCAGCGCCCGACATCGTCGTGCTGTGAGTAACCAGAAACGACAATCACTTTGAGCGTTGGCGCCAGCTCACGGATGCGCTGAAACCCCACCGCACCGCCGATGCCCGGCATCATCATGTCGAGGATCACGACATCGACCGCATCGCGCTCGAGAAGCGCGAGGCCCTGTTCTGCACAGTCAGCAACAACCACATCCCGGCCTTGCGAGACCAGCGCGCGTTGGATGAGCCCGCGAATCAGTGCGTCGTCGTCGATCACGAGCACGCGTCGGCGTGCAACCTCATCGTCGTTTCTCATGAGGGTCTTGACCTCCGGAAAGTGGAGCGTGATGGAAGTCCCGTTTCCTATCGACGTCGTCACCTCGCACGCACCGCGGTGGGCGTCGAGCGTTCCGCGCACCATCGACAAGCCGAGCCCGGTCCCGCCGGCCTGCTTGGTCGTGAAGAACGGTTCGAAGATCTTTGCACGCGTTTCGGGAGACATGCCGCAACCGGTATCCGTCACCGAGATGCTCGCGTAGGTCCCGCTCGGAATTCCGAGCATGACGGCACGCGTCGAGTCGATCGCCTGTGGTCCGACTTCGAGGGTCAGTAACCCCGTCCCGTTCATCGCGTCGATCGAGTTGACGCACAGGTTCAAGACGGCGTGGATAATTTGGGCCCGGTCAGCGTGTACGTTGCACGGAGTCACGCGCTGCTCGATCGTGATTCCCTTCGGCGAAGTGCGAGTCAGCAGCCGGACGACCTCGTTCACGGCGACGTCGAGGGGAAACGTGGTCTGCGCACTGGTGGTACGTCGAGCGAATCCGAGAAGGCCTTGGGTGAGCTCAGTGCTCTGGTCACAGCAGCTCAGGATCTCGGCGAGGTCTGCGCGTTGTGCAGGCGAAGCAGTCTCGTGCAAGAGCTCGGCGAACCCGCGTATCGCGGCCAACATGTTGTTGATGTCGTGAGCCACACCGGAAGTGAGTGTCCCGATCGCGTCCATCTTCTGGGCTTGCACGAAATGCGCTCGCATCTGCTCGCGTTCGCCTTCAGCGGCGCGTCGTGCCTCGAGCTCGCGGGTCAAGCGTGTGGTGGTCTCGTGCGCCTGCAACACCAGTTGCCGTTCGCTATCGAGCAACGCGATCACGTGTCGCTCGTAGAACCGAAGCGAGACGAACAACAACGTCCCGACCATGGCGCCGCCGGCGGCGACTGCGATGAAGTCGGGGGGAAGACGAAACACGATGATCGCGAGTGCGAGGCTCGCCAACGAGACCACGAACCCGAGGAGAGAAGTGTGTAGCGAGCCAGCCGCGACGACGAGCAGCACGATCCCGTTGAGCGCGATGGGTTGCGCGGCCACCTGCCACGAGATCAAGAATGCCAGCGACGCGGACAGCAACGCGACCGACAAGAAGGCGACGAAGCTTCGTTGGTTCCATCGCTCGGGCTGTCGCCGGAGCGCGATGATGCACACGCACAACGTCAGTGCGTGAAGGGGTCCCGATCGCGTGAGCAGTTCGGGCGTTGTCAGTGCGTCGAACGCGGGCCGAACCACCGACCACGCGCCCAGACCGATCGCGCCAAGCAACACACGTTTGGCGAGCCCATCCACGAACACCGGCGGTGCCATTCAGAACAGGATTCGGCCGACACGGCGGTTGCATGAAGGGGCACACGGGTACGGGTGGGGACGTAACGCCTCGCTACCCGATGGTTGCGTCGACGGTGAAACGAACTCGGCATGTGCATTGCTTTGTTCGATCGACGATGAAGAAGAACGTGACGGTCCAGGACCACATGACCCCGAGCCCGCACACGATCGGGGTGGACCAGCCGATCAGCAAGGCGAAGGAGCTCCTGCGCCTCTACGAGATTCGCCACCTACCGGTGCTGCGGGGCGGAAAGCTGGACGGCGTGATCTCCGATCGTGATCTCTCCTTGATCGAACAACTCGAAGTAAACGCCGACCGACTCACCGTCGAGGACGTGATGACCTCCGATGTGTTCGAGGTTGCGGCGACGGACTTGCTCGCGGACGTCGTGACTGCGATGGCGGCGCGCAAGTTGGGCTCGGCGATCGTGGTCGAGCATTCCAAGGTCATCGGGATCCTCACCACGGTCGACGTTTGTGCGGCGCTCGGCCTGTTGTTGCAGGGCAAGTCTGGGTAGCCCTTCGGAGGTGCAACGCGATACGCGCATAATCAGCGCGCCCCGGAGTGTTCGCGCGATTTATGCGCGAACGACCAGCACACACCACCCCTGGCGGTGGCCTGTGCCTTGCCTGGGACAGTGCCCATGATCAAAGAAGTCGAGGGCGACATCCTCAAGACTACCGCTCGCGCGATCGCCCATGGCATCGCTCCCAACGACCATCTCGACCACGGCCTCGCCCTCCAGCTGCGCGAAAATTGGCCGGCCTTGGCGAAGGACTTCCGCCACTGGGCGCATACGCATCATGCGGAGCCGGGTGGCTTGTGGACGTGGACCACGCCCGACGGTCGGCGGATCATCAACCTCCTGACGCATGCGCCGGCACCCAGCGAAAAGGCGCGGCCCGGCAAGTCCCAGATCGAGTTCGTGAACCACGCGTTGCGGGCACTGCACGCGGAGATCGTCCGCGAGAAGATCGAGAGCATCGCGCTGCCTCGCCTCGCCACCGGCGTTGGCGGACTGGAGTGGAAGGACGTCAAGCCGCTGATCCAGCGCCACCTCGGCGAGCTCGCCATCCCGGTCTACGTCTACACGACATACCGACGCGACGTCGTTGCCCCGGAGTGAGCCGACACCCGGCCCTCGTCGATCGCTCGTGTCCCCACGCGTCAACTCGGTCGACGCGATGAACGGGAGGCAAATCATCGGGCAGATCGGCGTCTGCCCGTATCAGTCGCCCTCGTGACAGCTACGCGAGCTCGCGCAAGAGCACGGTCTTGAGCTTCGCCGGCGGCGTGCGGCGCGGATCCGAAAGATAGATTGAACGCTGACAGGTAGTCGCCGCTCTCTTCGACGCCGATTCCGAGCGCAAATTTGCCGGTGGTCTGCTCGGGGGACCACACCCAGATCTCCGACGCGGCCGCCGGAAACACGACCGCGAGCGGATCGCTACTCCAAAAGAACCTGCGCGTGAAGCTCTCGAAGATCACCGGGCGCGGCGAGATGCTGTTGAGGTCGACCTCGGCTCCCCATCCATCCGGCAACGCGACGGGCAACGCGGCAAGCTCGTCGGGACTGGGCGCCGGCAGTCCGGGCCCCACGACCGCGTACGCAGGGCGATGCACGTACAGCGAGTCCGCGTGCGGAACGAGCACCTCGACCGGCTGCGCGAAGCGCTCCTCGTAGGTGAGCTGAATGACGAACCGCTCCTTGCCGGTGTGGAAGATTCCGTACAGCGCCTTGCTGTTGGTCGGATCATCGACGACGAAGGGTTTGTCGGCGGTGAGCTTGCCCGGTGTGTGCGCGAACGCGACGCGCTCGGGACCAACGAGCACGAGCGCGAGCACGAGCCATCTCATGGCACACACTCCGCGAGCGGCGCGGGGACGAGCTCCGAGATCCGCGCCAGTGCACGCGTACACGACGTGGTGCACAGCTCGGCGATCTCGGAACCGCCCCAGCACGCACCGTCGATCTCGTAGCGATCGAGGTTCGTCGTCTGCCCCGCCAGCGCGTCGGTCGCCTCGATGCACCGAACGTACTGCGCGCACTCGGCGCTCTGATCGACCGGGCCACCAAAGCAGCCCGCCGCGAGCAGGAACGCGATCAGCCAACCATGGTCCGGCATCGAGTAAGCCGAGTGCTCGACGCGTGCCAACGAACCGGCGCCCGGCCACGCCATCAGGCGCAACTTCCTCACCACCACCAGGAACGAGCGCAAAGAGTGCGCGAACGCCACGAAGCCTGGCCTGTGGGCAGACATCCCGTGGCGTGGTCCCGCCTCCGGTGATGTCGACGCAAATGCATCGCAACCCTCGCTTCTCGAGTTGTAGTCACCGGCTGGGCGTCGACTGCACCGCGCCGCTGGCGCACCATCGACAGGTGCTCGACCTTCCCTCCGTGCGGGCGGCGTTTCCTGCGCTGGCCGCTGGCTTCGTGTTCCTCGACAACGCCGGCGGTTCGCAGACGCTCGGCGTCGTCGCTGATCGCGTGCGCGACTATCTACTGACGACCAACGTCCAACTCGGCGCGAGCTACGCGGTCTCGGAGGCCGCGGGCGCGCGTGTACAGGCGGCGGTGCGCGCCACCGCCGAGTTCGTCGGCGGCGTGGACGCGACAGAGATCGTGATCGGCTCGTCGACGACCCAGCTGATCGCCAACCTCGCGCTCGCGATGGAGCCCACGTTGGTTCCCGGCGACGAGATCGTCATCACCGACGCCGATCACCACGCGAACATCGGTGCGTGGCTGCGGCTCGCGCGGCGCGGAGTGGTGATCCGGAGGTGGTCGCTCGACCAGAGCACGTTGCGACTCGAGGAGCGCGATCTGCTCCCGCTGCTCGGCCCACGCACGCGACTGGTCGCGATGGCGCATGTCTCGAACGTGCTCGGCTCGATCCACGACGTCGCCGCGATCGCGCGCGTCGTTCACGCGCATGGAGCGAAGCTCCTCGTCGATGGCGTCGCCTATGCGCCCCACCGCGCGATCGACGTGCGCGCGTGGGATGTCGACTACTACGTGTTCAGCTTCTACAAGGTCTTCGGGCCTCACCTCGCCGTGCTCTACGGCAAGCACGAGCACCTCGCCGCTCTCGACACCATCAACCACGAGTTCATCACCGCGTCGCCGTACCGGCTGCAGCCCGGCAATCTGAACTTCGAGCTGACCCACGGCCTGACCGGGATCTACGACTACATCCGCTCGCTCGGCCCGGATGCGTTCGAGGTGATCGCCGTACACGAGGAGCAGCTCGCCGCGTTGCTGCTCGCGGCACTCGCCGCTATTCCGGGCGTCGAGATCCACGGCGAGCGCACCGCCGATCGGAGGCTGCGCGTCTCGACGATCAGCTTCAGCGTGCGCGGGCGATCCTCCGAGGCGATCGTCCGCGCCGTCGATCCTCACGGGATCGGGATCCGGCACGGCGACTTCTACGCCAAACACCTCGTGAAGTCGCTCGGCATCGCGGACGTCGTCCGCGTCTCGATGGTCCACTACAACACCGTCTCCGAGATCGAGCGGCTGATCGACGTCCTCGCGCCGCTCCTGCGATCGTGATCGCTCGCTTTGCCTACGCCCCGAGCGCGGACTCGAGCGCCTCGAGTTGCTCATCCGTACCCAGCGCGAGTAGGTGGTCTCCACTGGCGAGCACGAGCTTGTCGGTCGCGAGCGCGACGGCACCATCCGGGCTGCGCACCACGGCAAGGAGGGTCGCACCTCCGCTTCGCTGGCGCAGCTTACCGATGGTAGAGCCGATGCCCGCGGAGCTCGGGACCACACGGATCTCGCCGATCGACAACGTCTTGTTGCCACGATGCAGTGCGGTCTCGAAGAAGTCGACGATGCGCGGGCTGAGCAACAGGTGAGCCATTCGTCGACCTCCGATCGCGTATGGATTGACCGCGCGGTTCGCGCCGGCGCGCTCGAGCTTGGGCACGGCGTGGGCCTCGACCGCTCGCGAGACGATGTGCAGGTCGGGCGCGAGAAGCCGGGCCGACATCACGATGTAGAGATTGGCGGCGTCGTTGGCGGTGGTCGCGATCAACCCGCGCGCACGCGCGACTCCTGCGGCTCGCAGCACCTCGTCATCGCTCGCGTCCCCTTTGATGTAGAGCCACCCACTCTCGGCGGCGGCGGCGATGTTCTCGTCCGAGATGTCGATCACCACCACGCGCTTGCCGCTCTCGTCGAGCTCCCGCAAGGCCTCACGACCTACGCGGCCAAACCCCACCAGAATGTAGTGGCCACTCAGCGAGTCGATCATCTCCTTCATCTTGCGTCTCCTACGTGTCGCCTGGATCTCCCCACTGGCCAGCCAATCGAGCGTGACCGTGAAGGAATAGAACGCGCTACCGATTCCGCCGGCAGCGATGAACATCGTGAGGACACGCCCCGTGTCATCGAGCGGCTTGACCTCACCAAACCCGATCGTCGCGACCGTGGTGAAGGTCATGTACACGGCATCGCTGAACGTGCCGCCTTGGTCGCGCCACAAGAACATGTAGCCGGCGACGCCGATGATGTGGGTCGCGATCAGCGCGAGCAACGGAAACGCGAGCCGCTGGCGCAGCACCGCCCATGCCGAGACCTCGCGAGCAGCCATGCACGGAGCCTACGTCAGTCCGGGCCGCGCTACGGCGAGCGGACGACAAACACGTCCACGACATGAAGACGTCGGCGAGCAGGCAAGCTCGCGAACTCAGGGTGCTTCGTGCACCTCGAGCTCGGGTCCGACGTGTGTGGCCTCGACGAGCTTGCCAGCGCGGTCGTAGATCACCTCGATCGCGATTCGCGCAGTTGCCGTCCAGCCACGTTTGACCTCGACGTTGCGGCACGCGCTCGGGGGGCGATTGAACGGACAGTCCTGCTGGAGCTTGCCTCGCCGCTCGCGGGCGCTGCGTTGCACGGTCAGCACGTAACGCGAGACCAAACGGACCTGGGTCGCGTCCCAGGTTGGCGTGAACCACAGCTCCTCTGCCATCACGGGCTTCGTGAACTTCGCGCGGTCGGCGGCGATCTTGTCGTCGAGCGCCGCGGAGAGCTTCACCTCGATCGCCGAGCGAACCGCATCCACGTGCTGCCGCCACCGAGCCGCCGCATCATCGAGGACGGCGTGGACATCGAGCATGACGGGTGGCGTCCCATCGATCGGTCGCCACGTGGCCGCGAGTAACCCGCTGCTCTGTCCCGCGCGAATGGCCTCCGGATCGTCGCCGGTGTGCACGCCGTCCACGAGCGAGATCCGCACGATGCGCGGCTTGTCCAGCACCACCTCCCGCGACGTCCCGGCGGCACGCTCGACGAGCCACGCGGGCCCGAACTGATGACCGAGCACGGCCGTGGGTGACTTGGGCGCGTTACGAAGGGCTCCCCAAGCGGTCGTTCGCTGGGTCTTGGTTCCGGTTTGCGGAAGCGCCAGCACCTCGATCGTTCCGCGGTGCGCGAAGTGCGTCATCTGCATGCGCTTTGCGATGTCGGCGACGCGAGTCACCGCGGGAGCCGGTGGTGGAGCGACGGCGATCTTCGGCTCCGGATCGCCGTCGCGGAGGAGGAATGGTTGTCCTCGATGAGCGACGAAGATCCTCGCCGGGCGAACTTCCAGAGCGCCGCAACTCAGGCGTAGACCATCGCCGCTCACGCGATAGAGCCCCGACTCTTCCCAGAGATGACGCCGCAGCGCGATCCACGCGCGCGGCCGATCGCTCGCGTCGCCCGGCCCGGGACCGAGCGCGTACGTCCGGACATGCTCGGTGACCTCCTGCGGGTCGACCGGGATGGTCTGCTCGTCACCGCGTGGCGACTGGACCGTCAGCGTGCCGCTCACGGTCCCCTTGCACGCGTCGAGCGGAACCAGCCCGAGCGTCTCGTCGGACACGCCGACCTCGAACACGTACTGGATCGGGGAAGCGGGAGGCGGTGGCGGCTGCTGCACCCGCGGCGAGCCTGCGCATGCCGCGAGCGAGAGCAGGACCAGGTGCGCTCCGGTGAGTCGACGCGTCACTCGTACCGGACGAGCATTCGCATGACCAGTGGATCCTCGAGCAGCGCCACAGTGGTGTTGCATTGCGTTCTTCAGATGTGCCACGTGACGACCGGCCGATCGACGAGAATCACCAGGACCCGCTCGGAGTTGCCACGTGTGCCGTGAGATCCCGGTAGTTGCACAAGGCTTGAACGACGGTCCGGAGGTGTCGCGCTACGAGGTCGAGTTTCGCCGATGATGATCGAAGACGCATCCGGCGATCTCTTCGCAGCCAACGTCGAAGCGTTGGTCAATGCCGTCAACACCGTCGGCGTGATGGGCAAAGGCCTAGCTCTCGCCTTCAAGAAGAAGTTTCCGGACAATTTCGCCGCCTACCGACGAGCGTGTGACGCCGGCGAGCTGAAGCCGGGCAACGTGTTCATCTTCGATCGAGGCGACCGTTCGCCGCGCTGGATCGTAAACTTCCCGACGAAGCGCCACTGGCGCGATGCGAGCCGCCTCGATGATGTCCGCGACGGGCTCACCGATCTGATCAACGAAGTCGAAGCTCGTGGAATCGATTCGGTCGCGCTGCCCGCACTCGGTTATGGCCTGGGTGGCCTCGACTGGAAGGACGTTCGACCGCTGATCGTCGAGGCGTGCGATCGGCTGCGGGGCGTACGTTTCGTCGTGTTTCCTCCACGATCAGGGACATGACGACCCGCAACACGGATGTTCCACTCGGATCGCGTCAGTCCTCTTGGACGAGAACCCGAATGTAGGCGACGAGGGGCTTCACGCTTGTTGGATCGGGGCCCAAGATCTTCCTCGATGGCCTCACGGGCCGACGACACTGACGATGTTGATCGCGCCAGCCTCTTCGTTGTGGAAGTAGCAACGGAACTCGTAGCTGCCGACACCGTTGAACTTCACGCAGGACGGCTCGTCGCCACTCATCGAGAACAGCCCTTGGGCATGGTCCGCCGTGTGACTCGACATGTCGTGGAACTGCACGATCGAGCCGACCGGCAGCTCCGCGTTCAACGCCGACCCGACGTACCCGATCCCGTCGTAGTACCAGATGTCTCCGGCGATCGTCGCGCCGCCGCATGGCACCACGGACGCTGCGGCTCCGACCGGTGCGTCCGGCGCGCCCGGGCCTCCATCGGGGGTCACCGCGGGCGCGTCGGGAGTCGGGTCGTCGTCGCCCCCTGGACCGCCGCCGCCGGAGCCGGTGCACGCGAAGAGGGACATGGTGAGAAGCAAGATGGAGGCGAGGTTCGACATGGCGACACCCTGGCGAATCCCGTTGGCGCCGTCGTCTTAATCCGGCTTAATCGCGCTGAACCGCTGTGAGCCTGCGCAAGGGAAACGCTTCGCTGCCGGTCGCAGCGCTCGTCGGACGCGGCTCCGATCTGGCCGCGCTCCTCGATCGCATCGCCGACGGCCACCGACTGGTGACTCTCACGGGGCCCGGAGGCATCGGGAAGACGCGCCTCCTCCGCGAGGTACTCGGGCGCGCGAGCGAAGGCTACGCGATGCACGGCGGTGGCGGTGCGTGGTTCGTGGACCTCTCGCGTGTGCAGACTCCCGACGAGGCGAGCTCGCAGGTCGCCTCGATCCTCGGCGTGCGTGGCGATCTCGCACGAGGGCTCGGCCGCAAGCAGCGCTTGCTCCTCGGCCTCGACAACCTCGAGCAGCTCCGCGGGTTCGCGAGCGTGATCGCGCAGTGGCTCGCGGCCGCGCCGGCTCTCCAGGTCATCACGACCTCGCGGACCGCGCTCGGCATCGAAGGCGAGCACGCGTGGCCGTTGTCGCCCCTGCCACTCGCGGACGCGGCGGCGTTGTTTGTCGCGCGCTATCGCGCGATCGATCCGCACGTCGCGTTCGACCCCGCGCAGGTCGACGCGATCGTAGCTCGCGTGGATCGCGTTCCGTTGGCGATCGAGCTCGCCGCCGCGCGCGTCAAGGTCCTCACGCCGGCGCAGATCCTCGAGAAGCTCGACGCTCCGCTGGCGCTGCTTGCTCGCGATCACGACGATGGTCGTCACGGTTCCATCCGCCGAACGATAGAAGACTCGATCGCGCTGTTGCCCGCGCATGCACGCTCGTCGGTCGCGGCGCTGGGTGTGTTCGCCGGCGGCTTCGAGCTCGATGCGTTCGCGAGCGTCGCCGGTGATGATGCCGATTCCGCCCTCGAAGCGCTGTGCGATCACGGCCTCGTCGCGCGGATCCTCGAGGACGGCGCGTGGACGGGGCACTTCGCGATGTTCGAGTCGGTCGCGCATCTCGCACGCGAGATCGCCGAGCGCGACAACGTCCTCGAACCGCTCCGAGCGAAGCTGCGGTCCTGGTACACGCGGTGGGCCAAGGACATTCGCACCAGCGATCCCGCCCGCGCACGGCGCGAGATCGCGATCCACCTCGACAACGCGGTCGCCGTCGCCCGCGATTCACGCGACGTCATCCTCGCGATCGATCCGCACCTCGCGACGCTCGGGCAACACCGCCGGCGCCTGGAGTTGCTCGCCGGCGGAGATCCGGAAATCGAGCTCGCCAGAGGTGCTGCCCTCCGCGAGCTCGGCGATCTCGCCGGCGCCGCGAGTGCGTGGCGGACGCTCGACCGTGATGACGTCGCGCCGCGTGTGCGTGCACTGGCGGTCGCGCGCTACGCCGAGCTCGTCGAGGTCGACGGCCGCACCGACGAGGCGCAAGCGCTCCTCGAACGCGCCCTGACGATCGCGAACGACGAGGCCGAGGTCTACGCGCGGCTCGCACACGCACGGCGCCGCGAAGGCGAGCTCGACGGCGCGCGCCACGCCGCGAGTCATGCGTTGACCCTGTTCGCGCGCCGCCACGACCTCGAGGGCGTCGCGGCGATGCACTACGAGCTCGCGGTGATCGCGATGTTCCTGGGCGACAGTGATGCGGTCGAGCGCGGCCTCGCCGAAACCATCGCGCTCGCGACGACCCTCGGCGCTCAGCTCCATGTCGCGGCCGCGAACGCGGCGCTCGGGATCCACGTGCAAGCGCGGGGCGACCTCTCTCGCGCGATCGGACTCCTCGCCGAGGCCGCCCGCACGTTTCGCGACGCGGGTCACGTGCACCGCGAAGGCTCGACGCTGTTCTATCTCGCCGGCGCATATCTCGAGCGCGGCGAGATCATCCAGGCGCTGATCGTTTGCGATCAGGCGACCGCTTGCATCGACGCCGTCGGCGCGGCGCGCTACCAGGCGCTGCTCGGCGCGCTCGCCGCGGTAGCGCACGCGTTGCACGGAGATGCGGTCGCCGCACGGACCGCGCTCGCCCGGGCGGAATCCGCCGAAGCGCGCTGCCGGCGCGAGAAATCGTTGCGTGCGGTGCTCGCGATCGCGCGGTTGCGCGTCGAGTCCACGACCTGCGCGACCGAGGCGCGAGCGATCGCCGACGGCGTTGCGGGGGACGATCCGCAGTTGTTCGCGCGCCTCGTCGCAGGCTCGGACGCGCAACGACCACGAATGCAGCTCACGCGCAGCGGCGACGTCGTGCTCGACGGTGCGTTGCTCGAGCTGGGAAAGCGTCCGGCGCTGCGCAAGATCGTCGCCGTGCTTGCGGAGCACCGCATCGCCGCACCGGGCGAGGCGGTCCCTCTCGATGCACTCGTTGCCGCTGGCTGGCCCGGCGAGAAGATCCGCGCGGATGCCGCGAGCAATCGAATCCACGTAGCACTCTCGACGCTGCGCCGGCTCGGCCTGCGCGACGTGTTGATCACCGTCGAGGGGGGCTACGCCTTCGATCCTGCGATCGGCGTCACGATCGACGCCTGAGATCGCGCTTGCAAAGACCTCGCGCCGCTGGTGTGCTCTGCCCCATGACTCGCCTGCTCTTCATCGCCCTTGCCCTCGGTGCGTGCGCGTCGGACGGGCCGCAGACCGGACCCGGCGACATGAAGCTCGCCGAGAACACCGGCGGATTCTGCGACGCGCAGTCGCCGTGGTGCGGATACGACCTGATGTTCAACGGTACGTCGCTCGTGGTCACGTCGCGCAGCACGCCGGCGACCGGCACGGGGACACTGACGCAAAAGGGGCTTGCGGACGTCGAGGCACTTGTCGCGGAGGTCCCCTACGACGCGCCGGACGACAACTCCGAGTGTCTCGACGCTCCGATCGTCCGGCTGCACATCGCCTTCCAGGAGGTCGGTGAGCGCACGTTCCAGTACGTGTGCAAGCCGGGCGTGCTCCAGCCGCTCGGGTCATACGTAACGCGCCTCGGGAACGCGGTGATCAACTTCGAGAGTGACGACACCGTCGTCGTCGACGCACCCTTCTGAATCGCCGAAAACGAAAACGGCGCGGCCTTGAAGGACACGCGCCGAACGACTGATCGATTCGATCAGATGTGTTGACTAACCGCGACCGCCGCGACCACCGCGACCGCCGCGACCACCGCCGCCACCACCGTCGTAGCCGCCGCCACCACCGTAGCCACCGCCACCACCGCCACCACCGTAGCCGCCGCCACCACCACCGTAGCCGCCACCACCACCACCGCCGCCGCCGCGCTGCTGGCGCTGCTCGGCTTCGTTGACGCGAAGAGGACGACCGTCGAGGTTCTGGCCGTCCATCGATTGCATGGCCTTGGCTGCCTCCTCACTGGTGCCCATCGTCACGAACGCGAAGCCGCGCGAGCGGCCCGTCTCGCGATCGGAAACGAGGTGGACGTCGCTGACGGTTCCAAACTCCTGGAATGCGGCGCGGACGCTATCAGCGGTTGCGTTGAAAGAAAGATTGCCGACGTACAGACGCGTGTTCATAGCTCTTGCTCGATCCAGCCCTGAGAACGACCCACCTCGGCGCGGGCCGAGTACTTCGAAGTGGGACTAACGTGAAACCTGCCGAACACCGGAGAAGAGCTCACAAACGATGGAGAGCACTGATCCTGCGAAGTGGCGCGGAGAACCTACCGGTAGAGCGCCCCGAATACCACCCGTTTCTGGCCGTACAGGGCTGGCCGAACGATTAGGGCGCCAACTCGACCCACACGATTCCGCGCAGATCGCCGACCGCATAGCCGGTCGCTTCGTCGCTGGGATAGCGCGCGGCAAGCGCGGTGCGAACCTCGTTCGCGAGCTCCGTCCCATGACACGTGACACACAGTTCCTGGATGACCAGCGGCTCCGCGTAGGCAACCCGGCCATCTGGGAGCACGCGCGAAAACGTCGCGGTCTTGAGCGGTTGCGCACGGGCATGTTGATCCTCGAACTGCGCGAGGGCGTCGAGCTTCCAGCCCTCGGCACGGTTGCTGGGATTGCGCGGGCGGCGGGTCGTACGGCCGACGCGTGCGCCGTCAGTGGAGAGCGCGGCGGCGATCGCCGGGGCGCGTGTCTGGCAGACTTCGATGGCGTTCGGCAGGCCTTTGCCAATCGCGGTGCCCAGCTCCGCGACGAGCGCCTTCTTGAGGTTGCCGGCCAGTGCGTGGCCACGCTCGAGCTCGGCCGCCGTGACTTCACGCGACGTGTTGGTGTTGGAGCGGGTGCCACAACCGGCGAGCAAACCGAGGATCGTGAGGAGCGTGCCTGGCGCCGGGGACGCCCAGGGCGCGAAGGGGGTGCGCATGGGGGGAGTATGCTCCCTGTGACGACTCACGCGTAGCGTGGGCTGAGTGCAGTGCGAACACCTTGGCTGGACTTCAGCCATGGCCTTGGAGCTCAGGCGACCGTCAGGATCGGCCGAACATCGACGACGGTCTCGGTCGAATACGCGCTGGCGACGCGCTTGGTGGTGCTACGGGCGATGTACGGCGCTTCGTTCCCGATGATCGCACTCGCAAGCTCTGCGTCGCTGACCTGCCCGTCGACCGGCGGCGCGATCAGTTCGGATGCCGGTGGGGCTGGCTCGAGGACATATGCGTTTGGCTCGGAGATCTCTCCGATGCGTGCGATGCGTTGCGTCCCCTGCGGAAACTCCCCCGGCTTTTTCACACCGTCATGATGGACGATGCGAACGCGATTGTCGTCGAGAAAATCGGGGCTACACGATCTGCGATCGTGGTCGATTCACCTTCGGACGACCCCGGATCCATCGCGTGGTGCTCAACGCACACGAACGCGTTGTACATCGCCGACATGATGCGGCGCCGCGCTCCAGTCGCGATGGCCGAGCACCTGTCCATCGCGGCGGACCTCGTCGACACGCGCGAGATCGAGGTCCGCGATCAGGACCTGCGACCGGTCGAGCGTGCCGAGCGCGACGATGCCGTCGTCGGGGAAGCCGCGATCGCACGGCGCGAACACGCCGGCCGCTCCGACGTTTTCATCGACCGCGATCGACCACGGCGCGACGCCGACGGTAGGTGCCTGCACGACGTAGCACTGGTTCTCCAGCGCGCGGGCTGCGCACGCGACGCGTACGCGGTGGTAGCCGGCGAGTCCGTCCGTGCAGCTCGGCACCGCGATCACATTGGCGCCGGCGTCGACGAGGCGACGTACGATCAGCGGGAACTCGGAGTCGTAGCAGATGGCGACACCGAGTCGCATCGGACCGAGCTCGATAACGGGCTGCGCGGTGCCTCCGGTGATGCCCCAGCGCTCGCTCTCGAAACGCGTCATCTGTAGCTTCTCGACGAGGATCACCTCGCCCGTCGGAGCGAAGACACGCAGGCGGTTGCGATAGTCGCGGTCGACACGTTCTGGGAAGCTGCCGCCCACGATCGTGATGTCATGCGTGCGCGAAGCGTCGGCGAGCGCGGCCAGGTACGGATCGCGCAGCGACTGGATCGCGGCGAGCTGAGCGTCGAGCGTGGCTTGCTCGGTCTCCGCGAGGAGCGAGGTCAGCTCCATCGACGCGTATTCGGGCATCACGAGCAGCTCCGCGCCGTCGCGCGCGGCGCCGGCGACGGTGGTGTCGAGCTTGGCGCGCCATGCATCGAACGACGCGAGTGACTCGATCGGGTACTGCCATGCGGCGACGCGAATCACACGAGCTCCTTGGTCCAGAATCGCATTGGCTTCGCCGTCTCGACGTCGTCGTCGAGGTCGCGCCACGAGAAGGTCGTCGAGATGTCCGGACGCTCGATGAAGCCGTGCTTCGCCCACAGCCGATCGAGAGGTCGATAGTCCGCCGGCCGGCGCGGATGATCGGGTGGACGCACGACCGCGCAGAACGCAGCGGTGGTGAAGCCGCATGCGCGCGCGTGGGCTTCGCGCTCGACGAAGAACGCGTGGCCAAGGCCGCGACCGCGGTGCGAACGATCGAGGACGGACTCGCCGAAATAGAGCACGCGCTGCGGATCGTAGCCCGCGGTGACGAGGGCGGGCGCGACCTCGTCGGAGCGCGATGCGAGCGGTATCGCCGTCGATGCGCCGACGACGCGATCTCCATCGCGCGCGATCACGATGACGGCGTCCGGCGACGACGCGTAGTTCGCGAGGTACGTGCGCTCGTAGTCGAGCGAGCCGACGTAGAGGTACGGGAATTCGCGAAATACGTCGATGCGTAGGTTTGCGAGCGCGAGGAGGTGACGCGCGATGTCGGCACCTTGCGCGCGCTCGACGACGAGGGTCACGACGCGCCGACCTGCTTCAGCCAGTCCTGGAGGTTGTAGTAGTTGGTGACGCGCGTGATCTTGCCGGCGGCGATGTCGAAGAACGCGCCGCCGGGGAGCGTGTAGCGTTGTCCCGTCGCGGGCGGGAGCCCCTCGTCGGTGGCGACGTACGTGCCCTCGACGACGTATTCGGCACCGACGCGGCCGATGGGGCCTGCCATCACGACGATGTCGCGCAGCTGCTCGCGATAGCTGCGGTTCATGCGGTCGAGGAACGTTCGGAACGCGGCGCGGCCGGTTTCGCGACCTCCCTGATTGAGATCGTGCGCGACGTCCTCGGCAAGGTAGGAACACATGCCGTCCCAGTCCCCGCGGTTGAAGGCAGCGTAGTAGGCGTGGACGAGATCCGAGTCGGTCACGCGCGCAGGATACGTCAGCGCGAGCTCAGCGGCACTTGCCGTGCACGTCTGCGGCGACGATCGCACCGATCTCCTCGACGGTGAGCGCACGATCATAGACCGACAGCTCGTCGATCATGCCGTCGAGCTCGTAGCCGTTGTAGCCTCCGATCGTCGCGCCCGCCGGGAGGGACGCGAATGCGTACGAGGCGGTTCCGGCGGCGACGCCGTCGACGTAGCCACGGAAGACGCCGTCGGTGCCGTAGACGAGCGCGAAGTGATGCCAGCCCGTCGTCGAGATCGTGACGTCCGAGATGAAACGATCGCTCGACGCCTGGTACCAGCAGATCCGGCGGTCCTTCATCCACACGCCCCGTCCGCCATTGTCGTTACCGAGCACCGTGCGCCATGACGAGTTGCCCGCAACGTCGAAATCGATCCAGCCCTCGATCGTGAACGTCGTCAGTGCCGGTAGATCGGTGACGACATTCACGCGATCGTTGAATCCGTCGAACGCGAATGCGCCGCCGACTTTACCCGGGGTGCCGGCGACCGCGCCGTTGACGAGCGTGCTGGTGCGATTGCCGATGACCTCGTCAACGGTGTCGCCGGGCCACCACGCGATCTGTCCGCTGGGTGGCGTCGCGCAGAGCTGCGCGTCGATCGGCGCGTCGATCGGCAGCAGTGCGTCGGTCTCTGCGTCGGTGGCCGCGTCGTCGATCGTCGCGTCGCCCGCGTCGCCGGCCGAACTCCCCTTGACGGAGAATCCGCAGCCCGCGAACAGGCATAGCGCCGGCGCGACCCACCGCATCGCACTACTATAGAGGAAGCGACGAGCCGTCGGGGTGGTGTTACGCTGGCAGCGACTGGATGCAGCGCCCGGCAGCGACGATCGCGATCGTCACGTTCGTGGTGCTGGTCCTCGAGCTGACGTCCACGCGGCTCTTCGCCTACATCGGGAGCTCCCACGCGACATCGACGGCGCTGTCGATAGCGCTCCTCGGCCTCGGGGCCGGCGCGTTCGCAAACCTACGGGTCCCGCACTGGGTCGCGCCGCGGCGCGCGGTGATCGGCCTCGCGGCGTCTCTGCTCGGTGTCGCGCTCGCGACGATCGCCGGTGCGCCGGTGGTCGTCCTCGTCGCGCTGTCGTTTGTCCCGTTCGCGTGTGCCGGCGCACTCGTGTCGGGGGCATACGCGGCGCGCGGCGGTCACCGTGCGCGTGCGACCTACGCGATCGACCTCATGGCGGCTGCGAGTGGTTGCGTGATCGCACCGCGGCTGCTCGGGCCGTTGTCGCCGGCGGAGATCGTCGGTGCGCTCGGGCTCCTGTGTTGTGCGCTCGGGCTGGCGCTGGATCGTCGGCGCGCGACCGTCGTCGCGATCGCCGTGGCGCACGCGTGCCTGATCGTCGCTAGCCGCGCGGGCGCGGTACCCGACGGACCACTCGCGGCGCTGATGCGCTCGGGCCTCGATGACGAGAAGGCGCTCGTCGGAATGGAGGGTGGCGGCGAAGTCGTCGAGTCCGTGTGGAGTCCGCTCGGCCGTGTCGACGTGCATCGCGCGCGGGGCGAAGGTGACACGCGGCTCGGCGTGTACACCGATGGCATGAGCCCGACCTTCCTCGTGAAGCAAGAGGGCGCGAGAGCCAGCGCGTTCGAGGACACGTGGGGCTTGTTGATGTCGCTTCCGTATCGCGCTCTACAGCCTGCGCGCGTGCTGATCCTCGGGGCCGGAGCAGGGGCGAGCGTGTGGCTCGCGAAGAATCACGGCGCGACGCACGTCGATGCGGTCGAGGTGAGCCCGGCGATCCCCGGCGTGCTCTCGCGATGGAAGCACTTCGCGGGCGACGTCTATTCGCAGCCCGGCGTTCGGCTGTTCATCGAGGATGCGCGGCGACATCTAGCCGATACCGACGAGCGCTACGATCTGATCGAGCTCGCGCTCGCGTTGACCGGCAACGTGCAAGCGCAGCCCGCCGGGATGGAGGCACATCTGTACACCGTCGAGGCCGTCGAGCTGTACTTGCGACGGTTGACTCCGTCCGGCGTGCTCGTGCTGATCCATGCAGATCCCGGAAACGCATATCGCCAGCTGCTCACGGTGATCGAAGCGCTCGCAGCGTTCGGCGTGAGTCGCGAGCGCGCGCTCGGTGGGATCGTCGTGCTGCATGATCCGCGTCCGGGGACCGCGTACCGCTACATGCTCGTCGTGCGCGTGTCGTCGATGCCGCTCGAGATCGTCGACGGTTTGGACGATCCGCAGGCAGAGCTATTGTGGGGCCCGGGTGATCCGCCGGAGCGCAGTGTCGCGTTGCTCGATCGTTCGCAGCTCGGCGCGACGCGCGAGGACGATCTGTCGCCGGTGCACGACGAGCGACCGTACTTCTTCCAGAACACGAAGGGCTTCGCCGCGACCGCGACGGCGGAGCCAGGGCGTTTGTGGGTGCTCGCCGGCGCGCTCGTGTTCGTCGTGTTGCTGATCGCCGAGCGCCGGCGCGATGGCGGCACGCGGTCGGTCGTGCGCCCGGCGATCGTCGCGACGTGCCTAGGTGCGGCGTTCATGTGTGTCGAGCTCGCGTTGATCCAGCGGTTCTCGCTCGCTGCGGGAGGTGCGCTGTATGCGGTGTCGTTCGTGCTGTTCGGCGTGCTCGCGTGGTGCGCGATCGGCGCGCTGCTGCTCGGAGCGTGGTGGCGCCGTCGAGCGCGCGGTGTCACGTGGGCCTGCGCGACCGCGTCGATCGCCGTGGTCGCGACCGCCGTGTTCGTTCGCGATATCGCGTGGCTCGACGAGGTCACCAGCGACGCCGTGCGTTTCCTCGCGATCGCTGCGATCCTCGCGCCGATCGGGATCGCGATCGGCGGCCCGTTCCCGACGCTGCTCGCGCACCAAGCAGATCGGATCGCCAGCTTGTGGGCGATCAACGGCGTCGCGTCGGTGATCGGAGGGATCGTAGCGGTGCTGGTGCTCCGGGTCGCCGGGTCGACGGATGCGCTTGTCGCCGGTGCCGTGCTGTACGCCGTTGCCGCTGCGGTCGCCCCTATTCGGGGCGGAACGTCAGCGGATAGTTGACGATCGTCGAGTCGCCCGTCGCGAGGCGCGGGAGTCCGATGTCGGCCAGGCGTTCACGTACGCACGCGGCAAGCTCGAGCAAGAGCGGGCGATCGCTATCGGCCACGACGTCGACTTGCTCGACCTTGCCGCTCGGGATCGCGGTGAAGCGCACGAACAACGTGCCGGCGAGATACGGTTCGATCGCGAGGTGGCGCCGGTAGCACGCGCGCACGGTCTCGAGTCGGGCCTTGAACGCCCGCCGGAGAAGCGCCTTGTCGAGCACCGGCGACCGGGTGAGTGCATCGCTCGCGAGCGAGTCGAGCTGCTCGAGGCACGTCGTCACGAACGCCGCATCGAAGCCGTAACTGTCGCGCAGGATGCTGTACAGCTTGCGCGCCGCCCGGGCGTAGCGGTGATCGAACGTCTTCGAGAACGTCGAGAAGCTCGCACCGGCGAGCTGTCGCGTGAGCTCGCCGACGGCAAGGATCGGATCGTCCTGCCTCAGCTCGAGAGCGACGTCGCCGCACTTTGGCGTCGGTTCCAACGGCATCTTGAAAGGGCCGAGCTTCGCGGCGGTCTCGAGGAAGCCGACCGCGCCGTTCGGATCCGCGCGCCCGTTCGAGATCCGCGCGAGCTGGAACAGCGCGCGCAGGCGAGGTTCGCGTTCGGTGATCGGTGGGATCTCGACGAGCTCGGCGGCGAGGTCGAGCTTGCCGATCTCCTCGTACGTCCTGCTCGCCGAGAAGCGGAGTGTGCGAAGCTCGACGCCGAACAGCTTCACGTCGGCGACGAGTGCGTCGGGTTTGATCGCGGCCCACGCCGCGAAACGCAGCGCCGCGGTCCGCGCTTCGTCGAGCGAGTCCGTGTCGGTCCATGCGGCGAGGGCGAGTCGCGCCGCGGCGTACGCGGCGGCATGTTCGCCGAGCCAGTGCCTGCACCACGCAAGCGCGAGGTTCGCGTTCGGCGCGCCCGTATCGTCGATGCCGGCGAGCGCAACCGCTGCATTCGCGCGGTCTCCTCGGCGAATCGCCACGGTGGCGTCGCGCACCACGGAGATGGCGCCGCTGCCGACGAGGTCGCTGAAGTCGGGCGCACCTGGCGTCGCGCTAACCTCCTCGCCGGAAAAGTCGTAGTACCTGCTTCGCTTTCCCGCGCGAATCAGCTCGGCCGTCGCGAGCGCGGTCTGCTTCTCGGGGACGAGCGCGCCGTCCACGAGCCGCCACGGAATGCGTGCGTCGACGAGCGTCGCGATCGTCGCCGCGGGGCGCGTCTCACGCGTGAACGCCCAGGTCGCGACGCCGGTCCACCCGACGCGGCCGGCCACGAGGGCACCGTGCTCTCCGGCGACGGCGGTGTCGGACGTCTGTGTCTCGTGACCGTGGCGAAGCTCGATCGCGATGCCGCTGCGATCGACATCCCACAGTTGCAGCGAACGCTCGCCCGCCACCACGACGTAGCGCTCGCCGATCCACCAGGCTTTGCCGATCGTCTGTTCGCACGGGAGGTGCGCGAGGAGCTCGCCCGTGGGTCGCCACAGCCGAAGTGTCGAGTCGGCGGCGCTGAGGAGGCGATCGCCCGAAGGCGACCACTGCACCGCGTGCACGGGCGAGGTGTGTCCACCGAGCTGCGCGACGAGCTCGCGATCGCGCCACACGTGGACCGTGCCGTCGTTGCCGGCGACCGCGAGCCAGCTCCCCCACACAGAACCATCGGTCACCGCCGATGGTTGCTCCCAGCGCGCGAGCGTGCGCCCCGTCGGATCCCAGCGAAGGATCCGCCCGTCACGCGCACCGGCGGTGATCGCATCGCCCTTTGGAGACACCGCGATCCAGCTGACGAGCTCGTCGTGTCCGGTCAGCGTGCGCTCGGTGCCATCGGCGGCTCGCACGACGACCGTGTCTCGCGAGATGCGTGCCGTGACGCCGCCACCGGTCGCCGGCGCGTCGACACGGGTCGTCGCGATGGGTGGGGCGTCGAGTTTCCAGACGTGCAACACACCGTCGGCGCCAACGCTCGCGAGGCGCTTCGACCCGCGATCGAACGCGAGCGCCTGAACGCCGCGCGAATGCGCGTCGAGCGTCCACAGGAGGAGCCCGCTCGCGAGATCCCACACCGCGACCGTGCCGTCGGCGCTTCCCGTGCTCGCGAACGTGCCGCTCGCATCGAGCGCGGCGACCTCGGGGGACGTCGTGTCGAGGTAACGCAGGTTGGCACCGTCGACGATCGCGATGCGCTCGTCGGAGGTCTCGATCATCGAGCGCGCTCGCCCGCACCAGCTCCGCGAGAGAGAGCCCCTCCCGAGCCTACGCGGCGTCGGCGAGAGCTCGAGGATCTCTTCCTTGTCGGTCGTGTACGTCCGGTCGCCGCAGTTCATCGTCTGTTCGCTCACCTCGACGAGCTGGTTGTTGCGATCGAACGCGATGGCGACTCTCGCGGTGGCGGTCGCGGCCGCCTGGCCGGTGCCTCGAAGCGCGCCGAGCTTGTCGAACAGCAGCGTGGGCTTGTTGCTCGCGACGGCGATCGACTGCCCGCTCGGCGAGATCGCGACGCCCGACAACTCGGTGCGAAGCGGAACGAGCACGGGCTTCGCGGCTCCGACGACGATCGCGAGCGTGCGGGCACCGCGGATCGCGACGACACCACCTTCGTCGGCCATGACGACCTGCGCCGCGGAACGGAGCTGCTCGTCGGGAGCGAGCAGCTCCGTCCGCGTATCGGTCGCGATGTCCCATGCGGTGATCGAGCCGTCATCGGCGATCGCGAGCACGCGCTCGTCGTCGAGCCACGCGACGTGGATGATCCACTTGCTCGATCGCCAGGTTGCCACTGCGCGATCGACGGCGCGCATCGCCTCCCCGAGCATGACGCGCAGGCCATCGTCCGGAGCATCCGCGCTGCGGTACGCCTCCGCGAGATACACCGCTGCTCGCCGAGGGCGGCCGGCCTTCATCTCCACGCGTCCTTGTTCCTCGAGGCCGGTGACGCGCGCGGTTCGTGCTTTGTCTCGTTCGGTGACGACCTGGCGCAACGCGAACACACCGACGACGGCGGCGCCGACGATCAGTGCGAGCGTCGCGAGGACGGCGGTGCGATGCTGGCGGATCCAGCGACGGACGTGCTGCCACACCGAGTACTCGTGTGTGGCAACGAGCTTTCCCGTCTGGAACGCCGAGAGATCCGCGGCGAGCTCGCGGGCCGTCGGATACCGCGCCGCAGGATTCGACGCCATCGCGTGATCGACGATCGTCGCGAGCTCCGGCGGGACCGCAGGTTCGACCTCCACGAGCGGCCGCGTCGCGACGCCATCGCGCACGCGCTGGATCACGGTGTCCACCGACGAGCCGGACACCGGCGATCTACCGGCGAGCACGTGCCACATGAGCGCGCCGAGGGCGTACACGTCGGCGCGCGCGTCGACCTTCTCGCCGCGCGCTTGCTCGGGCGCCATGTACGCGGGCGTGCCGACGACCGCGCCGACCTGCGTGAGGGTCGAGTCCACGACTGCGCCCCCCTCCACGATGACCTCGTCCGCCTCGTCGAGATCCTTCGCGAGGCCCCAGTCGATCACGACAGTCTCGCCGTATTCACCGACGAGGACATTGGCGGGCTTCAGATCGCGATGGATGATCCGCCGGTCGTGCGCGTATGCCATCGCCTCGGCAAGCTGCAGGAGGTTCGGCACGAGGCGCAGCCGATCCTCCAGCGTCACGCGTTCCTGCACGACCTTCTCGAGGGAGCGTCCGCTGACGAGCTTCATCGCGTAGAACGGCTCGCCGCCGGGCCAGTGACCCGCTTCGTAGACGGGCACGATGCCCGGGTGTTGTAGCCGCGCGGTGATACGGACCTCGCGCGAGAAGCGATCGGCGAGCGCGGCGTTCGCGACGAGCAGCTCCTTGAGCGCGACGGGACGCGCGAGCCGGCGATCTTCGGCGACGAGGATACGGCCCATTCCGCCGCGTGCGAGCTCCCGCTCGATGACGTAGCTGTCGCGTGCGACCTCGGGAAGCGGCACCGGCGCGGCGCGCTCGCGTGCGTTGCTCTGACTCGCCAGCGTGGCGTCGACGCTGACGTTCTGCGGCGTCGGCGGTTCGCTCGCATGGAGCGTCTCGCCACTCTCGATCGCGCTCTTCTCGCTTCGCGGCGGCCGACTATCGGGAGGAGAGCTATCGATCGTCTCGTCGAGCGCGACGTCGCGCTTGTCGTTCGAATCGCCCATCTAGCCAGGGAATCTACACTGCGGTGCCTGCGATAGTCGGCGCATGAAGCAGCGCCTGCTGGGGATGTACGTGGGGGTGGATCGTCGGCGCGCGATCGAGGGCTCGTTTCTCGAACCAAACCCGTTCGAAGATGGGGTCGCCCGCGTCTCCGATGCCGCCGGTCGCGCGTACCTGATCGACAACCGCGGCGCGCCGCTGTTCGCAGAGCGATACGACACGATCGGCGCCTTCCACTCCGGCATCGCGAACACGCAGCTCGGGGATCGCTGGGGACTCGTTCGAAGGGACGGGCGCATCCTCGCCGCGCCGGCGTACGAGACGTTGTTTCTTCCCGCCGAAGATCGCATCACGTACGTGCTCGACGGGAACTGCGGCTTTCTCGACATGGAAGGTAACCTCGCGGTGGCCGCGAAGTGGTCCGCCGCGGGATGGTTGTCCGAGGGCCTTTGCCCGTTCCTCGCCAACGGCAAATACGGGTACGTCGATCGCGAAGGCAACGTCGTCATCGCCCCGGCCTTCGACGAAGCAGGCCCGTTCTCGAAGGGACGCGCGCGCGTGAAGATCGACGAGGGTTGGGGCGTGATCGATCGAGCCGGCGCGCTCGTACATGCAGCGACGTATTCGCAGATCGGCGAGCTCGTGAACGGCGCGTGCTGGGCCGTCGGCGACGAGACAGTTATCGTGCTCGGCGTCGACACGCAGCTCGGTGGCCGCGCGTTCGACGAGGTCAAGCAGGCAGGCGACAACGGCGTTTGGCCGGTGCGCGTCGACGAGAAGTGGGGCTACCTCACCGCCGACGGGACGCTCGGCAAGCTCGACTTCGAGCAGGCGTGGCCGTTCTGGGAGGGACTCGCGCCGGTCCAGAAGAAGGGCAAGCAGGGCTTCGCGCGACCCGACGGCACGCTCGCGATCCCGTGCCGCTACGACGATGTCTGGAAGTTCACGAAGGACCAGCGCGCGGCCGTGCGACGCGGCGAGTACTGGACGTTCGTCGATCCAATGGGAACCGAGCACGGCAAGGCGGATCTCCTCGCGCCGAGCCACTTCACGCACGGTGTCGCGGCCGTTCGCACCAAGAGCGGCCTCGGTCTCCAGCGGCTCGACGGGCAACGCACCGCGCTTCTGGGTGCAGCGTGGGTTGGCGAGTTCGCCGACGGTGTGGCACCGGTGATCGTTCCCGACCGTGGAGTGATCGATGGCGTCGCAATGCAGGTGCCGAGCGCGCCACACGTGCGACCCGAGGGCGGTCTCGACTACGCGCTGTTCGACGGCATGGGCGCCGACGATCACGTCATCGCGATCGTGTCGTTCGCACGCGAGCTCGCGCACGAGGAGCGCGTGCTGCTCGACAAACGCATCAAAAGCTGGGAGCGCTGTATGGATCCGGCGGGTGACCTCTACACCGAGGACAAATACGTCAGCTCCACGAGCGTGTACATGCGCGTGCAGAACCTCGACGATCCGAAGGCGGCTCTCGTCCTGCTCCTCGATCAGATCGCCGACCTGCCGCTGCAGGAGCTGCTGTTCTCGCGCTGGGGCACGCCGCCCGACACCGAGGTGATGCAGCCGCGCAACAACCCCGCCATGCGTGGCGTGAACCTGCGCGTGACGTTCGACGACTGGGACGACTACTGGGACTGCGTGTGGAATCCGAAAGGCCCGCGTCCGGTCTCGGAGAATTACTTCTATCTGCGCGGCGGTCTGTTCGGCGAGACCGGCGAGCTCGAGTGCATCGAGGAACGCCACATGCCGATCTTCTACAAGGACGTCGACGTGTGCCTCGGCGCGCTGAACACGCAGTGCGAGTACTTCCCACCCGACGAGCGCGCGAAGGAGGTCCAGGCGTCGCTCGCCGCGTCGCTCGCCGCGCGCTTCGCCATAGCCGGCGCGATCGTGCCCACCGCGAAGGGACGCGGAAACGTCCTCGGTCTCGAGCGCATCACGTATCGCGGTCGCTCGGGCTATTCGTTCGCGTTCCCGTATGGCGAGCTCACGCATCGCTTCTCGTCGGGGCGCGTGCGGTTTCGAGAGCCCGAGCTGATGGACGCGCTCCGCGACGTCGTGAAAGAGAAGGCGCTCGCGCCGGTCATTCTGTGGCACCGCTACTCGCATTCGATCCCGATGCTGCCGATCGGATCGCCGCACGTGCTCGTGGTGAACCTGTTCGAGCCCGGCGGCGGTGACGCTCCCGCCAAGCCCGTCGCGAAGAAGGCGCCGAAGACGCCTCCCGCGCCTCCCCCGAAGACGAAGCCGGCAACGGCGAAGAAGCCTCTTGCGAAGAAGAAGCCCGCGCCGAAGCCCGTCGCGAAGAAGAAGGCCACGCCGAAGCTCGTCGCAAAGAAGCTCGCGCCGAAGAAGAAGAAGCGATAGCTCAGCTCGCGTAGCGCGCGCGCAGGTGCTTCTCGAAGTGGCTCGCCGACAGGGGCGCGCCGGTCGCGCGTTCGATCAGCTCGGGAGTCTCCCAGCGGCTCGCCTGCGACCAGATGTGGGTCTCGAGCCACCCAAAGATCGGCGCGAGATCGCCACGCGCGATCCGTGCGTCGAGATCCGGCACGGCCGTGCGGATCGCGGCGAAGTATTGTGCTGCGTACATCGCGCCGAGCGTGTAGCTCGGGAAGTAGCCGAACGCTCCGTCGGTCCAATGGATGTCCTGCAGGCAGCCGTTCGCGTAGTCGCCGCGCGTGTCCTGCCCGAGGTACGCCATCATCTTCTCGTTCCACAACGCGGGGACATCCTCGGGCTGGAGCTCGCCTTCGACGATCGATCGCTCGATCTCGAAGCGCAGGATGACGTGCATCGGATACGTGAGCTCGTCGGACTCCGTGCGGATCAAGCCGGTGCGCACGCGCGTGTAGATCTTCGCGAGGTTGTCGACAGTGAACGCGGGTTGTTCGCCGAGGTGCTTTCGCACGAGCGGCGCGATCAGGGTCAGGAACGGACGGCTCCGCCCGAGCTGCATCTCGAACGAAAGGCTCTGGCTCTCGTGGATCCCCATCGACCGCGCGACACCGAGCGGCAGGTGCACCCAATCGCGCGGCAGCCTCTGCTCGTACCGCGCGTGGCCGGTCTCGTGAACGATGCCCATCATCGCCTGCACGAAGTCGTCGTCGCGATACCGCGTGGTGATGCGCACGTCCTCGGCGACGCCCCCGCAGAACGGATGCGTCGAGACATCGAGGCGTCCGCCGTCGAAGTCAAAACCGAGGATGGCCATGATCTCGAGCCCGAGCGCGCGTTGCGCCGCGACGGTAAACGGCCCCTGCGCCGCGATCACGTCCTCGCTCTTCTGCTTGGCGATGACCTCCGCGATCAGCGTCGGGAGCCAGCGCTTCAGGTCCGCGAACATCGGTTCGATGATCGCGGTCGTCATGCCGGGCTCGAAGCGATCGACGAGCGCGTCGTAGCGAGACAACCCGGTCGCCTCCGCGAGCAGCGTCGCTTCCTGCCGCACACACTCGACCAGCGGCTTCCAGTTAGCGAGGAACCCGGTCCAGTCGTTCTCGTGGCGCTGCGTTCGCCACGCGTGTTCGCAGCGCGTGCTCGCGAGGCTCTTCGCCTCGACAAGCGACGCCGGGATCAAGTTCGCGGACCGCCACTGCCGGCGCATTTCGCGAACCGATGCAGCCTCGACGGGATCCGTGCACTCGGCCGTGGCGGCATCGAGCGCAGGTTTGAGGTGGGGCGCGGTCAGCGTCTCGTGAAGAAGTACGGCGAGCTCCGCCATCGCTGCGCTGCGCGCTTCGTTGCCCTTACTCGGCATCATCGCGGCCTGGTCCCATCCGACGATCGACGCGAGGTGCTGGTAGCGGTACAGCTTCGTGAAGCTCGCGACGAGTGTCGCGTAGGCGTTCGACATGCGGCGATGCTATCAGCCGTAGCGATACTCGAGCACGGGCTGTTGTCGATACAGCCCGTTGTGCGGCTCGTAGTTGAACGGCTGGTATGCGAGCGGCCAAGGAGTCGCGGTCAAGCGGCCGTCCACCGTCTTCATCGTGAGCGCCATCGGCGTCACGTTGCGGTACGACGAGTCGATCGGGAGATCCGCGTTGTCGGCGCCGCCAGACGAGAACAGGTTGAGCAGCATGTGATCGCCTAGGTCCATCGCGATCTCGAAGCCCCGATCGATCTTCTCGTGACCGCGGATCATCGAGTGGAAGTTCGTGCGCTCCATGAACGCCTTGAACTGCGCGCGCCCGAACGAGAAGCGCGGGTTCATGCGCTGCAGCTCGACGGGAATATGATCCGTCTGCACCGGATCGCTCCACATCATCTGGAAGCGAATGTCGTCGTCGTTGAACGAGCCATAGTCGCGATAGCGCTCGGCGAACGTGTCGTCGCGTGGGATGCCCGCGTGGACGAACATCGTGCGCTCGAAGATGAAGTGCGTCGGCATGTGCTCGAACAGCACGCGATACGCCTCCAGCATTTCGACGGGGACATTGCCGATCAGCGATGCGAGCGCCTCGGCGGGATACACACCGCTCGAGATGCGGCCGTCGACCCACCGCAGCCACTCGTGGTTGCCGCGCAACAGGATCACGTGATCGGGCAGCGATACGAACAGGTGGAGCACCGCGCGCAGCACTCCGTCGAAGCTGAATCGCCCGCGATCGATGAAGTCACCGAGGAGGACGAGCTTCACGTCCGGGTTGTTCTGCGGATCCCACTGATGCGCCCACGCACGCTCGATGAAGTTGGACTGGAGGAGCGCAGCTTTGAGACACGAGTAGCAGCCGTGCAGATCACCGAGAACGATCAGCTCGACGGGCGCACTCGGTCGCATCACGTGAACGAAGCGATCGAGGAACTGCGAGCCCGGAGGGAGCTGATCGATGCTCGTGACGCCGTCGAGGCGGTGTGCGGCGAACGCGCGCTGGCGTTGCCAGGTGAGCATCGCCTTCTGGAGTAGCTGGAAGTCCCACTCGATCTGCGAATTGCGCTCGATGGGGTGCGGCGACAGCGTCTGTTCGATCGGATCGATAAGCGGATGCGAGAGCGCGACGGGTTCGAGCCGTGCGTACGGCGTGATGATGATCGGCGACGCGCTGCGCTGTTGGTTGACGAGCGTGCGCGAGTGCGGTTCCGCGACGGGCGCGCGCACGGGTTGTTGGGTGAACAGGCCGTGCAGCTCTTGCTGGATGTCGTGTTCGTTGTGCGTGATCTGACCGTCCGCGCGAACGAGCGCCGTGACGAGCTCGAGAGCCGTACTCTGATCCGCGGTGGACATCTCGCGGAACAACGTGACCGCGCGGACGCGGAGGCGACTGGCGACGTACGTGTCGTTGCCCGAGGCCATCACCTCGTCGGCGTGCGCCGCCACCTCTTGCTCGAGCTTGTACAGGCGCGCCACGAAGTGCAGGCGCCACGCCTCGCGCAGGCGGGCGCGCTCGGTAGGCGAGCCTGCCGTCGATCGCTCGATCACGACGAGCACCGCGTCGACGTACTTCTGGAGGAACTCCCGCTCGCGGTGGTGGAAGACGCCGTCGATGTAGCTGACGGTCACCATCAGGTCGACCATCGCATCGATCTGTTTGCTCACGTCAGCAGAGCGGTCGGCGCGAGCGCCTTGAGTCGCAACTACTTCCACGAACCCCTACTGTACCGAACCGCGCGCGACGATTGGCGTGTTCTCCTCGAAAATGAGACTCTGCACGACGGATCGGGCGTGCGGTCTACGCAGGTCCTGTTCGACGGGCCCGACGAGGTAGACAGCGATCCTACTTTGGCATCGCGGCGCGGATCAGTAGCCGCTTCAGGCCGGTCGCACGCGCGCGCGCCCAGTCTCCGAGGCGAGACGAGTCCGTGGCGTCCAGTCGGACCTCATCGCCCACGCGAACAGCGCCGGCGCGTGTCACCGTCGTGTATGCACCGACGCACCGCTCGGCCTCGATGACGATCGTCTTGAGCACCTTCGGATCTGCGGGGAGCTTCTCTTGTGCACGCGTCGGCATCGAGCAGCGCGGCGTCGGGCAATCGACGAACGAGGCGCACGTGCCGATCGTCAGCGTGTCGCCGGTCCACTCGGCCTCTGGGAATCCCGGGGGCGCGCCCTCGATGACGACGTTGGGTCGGAAGCGGCGCACGTCGAAGTCCGACGATCCTTTCGCGCGGAGCGCGTCGAGGCTCGCGGTGGTGACGACGTGCAACGTCATCGCATCGAAGTACGTCCCGGGCGGCGTGGCGTACTTGCCGAGCTCGAGCAGTTTGGCCATCGGCATCATCGAGAAGTCCGGCAGCGGCTCGCCCGGGTCGATCGCGAAGGCCGCCCGCATGTCGTCGGCGGTCGGCTTCACCACCTTGTAGTGCGCCTTGTCGCTCGCCGGTCGGAGCGCGTGCAGCGTGACGCGCTTGCCGAGGAAGGCGGACAGCCGATCGTTCACGTCGAGTGCGTCCGAGCGAACCGTGGAGCCGTCGGGGAACGTGATCGCGACATCGGGGATCGAACCGGGACCTACGTCGGCGGCGGGCTGCGCGACGAACCGCGCGGAACACTGGAGCAGGGCGGGGTGGCGCTTCGCACTCGTGATCTCGCCGCGGTGTTCGTCGCGGAGCGCCCACAGCCGATCACCATGTAGCCCGCGCTCGTCGATCGAGGTGGACTCGACGCGTTCGCCGGCCATCGACTTCACGGGATATCGCCAGAGCTCGAGGACGCGCATCAGTGCATCACATCATGCAACGTGGTCGGGGTGGTTCGGGAATGGATGACCCTTGCGCGGCGCCGGCGTCGCCCTCGCCTTGAGCCCTGCGATGAGGCCCGTGACGAGCACGACGATCCCCGAACCGATAAACTCTGCGTGTTCGGGATCGAGCATCCCGCGCTCGCGACTGTAGGTGCCGCGATCTCCGTACGACTCGCTGTACGCGACGATGACGGGCCAGATGAACGGCTTCGCGATCATGATGCCGCCGACGACGATGCCGATGCCGAGCGCGACCTTCGGTTGATCGCCCATGCGCCAGAACAGCGCACCGATCGCGGCCATGAAGGCGGCGAGCGGTGGATCGAGGAACTCGAGCTTGGCGCCGGGCGCGTCGCTGTTCGGATCGATCTGGTTCAGCAGGCACCGCGAGAGGAAGTAGATCGAGATGATCATGCAGATCGATCCGACAACCATGCCGAAGATTCGCGCGGGGGCGGGGTTCCTCTCCTTCCACGACGCGAGCGCGCTGCCGGAGAAGATCAGGATCGCCAGTGCGACGCAGCCGATGATGATCGGTACGATTGCTTCTGCGGGGACCTGGATCTTGACGCCGAGGACGGACTCGATCGCGCTCATGCGTCGCAGACTCCGGTGGAAGACGAGACAACGCAAGCGCCCCCACCAACACTGTCTAAGGAATCGAAACCAGCTCGATTATTCCATCCCCGACGGCGAAACCTTGCTGTGGTAGCGTGCGCGCCTCGAGGGGTGTACATGCTCACGCGTCGTGAGGTTCTCGCAGGTCTTGGCATCAGTGCGGCTGCCGTCGGCGTCGTCGGTTGCAACAACAGCGGACGCGCGGATGGTGTCGATGGTGGCGGCGGCGACGATGCGGTGAGCGGTGCCGACGCCGAAATCGACGCGCCGCCGGATGCGTGCACCGCGAGCTCGACGATGACGCCCGCACAGCTGCTCTTGCACGTCGAGACGATCGTCGTGCTTTGCATGGAGAACCGGTCGTTCGATCATTATCTCGGCTCGCTGCGGCTCGCCGAGTCACG
>JBJXGN010000302.1:0-2556 GCA_046160585.1 Kofleriaceae bacterium
ACGCGTCGCTCTGGATCTGGGAGTCGCTCCCCGCACTGGATGGATCGGCGATCACGAACGCGGCTGCGCTGATCGCGCCGACTGATCCGTGCGCACCGCCATCGCTCGCCGTCGAGACGGGCGGGTCGCCGCGCTCGATCCTCGTCCTCTCGGCGGCCGAGATCGCCGAGAGCGCTGCGCGCACGGATGGGCGCTCGTTGGCACTACGCTGATCGAGCTCGAGAGCGGCGGCGAGACCGAAGCGTTCGGAAATCTGCTTCCGAAGGCGAGCGGCAACATCCTGTGGCGTGGCTCGTACGCGTACTACGTCGCGCTTTCTCTCGACGATGTCGGCGAGCGCATGTGCACGGGCTGCGCGATCGAGCTGTCGATCCAGTATCGCCACGAGAGCCAGCACTACACGGGAAGCAATCACGGCGACGACGGGATGGACGTGACGGACCAGCCGTTCATGGGCGATGATCGCCGGCGCGGCGATGTCGATCACGCGTGGCGACTGGCTGTTCGCTGCACGCGCGATCGCGTTCGTCTACCTGCCCGGACGCTCGAGCTACGCCGGCGGACCCGGGCTCGATCTCCACGTGCGGTGGATGGGAGCACGCGTGCATCCGTTCATCAGCGGCTACGCCGAGGAGCTCTTCGGCACGGAGCACCACGGGCGTCGCTTCTCGTGCGAGCGCTTCCCCGAGCTTCGACGGCAGCGCGACGCCCGCGCGTGATGGTCTATCTCTCCGCCGACGCCGGGAACCGCAAACGGATCCGCGGGAACACCGAGGAGGCGACCGTCGGGCTCGGGATCCGGCTCGCGCTCGGAGCGAGAGGACGCTGACACGCCCATACTCGCGGTGTCGGGCGCTGATCGGTCCGACCGTTGCGCATCGCGTGCAAGCGCGCGAAAAACTGTCGATCGATCTCTACATCATTGTTGATCGTCGTCGGGCTCTGAACGATCGTACGCGCGACTAGGGGGCCCTGATGAGGAGATTGCTGTTCTCGTTGTTGCTGGTCGGCTGCGGCACGGATGGTGGCTCCACGACCGAGGAGCTGATCGATGGGTTCGATCCTCCGAACCCGGCGTCGGACGAGGTGCAGATCCTCGCGCCGCCTATCTATGACATCGCGCCCGGCGCGGACATCACGATGTGCTCGTACATCGACAAGCGTCTCGTCGAAGAGACGGACATCGTCGACTACCAAGCATTCCAGAGCGTGGTCGGCGCTCACCACGCGATCCTCTACTCCGTCTCGCAGCAGGAAGAAGCGAACACCCACGAGTGCACCGAAGACGACATGGTGAACTCGCGCTTCCTCGCAGGTGGCGGTGCGGATACCCCGCGCGCAGATCCTCCCGAGGGAGTCGTGTTTCGCATGCCGGCGAACACGCAGCTCATGATCCAGACGCACTGGATCAACGCGACGGACGAAGCGTTCGACGGTCAGGCTGCGTTCAACCTCCGAGTGACGAAGCCCAAAGCGGAGCACATGGTCGCGCAGTTGTTCGCGATCGGAAACACGTCGTTCGTTCTACCGACAGGGCTCGGTTCGACGGAAGCCGACTGCACGATCCAGGAGCACATGAACGTGTTCTCGCTCGGCGGCCATATGCACGAGTGGGGCAAGCACGCGAAGATCTCGCTGACCAAGGTCGGTGCGGATGAAGCCGTGCTGTGGGACTACCCGTGGTCGGAAGAGTTCCAGTTCAACCCACCGCGCAATTCGTACACGACGGAAAACCCGCTCGTTCTCGCGGTCGGCGACAAGATGCATATCGAGTGCGACTTCGACAACGACACGGGCGGCCCGCTGCCGTTCCCGCGCGAGATGTGTATCGGCTACGCGTACGCGTATCCGATGACGAAGCAGATCAACTGCCTCGACGGCTTCTGGCCGAACTAGCTCCACCGTCGGGCTGACCGTCGGTGTCGGACCCCCATGCTACGGCTCGGGCATGGGCCGGAGTCCGTCCGAAACGCCGCTGATGCGGCAGTACCTCGATATCAAGGATGGGTACCCGGACGCGCTCGTGATGTTTCGCTGCGGCGACTTTTACGAGATGTTCTTCGAGGATGCGGTCGTCGCATCGCGCCTCCTCGATCTGACGCTGACCTCCCGCGACAAAGGCAAAGAGGATGCGGGCCCGATGTGCGGCGTGCCCTGGCACGCGGGCCGCGGATACATCGCGAAGCTGACGGAGCTCGGTCGCAAGGTCGTGATCGCGGAGCAGACCGAAGATCCGAAGCTGGCGAAGGGCCTCGTCAAGCGCGAGGTGGTCCGCGTGGTCACGCCGGGCATCGTCCTCGACGACGAGGTGCTCGAGCCCAAGTGCGCCCGGTACGTGTGTGCGCTCGTGCCGTCGAAGGACATCGTTGCGCTGGCGTATTTGGACGCGACCACCGGTGAGCTCGCCGCCACGCAGCTCTCGCCCACGGCGGTGATCGACGAGCTCGCACGTGTGGCTCCACGCGAGGTGCTCGTGGCGCCCGAGCTCCTCGGCGATAGCGTGAAGGCGCAGGCCGTCGCGGTCTGGCGCGAGCGCTACAAGGTCGCGTGGAACCC
>JBJXGN010000303.1:0-12416 GCA_046160585.1 Kofleriaceae bacterium
AGCTCTCTGTTTCCTCGCGATAGGGTCCTGCTTTCGCGAGCTCCGCCATCTCGTTTTCAACCGCCGCGGCGTCGCGCTCGCAGTACTCGGTGATCGCGCCGGCGAGCCCGGGATGCCGGATCCAGTGCGCCGAGTACGTCGGCGATGGCTCGAACCCACGCAACAGCTTGTGCTCTCCTTGCGCGCCGGCCTCGAACAGCGGCAGCTGCTTCGCGATCGCGCGATCGATCCCGGCGTAATACGCGGTCTCGAAGTGGAGCAGGTCGATGTGCGTCTTCGTTCCCCAGTACCGACCGTACAGCGCGCCGTCGGTCTCGAGGAACAGCGCGCCCGCGACGCGCGTGCCGCCGCTGCCGATCACCTCGACCATCTGCATCGCGTCGGGCAGTTCTCTAGCGAGTGCGTGGAAGAACCCCGGCCGCAGGTAGTCGCGGCCGCCGTGGTTATCCGTCGTGTGGCGATAGAACGCATCGAGATCGTCGAGACGCTCGTCATCCATCTCGCGACCGCTGACCCACACGAGCTTCTCGATGGCGGCCTGTGCGCGCGCGCGCTCCTTACGCAGCTGCTTGCGCTTGCGCGACGTGAGCTGCGCGAGGAACTCGTCCCAGGTCGCGTAGCCACGGTTGTGCCAGTGAAACTGATACGTCGCGCGCGCGAAGAAGCCGAGCTCGACGAGCTGTGCCTGCTCCTCGGCCGTGCAGAACAGCCAGTGGACCGAGCTGCACTGCGTGTCGTCGGCGATCGCCTTCACGCCTGCGACGAGCGCCGCGCGGACCTGCGCGCGCATCGCGGGATCGAGATCCTTTGCGAGCAACATGCGCGGCCCCGTCGCGGGGGTGGCCGGCGCCGCGATCACGAGTTTGGGGTAGTACTCGATCCCCGCGCGCCCCGCGGCGTTCGCCCAGCCCCAGTCGAAGATGTACTCCCCGAAGCTGTGGCTCTTGATGAACGCCGGGACACCGCCGACCACCCGGCCACCCACCTCCACGAGCAGGTAGAGGCTGGTCCAACCAGACCTCCGCTTGCGCGCGGAAAACCCTTTGGCATTCGCAGCGTCGATCGATCCCGACGCCTCGAGGGCGGCGAGAAACCCGGACTTCAAGAAGGGCGAGTTGCCGTGGTCGAGCGCGTCCCAGGCGGTGCGCGGCAGGTCGGCAACCGACGGGAGCACCCGTACGGCAATCGCGCCAGTCGTGCTACTCACAGGGGCAAACCATGTCGATCGACCCTGCGCTCAAGAAGAAGCTCGACACGATCGTCGCGTCCGACTCCGTCGTCCTGTTCATGAAGGGGACGCGGAGCTTCCCGCAATGCGGGTTCAGCGCGTCGGTCGTGAACATCTTGAACACCTTGATCCCCAAGTACACGACCGTCAACATCCTGAGCGACGCTGAAATCCGCACGGGCATGAAGGAATACTCGGACTGGCCGACGTTTCCGCAGCTGTTCGTCAAGGGCGAGTTCGTCGGTGGCGCGGACATCGTGCGCCAGATGCACGAGGCGGGTGACCTCGAGAAGAAGCTCGGCGATCTCGTCGAGGGCCCGAAGGTTCCGGGTGTCACGGTGACGGCCAAGGCAGGTGCGGAGCTCTCGGCCGCGCTGAAGGAGAGCTCGCCGGGCGACGTGATCCATCTGACCATTACGCCGAGCTGGGAGCACCAGCTCGACATCGGCGCGAAGGAAGCCACGCACGTCACACTCGAGAGCGGCGGCATCACGCTGCAGCTCGACCGCGCGAGCGCGGCGCGGGCCGAGGGCGTGAAGATCGACTTCGTCGAGGACGGGAGCGGCGCGGGCTTCAAGATCGACAACCCGAACCGTCCCGCGCAGGTCCGTCAGATCGATGCGAAGGGTCTCGCGGCGCTGATCCAGGGCGGCAAGATCGGCGCGTTCTACGATGTACGCACCGAGAAGGAGCGCAGCGTCGCGAAGATCGACGGCGCCAAGCTGCTCGATGACGCCGCGATGAAGGAGGCGGAGGCGCTGCCGAAGGACACGCACATCGCGTTTTATTGCCATCACGGCAACCGCAGCCGCGCCGCCGCCGAGCATTTCCTCAAGGAAGGCTTCACCAACGTGTACAACCTCGCGGGCGGCATCGACGCGTGGTCGCGTGATATCGACCCCAGCGTTCCACGCTATTGACCGAGACGCCCATGCGCCTGGTGACTCTCACGCTCGTCGTCGCGTGCGGCGGATCGCCGCTGTCGCCCGACGGCCCCACCCCACTCGTTCCGACGGCGAACCTCGAGCGGGAGATCCTCGACACGAAGCTGTCGTTCGACGTCACGGCGACGACCGGCACCGCTCGGATCACGTTCGCCGCGAGCGACACCCCTGGTGCAACGCTCGAGATCGGCGAGCTGACGATCGGCAACGTGACGATCCAAGGCGACGTTCCCGTCGAGTTCCAGATCAACGCGGAGGACGCCGCGGCCAAAAATGCGACCGGCGCGACGATGGATCTCGCGATCGCGCCGAGCCTCGAGCCCGTCGAGGTCGCGATCGACTTCACGTATCGCGCGCACGCGGGCGGGTTCACCGGCGCGAGCTCGCGCGGCTACACGTTCTTGTGGCCGTACTTCTGCGGCAACCTGTTCCCGTGTCATTCGTCGCCGGAGGACGGCACGGCCATGTCGCTCGAGCTGTCCGGGATCCCCGACGGCAAGACCGCGGTGTTCCCGCCGACGATCTCCGAGGCACCGAGCTATCAGCTCGCGTGGACGATCGACACGTACACGGAGCTTCCGCTCGGGACGACGACGGCCGGGACGCAGGTCAGCGTCTGGCACCTCGCGAACGAGGCGACGATCGCGACGAACGGCACGCGGAACCTGGTCGCAGTCTTCGACTGGCTCGAGAAGACCCTCGGTCCGTACCGGTTCGGCAACAAGGTCGGCTCGGTCAGCGTGCGTTGGGGGGCGGGCGCGTACGGCGGCATGGAGCACCACCCGTTGTGGCACGTCGGCGCCGCGTCGCTCGGCAGCGAGGAGACGCACGCGCACGAGGCTGCACACGGCTGGTACGGCGACGGGATTCGCCTCGCGTGCTGGGAGGACTTCGTGCTCAGCGAAGGCACGGTCACCTACCTCGCGGGCCGCGCGCTCGAGGTCGTCGCGCCGAGCGTCGGTGCCGATGTCTGGGCGAGCTACGCGACGGACCTCGCCGGCATCCCGGGCACCGACAAGGTCTGGCCAAAAAGCTGTAACGCCGTCGACATGATCGACGACGATCTGTTCACGACGGCGCCGTACATTCGGGGCGCGTTCTTCTATCGCGGCGTCGCGCAGAAGATCGGCGCGTCCGAGCTCGATGCGATCCTCGCGGCGTTCTACGCGCAGCACGCCGGCAAGGCTGCGTCGATGGCAGACATGCTCGCGCTGATCCAGTCGATGAGCGGCTACGACGCCACGGCGTGTGCGGACACGTGGCTCTCGTCGACGACGACGCCGACGCCCGCGCCGTGCCCCTGAACGCTTGGAGCGTGCGAGCTAGGGCGCGGGTTGCGCCGGCTCGTCCACGCGTGCGGCCGTGAGCGTCTGCTCGCCGACGGCGAACACGAGGCGCACGACCTTGTCGCCTTCTTTCTGGAAGATCACGGCGGCGTTGATCGGCTCGATCAAGAACTCGGTCTCGGTGAGCGGCATCAGACGATGGCGGGGCTCGCCCGGACCCTCGATGTAGAGGCGCTTTCCGACGGCGGTGACCACCAGCTTCGTTCCGGAGAAGTCGTAGCTGCCCGCGAGCGGCACGAGCTTCTCGGCGGTGGGGAACTTCGCCGGCTCGAGCGTCTCGCGCGCGAGGACCTTGAACATGATGCCGCCGAGGCGATCGACGAGCGAAGTCGACGTCGACGCCAGCACGACGACGCCGCGCTTTGTCTTCGGATCGAAGCTGATGAACGCGTGGAAGCCGCCGGTCCCGCCGTTGTGCCAGAACCGACCATCGCGATCGATCTGCCAGCCGAGCCCGACGTTCGGGCCCGAGGCCTCGTCGAGCTGTGGCTCCTGCGTGAGGCGCATCGGCGCGCGCAGCGGGCTCTTGCCACCCGCGGCGGCGTCGAGCTCGGCATCGATCAGCGATAGCTGATCGCGCGCCGTCGAGACCATGGCCCCGGCGCCCGCGAGCGCGTCCCAGGTCCAGAACGGCATCGTCTGGAGATCCTCGTTCGTCCCCAGGATCCGGTTCGGCACGCCGGGCGGCGCGACGACGTACGTGTCGCGTAGGCCGAGCGGCTTCAGCACGCGCTCCGTCATGACCTGCGCGAGGCCACCGCCGATCTTCCGGCCGAGCGCGAACCCGAGCACGCCGTAGCCGAAGTTCGAGTACACGATGGCCGAGCCCGGCGGTTGCTCGAGCTCAGTCGCGATGAGATCGCGATAGAGCTGATCCTCGTCGTACGTCGCATATGGATCCGTCGCGGTCGTCGACAAGCTCGCGGGGAGACGCGGCAAGCTCGAGCTGTGTAGCGCGAGGTGCTTCAGCGTGATGACCTGCTTGTCCTTGCTCGGGACGGTGACACCCGGCGGAAGTAGATCCGCGACGGCGCTGTCGAGGTTGACCTCGCGCCGCTGCACGGCATCGGCGAGGACGAGCGCGGTGAACACCTTCGTGATCGAACCGATCTCGAACAGCGTCGAGCCGTTCGGAGGGGTGCCCCTCGGCCCGACACCGAAGCCGTAGATCTCGCGCTTCCCGCCGTCGTACAGGCCGACGACGATGCCGCTCACGACCTCCGCGTCGATGAACGGCTTCACCTGTGCGGCGACGGCGGATGCGTGCGGTCCATCGGGATCCGTGTCGGGCACGGTCGGCTTTTCGGGCGCCACGGCCGGACCGCTGCACGCACTCGCCGCGGCGAGGGCGACAACAAGCCTGACCGAACCGAGCTGACGCATCCGCGCACTCTACCTCGACCGTGCGGATCGTCGCTGTGCCGACCGTTGCTTGTGTGCGAGAGTGCACCCGATGCGGAGATCATCACGCCTTCTCGTGCTCTCCATCGCGGTCCAGGGACCGGCCTCTGTCGCGTGGGCCGAGGCGCCGATCATCGGCGGCGAGAACGCTCCGGCCGGTAAGTGGCGCGACGTCGCGGCCATCAACGATTCCGCGGGTGATCAGGGATGTACGGGCACGCTGATCGCACCGACCGTCGTGCTCACCGCGCAACACTGCCTCGATATCAACCCGACCGCTGTCGTGATCGGCACCACGTCGCTCGCACGCCCGAGCGAGGGCGAAGTCATCCCGGTGATCCGGGATGTCGGGTACCCGAACGGGTTTTCAAGCTTCGACGTCGCCGTGCTCGTCCTGCAACGCCCATCGTCGATCGAGCCGCGCAAGATCGCGTCGGGCTGGGCGTCTGTCGACATCCAGAACGGCGCGATGGCATCGATCGCCGGCTACGGCGCCATCGATCGCGACTCGACGATGTATATCGACGAGCTACAGGAGGCGCAGATCCCGATCACCGACGCGGACTGCAGCGAGAGCGATGGCTGCAACTCGCTGGCGCAGCCGGCGGGCGAGCTCGGCGCCGGTGGTATGGGTGTCGACACCTGCGAAGGCGACTCCGGCGGTCCGCTCTACATCACGAGCGACCTGGGGACATTCCTCGCGGGGGTCACCTCCCGCGGCTACGACAACAATCGCTTCGCGTGCTCCGAGGGCGGCATCTACGCGCGCCCGGACAAGATCGTCGAATGGATCGAGAAGGAAGCTGGCGTACCGATCGCGCGCGGCCCCGAGCCGACGTTCGGCGAGCTCGTGTCCGTGCGAGGCGGCGCGGCCGAGACGACGATCGACGCGAACGATCCGAAGTCCGACAGTCACTCGTTCGAAATCACGACGCCGCCGATGTACGGCACGGCGAAGGTCCTGTCCGATGGGCGGCTGCGCGTGTGCACCGACCCCGGCGTGGCGGGCGCCGATCAGGTCACGGTGACGATCACCGACACCCAGGACACGTCGCGATCGATCTTTGTCACGCTGCCGATCACGATCCGCGACGGCACGCCCGAGAGCTGCGACATCGACGACTTCGAAGAAGGCGGGTGCTGCTCGATCGGCGGCGGCCGCGGCGCCGGCGGATCGTTCCTGCTCGCGCTCGCGGTGCTCGCGCTCCTTCGCCGCAAGCGCCGGTAATCGGCTAGGCTGCCCTCGATGGCAGAGATGTGGATGAAGTGCACGGAGTGCCGTACCGAGATCGTGTACGGCCAGACGTACTGGCAGTGCAGCGTCTCGACCTGCAATCGCAGCCGCATGCCGCTCTACTTCTGTTCCGTCGTGTGCTGGGACAGTCATCTCTCGACGGTGCGCCACCGCGACGCGTACGCCGTCGAGGTGAAGGCACCGACGAAAGATGCGTGGGCGCGCGAGCAGGCCGAGGCCGCTGCATCGCCTCCGCGCGCTATCCCGGCGACGCCGGATCGGCCGAACGCGTCGTCGACGCCAAACCCGCCGCCACGTCCGATGCCGACGGCGCCGACGCCGGTGGCCGTCACCACACGCCGCGTGGTCGGTGATGCATCCCCCGCGACCGCCGCCGTCGTCGAGGGGAGCGCGACGCTGTCCGACACGTTCGATCGCGAGGTGCTGATCGTCGTGTCGAAGATGAAGAAGTACATCAAGGACCGCTCGGGGTTTAACTGCTCCGACGCCGTCGCCGAGTTCTTGTCCGATCACGTCCGCGCGGTCTGCGACGAGGCGATCCGCGCTGCTGGTCGCGACGAGCGCAAGACGGTGCTCGATCGCGATGTTCCGAAGCTGCGCCGCTAGTGCGCCCGTGCGCGGGCGGTGGTCAACCAGAAGCCCGCGCGCTCCTGCCACGTCGTCTCGATCGCGAACGGCAAGCGCGACGTGACGAGCGCGATCCCCTCGTCGGAGACATCGAGCTCGACCTCGGTGAACCCGACGTAGCGGCGCACGAACGGATCGATCGCCTTGTAGATCGCTTCTTTGATCGAGAACCGCAACGTCGCACCCTTGCCGCGATCGTGGAGGAGCTCCTGCTCGCGGCGCGTCAGGATGTAGCGCGCGATGTCCTGGCGCGATGGCTGCGCGAGCTCGAGGTCCACGCCGACCCGTGCTGCCGACACCGGCGCGACGAGCGCAGCGCCGCGCTCGCCCTTGTGGCTCACCGAACCGACCCAACCCGCAGGCAAGACCGGCGCGCCGCGATCGTCGGAAAGGATCGGCGACGTCGCGAGGTCCGGCTCGAGCGACGCGAGCGCGTCGTGAAGTGCGGTGCGCCCGCAGATCATCTCGCGACGGCGGAGTGGCCCCAGCGAGTCGGCATACGCCCGCTCCTGCGCGGGCAGCTTCGCGTACGCCGCCTCCACGTCGTGATCGTCGAGCGCGATGATCGTGCACACGCCATGTGCGGTCTCGAAGCGATCGATGGTTCGATCGTTGGCGGGCATGTGGTGAAGGTCTACCAGAGATTCCCGCAACTTGGCGCAACCACATTGGTCGGACCAATGGCATCCGCCTCGCACATCGGGAGAACATGATTCGACTCGCAACTGTGACCGTCCTCACCTGCATCCTCGCCTCCGGCTGTGCGGAGCCCAAGTCCTTCCTCGTGAAGCGCCCCGAGAACACGCAGATCGACGCGGCCGTCACCGAGATGTGGACGAACGAGATCGCATCCGTCGCACGCGATGGCGACTGGATCCTCACGCGCAGCTACTACTGGCTCGCCGACGCGATCACCACGATCGCGCCGGGCGAGGACCTCTCGCACGCGTCGATCTACGACGCGAAGACCAACACGATCGTCGAGGCGGTGAATGCGGGCATCCGCGAGCTCCCGCTCCAGGCCCTGGTGCAGCGCAACCACTACGTCATCGTGGTGCGCCCGCGGCACGTGACTGCCGAAGAAGGCACCGCCGCGGTGGCGCGCGCTCGCACGAAGATCGGCGTGTCGTTCGATCACATGGGCTTCTTCGGTCTACAGAACGACGAGAAGTTCTACTGCTCGGAGCTCGTGTGGTGGGCGTCGCATGGCGAAGCGAAGAACGGCGTCCACGAGACGATCATCACGCCGGCGAACCTCATGCAGTACGGCGAGGTCGTGTACTGGAGCGGCAAGCGCGACGACGCGCAGGTGCAGTCGCTCGCGCTAGATCGCTCGACGACGCCGCGCGCCGCAGAGACCCGCACCGCGACACGCTGAGATCAGGCGGTCGCGATCGTCACGCCAAGTACGCTGAGATCAGGCGGTCGTGATCGTCACGCCGAGTGACGTCAACGCGGCGCCGAAGCCCGGGTAGCTCGTCGCGACGTTGTCCGCGTCGTCGATGATCGTCTCCCCGGTCGCCACGAGTCCGGCAACGGCGGCGGCCATCGCGATGCGGTGGTCGCCGTCGGCGTGTACGCGGCCCGGCGAAAGCGGGCGATCGCCGACGCCCTCGACGACGAAGCCGTCCGGGCGCGCCTCGCACGCCACGCCGAACGCGCGGAGCATCGCGCAGGTTGTCTCGACACGATCCGACTCCTTCACGCGCAGCTCGTCGGCGTCGCGGACGATCGTGGTCCCCGTGGCGCGCGCGGCGAGCACCGCGAGGATCGGCAGCTCGTCGATCGAGCGTACGCTGAGGTCACCCGCGATCTCGGTTGCCTTCAACGACGCGGCTGGCCCGCGTACGACGAGATCGGCGACCCTCTCCGGGCCCGCCGCCCGCGGATTCTCCAGCACGACGTGACCACCCATCGCGGCGATCGCATCGAGGAAGCCGGTGCGCGTCGGGTTGATGCACACGTTCGGCAGGCGCACCTCGGTCGCGCCCGCGACGAGCGCCGCCGCGATGAGGAACGCGCTCGACGACGGATCCGCCGGCACGACGAAGCCGCCGTCGTGGTCGCCGGGGAGCGGCGCGAGCTTTCGGTCCCAGCCGCGCGTGTCGATCGTCGTTCGCCGGCCGCTCACCACGATCGGAGCGCCGAGGTACGCGAGCATGCGCTCGCTGTGATCGCGCGACGGCCCGGGCTCGGTCACGCTCGTGACCCCGTCCGCCGATAGTCCCGCGAGCAAGAGCGCGGTCTTCACCTGCGCGCTCGCCATCGGCAGCGTGTAGTCGAGCGGTGCGAGCCTCTCGATCACGGGCCCGACGACCAGCGGCGGCGTGATGTCCGCCCCTTGCCCCACTCCCGTGATGCTCGCGCCCATGCGCTGCAGCGGCTCGATCACGCGTCGCATCGGTCGCTTCGAGAGGCTCTCGTCACCGACGAGCGTCGTCGCGAAACGCTGGCCCGCGAGCAACCCGCACAACAGGCGGATCGTCGTGCCCGAGTTGCCGCAGTCGATCGCGGCCGCGGGCGCGCGCATCCCGTCGAGCCCCGTGCCCGCGATGACGAACGCGTCGCCGTCGCGCTCGATGCGCGCGCCGAGAGCGGCGATCGCCTTCGCGCTGCGACCGTTGTCCGCCCCGTCGCCCAGCCCGCGCACGCGGATCGGCGTCGACGAGAGCAGCGAGAACAACAACGAGCGATGCCCGATCGACTTGTCGCCGGGGATGGTCACGGTGCCGCCGAGCGGACGCGTCTGCGGCTGGACGACGAGCTTCATGCGCCGACCATATCGGACCGACATCGGTCGCGCGAAGGGCTCGGCCGCACTACTCTTGGATCGTGCGATGCCCGGCTTGTAACGACGCGGACCTCGATCGACACGGCACCTGCCACACCTGTGGCGGAGTGTGGCTCCCCGAGGAGCTCGTCCGCGAGCGCCTCGCGATCTCGCCCGCGTTCACCGGCGGCCGTTACGGGGAGCGCCACTGCCCGCGGTGCGACGAGACGATGGACGAACCGCTGATGTTCGACGTGCCCGTCGATCGCTGCCCCTCGCACGGCGTCTGGTTCGATCGCGCGGAGCTCGACAAGGTGATCGAACGATCGCGCATCGAGGGCTGGAAGCCGCTCCACGAGGCAAAGCCCGAGGACTCTCTGCGCATGCTCGTCGCGGCGGTCCACGCCTGGAAGAGCTGACGCTCGACGACAGTCGATGTCGTTTCGACGCCGGCGGCGATGACTTCGCCGTACTACAGCCGATGGCACGGACAGACCCGGCGACCCACGGCAATCACAGCGCCGGCGCGGACACCGCGGCCGGCGGTGTGGCGAGGAACGCTTTTGCACGCTCCACGACACGCCCGAGGCGCTTCGGCCCGACAGCGATGATCGCGCGCACCCACGAGCCGCGCGTGACGATCTCGGCGCCTTCGAGCGACGGCGCGAGGCCGACCAGGCGGATCGCGGTCTCGTTCGCGAGGCCCGCGAGCACGCCGCGCAGCGAGGCCTCCATGCGCTTCGTGGCCGAGCTCGCGTCTTTGGCGGGCGGCTTCGTGCGGTCGCCAGGGTCCGACGCGTCGAGGTCGATGATGAACACCATATCGTCGACGACATCGCCCCAGATCGACATCTGCGCCGGCGGTGTCTCGAGGCCGGTCGCGCGACCGAGCGCCACGCGCGCGTCGAACGGCAAGCGCGCCGTGATGCGTAGCGAGGCGCCGGGGGCCTTCGCCGGCATCGCGTGATCGCGAAGCGCGCGCAGGTCCTTCGTGACGCCGATCGTCGGCGTGGTGTTCGCGCCCGTGATGCCCGCGATCGCGGCGCGCGCTTCGACCTGCGCTGTCCACTCCGCGGGCCCGAGCACGACGAGCCCGTCGGCGAGCGGAATCGCGCCGGGAATGGGCGGCGGTGCGCCCGACGATTCCCCCGACGATGTCCCCGACGATGCCCCCGACGACTCGCTCGATTCACTCGTCGTGGTCGATGGCGTCGTCGCGACGACGATGACGGTCGCGGCGCTCGAGGTCCCGACGCCATACGAAGCCATCACCATCGTGTCGGCGTGGGCGAGCGAGATCCGCGGGACATCGTCGGGCAACGGAGCGAGTGGCGCGTCGCCCGTCACGATCTGCGTGACGAGCGCGCCGACGGCCGGGTTCGCGCGGAGGCGGGCGAGGTCGACCTCGACGATCACCTGCGCTCCCTCGGGCAGGAGCGGCAAGATGCGATCCGCGGTCGAGACAAGCTCGGTGCGCTCGGGCTCGGTGATCGTCGGCTTCGCCTTCGAGCCCCCGCAGGCCGTCGCGAGCACGATGCAGACGAGGATCGTTAGTGAGCTGCCGCAGCGTGCGTGCAGGGCACCGGCGATGCTGCCGTGTGGGGGCATCCGCAGAGCAGGCAGCCGCAGAGCACGCGCGATACCGCCGAGTCGGGTCATCCGCCCAGCACGTCGTTCAGCGCAGCGATCACGCGAGGCATCTCGTCATCGCGTGCGACCGAGACGCGGATCGCGTCGGGGAGGCCCCACGCGGCCATCGGTCGCACGATGACGCCCTTGCGGAGGAGCGCATCGTAGATCGGCGCCGCCGTGCGCCCGCACTCGATCAGCACGAAGTTGGTGAGCGACGGCAGCACGCGCACGTTCGGGCCCCGGACCTCGGCGCGCAGGCGCTCGATGCATCGGCGCGCGTGGGCGGCGCTCGCTGCCACGTGCGCGGCGTCGCCGAGCGCGGCGATCGCGGCGACCTGCGCGAGCGAGGACACGTGGAAGGTGCGGCCGACGCGACCGAGCACGTCGAGCACATCGCCGTCGCCCGCCGCGTACCCGATGCGGATGCCGGCGAGTCCGTAGATCTTGGAGAACGTACGCAGCACGATGACGCGGCGATCGGCGCGGAGCAGCGTGAAGCCGTCGGCGTGATCGACCTCGGGCCATGCAGCGGCGTATTCGGCGTACGCCTCGTCGAGAACGAGCAGTGCACGCGCGGGGAGAGCCGCGAGGATCTTCTCGGCGCCGGCACGCGTGATCACCGAGCCCGTCGGGTTGTTCGGCGTTCCGAGCACGACGAGCTTCGTGCGCGGCGTGATCGCGGCGATCAGCGCGTCGACGTCGCACGCGAGATCGGGCGTGGTCGGTGCGGCCACGAAAGGGCGGCCCGCGACGTGCGCCGCGAGCCTGTACGACAGGAATGCGTAGCGATGTGAGAGGACCTCGTCCTGGGGATCGCAGGTCGCGAGCACGAGCTGGTAGAGCAGATCGTTGGAGCCGTTGCCGAGGGCGAGCTGGCGAAGCCCCAACCCTAGATGATCGGCGAGAGCGTTCCGGAGAGCGAAGCCGCCGGCGTCCGGATAGAGGTGAAGTGACGAGAGCGCCGCCGGGAGCGCCGCGAGGGCCTTCGGCGAGGGGCCGAGAGGGTTCTCGTTGGACGCGACCTTGATCGCCCCCGAAATCCCGAGCTCGCGCTCCAGCTCCTCGATGGGTTTGCCCGGCTGGTAGACGTCCAGGTTCTGGACGTGCCGCGGAACGTACTCACCGTACCAGCTGTCGGGCGGAGTCACCGGGCGGACCCTACCGCGCCCGTTGGTCGAGGGGAATCCCAACGATCGCCCGCCGCCGGTCACGC
>JBJXGN010000304.1:0-3197 GCA_046160585.1 Kofleriaceae bacterium
TCATCGCTGGCCCCGACGGAACGTTGAAGTACGTTGTCACGGACTCCGCTGGCGGGCGATCGTACCTCGCTGATCCGTCGCAGTTCACAGCCAAGGACTTGCCGGTCACTAGCATCACGCTGCCGGCGAAGACCAAGCAGGCGAACGAGGCTCCCGTTGCCTCGATGAGGCACGAAGGGGCCGCGCCTGATCCGCGCGCTCGCACGGCGGGCTGGTCGGAGGAGCGCGACCTCTTCGCCGCGAAAGTGACCGCCCACGAGCGACTCATGAGGGAGGCAGCGAGTCCTGAAGAGGTCGCTGCGGCTCGGCGCTATATCGAGGTTTCGCAAAAGGACTCGAGCGTTGCGCCGATCCACATGCCGACGCAGAGAGACTTGGCGGTGCTCGCGCGTGTGCTTGCCGACGGCGAGACATCCTTGGGCCACGTGAAGCTGACCGTGGGATCCGGCGAGAGCCGCGCTCCGGTGTCGTTCGCACAGATGCGCAGCCACAAGAACTCGACATTCGTCAACCAGCACGGAACATCGATAGGCATTCACACCGAGATGGAGGCCCGTGCGCGCCAAACCGGCCTGACCGAGCGCGACCTGGGGCAAGAGTTCATCAACTTTCAGGACACAGGCCGATTGCACCCACGGATCCTCGCCGATCCCGCCTTGCATCTGCTCCTCGCGCGAGAACAGCTCCGGCTGTTCGGCCTCGAGCCGGCTCGCGTACTCGGGCACTATCCCGAAGTGGCAAACGCCCGTGCGCGCATGGCACGGAGCCGTTCGATCGACGACTTCGAAGTGCCGGCAGACATCGCCCCGATCGATGGCAAGCGAGAGGGAGCCGTCAAGTCGCACCAGCATGCCAAGCGGATCGCCGATGGCGAGCACGTGGAGCCCGGCGTGAGCTCCGATTCGGGTGAACGAGTACTGGCGTCTCAACAATCCGACACCCGATCGATCGATCGCGAGCTGTTCTGGAATCCTCGTCTGCTCGCGGACTACGTTTATCGACGCACGAAAGAGCGTCTGGGACGCTGATGTCGTCCGCGCAAGTGATTCGTCTCGACACAACCAAAGGTAGACTCGTATCGTGGCCAACTTCGAACTCGACGCAATGCACGGTGATGGAACGCGGCTCTTGCGCGATCGTGCGAGCGGCTATTCCGTTACTCTCGTTGGTAACCCGACGCTCGAACCAGGCCCCGAAGGCCCCGTGCGGTACGACGCCATCGCCAAGCTCGCGGATGTGCAGATCGAGCACGGCTTTCGGATCGACGATCTCCCGACGACGACGGATCCGAAGGCGCTCGCGGAAGCCCTCGCAATAACGTACTCGAAGAGCCGCGCTGAGAACCCGCCAGCGGTGTGGGATATCCCCGAGGAGTACTTGCCACGAGGTGCAATCGGCGGCGCGAAAGCGCAATACCGCCTGCGCGGTTCGGAGAACGACGTGGAGCGCGTATGGGTCGCGACTAAACCGAGCCCTACTGGCGTGTGGGCTCTCTACTTCACGACGCGAGCGAACCTCGACGAGGTCAATCCGATCGGTTGGAGCCACCTCCTGTCGACGTTCAATGGCCAGCATCGCTGGGGCGATGATTCGCCACGCGCGCCGATCTGGCCCGCTGCGAGCGAGCTCGCGACGCCGATCGCTGGGCTTGCTTTGACGGAGTCAGGCCTGGCGGAGGCGGAAGCGAAGGCGCGAGACCTCGTCGGTCACCACATCCCCGACAACGTCATCGGAAATCTCTCCCGGCTCGCACAGACGGACGACCCACCCGCAACCGCGATCGATGCCGTCCGTCTCCACGCCACGCAATCACAGCTCTCGGCTCTGGTCCCACCGGAAACCGCGAAGATCCTGCTCCGTGATCTCGATCGCTGTCACACGATGCTCGACCTGCGCGGTTGGATCTGGCAATGCGTCGCGGCGATCGGCACCGTCCCAGCCTAGAGGGCGGAAGCGGAGCTCGACGATCCGCCGGCCACGCTGCAGTCTGGTCTCGTCTGCAGGATCAACATCGCGAAGCCGCCGAAGTAGCCGTCGATCTCGCCGAAGCTTCCGCCCATTCGCGAGGGAAGATTCGACAGATCCGATGCAACTTCGGTTACTTGGACGCCGCAACAACATCACAACAACGTCCTTCGTCAAGGGGGGCGTAAGAGGCCCTATGCGGATGCGGGCGCCGTCACGACCAGCGAGGGTGGAGGAGGTTCGTCGTGCGACGTCGTCGTCGTTCCCCGACGTCACGATGGCACCCTCGCATGCCAACCCCGTACCGATTCCGTATCCGAACGTGTCGCTCGACCCTCCGACGCCTTCGGTTCCTGCACCCCTGACGGCACACTCGAACGCGTGGGGTCACTTCGCCGAAGAGCGTAGCGAGCGAGACAACTCGCAGTCGCTGTCGTTCGATCTGCAGTCGATGCTGTCGAAGCATGAGCAGGGGATGAACGCTTGGTCGAACGTGATTTCGCGCATGAGCAATGCCGGCGATAACGCGATCGACAGCCTCAGCGGCGCGCGCAGCGGGTCAAATACTCACAAGGGTGCTGGAATTGCCAACAGCATCTTTTCCATGGGGGCACGCGTAGGGACGTCGACGGCGAACAACGCGCTGAACAAAACCCGATCGGCGCACGAGCGCGGGCGGTCGGCGTTGGGAAAGGTCGAAACCACCACCAAGGGCGTCTTGAACGAGATGAGGCGCGAGCACGAACGGGAAGAGCGAAAGAAGGGGGATTCCGTCTCGAACACACGAACGGCGACCACGAGTACTTTCGGCAAAGCCGCCGGTGTGTTGAGGGATATCAACGGAGCAGTGAGGGGCTTAGGAGGCGACGGAGGAGACGTGACCACGCCGAGCGGAGCCTCGAACACCGACAATCCTGTCGACGAAATCGGCGGGCACATCGGTGGCGCCGTCGATGAGGTGCAGGGTGCGGCGGAGGATGCGACGGAAGATGGCGAAGGTGCGGTCGATGATGTGGTCGAGGTCTTCAACGACGTGACCAACAACGGTGGCGGCGGTGGCAACACCTGGCCGTTCTAGATAGCTACATCGGGATGCCGTGCAGGTACCAAGCCAGAACTACGCGATCGCTTCGATCGCATCTGCGTGCGAAACTCGCGCTGGATAGTTCGATGCGTCACACAGCGGTCCAATGTGGGCTCTTGGCAGCTTCGGCGTGCGGGCGCATCGACTT
>JBJXGN010000305.1:0-14755 GCA_046160585.1 Kofleriaceae bacterium
CCCTCGTCGTCGGCTTCGAGGACAAGAAGGGCGAGGTGGTCGACGAAAAGGCGATCGAGTCGCTCAAGGAACCGAAGGCGCTCTCCGAGATGCTGACCGAGCTCGGTCGCGCAGTGCCCGAGATCAAGGCACCGCTGATCGACGAGCGCGACAGCTACCTCGCGGGCAAGCTCGCCGCTGCGGGCGCGGACAAGAAACGCGTGGTCGCCGTCGTCGGCGCGGCGCACGTGCCGGGCATGACGCCGCAGATCGGCGAGACGATCGATCTCGGAGCGCTCGACAAGCTGCCGCCGCCGTCTCTCGCCTGGACGATCCTCAAGTGGCTCGTCCCGGCGCTGTTCGTCGCCGCGCTGATCTACGGCTGGCGCTGGAGCGACAAGACCAACATCACGGAGATGCTGCTCGCGTGGATCCTCCCGACGTCGGTCGGCGCCGCGGGGATGACGCTGATCGCCGGCGGCTCGATCCTGACGGTGCTCAGCGCGCTCGTCGTCGCGCCGATCGCCGCGATTCATCCGCTGCTCGGGACGGGCATGGTGACCGGCATCGTCGAGGCGTGGCGACGCAAGCCGAGCGTCACCGACTGCGAACGCCTCCCCGATGACATCCAGTCGTTCAAGGGGTTCTGGAGGAACCCGGTGACCCGGATCCTCCTCATCGCCGTGGCCTCCGGGATCGGGACGGCGGCTGGCTTCTGGGTCGGTGTGGGCTGGGTCGCATCTCTATTGTGAACGTCACCGATCTGCCACTGCATCCTGACGCGGCAGAGAGTATGGTCGGACCTCTATGACGATGAGACGACGCGACGCTTTGAAGCGGATGGGTGGGCTCGCAGCGGCAGCGGGCATGGCCAAGTTTCTTCCCGGCTGCGGCGACAGCAGCGGCACCGACGGCCCTGTCGGCATCACGACCTACGTCTACGTGATGATGGAGAACCGCTCGTACGACCATCTGTTCGGTGCGCGCCGACTCGAGGGCAAACCGGGCACGGCGTTCCCCGCCTCGCTCACGATGCCCGACCTCCAGGGGAACCCGATCGCTCCGTACGTGCCCGAGGGACGTGATGCGCCGTGTGTCCTCGATCCACCGCACGGCTGGGACGCGTCGCACCGCCAGTTCAACGCCGGGGCGATGGATCAGTTCCTCGTCGAGCACCAGCGTGAACATGCAGAGTCGCGGGAAGCGCTCCAGTACCTCACGCGCGAGCATGCGCCGGTGAGTTACGCGCTCGCCGACGCGTACACCACGTGCGATCGCTGGTTCTGCTCGGTGATGGGACCCACGCTGCCAAATCGCGCGTACTGGCACGCGGCGTCGTCGTTCGGGCTCAAGGTCAACACCGACGTGCTGAACACGTTCAGCGCGGGGGTTCCGATCCCGACGATCTACAACCGCCTCGCCGACAAGGGCGTCGACTGGGCCTACTACTACGGCAACCTCGCAGTGGTGTCGCTCCTCGGCCAAGAGGGCCCGTACAAGATCGACCTCGGGCCCAACGACGGCACCGGCCACATCCGCCGCTTCGGTGACGCACTCGTCGGTGCAGGGCAGTTCTTCAAGGACGCCGCGGCGGGGACGCTGCCGCCGGTCGTCTACATCGATCCCGCGTTCGGCGAGAACGATGATCACCCGCCGGTCCATCCGATCCTCGGGCAGGAGTTCATCGCGTCGATCTACACGGCGCTCGCGAACTCGCCGCAGTGGAACAACATCATGCTCGTTATCACCTACGACGAGAACGGTGGCTTCTTCGATCACGTCGCGCCACCGACGACGACCGACGAGACCGAGGCAAACTTCGGGATCGCCGGCTTCGAGCAGTTGGGCTTCCGCGTGCCGACCATCGTCGCGGGCCCGTACGCGAAGACGGGCCACGTCTCGAGCGTCACGTACGATCACACCAGCGCGCTCAAGCACCTCCAGCAGGCGTTCGATCTCGAGCCGCTCAACGCGCGCATGATGGCCGCCACCGACCTCATGGACTGCATCGACCTCGAGCGCCTCGCGGCGGGCGACCCCGCGCCACCGGTCGACATCCCGCTCCCCGACCGCCTCGCGTGGCCGACCAGCGCTATGCGCTGCATGTCGTCGGGCGCCTTCCGCCAGGTCGATCCGATCACCGAATGGGCAGAGCAGACTCCGGGCGGGTTCCGTCCGGAGTTCGACCTCCGGGGTCAAACCAACGACCACAAGCTCGTCTACGACTACCTAGCCCAACAGCGGGGTACCCGATCCCGCCGGTAATCAACACGTTGCGACACGTGCGACATTCGGCGCCAGGCTGTAACCACTTGTCCCTCGTACCTATCTGAGCCACTCTACCGAGACCGCAAAAGGAGTCCCTGCCGATGAAGAAGATCGTCCTCGCTCTCGCCTCGCTCGCGCTCGTCGCGACCCCCGTCTTCGCGTGTGAACACTCGGACAAGGCGGAGACCACCGCGCCCCGCACCGCCGAGAAGGACAAGAAGGAGGCTCCGAAGGCCGACAAGGCCAAGGAGACCGACAAGAAGGCCGAGAAGCCGGCCGAGAAGCCGGCCGAGAAGCCGGCCAAGAAGGCCGACAAGGTTTCGCAGCGCTAACCGCGTCCGCGACTACCTTTCGACGAACGGGCTCGCCGACGGCGGGCCTTTCGTATTTTCGGCACGCACGCACGCGCGACGACTCGAGCGAGCACGTCGAGACGCCTCAGACGAGCACATCGAGCAACTGCGCGCGGGTCAAGTAGCCCTCGAGTGTCGCGGCGAACTCTTCGATCAATAGATCGAGCTCGATCGTGACCTTGGACGCCTGCACGCGATGCACGCGTCCCGAGATCGGGATGTCTGTCCCCGCGAGTGCGAGCACGCCGGTGATCCACGATCCCTCTGCCGGCGTCGGCGTCATCGTCGCCGACACGTGCGTGCGCGCGATATCGACGACCTTCGACGACGCGTTCTCGACGCGGAGCTGCACCGGCAGTGCCGTCGGCGGCTCGACGCGATAGTTCACGCGGCGGTTCGTCGTGATCACCTTGTCGAGCGTGTCGTGCACGGGCGCCGACAGCTCGTTCTCGGCCGTGTCGAGCACCAGCTCGCGGAGCTTCTTCAGCTCCTTCTGCGTCGTGATGAGGTTCCGCCGCATGTCGCCCAAACGGGTCTGATCGCGATGCACCTTGTCCGCGACCACCGTCAGGAGATTCACGAGGAACCGCACGCCGAGCTCCTGATGCTTCGCGAAGAACTCCTGCACGGTCTTCGCGCGCAGCCCCCACACGGTCGACCCCGCGGTCACGTTCGCGCGTGTCGATCGCGGCAACCCCGTCAGCGCCCCCAGCTCGCCGATCAACGCGGGCGGGTGCAGCCGGAACACGTCGTCGCCGGGCCGGTCGAGGACGACCTCCCCCGCCGTGAGCAGGTATAGCTCGGTAGCCTGCTCGCCGACATCGAACAGCGCCTTGCCGGGGTCGGCGGCGCCGACCTTCGTGAACAAGGTCCCGAGCTGTGTCAGCTCGGCATCACCGAAACCCTGGAACAGCGGGATCGTCCGCAGCTCGTTCACCGTTGGCCCCATGGGCGGGACCATACCCCGGCTGGAACCCGTGCGCCGACGCGGTGTCCCACGAACGTGTACGCTCCCTGGATGCGCTCCCTCTCGTGGCTCGTCGGGCTCGGGCTCGCTGCGTGCGGCACCGACGCGCCGAAGGCGACGACAACGCCGACAACGCCAACGCAGACGCCGACGCCGACGCCGACGCCAACGCCACCGATCGGGGCAGTCACGCCAGCGCCGCCCGTCGACGCCGCGGTCTACCCGCCGAACACGTACGCGGACCTCGCGAGCGCGCTCGCCGCGATCATCCCCGCCGACGCGCGCGTGCTCGGCTTTGGCGAGCTGCACGCTCGTGTCGATCGCGCGCAGGTGCGATCTGCCCTCTCGCACTTCACGGAGGCCCTGCCCTCCTTCGGCGACAAGGTCTCCGACCTGATCGTCGAGACGTTCGTCGTCGATCCCAACTGCGGCAAGACCGCTCACAAAGCGACCAAGCAGATGGAGACCGAGGTCAAGCGCCCGGTCGAGACCAAGTCCGAGATCACGCTGCTCGCCGACGCCGCACGCGCGAAGAAGGTCCAGCCGCACGCGATGACGCTGACGTGCGCCGACTACAAGACGCTGGTCCCCAAGAACGAGGTCGATCCGCTCGCGATGCTCACCATCACGACGCGCGAGCTGAAGCGCATCGCCGCGAGCGCCGTCGCCCACCGCGACAAGGATCCCGAGCGCCGCCCGTGGATCGCCGTCTACGGTGGCGCGCTGCATAACGATCGCTTCCCCGATCCCGCGATCAAGGACTGGAGCTACGCCGCGGCGATCGACAAGGTCACGAACGACCGCTTCATCGAGATCGACCTCATCGTCCCCGAGCTCGCCGCCGCGGACGCCCAGTCCCAGAAGCAGCCCTGGTTCTCGCTCGTCGAGTCCGCGGCCGATCGCATCCAGGTGTTCGAGCGTAACCAGCGTTCGTTCGTGGTCATCCTAGCTACATCGACCGTGCCTGCCTCGACGACCCCGCCGCCCTCGACGACCTCGACGCCCAAGTGACCTCGTGACGCACGCGATCTTTGCGCGTGTCGCGGAAGCCTGGGCGCTCGCTGCGGCGATCCAGCTCGTGCTCTGGATCGTGCAACAGCGCACGAAGAACGCGGGCATCGTCGACGTCGGGTGGGCGCTGTCATTCACCCCCGTCGTCGCGCTGTTCGCGTGGCGCTCCTCCTCGTGCGCCTGCGGCTGGGCAGTGCTGCTCGCGGTCGTGATCGCGTGGTCGCTGCGCCTCGGCGGCTACCTCGTCAAACGCGGCGCGGCCTCGCAGCCCGAGGAGGGTCGCTACAAGGATCTGCGTGCGCGTTGGGGCGCCGCCGCGTCGTGGAAGTTCTTCGTCTTCTTCCAGGCGCAAGCAGCGCTCGTCGGCATCCTCTCGACGGCGTTCGTGGTGCCGTTCGTGGTCGAGCCCACGTCGTGGATCCCGCGTGCGATCGGCGCGGCGATCGCGATCATCGGCATTGCGGGTGAAGCGATTGCCGACGCGCAGCTCGCGCAGTTCAAGCGACGCCCGGAGAACAAGGGCAAGGTCTGCGATGTGGGCCTGTGGTCATGGTCGCGGCATCCGAACTACTTCTTCGAGTGGTGCGTGTGGATCGGCTACGCGATCTACGGACTCGCGTTTGGATCGTGGGGGCTGATCGCGATCGGCGGACAGCTGCTGATCGTCGCGAGCATCTTCGGCGTCACGGGCATTCCACCGACGGAGAAGCAAGCGATTCGATCGAAGGGTGACGCGTATCGCGCGTATCAGAAGCGCGTGTCTAGGTTCGTCCCGATGCCGCCGAAGTCACGCGGCGGCGACGTGTAGCGGATCTCGGAAATCGCTGTTCTACACCGGTTCTACCCCGACCTGTCGGAGGCCTGTTGTAGGCTCGGTGTCATGATCAAGGAGCACAGGGCGGCGGATGGGACGAAGACGTTCCAGGTTTATGGGCGTGCTCGGATCCGCGAGAAGAGCGTGCGCGTGTACGTCGGGTCGTTCGCTTCGAAGAAGCAAGCCGAGGAAGCGGACGAACAACATCGCGTCACGCAACGCGCGATCAAGGCAGGCGACCTCCCTGCGGCCGTGGACCACAAGCGCACCCTCGGCGACGCGCTCGATGCGTGGCTGCGCGCGATCGCCGATCAGCGCTCGCACGACGAGTACGAGAGCCGGATGCGGCTCTATGTGCGCCCCACATTCGACAGCACACCGCTCGTGAAGATCACGAAGCCCAAGCTGATCGATCTTCGCTCGTCGCTGAAGGAGCGCGAAGATCCGATCGGCAACGCCACGATCAACACGTTGTTCGCTTCGCTGTCGGCCGCGTACAGCTACTTCATCGAGCAAGGCTGGTGCGCGGAGAACCCGCTCAAGTTCATCCGTGACCTCGAGGTGGTCGAGAAGCCGTTCGTCTGGCTCCAATCCGCCGGCGAAGTTCAGAAGCTGCTGAGCGAGTGCAACGACAACATCCGAACGCTCGTGGCCGTACTCGTCGGCACTGGCATGCGTCTCGATGAAGCGCTGCACCTCATGTGGGTCGACATCGATCTGCAGCACCGCGTGATCCACGTGCATCGTGGTCGCCGTGGAGCACCGAAGTCAGGACGAATGCGTCACGTTCCGACCTTCGACTCGGTGCTCACCGTCCTTCGCGAGATGAAGCTCAAGAAGGGCGAGAACACGCTGCTCTGGCCCGGCGCGAAGCGGGACGAGAAGTTTGACGAGCAGCTGCCTCGCAACAAGACGAGTGTATTCCGTCCATTCAAGGCGGCCGTGCTCCGTGCTGGCGTCACCAAGAAGCTCCGCCTCCACGATCTTCGACACACGTTCGCCGGGCTCTTCCTCGCGTCAGGCGGAGACATCTTCAAGCTGTCGAAGATCCTCGGCCACTCGAGCGTCGCGATCACGCAGCAGGTCTACGCGCACCTTCATCCGGACGCGTTCGCCGAGGACTACAGCCGAGTCTCGTTCGCGATGCCCGAGAAAGCAGGTGTGGTGTTGAAGCTCCGGGCGTAGACCGCGGCCAACTAACGCTGTCGCAAAGAGGAAGAGGTTGCGCGGGCTGCCTTGCTGCGTTCGAGTTTGACTAGTGAGAAGACGAAAGCGTGACGACGCTGCAGCAAATTGCGGCACCGAAAGCGGGCAGCCGGGCGATCATTCGGGTGGGCGCTGCGTCAAGCTCGGCTCAGCAGGATCGGATCTGCGGGGGCTAGGTGAGCAAGCGACGAGATGAGAGCAGGGAGCGGGGAGGCAACGACGAGCCCTCCCGTGATCGGGGGCGCCCGACGTTCTCGGCACCGTCCGGTGACAGGGATCCGGATCGCTTCGCGATCAAAGCCCCGGCGATCGAAATACCCAAGGGTGGAGGCGCGATCCGGGGCATGGGCGAGAAGTTCTCCGCCAACCCGGTGACCGGGACCGGCTCGATGACGATTCCGATCGCCACCAGTCCGGGTCGTTCGGGGTTCGGACCGCAACTGACGCTCACCTACGACTCGGGCTCGGGGAATGGCCCGTTCGGCCTTGGATGGTCCCTCTCGATCCCGTCGATCCAGCGGAAGACAGACAAGGGCATGCCGGAGTACCGGGATGCGGCCGAGACTGACGTCTACGTGCTTTCAGGTGCCGAAGACCTGGTGCCGGTGCTTGAAGACGGCGGACGCCACGTCGACCACACGGTCGATTCCGATTACGTCGTCCACCGCTATCGCCCGCGGGTGGAGGGGCTCTTCGCCCGCATCGAGCGCTGGACCCGGCACGACACCGGAGACATTCACTGGCGTTCGATCAGCCGCGACAACATCACCAACATCTACGGGCCGGACCGCCAGTCGCGCATCTTCGATCCCGCCGACGTCGATTGGGATCATCCAGCGCGGGTCTTCACCTGGTTGCTCCGCCAAAGCCACGACGACAAGGGCAACGTCATCCACTACGAGTACGTGGGTGAGGACGATGCGGGCGTCGATAGCCGCCAGAGCAACGAACGCAATCGGACCCGCACCGCGGGTCGGTACCTCAAACGCGTCCTCTATGGCAACCGCACCTCGCGCCTTGCTCAGCCCAGCTGGGAGACCGACGGTTGGCTGTTCGAGGTCGTTTTCGACTACGACGAGGATCATGTCCGCGATCTGGCGTGGGATCCGATGGTGTCGTCTGTGGAGCAGCATCACCGCACACAGGCGTCGGGGCGGCCGGCACGCCGGTGGGCGATGCGACCGGATCCGTTCTCTGCATACCGCCCCGGCTTCGAGGTGCGCAGCTATCGCCGCTGTCACCGCGTATTGATGTTCCACTACTTCGACGAGCTGACGGCTCGGATTGGTGGCGAGCCCTATTTGGTCCGTGCAACCGAGCTCCACTACGACGACCTCGGTTACGACGCACCGATCGACGTCGACGCCGAGCTCGCTCACGCCGGAAGCACTCGTGTCGCGTCGTTCATCCGGTCGGTCAACCAGGTGGCCTTCGTCCACGATCCCGACGCGGCTGTCGAGGATCGCGACGGCGTACGCTTCGTCACCTATCTTCGCAAGTCGCTGCCGCCCGTGCAGTTCGAGTACAGCAAGGCTCGCATCAGCGAGGAACTCGACGAGCTCGAGGCGGTGGATCTCGAGAACCTCCCGGCCGGCCTGGCTGGGCGAGGGTTACATTGGATCGACCTCGACGGCGAGGGGCTCTCGGGCATCCTCACCGAGCAGGCTGATGGCTGGTTCTACAAGTCGAACCTTGGCGACGGTCATTTCGGTCCGCTGCGGGTCCTGCCGACTCGCCCCAATGTTCAGCTCGCGTCCGGCGGCCAGCAGCTGGTCGACCTCACGGGTGATGGCCGACTCGACGTGGTCGCGTTCGCCGGACCGACGCCTGGCTTCTACGAGCGGACTCCCGATGATGATTGGGAACCGTTTCGCGCGTTCGAGCAGGTGCCGGCAGTGCGATGGGATGATCCCAACCTGCGCCTCGTCGACCTCGACGGCGACGGCCATGCCGACGTTCTGATCACCGAGAACGAGGTCGTTACCTGGCACCGGTCGCGTGGTGAGCGCGGGTTCGAATCCGCGGCGCGCGTCCCCCAACCCGAGGACGAGGAACACGGCCCGCGCCTGGTCCTGGCCGACGGAACGCAGTCGATCTATCTCGCCGATCTTTCCGGCGACGGGCTCACCGACCTGGTGCGGATCCGCAACGGGGAGGTCTGCTACTGGCCCAACCTCGGCTACGGCCGGTTCGGCGGCAAGGTCACCATGGACGATGCTCCGTGGTTCGACAGCCTCGATCACTTCGATCATCGGAGGATCCGCCTGGTCGACATCGACGGTTCGGGCACCAGCGATCTCATTTACCTGCACCGCGACGGCGTCCGGCTCTACTTCAACCAGTCGGGCAATCGCTGGAGCGCCGCGCGATCGCTGCGTCACCTGCCACCCGTCGACAATCTGACCTCGGTGACGACCGCCGACCTGCTGGGTAACGGCACCGCTTGCCTGGTCTGGTCGTCACCGCTGCCCCACGAGGTGCGGAGCCCGATTCGCTACGTCGACCTGATGGGCGGGCAGAAGCCGCACTTGTTGATCCGGACCGCTAACAACCTCGGTCTCGAGACAGAGGTCAGCTACGCGCCATCGACGCGGTACTACCTGGCCGACAAGCGCGCCGGAACGCCGTGGGTCACCCGGATCCCATTCCCCGTCCATTGTGTGGACTCGGTGACGGTCACCGATCGGTGGCGAGGCACCCGGTTCTCTACGTCATTCAGCTACCACCACGGTTACTTCGACGGTGAGGAGCGAGAGTTCCGCGGCTTCGGCCGCATCGAGCAACTCGACGCAGAGCACTACGGCGCATTCACCGCCGGCAACTCGGCGAGCCCGTACATCACCGACGATCACCAACTCTATCAGCCGCCGATCAAGACGATCACGTGGTTCCACACCGGCGCCATGTTGGACCGTCATCGGATCCTGTCGCAGTACGCTGACGAGTACTTTCCGCGTTCGTTCGAGGACCAGGATCGCGAGGCTCGGAACGTGCTCGGCAGCTTTCGCGAGCGCGAGCTCCCCGAGCCCGATCTGGCGCTCGAGAACCTGACGGCAGACGAGTGGCGCGAGGCCCTACGCGCGTGCAAAGGCATGGCGCTGCGCACCGAGATCTACGAGCTAGACGTCGACGCGCTGGCCGCCGGGCAGCCTCGCCCGGTCAAGATCTTCTCGGCCGCGCACCACAGCTGCCATGTCCGCAGGCTCCAGTCACGCGGCGAGAACCGGCATGCCGTGTTCCTGGTGACCGAGTCGGAGGCGATCACGTACCACTACGAGCTGGACTTGCGAGGTGCGGACGTCGAGCCGGATCCGCGCATCACCCACAGCCTGAACCTGAACGTGGACGCGCACGGCAACGTGCTTCAGGCCATCGCCGTCGTGTACCCGCGCATCGGCCGCCACCGGGATTCCAGCTTGCCGCCAGGTACCGAGGAGCGGATCGTCGCCGTTCAGCGAGAGCTGCACCTCGCATACAGCGAACACCGATACACCAACGACATCGATGGACCAGACATCTATCGGCTCCGCGTCCCGTACCAGGAGACGACCTTCGAACTGACCGGCGTCACGCCCGCGGCAGGGGACGGCTACTTCACGCGCGAAGAGTTGCGGGCGCTCCAGCTCAGCAGGTTGCATCAGCCCGCGGATGCTGCGCTCGCCGAGGTGATCGAGCTTCCCTACCACCACCTCCCCGCCGTGCCCGGCCCACACAAGCGGTTGGTCGAAGAGGTCCGCACGCTGTTCCTCGACGCCGACCTGGAGACGCCACTGGCGCTCGGGACACTCGGTCACCTCGGACTTCCGTACGAGTCTTACAAGCTGGCGCTCACGGACGACCTTCTCGCCGCGGTGTTCTCGGAGGAGCAGCTAGCGGCCGCAAGGACAGACCTGAACACCCCGAGCGTCAGCGGCTATGCAAGCGGCGCCGTGGTCGGTGCGGCCGGGCATTGGATCCGTTCGGGGATTGTCGGATTCCAGGCCGATGCCGCCACGCACTTCTACGCGCCCGAGCGCTATACCGACGCCTTCGGCAACACGACCATCGTCAGCCTCGATCCGCGCTACGAGCTGTTCGTCGAGTCGAGTCGAGATCCGGTCGGCAACGTCACCCGAGTGCGGGCGTTCGATCATCGCGTTCTCGCGCCCACCGTGATCCAGGATCTCAACGACAACCTCATCGAGACGGCCTACGACATCCTGGGGCTGCCCGCCGCGATCGCAGTCCGAGGAAAGGGTGATGGCCGCGAGGGCGATGACCTCGGTCCGTTCCACGCCGATGTCATGCTGACGCAGCCGCCGGTGGCTCGCGTTGCCCGCGTCTTCATGGGTTCGTATTCGGAGCCCGATCTCCGGCGGTTGCTCACGACGGCGACGACTCGGCAACTCTACTGGTTCGGGGAGCTGGTCGATCCGACGACCGGCGCCATCACGTACGGTACGAGCCCGTCAGGTGGCTGCAGTGTGTTGCGCGAGATCCACGTCGCCGACCAAGCGCCTGGATCGTTCAGCACGATCCAGGTCGTGTTCGAGTATTCCGACGGCGGGGGCAACCTGCTCGCGAGCAAGGCGAAGGCCGAGCCCGAGCACGGCAGCACCGCGCTGCGCTGGCTGACCAGCGGCAAGACAGTCCTCAACAACAAGGGCAAACCCGTCAAGCAGTACGAGCCGTACTTCAGCAGCAACGAGCAGCGCTTCGAGGAGCTGCGGGAAGTCGGGGTCACCCCGGTCGTCTACTACGATGCCGCCGGGCGCGCGGTCCGCACCGAGCAGCCGGATGGGACCTACGCGCGCGTCGACTTCTCGCCGTGGCACGTCACTTCCCACGACGCCGCCGACACGGTGCTCGAGTCCGGCAACGCCTGGTATGCGGCGCGACGCGCGCTGCCGCTGACTGACCCGGAACGGCGCGCCGCCGACCAATCCGCGGCTCACGCCGAAACGCCCGCGACCGTGATGCTCGACAGCCGCGGTCGCGAGGTGATCAGCATCGTCCACAATCGGTTCGAGGATCGCCTCGGCGTCCGCCACGACGAGAAGTACGTGACGTTCACCCGACTCGATGCCGAGGGGAAGCCGCTGTGGCTCCGCGATGCCCGGGGCAACCTCGTGATGCAATACATCACTCCGGTCAAGCCGACGCGCGCCGACGACGAGCTCGAGCCATCGCGGGCGGACGACGTCCCGACCACCGGAGTACCCGCCTACGACATCGCCGGCAATCTGCTGTTCCAGCACAGCATGGACGCCGGTGATCGTTGGATGTTGCCGAACGCCGGCGGTCAGCCGATGTACCGCTGGGAGACCAACGTCCGGATCACGGACGAGGGCGGCCGCGTCACCGAGCGCCGCATCTATCAGTCGATCTACGACGCCCTGCACCGCCCCGTCGAGCAGTGGCTTCGCATCGGCGACGAGCAGTGGATGATCGAGCGGCTGATCTACGGCGAGGCGGTCTCTCCGGCCGATGCGCGAGCGCGCAACCTGCGCGGGCAACTCCACCAGTTCTACGATGCCAGTGGCCTCGTCACGAATCATCGGTTCGGGGCCACGGGCCACCTCGAGGAGACCAGCCGGCAGCTGACCGCGGCGGTGCAGGCCCCCGTGATCGACTGGTCCGAGGGCTTTTTCGACGTCCAGCTGGAGGCCGAAACGTTCCACCGCTTCGCCGAGCACGACGCGCTGGGCCGCATGACGCGCCTGTTCAACTGGCACCGCGATCCGGGGCGCGTGATGGTCTACGAGCCGCGCTATGGCGAGCGCGGTCTGCTGTCCTCCGAGGACGTCTTCGTCAGCGCGGCGCGTGATGCGACCGGCCGGCGCGCGGGCGGCAATCGGATCGCAGCGGTGTCCGATCTTCGCTACAACGCGAAGGGACAGCGCGAGCACGTCATCTTCGGCAACGGAACGATCACGCAGCACCACTACGATCCGGTCACGTCCCGGCTCACCCAGATCCGCACGACACGCCCCGGCTACCGCCCGCGATTCCCGGAGCATCGGTCCGGGCTACGCGACGATCAGGTTCTCCAGCAGCTCTATTACAGCCATGACGTCGCCGGGAACATCACGCAGATCCACGACGACGCGTACGAGCCGGTCTTCTTCCGCAACCAGCGCGTCCTGCCCGAGAGCCGCTACGCGTACGACGCGATCTACCGCCTCATCCATGCAACCGGCCGCGAGAGCGCATCGAGCGACCATGCACCCGCGGCGGGTCCGGTCACTCCGGCACCGCCGGCGAGCTTCCCGATCACCGACCAGACGTTGCGACCGTACGACCAGTACTACGGGTACGACAGCGCCGGGAACATCGAGGAGATGAGTCATGTCGCGCGAGGTGGCGGGTGGACGCGCTCCTACGACTACGCACCCGACAGCAACCGTTTGCTGAGCACTCACACTCGCAACGCCGTCACGAGCACCGTGCGCTACGAGTACGACCTTCACGGCAGCATGCTCGACCTGGGCAGCTCACCGGACGAGTTCCATGTTCGGTGGGACTACCGCGACATGATCCGCAGCATCAACCTCGGCGGCGGCGGCACAGCCCACTACAACTACGACGGTTCGAAGCAACGCACGCGCAAGACGATTCGCCATCAGCGCGGACACGTCCAGTGGGAGCGCCTCTACATCGACGGCATGGAACTCTATCGTGGCTATTCCTCGAGCGGCACGGTCATCGAAGAGATCGAAACCCACCACATCTTCGTCGAAGACGAACGCATCTTGATCATCGACGAAACGCTCGCGGCTCGCGACGTCGGTACCGACGCCCTCTATCGCTACCAGTACGGCAACCATGTTGGCTCCATCGGCGTCGAGCTCGACGCCAGTGGCGAGATCGTCTCCTACGAGGAGTACCACCCCTTTGGCACGTCGGCGCTTCAGGCCCGCGGCCACGGGATTCGTGCCAGCCACAAACGCTATCGGTTCACCGGCATGGAACGCGATGAGGAAACCGGCTTGAACTACCACGCAGCCCGCTACTACGCCCCTTGGCTAGGCCGCTGGACAAGTGCCGACCCCATGGGCATCGGCGCCGGCATGAATTTCAAAGCGTACGCAAACAACTCGCCGTTGTCGTTCGTCGATCCGGAGGGCACTCAGCCGGTGCGGATTTCGCGTCGCGTTCGCCCGGTCTATTTGCCACCCATGGAGCCAAGCGCTCTGGAGGAAGCGCAACTCAACTCCATGCCGTCCGAGCATCTGCCGCGCGACCAAGACCCAATTCTCGACCTAACTGATCCGCGAGAACATGCTGACTTCGATAGCTATTTCAACTTCAATGCACACCAGCAAACTCGACAGACCTTGATGGAACGTTGGGCGGGACACAATCCCAACGCCTTTGGCGAGCGCAGAATCTATTCGATATCTCGCGAAACCGGTCGAGCCGAGCTTCGCGACATCGAAGTCACGGGGGATCGATCGAGAGCGGCCATAAGAAACAGACCGGGACAGTTCTTCATCCGTCGAGACGGCGGACATCTCGCGATAACAAACAGGCTCACGATCAGACGCATCAACGATCCTGATTCAGTCGGAGCCCAGGGCGACAGACTCCTGAACTTCGCGCGACGGACTCTTCGCGAAGATTTGCGACGGTATGATGGGCAGTTCCCAGCGACCTATTATCGAGAATTCGGCCGCGCTCTCATTACGGAATCGCTGAGACAGCATGCCACCGTGGACCTTGCCGTCTCGAGACTCGACCAACTGTTCGGCCAGCTCGTCGAAGATACAACCGACAAGTCCGTCTATCACATGTATGAGGCCCTCGTGGGAGGCTGGGACAGCGTGCAACATTTTGTCCACTCAGCGGCACTGACACACAACTGGGGGAATGCAGTCACCGATGTATTGCAAGTCGCCAAGGAGGTCTGGGGCGCCGTATCGGGGGATCCCGAGGGCTACAGTGACCGCGACATGACGGCCAACAATGAGGGCCAAGCTCTCGGTGGCGTTCTCGAACATCGGTGGATCTATGACGGTGCTCAGTGACCTGGTCGCATCGCAGAAGTTGTTACTCCATCTCATTCTTGAAGCGAGGACCTTAGATAACAAATGCAAGTGATCATTCGCTTAAGGGTAGTTCGCAAGACCTCGCGCCTCCCCGGAACTACGCTTCGTATCGAGGCATGGGATAAGGACC
>JBJXGN010000306.1:0-25135 GCA_046160585.1 Kofleriaceae bacterium
AGCACGACCGCGACGGCGAGGATGCGCTGATCGCCCTGTTCGCCGAGCACGGTACTCAGAACGGATCCATCCGGTAGAACCGCGAGTCGGTGTTCTTGCCCTTGTAGATGCCGAAGATGATCTCGCCATTCTGCGCGTACAGCGTCTCGGGCTCGTACTTGTCCGCTCCTTGTTTGTCGACGGTGATCTCGCGACGCTTTACGGCGCCGGTCGCGATGTTCACGCGGTAGATCCACTTCCGCCGCCCAGGATCGTCGTTGCCAAGCAGCATGTACGCCTTGCCGTCATGGACCCCGCAGCCTTGCAGCGAGCCGAGGTGGCCGGCTTCGAACACCACCGGCCGAGCGACCTTGGTGAGCACTCCGTCGAGGTAGTCGCCCATTGCATAGAAGCGAATCCGCCGCGCCTCGTTGCCCGGCGTGCTCGGTGACGTGTACCCGCATACCGCCGCGATATCGGCATCTCGATCGAAGGCGACGACGCCCTTCGCCGTTCCGCCTTCCGGGCCCTTCGGCGTGATGACGTGCCCGGATCCCGAGAGCGTCTTGAGATCGGCGCCGAGCCGGAATCGGACCACACCGAGCGTGCTCTTGGAGCTCGTGTAGAAGTTGAAGTCATTGTCGGCGCGACGTTCGACGAATACGGTCTGGCCGTGCGACCCGTAGGGCTTCTCCCAGCCACGGATATGGTCGCCATCGGCCGCGCGCAGGTACAGCCGAAACTCGTCGTCGTCGTTGTTGCCGTCGGAGTCTTGTGTCACCAAGTATCGCGCACCGATCTTCCAGATACCCTGAGGAGGTCGTTTACGAACGTCGGCATCCATCAGCCACTGCACGGCGGCGGCAGTTTTGCCGTCGCCTGTCCGAGGATCGGCGGTCGTGTCTTCCTCGATCATCGTGTCATCGACCACACGCTCGTCGCCTTCGGCAGGCTCGGTCTCCTGCTCGAGGCAGCCGTCGAGGTCGATGCACTCCGGTGCTGGATCGTCATTGGTCGTTCCATCGACAGGATCCGCGCCGTCGTCAGGTAAGGCACACCCGACCACCGTGGCAAGGACAAGACCTAGCGCCGCGCAACGTGTGTGATTAGACATGCGGCACGAGAACAGCAACCGACATGCCAGCGTGCGCGACGATCGGCAACGTCCGTTCCAAAAGGTACGCGATCAACAACGTCAGGTGCTTCGAGCACCAGCCTCAGGAATCTGAACGTGTTCGAGCTCGTGAATGGTGGTTCTTCATTGCTCGATCTACTTCGCACTACCGCCACCACCCCCATGGTCAGCTGTCCGCATCGTCGTGGAACGGAAGCCCGTCCGCGTGCTCGGCACGAACCTCGCGCGCACCGTGCATCACGGGTTGCCGTCCCACACAGCCCCGCGATCGGCGTGAGTCGATCGCGCGTGCAGAAGATGATCGCGTCGCCGATGTCGGTCGAAAGCGCGCGGATGCGTTTGCGCTTGCCGGGCCGGTCGTCGACGAGCGCGGACTCGCCGCCATCGGCAACGCGCGAGCGTTACGTTCGAGCGGCGGGCGAGGTGGGTACGCGCTCCGCCAGATTGGCGAGGGCGCGACCGAGCTTGTCGCGAACGGTCTCGGCGAGGGCGCCGAGATTTTGGTGTCGGTCGCCGATCGTGAGGGTGGGGTCGATCGCGGTGACGACGGTGGTGTCGTCGTCTCCCTCGTAGACGACGACATTGCACGGCAGCATCACGCCGATCTCGAGCTGCGTCTGCAGCGCCTGATGGGCGAGCGTCGGATTGCAGGCGCCCAGGATCTTGTAACGGCGGAACTCGACGCCGAGCTTCTGCTTCAGCGTCTGGCGGACATCGATCTCCGTGAGGATCCCGAACCCCTCGCTCTTGAGCGCCTCGGGGAGTCCGGCCAACACGTCGTCGTAACTCGCACGCAGCACTCTACGCATCTCGGTCGATTCCATCGTCAGTTCCTCCTCTCGAAGACAGATCGGTCGCGTCGTTGCGCTCGCCGACGCGCGAAGTCGCCGGCTCGATCCGATCCGTTTCTCGAGCATCATTTCTCGAGCATCATCGTCTCTCGCTTGGTGTGAGCCAGTCCACCGGCCAAAGGGTTCTCGGTGTTGTTGGAGTCATGGCACCGTCGCCCGTGCGGCCGCGAGCTCGGTCGCAGACGTCGGCGCCATCGTGGTCAACCCCATCAACAGCGGGACGAACGGCGACATCGGTCTGCACGGAGTGCAAGCCGGGCGCCGCCTCGATGACGATCCAGTTCGCCTCACACGCGTCGGCAGAGCATGCGTTCGCGCAACGCTTGCCAGCGTGCCCAAGGCTCACGCAGGAATTGCGGAAAACACGGCAGCCGATCCACGCTCCGTGCTCAAGCCGAGTTCGCGCATGCCCACGAGGTTGTCGATCTGCAATGCGAGATCAGGAATGCGGTCGATGCTGATCCTCGTCGTGCCATACCGGCGTACGCGTTCTCCTACGACAATCAATGGTACTTGTGGATACGCCTCGGCGAGGAACTTGCGCAGCTCGTCCGCCCGCCAAGCGAGCTTGGTGTCCGCGATGACCACCGCCCAGAGGTGGAGCCGAGACTGATCGATCGCGGCGATCGCTTCGAGCGAAGAGCTCACCTCGATGACGTGGTACCCCTTCGCTCGAAACGCGGTGGCGACAAGCTCGCGGCGTTTGCGTACGCCATCCACGAGCAAGATCTGTTGTTGTCGTGCACACTCCAACGCCGACAACAGCTCGTCCTGGACGATGTCCTCGAAGTCCGCCGGGACGGCGAGCAACTCGACTGCGAGCGCGGCGCCGGGTCCCCGGGCGTCGACACGTGCGACGGATCCGACCAAGTGCAGCCAGCGGCCGAGCCCGTCGAGTCGAACATCGAGACGCACGCGTGTCCCGACATCGGGCGCCGTTGCCAGATCATCCACCAGCAAGCTCAGTCCTCCGATCGCGAGATCGAGGATCCGGGCGCGGACGGCGAACGACCCGTGCACGATGGCAGTGCCGGTCGACCGGACGCGGCCGCTTCTCCGGCGCTCGAGAGGCGTTGGTCGCCACTCGGACTCGAATCGCGACGATGTGGGAATCGCGAGCGTGCGCGACAGAACCGGAACCGGAACGTCTTGCACACGATGACGCTGGCTCCGGCACGCTCGCCACGTTCGTGATTGGTTTTCCCCCACGATCGAAGCGTGCGTCTCGATCGGTCGTTCGACCATTAGGTAATCGCGGTCTCAGCAGCTCGAAAACTCGAACTCATCGTATGAGCGGTATCGATCCGCCGACATTCTCGTCACGTGAACACCAAACAACCGAATAGTCGAACGATCGATCAGTCCCTATGGTGTGCGCATCATGTCGAACGCTTCCGTAGACACGGCTGTGACCAAGCTCCGCGCGATGGTCGCGGTCATCGATCAGGAAATCCTGCAAGTGCCGCCGACACCGGCGCTGCGAACCGCGTGGACCGAGCTCGTCGAAGTGTTGGCGCTCGGCCCAACCCGCCAGACTCGCGAGTGCCCCGCTGGACACAGCATCGGGATGCGCGAGGTGTCGCAATGACGATTCGACCTCTCCATGATCGGCTTCTCGCCCGCAGAATCGTTGCGCAAGACACGACCAAGGGTGGCTTGTTCATTCCCGACAACGCTAAGGAGAAGCCGATGGAAGCGCTCGTCATCGCGATCGGAAGCGGCAAGCGCCTCGACAACGGGACGATCCAGGCGTTCACGGTCAAGGCAGGCGACAAGATCTTGATCGGCAAGTACACGGGCTCCGAAGTCAAACTCGAAGGCCAAGACCACATCATCTTGAGCGAAGACGACGTCCTCGCAGTTCTCGAAGGACAATCATGACCGCCAAGGAGATCTTGTTCGATACCAACGCACGCACGCACATCGCGAGGGGGCTCGACATCCTCGCGAATGCGGTGAAGGTCACCCTCGGTCCGCGCGGACGCAACGTCGTGATCGAGAAGTCGTGGGGTGCCCCCACGATCACCAAGGACGGTGTCAGTGTTGCCAAGGAGATCGAGCTCGAGAACCGATTCGAGAACCTCGGCGCGCAGATGGTGAAGGAGGTCGCATCCAAGACCTCCGACGTCGCCGGCGACGGGACGACCACTGCGACCGTTCTCGCGCAAGCGATCTATGTCGCAGGCGCAAAGCTGGTGGCCGCCGGCGCGAACCCGATGGACATCAAGCGCGGGATCGACAGCGCGGTCGTGGCCATTGTCGCGGAGCTGAAGCGGCAGTCCAGACCGACGCGCAGCAAAGCGGAGATCGCGCAAGTCGGCATCATCAGCGCCAACGGGGACCACACGATCGGCACGCTGATCGCCGAAGCGATGGAGAAGGTCGGCAAGGAAGGCGTGATCACCGTCGAGGAGTCCAAGACCATGGAGACCACGCTCGAGGTGGTCGAAGGAATGCAGTTCGACCGGGGCTACATGTCCGCATACTTCGTGACCGATGCTGCGCGAATGGAGGCCGTGTTCGCCGACCCGTACGTGTTGATTCACGAGAAGCGGCTGTCGACCATGCAGGAACTGTTGCCGATCCTCGAGCAAGTTGCCAAGCAGGGAAAGCCACTCGTGATCATCGCCGACGATGTCGATGGCGAAGCGCTCGCGACGCTGGTCGTCAACAAGCTGCGCGGCACCCTCGCCGTGTGTGCAGTGAAGGCGCCCGGATTCGGCGATCGCCGCCGTGCAATCCTGCAAGACCTCGCCGCGCTGACCGGCGGTCGAGCGGTGACCGAGGATCTCGGGCTCAAGCTCGAGAACCTGACGCTCGAAGATCTCGGTCGCGCAAAGCGCATCACGATCGACAAGGACACCACGACGATCATCGAGGGCGCGGGCAAAAAGGAAGACATCGAAGCGCGCGTCAAGTCGCTGCGTCGCGAGATCGACGACACGACGTCAGAGTACGACCGGGACAAGCTGCAAGAGCGGCTGGCGAAGCTAGGCGGCGGTGTTGCCGTGATCAAGGTCGGCGCAGCGACCGAGGTCGAGATGAAAGAAAAGAAGGCGCGCGTCGAGGACGCGATGCACGCGACTCGTGCGGCCGTCGAGGAAGGCATCGTTCCGGGCGGAGGCGTGGCGTTGATCCGCTGCGAAGCGGTGCTCGCAGCTTTGACGTTCGACGACGAGCGTCGCTATGGCGTCAACGTCATCCGCCGTGCGCTCGAGGAGCCGCTGCGTCAGATCGCGCAGAACTGCGGTGCCGAGGGCGCCATCGTCGTCGGCAAGGTCCGCGACGGTACCGGCGGCTTCGGGTACAACGGCGCATCTGGCGAGTACGGGGACCTCATCGAAGCCGGTGTCATCGATCCGACGAAGGTCGTGCGCGTCGCTCTCCAGAATGCGGCCTCCGTGGCTTCCCTCATGCTCACGACAGAAGTGCTGATCGCCGAGCGGTCGAAGCACACAACGTCAACCGATCAGGAGAGGTCATGAGTATCGCCGTTCCTATCAAACCGTCCCCAACCCCGCCGACCGATCTCCAGACCCGAGTCGAGGACCGCAAGCGCGAGCTGATCTCCGAGATCATCGAGCACAAGAAGAACAGCTCGCGTGCCGGTGCAGTGGAGGCGATCGCTAGAGCCAAGGCCCGGCTCTCGGAGCTTGCTCACATCGTGAAGGAAGGCGTGGTCGACGGCTGGGTCAACGTGGGCCCGAGCGCGAAGCTCAGGCTCGACGACTGGATGGCAAGGTGATCAACGCTGTGGCCACAGAGGTTTCTCCGTTGCCCCGCGCAGAGGAAGTCGACCACGCAAAGCCGTCACTCGACGGATTGCGGTTTCAGGGTCGGTTCTGGTCTTCGGATGTCACGTGTGCGTTCGCCTCGGCGGTTCGAGCTGCTTCACAGGGTCCGCAGTCCGAGGTATTGCGACCGGACGACGTTGCCCTCGTGCCCGATGACGCGATCTGCGATAGCGAGATCGTTCGTGGTACCGACTAGAACGAGCGGTGACGGCATGTGTTCGAGGACGCACCGCTGTGCGTGGGAGCTGCAATGTGCTCATCAGTTGCTCCCTTCACGACGTGCGTCGACCCAGCAGGCTCGTCGTGGATCCCGATGACGGCGTGATCGTCGGCGTCTTCGATCTGGACGACTCGAGCACTTACTGTAGGACCGTCAGGACGCCCAATTTCCTGCATCATCGACATGTACGCCGATCACCGGCGTGACGCCGTGCATCTTGTAGCTCGTCCAGTCGTGGAACCGGAACATCGGCCGCCGCGGGACGAATGCGATCAATGGATGCGCGATGGCGTTGTGCACGATCCACCAGAACGTGTGCGCGCTCCACGGTCGCGCGCGGCGACGCTCCTCGTAGCGCTCGCGAGAACCTGGCTCCGGACGCTCGAAGCCGATACGCGCGACCTTCGTTGCGGGGGCTGTGCTGCAGCGAGGACACAGATCGACGTCCGCACCCAGGTGCCACTCGTTCTCCTCCGCGGTCCAGCTCATCCCACCGGACACGCCACACTTCGAACACTCGACGATATGCACGACCACACGCCTTTCAGCGACGCCGCGAGATCGCTGACGTAGATCGCCGGCGTCCGTCGCGGACCGAAACCGAAAGAGGCCGCCGAAGCAGCCTCTACCAGGGTGGAGATAAGGGGGATCGAACCCGACGAAGACGATCGTTTTTCAACTTGAGTCACGTGGCCTTGCAGTCGTCTTCGTAGGTTAGCTCGATCCGCTGTCCGTTGCCGTCCGGCCTGATCCGGCCGGATCGGCTTCGGCGTGGCAGCTATTTGCCACGCCGCCAGTAGCCTTCCGGCCGGAGATGCCGCAAACCGGATGCGAGCTCCTACGCGAGAAAGTGCGTCACCATGAAGATCGTCCTCGATAGCAACATCTACATCCGTGATCTCGCCTTCCAGAGCGACGACATCGCGAACTTGCTCGCAACCATGCGAGCGTCGATGAGCTTGTCTGCATTCCACAGTTGGTGCTCGATGAGGTTCGCGCGCACCAAGCTCGGGTCGTCGACGAACATGAGGCAGCCCTGCGAACGCTTACGCGCAAGATTCGGAACGCAAGTGGGTACGTTCCATCGACGCCGAAGAACGTAGCCGCGGAGGCTCGCGAGAGCTTCGCGACGACTATCGACGCACTCTGCACGGAGCCCTGGGCTCGGGTCCTGCCATATCCAGATGTGAGCCATCGCGAAGTGGTCGCGCGAGAGCTGCGTGGCCGCAGGCCCTTCAACCGCGAGCGACACACGGGGTATCGAGACTACCTCTTGTGGTGCTCGGTTCTCGGCGAGTGTTCCTCGTCGGAGGAGACGGTTGCTCTTGTCACCGCGAACTCAAACGACTTCGGGAAGGACGAGCTGCATCCCGACCTCAAGGGCGACCTCCGCGAGCTTGGGATCCCTAACGACCGCCTCGTGTACTCGAACTCGCTCGAGGCTTTCAATGCGTGCTTCACAGTGCTTCATTCGGATCTGCCCCGTCTCGCTACGGAGGACTTCGAAGGTCTTGTGCGCGCCTGGCTGCCGAACAATTTGCGCGCAGCTCTGAGCGACTCTGAGATCGCAAGCGTCTGCCTGCAACAGGACTCGCGAGGTGCGCACGAGATCGCATCTTTTGCGATCAGGACGATGGAGATTTCCGAGGTTGCCCCATATCCGTCGGGCGAGGCGCAAATACGAGTGGAGATCGCCGTGGATGTCGGGTTCCTCAATCGAGATGATCGATCCAACGTTCAACGGGAACTGTTTCTCAACGTCGCCGTGCTGACGACGCGCGAGAGACGGCTGCTTCGGTGCCTTGCTCGACGAGTCGAAGGCGACCATGGCTGCCATGCGTGTTCGCAAACCCAATGGGATTCGCGCGCGATCTATCTCGATCTGGCGGAACACAGTTGACGGGAGCGCGGGGTCCTGCCTTACGCCATCCGTGACTTCGCGTGCGGCCATGGATCTTGGGTGGCTATCTCGAGTCAGTCCGGATCGTCTTCGCGTGATTCTTCTCCTGTGATTTCAATCTCGGTCGTGAGCGTTACCGTTCCGCCTAAACGTTTCTCTAAATCGTCGAGAGCAGTCTGCGTACATACCCAACGCTCCACGAATGGATCTCGAAACGTCCGCTCCTGAACGTTGTAGCGTCGTGGCCCGTGCAGGCGCTCGTAGTATACGGACGATCGATCGCCGGCCAGCCAGGTTGGGGGCGTCGCGGATTCGAACGTCCACTCTCCCTGTTGCTGAACAAGCGAACCAATCGTGACCCCGAAGTTCTGATGCGGCGTGCGGCTGAGACCTCGTCCCTTGTAGGCGAGCCATCGCGGTGGCGGATCTCCCTCGTAGCGGTCGAAGCGACTCTCTTCAGTGAACGCGAACATACGTCCGCCAATGGTGCTGGCGTCGGGTCGGGCTGTGATGCGCGTGTCCGAATCGCGAAGGAGAGGCAGCACGTACACGAAGATGTCGACCTCTCTCGTGCACACGTGCAGCATGCCGGCAAAGACGCGCTGATCGGCTGCCAGGCCGGTGTTCAAGATAGGGCCGAGTAGTGAGCGAACAGGTTCACGCCCCGAGTCCACCGCAGCTTTGAGCGTATCGTCACTTGGCCACATCCCACCAACACCCCAGTTTCCAAATATCACGCCCGGTTCGTCCTGATGTAGCAAGGCTTGTGCGAGTCGCGTCGCAAACTCGCGCGGAATGTTCCCGTGAACGCCGGAGCGAATCACGTCCATCAGGCGTTCGAGATGACCTGTATCCGCGAATTCAAGATCAGAGCCGCGTGCTCGATGAGGACGTTCCGGACTGGTCAACGGAGTGACGTCCAACGAGGCGAGAAACGCCGCCTCGATCGCAGGTGTATCGACGTTCGAGACAGCGAGGAGCTGCCGAAGCACAGAAGCAACGGCTTGCAGACCGGTCGTCGATTCAGCAGCGCGGCCTGAGCGGCCATCGCGGACTACGATTCGTGAGCCTGAAACGATTCGGCTAGGGCGCGAGATCGGCGGTGCTAGGACGAGCGCTGGCAGTTCTTCTCCACGCACCTTTGCGGTGGCAGACTTCGCGATCCAAGCCTGCAACTCGAGCTCAAGACATCCGCTCGCTGAAAGCTCGTCCAGGAACGAACGCATCTCGATAAACGTCGCGGGGTCGTTTGACGCGAGGTGCTCTGCGAGTTGCGCAATTACTTCCTGATCGGAACGTCTAAGCGAAGGCGTTTTCTGCAACAAGGCCCCGATAACTCGCGGGACGAGCCGAACCAGTGCAGCCAGGCCGCGCATGGAGGACAAGTTCAAGAGAGCACTGTCTGAAGACAGCGCTGCAAGCAGCCCGTCGAGTGCGTAGTGAGGCCAGTCCAGGCCTGGTTCAACTGATTCGATACGAGGTGTGTCGAGTTCCCGCGGCGTCGGGACCCACTCGGTCTGCGTGTCCAAATGACGGCGTAGTCGATCCAGCGTTTGGTCTAGGGAAGAAACGGCCATGCAGCAGTTATCGAGGTCGTCCGCCAGGAACGCCGGGGAGTAGTTTGCGCGCCGCTCAACCCGCCCAATAATCGAGCGCACCACGTCCCACTGTCGTTCGGGCGACATCATCGTAAGAAGCAACTTGAACGCTTGCTGGAGTCCATCGAAATTCCAGTTCGTGTCCGACATTGTTCTTGCTCGGTTTGCTGTGTCGAACAGAAACCACGCGAGTGCCGCGATGTCGGCCGGTTGTTCGGCCATGAGTCGACGCGCGAGCAGTTGGGTCACAAACCAAATGCTGGTGTCGCCGCGGCGTACCAATGTCTCGAACTCACCGATCACATCACTCAACGGGCGATCCACGATCGAGTCCGCGATCGCGTTGTCTGCGTCGTTGGGTTGGTACTCGAAGGGAATCCACCGCCGAACCTTGTCGCTACGTACGTGGTCGCGAGCGACTGTCCACTCCAACTGCGCGGCGGTCTCCAGTTGTGTTAGTTCGCCCTGGAGGCCGAGCCGTTCCGCGAGAACCGAGAAACCCTCCTGGGCCTCGGCAAGGTAATCGATGTCTCGCTGATACCTCCAGCTGAGCTGTCCGATCGAGAGGGACCACATCGCTCTGAGGTCTTCAATCGACGCAGCGAAATGCGGGATGGAAGTGAGGAGGCCGTCAATCCAGTGTCGTGAGTTCAGCTCGAACCATCGTTTTCCGTCAGCGCGCAATGCCTCGTCCAGCGATCGCATTGATGCCGGACCACACAGCGCAGCTGACGCAGTAACTGCGGCGTCAACATCGGTGCTTCGCCTGTTATCGCCTGCGGTGTCGGCTTCCGCCGACAGCGCGAGCAATCGCAGACCCTCGTGACACCAGATCCCGGGTCTTGAAGGAAGCAGCTTGCGATACCAGTCGAGCGGATACGCGAGCACGTATTCTTTGTGGTTCACGTATCCCAACACGACGCTGCGCTTGAGCCTTGCGAGAGTCCGCGCCTCGTCATGGAGTCCAGTTGCACTAGCAAGACGCTCGAATGTCTCGATCTCTGCAACCCTTCCATCGGTGCTGTTGCTCCAGGCTTGCCCCTGCTGACCGAAACGCTTCGTGATCCAGTCACGGAGCGGTGCAACGTCACCCTCATCCGAAAGGACGCGCCACAGGTACGGTGTGACCGATCCGTGCTGTCCGCGACTCACAAAGCCGTTGACGACCTTGCGGACAATCGCGAACTTGGTCTCATCACGCCGCGCGGCATCCATCGCGAGGCGGAAGAGCAATGTGGCGAGTCGCGTTTGCGCTTCTCGTGCGTCCCAACCACTTGGGCCCTCAAGCAATCGGTACAGGAACTTTTCGAGTTGTGCGTCTGCTAGAGGGCACTGCCGCAGGCCAAACCAGCGCCCGATCGTAGCGGCTGCGTAACAGAGGAACGAAACCCCACGCTGTGTATCGGACCCCCAGCGGCCTCCAGGAGTCGAGAGAGCATCCTCTCGGATCCCTTCAACGGGTCTTACAGTCTTCCACCCTAAGAGAAAGGACGTCGCGACCGCGATTTCGGCGACGGAGCTCCAGTCCGAGAACTCCTGCGAGTGTTTGAACGGAGCGTTAAGGATCGGGATCGTCCACGCAGTGATCAGATCCTCGTAGCCGAGAAGGAGTGACCACGCAGCGGCGCGGACCTGGAAGAGCGTACTGAACTTCTCGCGTCGAGAAGTCAGCTCACGTAATGACAACGCGACGTGAATCCAATACTCGCGTTCTGCGAGCGCTGTGACGTCCTCCTCGACATCACGATGCCAGTAACGACGCATCGACTGGAGAGCGCGTCCCCAGGCTATCGGCGATTGCGACTGGGCGCCGTCAAGCAGACCCGAGACGAAGGTTGCCCATTCTGATTCCGTTCCTGCCTCGATGGGAGGCCTGCCATAGACGGCACCGAGACCGCAGCGCCACACGGCTTCACCAAACCGGCGAACGACAGCGTTTAACGCTTCAGGTTGTACATTGTCGGTTGCGGCTCGAACGTGTTGAGCGAGTTGAGGAGGAGTGACTCCTGCGAACCAGCGACGAAAGAGTCCTCTGCCTCTCGCCCGGTCCGTCGGCAGCAGTCGGAGCACGTCGTTAAGGACTTGGTCGATGGTCGCCGAGGTCCATCTCGATACATGGCTGACGTGACACTCCGAAACTAGCGCCGGCAACGGCATATTCGGTTCTATCGGCGCGTCCAAAGCTTCTTGGGAGAATTGTGCAAAGTCAGTCGAGCGATCGATCTGACTGATCGTTATCAACGCACACGTCACGGAATGAAGCGTCTCCCATGCACCGTCTAACGAGGCGAGGACTCCAAGCGCTTCCTTGGCTTGGTCCTGAAGGAAGCCAAGCGCAATTCCCTCGCGCCAAGCTGCGACCACGTACGAAGAGTCGAACATTGCGGCTCGCTCGGCTTGTCGCTGTGCCAAGACAAGCATCGGGAATGTGAGCGTGAAACGAGATCGTCCCGCGCGTTGGTTCGTCCGACAATAATCGGCGATCTTGGCAGCTGCGAGAACAAGCCGCTGCGGCTCCGCACGAAGCTTAGCCGCCAGGTACATACGCACGTCGTTATGCGCTAGGCGGAAACCGCTGGCCTCTTGAACGACCAATGGCCTCAATAGAAGCAGCGCCTCGAACCAATCGTTGTTCGAGAGTGGGCTGTCGTTGAAGATGTCGTTGACTCGCTCGGGGGTCACCCGCTGGTCGAATAGCGCCAATACAGCGCCAACGCGATAGGCCGAGAACGGGCCGATCTCGTGTAGCCGTGCACTCACGGACTCCCAGATCCGATCGTAGTAGGCGCGCACGCCAGAGTGCAGGTTTCGTTGTCTCAGCCTCAGCGAGAGGTCATCGGGACCACTACTCAGGCGAGCTTCCTCTGCTGCGAATACGGCGGCCAACGTATCGCCATGGGAAGCATCGGAAATGAGTTGCGCGACAACCTGCAATTGCTCCGGCGGTAGCTGACAACGTGCGGTAACGAGCGCACGAATGTCGGCATCGCCGATGGCAGGCACGTCAACGCGTTCGAGCCCGGCAGGCGTTTCATGGAGCCACAGCGGGTACTCACGCCACGCCTCCGGCGGCTGGCCAGCCACGAGCAGTCGAACATTCGCTGGGATCTGTTCCGGCTCGGGCAAAGACTGAAGCAGCGCGCGAGCCGCAGGCTCGGACGAGCGAGCGGCATGATCGATGCCATCGACCGCAATGACGAATGGCGTTCCACGGTGGCCTCCGATTTCGTGCGCGATCCGAAGAACCTCTGCGCGAAGCTGATCGGGCGCCAAGAACCTGTTCCTGACAGGGACGCTGTAGGTCGCAAGGCGATTGCGGAGGTAGTGGCGCAGCTGCGATAACAGGTTGCCCCACAAACCCGCGGGGCTGACGTCGAGATCGGCGTCCGGCGGCAAGTGTTGTGTGTCAGGCGTGATCGGTCGATACGCGTGGAATCGCGCATCAACAATTGGTTCACGGCGCGTCGCCAAGAAACTCACGATGCTGGTCTTTCCGCAGCCGGGACTTCCGGAGAGAAAGAGAACGCGAAGAGAGTCTCCACGGATGCGATCGGCGACCTGCTTCGTGAACTCGAACCGGCTCGGAAAGAACGGTTCCGGCGGAGCGATTAGATGATTCGTGCCAGGAGCTTCCGTTGGCAATCCAAGAGCGGCATACACAGACTCTTGCGTGATCCGTGCGTGACGTCGGGTTGTTGTTGTCCACGACCGAAGTGAATGGTCGAGCGCACCGAGTAGCTCCTCAGCCTGAGCCTCCGTGCAACGAAACAGTTGAGTTAGTCTTAGACGGAGGCGTTCAGCGGTCTCGATCAGACCAGGTGCGTCCCAGCGAATCTCCAACGTGTGGAGGAAGTCGAGTTGTTGTTCCGGTTGGAGTTCCTCGAGTTGCTCGAGGAGCGATTCCCATGCGGGAGTCCAGTCGGTCGGCATGGCCATCCGCCCAATATCGGCACAGCCCTCAAGCTGGCCTTTCAGGTAAGGCCAGAACTTGCTTAGTGCAGGGCGAAGCACTCCACCTTCAGCCGGCGTATATCCTCGCCGGCCGACCGAGCGGTTGGTGACCAATTCCGGGATGCAACGTTCGCCCTGCTCCACGCTTTCTTTCCAGGCAGACGCAAGTTCTCGAAGCAGCCCACCATCCACGAGATCTCCGAATGTCAGCGAGTCCTCAACGCGTGTGTGCTTCACTTGGATGCAACGCAGGCGCCCATCTGCATACCGAACCTCTACGTCATCGAGTCCTTGAAGGCGGGTGCTCTGAAGGGTGACGTAGTCGATTCCCGAGGCGGGATCGATCATCTCCAGAATGTAGAAGAGACCAACCGACCATTCGTACCAGTACGGGTCTCCAATGCCGGCTGTTTCGTTCGGCATAAGTCTTCCTCGATCATCCTCGTCGCGCGTTCTCTGGATCAGCGCGCACTAGGCTTGCTCACCTAGCATCACGCCTTTGGTACTGAGCGAATGTCTCTGATCGAACATGAAGTAAACCGCACCTAGCAGGATCGCGTACGCCTCTCGATTGGGATACCCAAGTTCAAGGACCAACGAGTTGCCGTAGCCGTCGATCGTGTGGGTGACCATCGAAACGCACTCGCGAAAGGAGGGCGTCGAACGGTCGATGGCTGTCTCGGGCGTCTTTTCGATCAAGTCTCGAAGGGGAGGGACGCGGGCAAATCGGCGAGATATCGTTTCGCGAATAGCTGGATCCACGAGCGAGACGCCGAACGAGAGGTCCAGATATGCGAGTGCCGATAGAAGAAGCTTTCCGCCTCGAACCGCTTCGTCCTCAGGTTTGTCCAACGCGATGCCTCTTCGATAGAGCTCAAGTTCTACGGCTTCACTCCACGGAACGATCAGTTCCCGGCGTTGGTCGGTGGTGAACTCGAACGTGAACTTCGCGATGCTGTCGGTTAGAGACGCAAACTCCGCACGAAATTCTCGACGGTGAAACGTGACCCGGTTCTCGTCGAGGGCGGCGAGGAAGTCGATGAACTCAGGATCCAGCGGCTGCCGTGCGTCTTTCAACGCAGGATTACCGAGCATCGTTGTCATGTCGCAATGACCTCCCCGCCGGACTGATCGGCCGCGATGATCGTGTCCCTTACTCCGCGAATAAGCGCGTCAGTTGCCTCTTTCCAAACTGAGGTGTTATCGAACGGTCGTTGTCGCTTGTGTGCCGTGACGCTGGCCTTTCGCGCGATCCCAAGGGGCCTTGTGATAGAAGGTGAATTCCTTCCGGTGACTGAGATCAAGAGTAGGTCTTGCATCCAAGACTGAGCTTGAAGGTCTCGATCGGAAACCGTTGCGTCCGCTGGCATCCGAATCGTCGGCGTTTGGAGGCCGGGCTGGATGCTTGAGCCAGTCGCTTCCTCAATCAGGCTCTCGAATTGAAGTCGACGTCGTTCTTCGATCGAGCGTCTAACGATTGGGGCGGCCCGAATTTCGCGGCATCGGGCCGCTGCGTCGAGCAGCACTACTTCTTGAGCTTCCGGCGGAAGTGTCTCCAGTGTTCGAAGAAATGCCTCCCGTAGCGGCTTAATCAGATAGTGAGAGACCGTCGGTTTCATTCGGTCGCCGTTCGGCGACACCTCCGTCGAGGGCCGACGCATGACGCTCTCAAACGTCTCAAGAGCCTGCGACGGAACGCGGCGATCAGCGATGAGCAGGCTCATGATGGCGCGAAGGTTCTCAGCCTTGGGAATCACCGAATCATTCAGCCACTGGGAAATTGCAGCTTCCGAGACTCCTAGGACTTCAGCCCATTCCGCACGGCGCATCGTGCCGTGATCATCAAGCAGAGAACGGAGAACTACGGCGAACGCGCTATTTGTTCTTTTCTCCATCTTAGCCCCCTGCCTCTCTGTCATTCATGCGGTCGTAGAACGGCGTGTGATGCATGTGGATCGCGTCGGTCCAATGTGGCTCTTGAAAATGCTCCAGCTGATGCCTTCCCGCTGATCGGACTCGCGCAACCACGTCCGAGGCGACGGACATGCTCAATGTCGCGCGGCCTGGAATTGCGGCAACGAGACCGGGGAATCCATCGAAGCCAGGTGAGATCCAAGGCTCAGAGCTGGTCATCGCTCCTCGGTGCTTCACCTCGAAGCCCGCGGTTACGCGGCTCTGCGTCGCGTGGCTTGCTCGAAGGCTGGAAGGCAGCGCGGCCCAAAGACGCTCGCAGAGCGCCACCGGAATTCGGCGTTCCGCGGGCGCTGCAAAGGCGACGTCTCTCTGCGTAGTGCCATCGACACCGATGACCAACGATCCCTTCGGCAGCGCGGCGCTTGGTGGATGGCAAATCACGCTGCACTCGCGGACGCGATCGACGAAGACGCGCGCCTTGGGCACAATAGCTCCATCGGTTATCACAAGCAGCGGCGTCGTATCGATCTGAAGTTCTGACTGGAGTCCGACGTGACCAAGCAGGGGAATGTTGCCCGCACCTGCGGCGAGTATCGTGGTAGCTGCGCGAATGCTGACGCTGCCAAGATCCAGAACCAAGCCGCATGGCGCGGACTTGTCCTGGACGAGTGTCACTGGCGCTGCCACTTCGCGCGCGTTGCCACGGATCGCCACGCGAGCGCGAAGCTCGTCTAGGATAGCGGCCTCCTCGAACGTAGTTTCGGGCGTAACGAAATAGGGCGAGCCGCTTTCGAAGAACGTGTCGCCGAGCAGCGCGCGCGCTTGCGCGTCGTCCAGCCTTTGAACGGAAACGCCGAACTGTTGTGCTCTCGCTACAAGTTCGGTTGCCTCAGCTTCGTCGCGCATCCGAAAGACGCCGATTCCGGTCGGCAACGGGAACGCGACGGCGTCGTGCAGCGCTTTGCGAGCGGCGTACATGCGCTTGGCAAACCGGAATCGATCTCCCAATTGGCCGGCCTTGAAATACCGGAGGCCTGATTGCAACCAAGACTGGTTCCGGAGAGTGTCCGCGTGAGGAACCTGTCGATCGGAGAGGCGACAAACGAGAACGTCTCGATCGGGCGCGTCTTGAGAAACAAGCGCCGCGATACACATCCCAAGTAGCCCACCGCCAAGGATGACGATATCGACATCTACAGAGGGCATGTGCTAAGTATTGATGGAGAAACGAGTTAAGTCAACAGAAACGGCTTAACTTTGGAATAAGGCGAGGAAGTACATCTAGTTGTAGCCATCAGTGGCGTCCTAGGGTGGTCTGCTTGAAAGTTCAACTGCTTAGGTCGTTCGCCGACGCCCGCGTCCATGGCGTGATTTGGTTCGATCACGCACGGTGACTCCGAGATCATCTACGCGATGCGCGCTCGATACACGGTCACTGAACCGCTTGATCGTGGGACGCGTGTCTTTCGCGGCGTGGCGGACTTCGGTGGTGGCTTCAAGCGAGACGTCGCGATCATGCGCGTATTGCCCGTACTGACGGGGAACAAGAAGTTCGTTGCAATGTTTCTCGAGGAGCTATCTTCGTCGCTGCTCTTGCACCATACGAACATCGTCGAGGTGCTCGACATCGCCAAAACACCCGAGGGTGCGTACTTCGTCGTCACCGAATACGTCGACGGCTGCGATCTAAAGGCGCTCATCGCACGACGCAAACGCATCGCCATTCAACACGTCCTTCACGTTCTGATCGAGTGCTGCAAAGGGCTGACCCATGCGCACTCGCTCATCAACACCGTCGTCCATCGCGACGTATCGCCTCGCGCAGTTCTGCTTTCGACGAAGGGAGCGGTGAAGTTCGTCGACTTCGGGCTCGCAAAAGCGAACGCTCAGATCGAATCGAGTGACCCTGGCATCGTGAAGGGCAAGTTTAGCTATCTCTCACCCGAGGCTGCGTGCGGCTTAGACGTCGACCATCGGCCATCGCGCTCGCGCTGACTTGTTCGCGGCGGGCATCCTGCTCTGGGAGCTATTAGCGGGGCGCCGACTGTTCCTGGGCGAGACCGACTATCAGACGGTCGAACTCGTACGCGAGGCGCGCGTGCCCGTAGTCGAGGACCTCGACCCAGCGCTCGAAACGATCCTGCGCAGGGCTCTCGCGCGCGACGTGGGCGCACGGTTCCAGAGCGCGACAGATTTCGGCGACGCGCTTGCCCAGTACGCATCGTCACGTGAAATCAAACTCGCACCCGCTGAGATCGGGAAGATGGTTGGTGACGTGAAGTTCGAGATCAACTACGAGCGCTCGGCCAAGCCGATCGATCGAGAACGGCTCACCCACGTTCAGGCGCAGGTGGCAGAAATGATCTCGATCGGCGACGACATCGACGGGCTCGATAACTCGAACTGAGCCAGCGGTGCTGCTCACGAGTGCGGGAGCATCAGGCGAGCCCTCCAGGGGATACCAGTCCGCCTTCTGACGACGCGATGCGAACGTCGACGACGAACTCGAACCACGTCTCGTCCTGCGGACGCGCCATTCCGCGCACCTTCAAGACCTCGCGCACATCGACGACCCTAGCCGAAGCAAACTCCGTCGAGACGGTGAATAGTCGTTGCGCAAGCAGCCCAAGAGCAGTCTCGAAGGCAAGCCAGAACCGGAAAACGATAACGCTGACGGCCAGAAAGATCGCAGCAGAGCCGCCAACGACAAGCGAGAACACCATGCTCGTCACGACGACAAGCCAGAGCGACACGGCAGAAACCACCTCGCTAGTGCCGCATCCCGGCTGATAGGCGAGCGATCGCTCGCCACCGCGGATTCGGCGAATAGAACTCGCGGCAGCTTCGCGCACGGCGGTCAGCTGATGTTCATTTCCGGCTTCCAACGCGATCACGAAGCGATCTCTGCCGTGAGTGAATCCGCGGACGGCCGGCAAACCATCTTGCGAAAGGACCGCCAGCGTCGCGTGCTCTAGGCCGTGGGCGATGCGTGTCGCCGGGTCTCGAACTATGGTCAGGATCCAGCGGTTCGCAGACAGTTGTCTAAAGAGCCACCACGACAGCGCCGCATACAGCCGAGCACTGGCCATCTCAGATAGCCGGCTCCTTGCGGAAACGCGAGAACAGCTACGACCACTGCATCGAGGACTAACGATGGCAGTAACCGCTTGAGCCAGGCTGCCATCGCGTTTTCCATCATAACGCGTGCTGTCGGCTACCGGCGTCGCTCGTCGAGCAGTGAGGAAAACCTTCGTCGCGCCTCCCTCGCAGCCAGTACGCGAATTGACCTGGGACCTTGTGTCAGCCGCCATCGCTTGGATCCTGCACCACGGTGCCGTTCGTTGGTCGCTAACCCCGCTCCGCGTACGTCGCCGCTCGCTCTAAACGCGCAAGCGAAGTCTCGCGTCCCAAGATCGCTAGGACCTCGAACAAGCTCGGGCTCGCCGCGCGACCCGTCAGAGCGACGCGTACTGGCTGACCGATGTCCTTCAGCTCAAGCTGTGAGCGGTCGAGCCAACCGGTGATGCTCGCTTCGAGGGCAGCCACATTCCAATCGGTCGTGCCTGCGAGGAGGCGATGCAGATCCCGAAGGCGCGGCGCCGCGTCGCGAACCAAGAACTTCTTTGCGGCCTTCTCATCCATGATCGGTGGCTCGCGAAAGAATGGATCGAGAAGGTCTGCCGCTTGAACAAACGTTTGTGCACGCTCGCGAATCGATGGCAGAGCACGTATCACGCCACTTGACGTGGCGTTTGCGAGGCCGCGCGCATGAAGGAACGGCAGCGTTCGCTGCGTGTATTCGTCATCGGGTGTGAGGTGCGGCGACTTCAGATGGTCGTGATTGATCGCGAGGAACTTCTTCGGATCGAACTTGCCGTCGCCGCGACCACACTGCCCCCAGTCGAACGCACCGACGAGCTCGTCGCGAGAGAGGCGGACTTCATGCTCGCCCGACGACCAGCCGAAGCGCGCCAAGTAATCGAGCACGGCAGCGGGTGAGTAACCAATGTCGCGATACTCGGTAACGCTGACAGCGCCGTGGCGCTTCGAAAGTTTCTCGCCACTCGCTGCGAGCATCATCGGAAGATGGGCGAATTCTGGAACCTCAGCGCCGAACGCTTGGTAGAGAAGGATCTGCGGCGGCGTATTGATCATGTGGTCGCGTCCACGCGAGACCAGCGTCACGTCCATCGCGATGTCGTCGACCACCGCCCCGAAATTGTAGAGGGGAACACCGTCGGAGCGCAGCAACACGAAGTCCTGAAGCTCGAGGTTCGGCGTCACGATCTCGCCGAAGACTCTGTCGACGTAGGTGATTGATCCTGATCGATCCGTCTTGAAGCGGACCACATAGGGGAGATTCGGTTCATCGGTTCGATCGCGACACGTGCCCGGGTACTTGAACCCACCAGTCGGATCCTGCTTCTTCAGCGCTTCTCGCTGCGCATCGAGTTCGGCCTTCGAGCAATAGCAGCGGTACGCCTTGCCCGATCGGATCAACTTCTCCGCCCACTCGCCATAGAGCTGGAGCCGTTGCATCTGTGAGTAAGGACCGTGGGCTCCCTCGTCTGCGCCGCCGACGACCTCGCTCGGTCCCTCATCCCAGTCGAGGCCCAACCATTTCATCGAATTGAAAATTGCGGCACGGCTCGCGTCCGTAGATCGTTCCTGATCCGTGTCTTCGATCCGGAGAATGAACGTGCCGCCAGTCTTTCGCGCCCACAGCCAGTTGAACAACGCCGTGCGTGCTCCTCCGATGTGGAGATAGCCCGTCGGCGATGGTGCAAATCGAAGACGTGGCTTCCTCATGCATCACCTGTCGATGGATGACACGCTCGATGGAGCGCGCGAAGCGCATCGACAGCATGATCACCCCAGTGAACATCACGATGAAAGCGCCACTCCCAGAGCGCATATTGCCTGTGAGCTGCGTCCCAGAGTGCGAGTCCACGTTGAAGATCGCGATAGATGTCGAGCAGGTCATCGGACAGCGAGCCGGCGACGGGTTCGGCCTGCTCGTACGGGTCGAAGACCTCCCAATAGAAGTCTTTCTCGCCGAAGCCGGGCCAGTCCTTGGGCACGTCGGGACTCGGTCCGGCATCGATCTCGCCAGGCTCGATCGCTGGGAGCGAGAGCGCCGCGGTGTAGAGCATTAGCAAGCGCATGCGCGCAATGTTGAGCCGGTTCGCCAATGGGAACGTCGACGCACTCTCGACAAAGGTGCAGTAGTCGCGCGCCTCGCGAACGAAGATTTCGACTGCATCGGACGCCATGAGATGAGGCTAACCCGCCTCTGGCTCGAGATCGCCTACGGCGGTGCGCCTGCTATTCTGCGTCGCGGTGTCGGCGACCAAGGCGCGCATCATGTACATCCAACGAGGGTTGACCCCCGGTCGTATTGGACGAGTGCGCGCATCGAAAAGCGGTCGCACGCTCTTCTACGGCAGCATCGAGCTCGTTCCGCTTGGCGGTCGCGGTTCCAAAACGAACTACGTCGATCCAGCCACCGGAGATGAGTATTGGGTTTCGGGACCGCGGAAGGATGGACAGGACACGCTGTATCCAGGACTCGTCGAGATCGATGATGACGTTCGCGAGGAATACTGGCGGGACATTCGACACGCGCCTGACAACGCGAGCAAGACGTCGTTCCGTTCGCTCGGTGCGCATGCGAAACACGCGACTCGGTAGAGCTGTGCGCCGGACTGAAGCCTCAGCGTTGCGGTCACAGTTCCTGCTCGACGTGAAGGCGCAGCTGAAGTTGGGGCGACGAGGGTGGCCGAACAAAGGCTTGCTCGAATTCACCGAGGAGTCCAACGACTCCATGCTGCGCGAGTCGCTCGAGATTCTTCAAGACGTGACGCGTCGCGAGCTACGCGTTTACCAGACGCTGACGATCTGGGGCGACCAAGTCGCGACGTACAGCGTCCGCGAGACAGTTGGAAAGCGCATGTACAAGCTCGTGGTCCGCGTTCGCGAGTTTCCGTTGATCTCGACACCCGAGCGAATCGCGGAAGCCTACTGGTGGTCGTCGGATCAGCTGGTGGAACTCGGCGTGCCGCCAGGAAAGACGCAGAAGGATCGCGAACTGCTCGAACGCATTTCGCAGCGGTGGCTCGAACTCGCCAGCGAAGATGCGCACTGACGAACGTTGAACCGCGTGTTGAATGCGCACCTACGACGACGATCGCGGCTCAGTATTGCGCGCGCGCCTCGTCGAGCTCGCGTCTGACCTGTTGCACGAGTTCTAACGGAGCGATCGCCAGCGCGTGCGGTCCCCACTCAAGAATCCATGAGACGACGGGCGCGAGGTGTGGCGTCTGAAACGTCAAGCGGATGCGGCCATCCGCAAGTTCATCGATGCGCTGCGTCTCGTGCCACGTCCGCGACGAAACGAGCATCGCTTTCTCTCGGCTGAATTCCACAATCACTTCGCGCGGACCCGCTTCGTCCACTAGATGTGGACCGAAGGCGCCGTGGAGTGCGTTGCGGATGTGGAAGTCGGCCGGCATCTCGAAGTCGTGCGCGCGAAGATGTTCGGCCTCCGCGAAGCGTTCGATCGCGAACACGCCGATCGATGCTGATCCTGCGTCGCTGTCGACCGCCTTGAGCCGTCCGCCGACCGTGTACAGGCCGTGTCGGTAGAGAACCATTCCGTACGGCGCGAGAAAGCCGTTGCGACTTCGACCGCGCGCATCGGCGTAGCGATAGCGGACGACCTTGCGGGAGAGAATTCCGGTCTGAATCGCATCAATGATGTCGTCCTTGCCGGCGTAAGACTTCGTCCCGTGGTCCGGCAGATACACGAAGCGCTCGCCGAAGGTCGCGATCTCGTCTCGCTCCTTGTCGTTCATGCGCTGTTCGAGCTTCGCCATCACGCTGTGCACGTCGTCGTGAAACGGAGTGCCGCGCAAAACATCGAACACGTTGCGGACGGCGAGCAGCGTGAAGCGCTCGCGCTTGGTGATCGAAACCGGCGAGTAGTTCCGCTCGCTCGCGAGACACGAGATCACCCGGTTGTCGCGCTTGGTCACCTCGATATCGAAGCCGGCATCTTGAAGCTCGGTGATGTCGCGGCGGACCGTGCGCTCGCTCGCGCCGATCTCCTTCGCGACCTCGGTGACCCAGCGGCCGAGTTTGAAACCGCGAAGCGCGTCGAGAACGCGCAGCGCACGCGCGACCTGCCCGATCTCACCGCGCCGATACACTGCGATTCCGATCGGAAGAAGCCCCGAAACCGGGTCGAGATCCCGGGCGAGAAGCCATACCAAAGGTCTCCCTGAAGGCTTTCTCGAAGCTTCTAATGAAGGTTCTCGACAAGACTTTAGCTTCGCCGGGATCTCATGAATCGGCAAGGGTTGCCGAGCGGCGCCGTACCTTGAGGTCATGAAGGCAACGACGACCGCGCCCCAACCACAAGATCAACATCCACCCCTCGCGCGCGACGCACAAGGAAACCTGCTTCCGGTTCCTGATGGGACGTGCGCATGGCGCATCTGCCGGCACACGAAAGGACGGCCGCGCATAATCAACGGACCTGACAAGCAGCCCGCGCGATTTCCGCTCGACACCACGGCGGAGGAACTCGCCGACAGTTGCGGCGCCGACACGTACCGCGTCTACGCGCTCAACGAGGTCGGTGAGGTCATGGACTACGTGACGACGGTCGAGACCGCGCGCGAGCTACGCAACGCCGCAGAGTCGGACATGACGTTGCTGCCAGTTCTGCGCGGACCATCGACGAGCAGTGACCTTCGGTATGCGCTCGAAGCAGTGACGCACATGGCCCGCACCAACGCGGATGCGATGCGCGCGATCGCCGAGTCACAGGCCGAGTGGATCAAGTCAATCAGCTCCGCGCGAGGATTCTTCCGCAACGCGCCGGAACTCCAACTTCCCGCACCGATCGAGGCCGAGGAAGCGGACGACGACGACGAACCCGATCCCAAGAAGCATTGGATCGAAGCGATCACGCCGATCGTCGGAGTCGTCGTTCAGCAGCTCATCAGCTCGGTGATCGGTGGGAAGGCGGGAGATCCGTCGGCCAAGTTGGAGCTCGCTGACCTTCTCGACTGGAGACGCATTGAACGAAAGCGCGACGAATCGGTGGCACTGACAGAACGTTCGACCGCGCCCGACGGACCAATCGATCCGGTCGCGCTTAAAGTTGCGCTAGCAAACAAAGCGATGACGGTCGGCCAGCTCCTCGAGGCGCACGAGCGCACGCGGTTGATGAACCTCGCCCCGATGCTCGCGAAGCTCGCCGACGATCCAGATGTGTCGAAGATCCTCGCGGAGCTGGTAGCGATGTCTCCTGACGAAGCCGCGACGTGGATCCGCGCCCATCTGGACATGATGGAGAAGAGGTTGCTGTCGTGATGGCTGCTGTCGAAAGCGAAGAAAGCGTCATCACCATCGATGGTCGAGCGAGCCGCGAGCTGATGGCGATGATCGCGCTCGGCTCACTGCGCGGAGTCGTCGAGTTCATCAAGGCACGATGCGAATCGGCCGCCGGCACGGAACCGGTGCCACCGCCGCTACTCGCGGCGCCCACGGAAGCAGACCGCGAGGTCATGACCGCCGACGAGGTCGCTGCGTTCCTCGGTGTCGATCGCAACACGGTCTACGACTACGCGGGCCGCGGAGTGATCCCGCATCAACGACTCGGCAAGCGAATACTTTTCCGTCGAGGAGCGCTAGTCTCGTGGTTGGACACGTCATGCAAGGCTACGTCGACTCGGAAAGGCTGACATGCCGGTTCGACGTGGAGACGATGGGCGCTGGCGCTATCGCGAGATGGTGCAGAAGCCCGATGGGACGCGTGAACGAATTAGCGGTTGCGCGCCGAAGCACATCAACACCAAGACGGCCGCGCAGCAGGCGCTGCTCGATCACATCGAGCGCGTTCTGCATCCCGAGCGCGTGCCGCAGTTCAAGGAGGCACCGACATTCGCAGAGTGGTTCAAGGGCAGGTTCTGGAGGGAATGGGTGATCGGACGTCGCAACAAACCGACTGAAGTGAAGAGCAAGGACTTCATCTACGAGGGACATCTCAAGCCCGCGTTCGGTGAGTTTCCGCTCGACGAAATCGGAACGGGTGAGATCGCGGCGTTTCGCGCAGCGCTTGTCGAGAAGAAGTTGAGCGAGAAGCGAATCAACAACATCCTCGCGGTGCTGTCGAAAGCATTGAAGTACGCCGTCGACTGCGAGCTGATCCTGAAGTCACCGAAGATCGGCTTGTACAAAGTCGAGCGTCCGGAGATCGAGCCGTGGGACTTCGCGCAGTACGCGCGTCTCCTTGCAGCAGCAAAGATCGAAGGGCCCGAGTGGTACGCGGCGGTTTGTCTCGCTGGTGAAGCGGGACTGCGCAGCGGCGAAGTCAAAGCGCTGCGCTGGCGCGAGGACGTCGACTTGATCGCGAAGACGATCACCGTGAACCAACAGACCTGCTACGGCGAAACCACGACACCGAAGGGCCGCACGCGGCGAACGATCCCGATGACCGACGCGCTCGACAACGCGCTGCGGGCTTTGGAAACCATTCGCGAAGGCTTTGTCGTGCGGAACCTCGATGGCTCGCAGAAATCCGATGGCCAGGCGAACGCGGTGATCCTCCGGATCTGCCGCCGGGCCGGGCTACCGGAGAAGCGGTGGCACACGCTGCGGCATAACACCGAGCCCTTGATTATTCGGCGTCGCTGGCCATCCGTGGGGCGACTCCGACGGTGGAGTCAGGAATCGAGCAGCCAGAGCTCGGCATTATCCAGCAAGTTTCTCTGCAGCGAAACGCGCT
>JBJXGN010000307.1:0-34730 GCA_046160585.1 Kofleriaceae bacterium
GGCACGACACTCCGGGTGCTGCCGAGAAGCTCGCGGCCTACGATCGAGATCTCGACACCGCGCTCGCGGCCGAGGAGCTCATCCTGTGGTTCGAGCACGACCTGTTCGATCAGCTCGCGCTGATCCGAACCCTGTCGCGCATCGCGCGCAAGGGATTACCGCAGACGCTGACGATCGTCTCGCTCGATCGCCACCCTGCCGTGCCGAACTTCCTCGGCCTGGGCCAGCTCGAGCCCGAGCAGCTCGCCGCACTATGGCCCGCGCGCGCCCCGCTCTCGCGCGACTCGATCGACGAGGCGATCACGACGTTCATCGCGCTCACCGCCGCCGATCCGCGCGGCCTTCCGTTCCTCGCGCGCCGCGTGAAGGCGCTGCCGTTCCTCGCCGGCGCGATCGAGCGACACCTCGAGGAGTTCCCGGATCCGACGAGCGGCATGTCGCGCACGGAGCGGCAGGTGCTCGCGGCGATCGCACGCGGTGAAGGCTCCGCCGAGGCGCTCCTGCTCGGATCGCACGCGACCGATCCGCGGTATCCGCTGACGGACGGCTACCTCGTCGCGACGCTCGCGACGCTCGGTGCCGCGGGGTTCATCGACAACGCGCCGACCACGCTCGCCGCCCTGAAGGGTACGAACCCATCGATCACAGCGCTCGGTCGTCAGGCGCTCGCCGGCGCGATCGATCGCGTGCACGAGGTCGGCATCGACACGTGGCGCGGCGGCGTGCACCTCACGGGGCGCGGCCCCGTGTGGCGCGGGGACAGCCGCGAGCGCAAGCTCGTCGAGAAGTGAGTCGGCTCGCGCCGTCGACGTGACGACGGCTACCGGGATTCGTCGAAGACGTCGGAGAGCGTCCCTGCGCCTCCGGCGCGCGCGATCCACACCTCCAGCGCCTGGGCGTTCGCGCGCTCGATCCGCGAGACCAGCTCGCTGTCGAGCGATCCAAACCGCGCCGCCATCACGAGGAGTAGCGCCGCGCGAAGCCCGTCTTCCCGCCCTCGTTCGCGGCCTTCTTCACGCCCCTTTTCACGCCCCTCTTCACGGCCCTCTTCACGGCCCTGTTCACGCCCCTGTTCGCGTTCGGCCACGAACTCCGGATGCCCTCGCATCCGCCACGCGCGTACGACCAGGTCATCATTTGCTGCGATGTCGAGAAGCCCTTCGATCGGTATCGGCGCCGCGAACACACGATCCGCGATCACGCCGATGATCGGCAGGATCGACCACGATGACAGCTCGCGTGACCACTCGACGACACGCCGCTTGACGAGGTCGACTCCGAACACCCGACGCACGCCACGACGCGCGAGCTGATCTGCCTTGCTCGCGGCCGTCGACAATCGACTGGTTGCCAGCAATTCGAACGCGACCTCCTCGAGCTGTCGTCCACCCGTCTGCGGGTGTCGCGCAGCGGGGTAGACGCTCGCGTCGGGTGCGATATCGGAGACCCTGGACGTTCGCGTGAGCATGTCGATCGCGACCTTGTACTCGGACGCGCAGTGGGCACGTAGCAACGCCGCGAGCGCTCCGTGTGCCTCGCCATGCGGTTCATCAGCCGGCGCCACGTAGACGAGCTTTCCGTCGTCGATCTCGTAGCGAGCCTCGGGGGCGACGAGTCGTTCGTCGACATCCGGCAGCTCGTCATCGGTTTGGTCGCTGGGGGACGACATTGCCTCAGCTTACCTCGTGCGCGATGGGTCGCTGGTGTCTTCTGGGGACGGCGCGCATGCGACGAAGCGACGAGCAGGTGACGTGCCCGTTCAAGTGCGCTAGATCGCGTCGACTCGTGTCCGGAATTTCCGAACACCGGACAGCAAAGCACGAGATCCGGACACGAACCGGACAAGGATCCACGACCGCGTTATCGTCGTGGCTAGATATGCGGGCACTGGCTGTTCTTGCCGCACTGTCCGCGTGCGGTGACAACCTCGATAGCATCGCGATCGAGGCCTACGCCGGCGCGCTTCGCAGCGCCGAATGTGCACGCCTCACGCGATGCGGGTTGTTCGCAACGCGCGAAGCATGCGAGCGCTTTCCGCTCACAACGCTGAGCCGAGACGTGGTGGCGGCCGTGGAAGCGGAGAAGATCGCGTTCGATGGCGCAGTCGCAAAGCAATGCCTCGCGGCGATCGCCATGCAGTCGTGTGATGCCACATCCGAGGACGCGCGACGTGTTCCCCCTGCCTGCACACGAGCGTTCGTAGGTCGCATCGACGACGGTAATCCGTGCTCCTTCGACATGGAGTGCGCCTCAGGAGCATGTGATGTGCCGGCATGCTCGATTGGCGAGTGTTGCTCAGGTACGTGTCTGCCGACCGTGGACGCCCCAGAGGTCGACGAGACGTGCAACCGCGACGCAGACTGTGGCGGCTTCTGCGGTACGGACAAGAAGTGCCATGCACGACTGGCGGAGCGAGAGATGTGCACGCGTGACGAGGAGTGCGACTTCGAGTTGGCCTGCATCGGCGCGACCGAGCTTCAACCGGGACGATGTCGTGACCTTCCCTTGATCGGCGAGGCGTGTCCTTACATGCGTTGCGCCGAGATCAGTGCGCGTTGCGCAGCTGGCATGTGTGTCGCCGTTGGTGTCGCCGGCTCGTCCTGCACGACGTCGATGGACTGCTCGGCGTTCGGGGAGTGCGACGTGAGCGGTCGGTGCGTCGATCGGCCGTCACTGGGACAGGGGTGCACGATCGGTTGCACTCGCGACGCGTGGTGCGATACCGCTGCGGGACTCTGCGCTCCGCTGATGGCGATCGGAACGCCGTGCGGTGCGGGGAATCAGTGCGAGAGCCTCTATTGCGAGGAAGGCCCTGTGTTCGACGCCTGTGCCGAGCTTCCCGTCTGTATCTGACTACGAAGCGACTTCTGCGAGACCGTGACGCTCGACCTCGGCGTTCATCGTGCCCAGCAGGGTGTGCTTCCACATGCGAAGGTCACCACGCAGCGACCAGACGAACTCCTTCGGTCCGAGCCAGCTCGCGGGCTTGTTCTTCTCGAACACGAAGTGGCCGACCCACGCGAAGCCATAGCCCGCGACGGGCGCCGCAAGAGCGAGCCACGGGTTGAACGGGGCAGCAGCGAGACAGCCCATCGCGATCGTCGTGCCGACGAAGTGCAGCTTGCGGCACGTCGGATCCTGGTGCTGCGATACGTAGAAGGGCCAGAACTCTTCGAAGCTCTCGGGGCGCGGCATATGCCGGACTATCGCCGATGGTTGGATGAGTTGATCAACCGAAAACGAAAATAGCAGGTCGCATAACCTGCTGTTGGTGAGAGCCCTGGGACTAGCGGGCTAGGGGACGACGATGACCGAGGGGTTGGCGCCCTGCAGGTTCGGGCCCGGCGAATGGCAGTACCAGTTAGCAGTTCCCGCCTCTGCCACGGTGTGCTCGTAGGCTCCATCGACCAATGTCGGGGTGTTGACGTCCTGGTGTGGAATCGCGTCGCCGGAATGAATAATGAAGTCGTCCGCAGTCTTGTTGAGGAAGCGTACCTTCGTGCCCACCTTGACCGTCGTGTCGTTCGCCGGATAGGCGCACTGGTTACCATTCGCGGCAACCGTGATCGTTACCTGGTTCAGTGCCGTGACCGTCGACGTAATGCTTGTCGTTCCCATAGTCGATGTCGCGTCGATCTTGACCTGACCCGTGAGCTCACCACTCGTGTTCTCCGACGGAATCGTCAAAGTCGCCACGATGGGCGTCATGCCATCGGCGGTCACATTCACCGTGGGATTGGCGAGCGTGACGCTCCACCCGGGTATGGGTGCCATCGTGGTCGCGTTGATGATGGATGCAACGAGGTTCACCGGCCCGGTGAAGTTCGCAGCGTCGACGTTGATGGTCATCATGGACGTGCTACCCAGCTCGGTGTTGACCGTAGGGTTGTCGGTGGTGAGCATCACGCGTGGTTCGTTCGTGTTGCTTCCGCTGCCACTCCCACTTCCATCCCCGCCGCCACCACCGCCCTCATCGTCGCCGCCACCGGTCGGCCCGATCTCACCAGTGATGCAACCAGCGACAAGCGAGAGTCCGAGGAGCAGGTGGAGACTGCGCATGTACCCTACGGGTTACACATCGCGTGCCGTCACTATCATCGCGAGATCATGAGGCAGCTCGCCGCTTCTGATGGGACGTGGGGCCCCAGCTGGTGCCAACAGTCCTAAGGGATCACTTCCAAATCGCTGAGAGTGTTCGGAAACCGCTCAGCTCTTCTTCTCGTTCGCGAGGCGCTTCTTGATCCAGGAAGTGGCTTGTCCAGCAGCCCCCACGAGATTGCCCAGGATATTGGTGGTCCCCGCCTTTTCGTCCTTGAGGCCCTTTCCCTTGGACATCTTGGGGCCGAGAAAGTACAGCGCTGCGCACCAGCCGATCACCGCTACATAGACAGTCAGGGTCAGACCGGGCACGACATTCCCGAGGATCAGCGCGGCAGCGGTGGCGATCGCCGCGATGATCCCGGCGTTCAGGCCCAGGTACCATGCGGTCAACCCACCGACGACGATCGCTGCGAGCATGGGCTAAGCCTAGCACACGGGAGTCGAGTGGATGCTACGGCGCTTCAAACGCGCCCGCGTGCGCGGCGGCAAGCGCAACTCCTGACTCGATTCGGATGATGTTTCGCGAGCTACCAAAAAGGATGCGCGAGTACGCGTATGCGAGCGTGCGACAGGGTGCGCTACGCAAACATTCGCCCGTGTCGACGCCATTGGAGACATACAAAACGTCGGCCTCCATTGCACATTGTCCTCGTGCTTCGATGCAGACGTTGCTCGCGCACTCGTCGTCGCGCTCGCACCCGCGACACACGTGTTCCTCCGAATCGCAGATCGCTGTACTCGTTGGACACTGCGTACTCTCCGTGCATCCAACGCACGCTTGTTCGAAGCAGTAAGGGCGTCCTACGACGTCGACGCAGTCGTCGTTGTTGGCGCACGTGCTCTCGCAGAAGCCGAGCTACCGGCAGATCGGCGCCGCGCTACTGCAGTCCGCGTTCACCTGGCACTCGGCTGCGACGCACGTGTTGTCGTCGGTGCAAGCTTGTCCGACGCCACACGGGGTCAACTCGTCGAAGCCGACGTCCGCGCACTGCGCTTCGGTGGCGCAGCACACGTTGGGGTTCTTCCGTTCACTACAGGCCGCAACCACGACCAGGATCAAGAGTAGTCCGATTCGCATACGGCTCCTCCTCGTCACACCACCAGCCGAGTTGCGAACTATTCTAACCGCTCGCGACACGGGAAGTCGCACGTCTTGCGATGCGCGCAGTCGTACGCACATCCGGCCGCGAGCGCGAACATCGTGAGCGTCTCGTCGGCTGCGCCTTCGCGGACCGCCTTGCGTGCGGCTCTTGATGCCGCCGATAGCGATGGGCCGTCACTCGCGTATGGCGTGCTGATGAAGCCGAGGCGGAACAACGTGTCGCGGACGATGCGGTGCGGAGTGACGGTGAAGTCGCCGAGGTCGTCGTAGCGGATCACGCCGAGCTTCTGCAGCATCGCCATCACCCAGAACAACTCCGTGCGGAACAGGCCGCGACCGAGTGCCTGGTCGAGCGACGCGAACGCCTCGGCAGCGCTGGCGCGACCTTCGAGCTGCGACGCGAGCTCGGGGACCTCCGCACAGCGACGAGCCGCGAGCGACGCGAGCATCAAGGCGCGTGCGTCGATCTGTGCGGGCAGGTCCTCCGGGACGTTGCCCTGGTAGAGGTCGGCGAGGATGCCGGCCTTGTCGAGCGCGGTGAACGCCGCGATGACGCCCTTGCGATCGCGATCGAGACGGAACGCGAGCGCGGCAGCGACCGCGATGCGATAGACGATCTCGTCGGCGGTCTCGACCCATGCTTCGGCTTCGATGGCGAAGTCGCTGGGTTGATATGCGAGCGACTGCTTGTCGAGCTCGGTCCACCAGGCGGCGATGCGCGACGTGGTCTCGCCGAGAACGTCGTCGGAGAACTCCTGCGCGAAGCGCGAGGTGGGCACCGCGCGGTCGCGACTGCGCGGCGTGGGAACACCTTCGGCGCTGAGGTGGCGAAGCGGCGCCGGCAGCGGAGAGCCCGACGCCGACGCGGACACTGGGATCGACGAGTCGGCCGTGACCTCCGCGGCCGGCGCGCCGTCCTCGGACTCGCCGTGGACGGGGATCACGGGCTCCGGCTCGGGCTTGTCCTCGGCGAGAAACTCCTCGACGTCGAGAACCGCCGCGAGCGACGCGAAGCGTTCGATGCGTGGCCCGCCGTGGACCGCGATGCCGACGGTGCGCAGAAGCCCGTGCGTGAGCGCGTTCTGAAGCCAGATCTCGAACGCCGGTCGCGACGGAGCGATACCCTTGTACGCGCCGGTGACGAGGTGCTTCGCGATTTCGTCCTTGTGGTACGGGCGCGCCGTCACCAGATCGACGACCGTCTTCGCGAGCAGCGGGTTGAGCTGCCAGATCCGATCGAGGATCGCCTCCGCGACGCCATTCTCGTCCGCCGCAGCGGCGACCGCCTGCATGAACGCGGACGGCGTGATCGTCGGGCCGCTTGCTCCGAGAAAGCGCAGGATCACGGCCGGACGATCGCGGTCCCACAGCTTCGCGCCGCGCAGCCGAGACCGAAGCTCGCGAAACGGCTCCTTGGCCTGGGTCTCCTTGCACACGCGCACGAGCGCGACCGTGGCGACGGAAGTCAGGGCGGGAAGGTCGATGACCTGAGGCATCGACAGCGAAGGTACACCGGCACGCCGCTCAGTGCTCGGTGGCTACCGTCTCGTTCGCGACGCGCTCACCGGAAGCGACCACGAGGGCGTTGCACAACTTCGACTTCAAGAGCCCGATCGTATACGGGCCGATCTTGCGGAGCGGAGCGATGCCCGTCTCGGCGAGTCGATCGGCGGCGTCGGCGCAGGCCAGCCCGAGCGGCAGCATCGCGTCGCGCGACGGCTCGCCGGGATCCGCGTCGAGCACGAGCTTCGCGCGAGCCGCGTTCGCGATCGCTGGCAGCGCTTCGACGAGCGCCTTCTCCTGCAGGTAGCGCTGGCACAGCTCGCGTCCGGCGCGATCGGCGGCCTGCGCGAAACAGCGCGTGCCCGCGGGATCGGTCTTCGCGACCGCGAGCGCGGCCTCGCCGGTCGTGCGCGACCGGAACGCGGTCACGTACGTGATGTAGTCCGCGTACGGCGCGACCGAGGATGGGGACACCTCGGCAGTGGCGAGCGATGTCGTCGCGACCGCGACGAGCGATGCGACAGCGATGGCGATCTGGACCTTCGAGACCTTCGAGTGCGTCATGACGAGCGCCTATCCACGGCCCGATGTGGAGGTTGCGCACTTTCTCGCGCGCCGAAGGTCGGTCGTATTCGCGCAGTTACGCGTTCAGAACGCGCGGGACCAGACGATGTGGTGGTCGTCCCAGGCGTGTCGCCAGTCGCCGCCCCACTCCCAGCCGAGCTCGTCGAACGCCGCGACGATGGGTCCCGGCCGGACGATCATCCCGGGCCGCACGTCGGTTCGATCTGCGAACGCCCTGCCCGCCTCCGGCACGATGCGATCGGGCTTCCGCCACGGATTCTCGACGGGGTTGATATCGATCGCGCGACCGAGCGCGTGCTGCGAGAGGACCTGCGTCCCCGCGATCACGCGGAAGTTGAACGCGGACGTGTTGTCCTGTGCCATCGATTCCTCGTCGGATGCGCCGAACTCGTCCACGATCCGCGCCTGCCGGATCGGGAACCCGAGCAGCCAGAGCCGCTCGAGGAGCACGACCGCACGCAGCGCCACCTCGCGCGCGACGATCAGCTCGCCACGCGACACGCCATCGAACGACACGTGATCGAACTGCACGTACGCCAGCGCGTGCCAGCGAGGACATCGCGCGTCGTCGCCTCTCCACGAGCAGCCCTCCATGCGCGCGCGCACTGCAGCCGGGATCGGCACGATCTCCGACGAGAAACGCGCGGTCGGTGGAGAGCAGAGCGCGCTCACGATCAGCGCTCGTGCGGCGGCGTGACGTCGGCGCGTGGCGGCGTGCGAGGCGCCGGCGCCGGTGCGCGATCCACCGGTGGCTCGTGCGTCGGTGCGGGCGCGCGATCCACCGACGGTGCCGGCGGCAACGAAGGTGCGGGCGTGCCCGCCGTCGGTCGAGGCGGCAGCTCGGTCGGCGCACGCTCGCGCGGCGCGTCGTCGATCGCCGGCGACGGTGAGCGTCGCGCGGGACGCTCGCGATCGATCGCCGGTCCCTCGGCGATCGACATGCCTTCGCGCAGATCGAACGGCGTCGTCGACATCGGGTTCGTGGTGGCCGAACCTTCGCTCGGCGCAGGTTCGTCGACGGGCTTCGGCGCGGGCGCAGCGGGCTTCACCGGGGTCGGTGTGGGCTTCGCGGGTGCGGGTAACGCCGGCTTTTTCGGTGCCCATTTCGGCGCTGGTGCCGCGCCCGGCGGTTTCGCGCCCGTGGGCGCGGGTGTTGTCGGCGCTGCGCCCGCGGGTGTTGTCGGCGCTGCGCCCGCGGGTGTTGTGGGCATCGTTGGCGCGCCCGTTGTCGGCGCGGGCATCGCTGCACCGGGCGGCATCGTCGGCGTAGTCGCAGCACCCGTCGGCGTCGTCCCTGGCCCTGTCTTCGCCGGAGCTCCCGTTGGACTCGGTGCCGTTGTCGTCGGTGGCGTCGGAGTCGGCGCACCTTTCGTCGACGGGCTCGTCGGCGCCGTCGTCGGCTCGACCGCGTTGGGTGCGGCCGCCTGCGTGCGCGCGAGCGTGGCGGAGCGTCGCATCGCAAACACCGCGAGCCCCGACTGGGGATACGCCGTCGCGAACTGATCGTATTCGGCACGCGCCTTCGCGAAGTGACCGCCGCGATCGAGCGCGGAGGCGAGCTGGAAGCGCGCGTCCAGGTGTTCGGTGTCCGTGGTCACCGCGAGCTGCAGATGGCCCATCGCACGTGCGAGGTCGTTGGTCTTCGCGTACGCGACGCCGAGGAAATAGTGGATCGTGCCGCGGCGCGCACCGGTCGGCTCACCGACGAGCGCTGCCTCGAGGGGCGCGATCACGTCGCCGTGACGGCCGGCCTTGAACGACACCGCGGCGGTCTTGAGGGCGGCGTCCACCTCCATGATCGCGGTCTCGTGTGCACGTGCGGCGAGGACGGCACGTTCGGTGCGGGACAGGGCCTGCGGACCGACGGTGGCGAGCTTCGCAGCGGCGTCGGTGCGCTTGCCTGCCTCGAGGAGCTGGTACGCCTCCCACGCAGTGGTGTCGGCCGCCTCCCGCGCGGCGACCTTGGCCGTGGCATCGTCGGCGCGCTTCGTCGCGAGGTCGCGCTCGTGGCGAGCGGCGTTGCGAGCCTCGAGGAGCTCGCTCGAGCGCGATCGATACAACACATAGAAGCCCGCACCGACCACCACGGTGAAGATCACGTAGGCGACAAACGAGTTCAGGTTGAGCCACTTCGAGCGGTGCCGTTGCTCGGAGACCAGCGCCGCGATCGAGTCGGCGAGCTGCCCGACCTGGACCTGCGTCTTGCGGCCCTGGGCTGCCTGATCGTCTAGCCTCCGGCGGAGCGCTTCGAGCAGGGCCCAACCATCGTCGTCGGAGCCCGTGCGCGCGCGCTCCGGGGGCTCGGGATCGGGGTTGGGCTGCAGGACCGCACTCACGGGCCGTGTCTTCCCCCGCATTGCGCGCTAAATCAAGTCGGTTCCACGCGTTGAGGCAAACGGATCGGACTGGTACAGTTCGGCCGCTCACGATCTGTCGTAACCCGAGGTAATGAGTCCACTGCAATGACCCTGCTCTACGACTGGCTGAAGAAGGCCGCGAAGGCCCAGGGCAACAACAAGGCGGTCGTGTACCGCGACAACTACCTGTCGTGGCGCGGCCTCCTCCATCGTGTGGATCGCCGGGCGCAGGAGTTCAAGAGCATGGGCATCAAGGAGGGAGCGTGGGTCGGGCTGATGCTCGGCAACGTGCCCGACTTCGTGATCCTCGCCCTCGCACTGTCCAGGCTCGACGCCGCGATCGTGCCCATCGATCCGACGACCGGCGGTCGCGAGCTCGAGCTGATCCTCGCTGCGGCGCCGCTCCGCGCGCTCGTGACGAGGCCGCGCGGTAGTGAAGGCAGCATCTCGGCCAACGGCACTAGCGCGCCGGTTCCGCCGAGCACGTTGCCCCGATCGCGCGTCGCGCGCCCGACGGCGCCACCTCCGCGCGACGCGTTGCCGAACACGGTCCCCGCGACCGACGCCGCCGAAGTACGCCGCCGCTTGCAGGGCACGCTCCTCACCTGCTCCGTCTACAAGCGCAGCCCGCCGAACCACGGCGTCGATCCGATCGCCGTGTTGTTCACCGCCGATTCACTCGGCGATCCGAAGGGCGTCCTGCGCACCGACAAGAACACCACTGCCGCCGTCGATCACGCGATCGCGGCGCTCGCCATGACGGACAAGACCAGGGTCCTCGTCGCCGTCCCGCTGTTCCACGCGTACGGCTGGGACCTCGGCTTCTTGCCGACGCTCAAGCTTGGCTCGACGATGTTCCTCGAAGAAGAGATCAGCGCGCGCCGCATTGGCAAGCTGCTGCGCGAGCACGACATCGACGTGCTCCCCGGAACGCCGTCGATGTACGCCGAGCTGTCGAAGCTGCCGACCGCGAAGAAGCTCGAGGTGAAGACGCCGCGCTTCCTCGCCGCGGGCTCGCGCCTCGAGCAAGGCGTCGCCGACGAGTTCAAGGACAAGTACGGCATCTCGATCCAGTCCTGCTACCACTCGACGGAGGCCGCGACGATCGCGCTCGAAGAGAGCGGCAAGTATCCGACCACCGTCGGCAAGTCGATCGAGGGCGTCGAGGTGAAGATCACGCAAGCGGACGGAAAGCCCGCCGCTGCCAAAGAGGGTCTCATCTGGGTGAAGAGCAAGACGCTCTCGCCCAAGTCGATCGGGCCCTTCGACGACGAGAAGGAGCCCACGTCCCGCGCGAGCGGCATGGTGCAGATCGGCGCCATCGACAAGGGTGGCTGGCTGCGAACCGGCGATCTCGGCAAGGTCGACAAGAACGCGCGCATCCAGATCACGGGCCGCGAGGACGACGTGGTCAAGGTCGACGGAAAGCGCGTCGCGCTCGGCGAGGTCGAGGGGTGCCTCGAGTCGTTCCCGAAGATCAAGGCGGCGCAGGCCACGGTCGTCACGGATCCGATGGCCGGTGCGATGGTCGTCGCGCGCGTCGTCACGAAGCAGAAGTGCGGCGCCGAGGAGATCATCGATCACTGCGCGCGCAACCTCGCACCGTACAAGGTCCCCCGTCGAATCGAGTTCTGCGAAGCGATCTAATGGCGCAGGTTCCGCTCGAGGTGCCGTGGACGCGCAAGCCGCTGGCATCCGCGAAGACCGAGGTCACCGTCCTCCCCGACGGGCGCATCAAGCTATGGATCGAGCACGAGGTGATCAAGGGCGTGACGCCCGCGATGATCGTGTGGTGGTTCCAGCACCTCGAGGGTGACATGACGTTCGGCGGCGTCACCGCGTCGCGCTATCGCATGTGGCACCCGATCGATCACGTTGCGATTCGTTACGCGAAGCGGCGCCCCGACAAAACGATCGGTCCCGGCGCGGTGATCCACCTGCACGAGGTGTTCGCGCAGAACCCGAAGTGGGTCGTGAACGTCCACACGCGGATCGAGAAGCTCGACGAGACCGGCTTCGTGCACAGCCCGCACAAGCTCGGGATCAAGGTCGCGCACGCCGAATACATCTTCGAAGCCGTCGAGGGCGGCACGAAGTACACGAACTGGCTGATCGCAGGAATGACGAATCCGATCGGCCGCTTGCTCAACCCGCTGATCCGCCGGATGCAGTTCCCCGACGACCAGGCACGCGCGTGGCTCACGCACAACGTCGAGGAGGTCGGCAACTTCGAGTGGTTCCTGCCGGACCTCTACGCCCGCGAGCGCGCGTCACAAACCTGACGAATCCGGTCGATCGTGCATGGTCGACACTCCCAAGCGCGGACTGCTCCAACGAATCTTCTCGGAGGTCGCGGGGATCGCGATTCTACTCGGCAGCCTCGTCGTGCTGGCGGCGATCCTCGTCGGGGTCGCATGGTGGCAAGGCTGGATCTCGATCGGCGGCACGCGCGGGCCGGGCAGCAAAGGCAGCATCGAGAACGGTGCGTCGTGCTCACGCGATCGCGACTGCGTCTCCGGCATCTGCGCACGTAACGACAAACGCTGTTTGGCTCCGCTGCGCACCGGCGATGCGTGCACACGCGATGCGGAGTGCGCGTCGAACGACTGTAGGTTTGCGTCGGTCGCGTCGCCGCGCGAGACCTGCCGCTGACGCCAGCGTCGCGCTGCGCCACACGAGTTGCATTCGTGCAACTCCGGTTGCCTAGCGAACGAGTGCCGTGCGCATCAGTGGCTGATCGAGTAGCCGTGTCACGAGCTCGAAGCACGCGAATTCACGGCGTGAATCGCCGCGATCTCCATCGCGAAACACGATCCCGAGAGAGCACGTGCTTTGCAGCTCGCGTGCACATCCAATGCGCCTTCTAGCCTCGCTTCTTCTCGCTTTCACCGCCTGCGCGACGACGGGAGACTTCGAGACCGACGAGCTCGAGGTCACCGACAGCAAGGCCGACGCCGAAGGCACCGAGCTCAAGCTCCGCACCGGCGAGACCAGCGTGTGGGTCGGCAAAGATCTCGTTCGCCGCCAGGGCGCGAACGGTCCCGAGCTCGCGCTCGTCGGCCGGGCGAGCCGCAACGTGACCGGCGGTATGGGCTTTGTCATCGATGACCCGTACGGGGACTTCGCCAAGAAGACGGCTCGCACGTGGGAGGTCACGTGGCCCGCGGACTACATCGCGGGTCTGATCGACGGCGTGAACCAGTTCGTGCGCCTCGACTTCGTGCGCTCGAACGGACGCCCCGACGCGCTCACGCTTCGCGCATTGGTGCGCCCGCGTCTTCGTTCGTTCACCGGCTCGTCGAAGATCTACCTGACGGCGGAGATCACGCCCGTCGTGAACGGCGGCCGGACCGTGTATCGCCTGAAGGGGAAGACGACGAGCGCGAACGCGTCGATCACGGTCGTCGCCGGCACGCAGGCGCTGACCGACGTCACGCGCCCGACGAACACCGAGTTCCATGTCGACCTCGAGAAGGAGGTCATCTTTAAAGATGCGCCCGTCGAGATCACCGCGATGCTCGGAACGGGAACGGTCGTGACCAAGACCGTGCGCGTCGGCCTCACGATCAAGAAGCTCGGCCTGACGAGCGACGATCCATACGAGCTGTGGCCGCGCCCGACATGCACGACCGCGAAGAAGTCGTGCCTGCAGGGGCTTGGCGATGGCGCGCTCGATCTCGCCGCGTGCGGCGAAGCGATCGAGGTGAACGCGTGTCGCGGTCAGGTCGGCGTGTTCGTCGACGATGTCGCGTTCGTCGCGGCGCTCGACGAAGGTCGCGCGCGGACGGCGACGGCGGCGTTCCGTGCGGACGCGATCGCGCTCGTCGGCGCGGATCGCGCGGACCAGCTGCAGTACGGCGCGGAGCAGATGGTCGAGGCCAAGCTCCAGCCGCAGCTCGGCCGTTGGTACCTCGGCACCGGATCGCGCACGGAGGCGCTGACCAAGGCCGTCGACGCGGGCATCCTCTCCGCGTACGCGCGCCCGATCGATCTCGTCGAGCCGCACGCTCCGCTGCCCGGCAACACGAGCGCCGCGCGCCACGTCGCCGCCGACGCGTTGCTCGCGTATCTGTCGACGCAGCATTTCGAGAACACCGAGCTCGGGCGCACGTACGACCAGCTCGTCGAGAAGTTCCGCGCGCAGCACGTGGCGAGCATCCGCGCGTTCCGCACGTCGATCGCACTCGAGCCGCACCCGAGCACGCCGAACACGGACGTCCTCGTCGGCGACTGGATCGGCCTCTACACGGAGGTCTCGATCGACCGAGCGTCGGGTACGAGCTCCCGTGTGTTTGTCGAGATCGACTAGCGAGACTCGATCAGTTGATGACCACGAGCTCGCCCGCATCGTGACCGCAGAAGCGAGCGTTGAGATCGTACTTCGTCGAGCACACCGGACAGATCCGCGCGATCACGCCGGTCGGCTCGGTGGTCTTCGCGCGCGAGCGCGGGCGCGTCGCGTTGTAGACGGGGAACGGGACGAGCTCGTTGCCATCGTGCGGGCACGCTCGGAGCCCCGGCTCGTACGCGCGACGGCAGGCCATGCACACGAGGCCGGCGCTGCGAGACATGGCGCGCGCCGGGCCAAGCCCTGGACCGACGAGCATCTCCTCGGGCGGCACGAGCCGGCGCGCGTCGCGGGTGCAATACGTCATCCCGTGATACTCCGTGCGGCACGTCGGGCAGACCATCGCGCTCGAGGTGGCGACGGCGAGACCACCACCACCGCCACCGCGAACGACAGGCCGTGCGACCGGCCGTGAGGGCCGTGGAGTCGCGGTCATCGCCGGCATCGCCGGCTGTACCCGCGGTGCTTCGGTGGGTGGTTGCGCCTGCATCCGCGTCTTGCGGCGCAAAAGCAGCGCGAGCGCCGCGAGCCCGAGGATCACGAGTGCGAGCAACCCGATCACCGCGATCAACAACCCTTGCGACGAGATCGGTGCACCCAGGATGACCGAGGCCGGTACGTGCGTTTCGATCGATGGAAGAAATCCGTACATCGACCAGCCTGTCTCGGGAGGCTAGCAACCACCCTGTGATCGATCAACGCCAAAATCCCCGCCATATCGACGACGCGCTGCCTCCTAGATCGGGGTACTAAAGCGCCGATGCCGGATCTCGTGATCGGCGGCCGTCGCTCCGGCATGCCTCGCCCCACGTGGCGTGCGGGCGTGATCGCCGTCGCGATGCTCGGTGTCGCGGTGGTCGTCGCCTACTTCATCTACAAGCGCACGGTCGCGTACGACGTCCCGGGTGGCACGGTGAAGGGAGCGATCACCGCGGTCCAGACGGCGCCGGGCGCACCACCCGCCCTCACGTACGGCAGCGCGTCCCTCACGTGGGTTGGGGGCGTGCCCCTCCTTCGCGTCAGTGGCGATGCCCACAGCGTTGGCGCCGCACACGGTCGCCTGTTGGCCCCGTCGCTCCCGTCGATGATACGTGCGCACGCACCCTCCATCGAAGGCACCGTCACCGACGAGGGTTGGTTCGGCGGCTGGACCCACAACATGCGACTCGCGTGGCGCTGGCGGTTCATCGACGATGGTCTCGTCGACAGCGATCGCCGCATGCTCGCCGGAATGACGCGCGGCGCCGCGGCGAGCGGAGTGCACGTCGCGTTCGAAGATCTCGTCCGTGATCAGGCGGTCCTCGACGTCGGGGTCCCGTCGTCACGGACCGATGAGGCGGAGCAAAAGTCGCTCGCCCAGAGCTTGACCGTGATCGCGCAGCAGTCGCAGGCACCGGCGCGCGTCTGGATCGGCCGCACGTTCTCGCTCGCCGGCCTCGACGACGGCGGCGAGGCCGCCTACCCCGTCGTGACCATCGCTCGCCTGGATGGCCGGACCGCGTGGGCGGGCGTCGGATGGCCCGGTGCGATCGGCGTGGTGACGGGCGTCAACGCACACGGGATCGCCGTCATGGTCGATCCCTCCCGCACCGCCGATGTCCGGCCCACGCGCACGGCGCGCCCGGTCGCGATGCTGGCGCGGACGATCCTCGAGCAAGCCACCACGCTCGACGAGGCGGTCAAGCTCGTCGAGGGAACACCGACGCTCGGCACCGCGGTCATCGTGCTCGTCGATGGAACGAGTGGCCGCTGGGTCCAGATCGAGCGCACCCCGAACAAAGCGATCACCGAGCGAAACCCGAAGTCGCCCGCGATCGGCGACGTCCTCACGACACACGCACTCTCAGGCGATCCCGAGAACGATCGCGCGACGCGCATCCTGTCGACGAAAGGCCGTATCGAACGCGCCGCCAAGCTCGTTCGCGCTCCGCTCGCCGACGTCGCCGCGATGGCCGCCGTGATGCGCGATCGCAAGTCGCTCGACGAGAGTCCGCGTCCGCCCGGACATCGCGGCGTGATCGATGATGGCCGCGCGGTGCACACCGTGATCCTCGATCCCGCATCGCTCGAGCTGTGGGTCGCGGATCCGAGCGCGTCGAATCGCATGCGCGCGTTCGATCTGCGTCACGAGCTTCGCCGCGAAGGCGACCGACCGACACCCGCGGCCGACATCCCCGCCGAGGTCGACGTCGAGCTCGATCGAGTCGCGAACCTGCGCACCGCTCGCGCCGATCTACGCGCCGCGCGTGCGCTGCTCGCCGCCGACGATCTCGCGCGCGCCGACGAGGCGTGTGCACGTGCACGCGCGCGTGTCCCGAACTTGCCCGAGACCCTCGAGCTCGAGGCGACGATCGCGCAGGCGCGGGGCGACACCGCGCGGGCACGTGCCGTGTTTCAGGCGTGGCTCGAGGCGGGCCCGGACGATCCGAAAGCCGAGGAGCGAGCGCGCTCCGTCCTCGCGCGCTGACGTTAGCTGCGTGGTCCCAGCTACGCGGTCAGTTGCGCATCACGAGTGCGAGCACCGCGCCCGCCGCCGCGCCGAGCGCGAGCAACCCGACTACCCACCAGATCCACTTCACCGAGCCCTTGTTCGCGCCATGCTGCTGCAGCTGCGCGTGCGACGCCTGCGGGTACATGGGCACGCCGCTGTTCATCATCGCCTGCGGGTTTTGCACGACCGGGTACTGCGGCTGCTGGCCGTAGGGCTGCATGCCGCCAGACATGCTCGCGCCGAGCGGCTGCAACTGCGGCGAGCTCTGCACGGCGAACGGCGACGCTTGCGGCGGCTGCATCATCATCTGTCCGGGCGGGGGCGACGCGATGCCGTGTTGCATCGGCATGTGCGGCGCGGACATCTGCCCTTGTGGAATCGCGGGCGGCGGCACCATGCTCGGCACGTCGCCGCGGCGGGTCTCGAGCATCTCGGGTCCCATGCGAGACGCTTGCGATGTCGACGCCGACAGTGCCTGCATCTCGGCGCTCGTGTTGGTCACGACCTCCTGAAGTGCGAACGACAGCGCGGTCACGTCGGCGTGACGGTTGTCCTTATTCTTCTCGAGGCACTTCAGGATCACGCGGTCCACGGCCTGGGGCAGGTTCGCCTTCGGGTTCGTGTGCGATGGCGGCGGCGGCGTCGTCTTGAGCTGTGCGGTGATGAGGCCCGCAGGTCCCTTCGCGTCGGGGAACGGCAGCTTCCCGGTGATCATCTCGTACGCGACGACGCCGAGTGCGTAGACATCGCTGCGCCCGTCGAGCTGCTTGCCCATCAGCTGCTCGGGCGACATGTACTCGAGCGTGCCGAGCGTCTGGCCCGTCGCGGTGAGCTGCGGCGACTGCGGATCGATCGAATCACCGCGCATCACCTTCGCGATGCCGAAATCGAGGATCTTCACGAACTCGGGGTTACCGGGTCGCAACTCGAGGTAGATGTTCTCCGGCTTGAGATCGCGATGGACGATGCCTTGCGCATGCGCCTCGGCTAGCGAGCTGCACATCTCCGTGAGGATCTTGAACACGCGCTTCCACTCGAGCGGCGCTTCTTCATGGAAGATCTGGTGGAGGCTCTTTCCTTCGAGCAGCTCCATCGCGATGTAGAGCGTGCCGTCGGGCGTCTGATCGAAGTCGTACGTGGTGATCGTGTGCGCGTCGCGCAGATTGCAGAGCACCATGCCCTCGCGGCGAAAGCGCGCGACGAGGTTGTCGTCCTTCGTCATCTCCGGGTGGAGGAGCTTGAGCGCGACCTTGCGTCCCGTCGCGAGCTGTACGCCGCGATACACGGCACCGAAGCCGCCCTCGCCGATCTTCGACTCGATCTTGAACCGATTGTTCAGCGTCGTGTTGATGTAGATGTCGCCGTTCTGCTTCACCCGCGGAGCGGCGGCCGGCGGTTTGACCGACGGCTTTGGCTTCTGCGGTTGTGGCTGCGCCTGTGGCGCCTTGGCGATTGCCGGTCCCGATCCGCGATCGACGACCGGCTGCGATCCGCGATCCGCGACCGGGGCAACGCCGCCCGCGTTCGGACGCGACCCCGCACTGCTCGACGCGTTGGGTGGCGCTCCGGTGTTGCCCGCACCTGCAGACCTCGCCTGCAGGCGATACCCGCATACGCCGCAGAATCGAGCGTTTGGCTCGAGCGACGAGTTACACGACGGGCAGTTCATCCCGGTACGAATTTTCGCAGAAGTCCAATGCTACCGCACGCGGCTTTACCGGAATTTAGGGGTAGCCCTCAGCACTGAACAAGGACGATCGCGACGACCGCGAGGCCAATTGCTCCCATGATCGTGGGAACCACCCAGGGTGGGCGGCGCGCCTCCACGGGCGCAGGCGGCAAGGCTTCGATCGCAGCATCGTCGCCGACGAACAGCCGGATGCGGGGGCCTCCAGGCCCGAACTCCACGCTGACCGGGGTTCCGGCCCCGACCGCGGTCTCGGTGATCCGGTGGCCTTCCACGTAGGTACCGTTCGAGCTCCCGAGGTCGACCAGGGTCCACCCCACTGCGACCGCCCTCAGTTCCGCATGCCGCGAGCTCGCGTCGATGTCGCGATGCGGATCGAACGACACCTCGCACTCGGGGTGGCGGCCGAACCGAATGCGCGTCGTGGCAGGAAACTCCTGGCGCTGGCCGCGCCGACTCCCCGCGAGGTGGTCGATCACGACGCGCGACGCCTGCGCAGGCGAGGCTTCTTGTTCGTGCGCGACCGGCACGCGCGGATGGTATCACTGCCCGCCGAGCCACCACGCGATCGCGCACACGACGATCCCGACCCCGACGTATGCCCACCACGGTATCGGTCGATCGCGAAGGCGCTGGCGCGCAGGGCCGTCGAGCTCCACCGGCAGCGCCGTTGCGGGGAGGCGGATGCCGATCCGCGAGCGGAGCACGGCGTGCTGCCCGGTCACCGGGATGGTCGGCGGGATCGAGCTTTGCGGGATGCCGACCCGCTGCGCGAGACGGCGTGCGACGTACGAGGTCTCGGTCAGTGCGGGGTCGCCTTCCTTCTGAGGATCGAACTCGCGGAACGTCGGCAGGTCGTCATCGTCGACGGGCGGCGAGATCCGCTCGCCGCGGACCTCGCACACGATCGCCGTGATGTTGTCGCTGCCGCCGGCGGCCCGCGCCGCGGCGACCAGCAAGCGCACTGCCTGATCCGTCGTGTGCGGCTCCGACAACAGCAGCGCGAGCGCCGGATCACCAACAAGCCCGTGCAACCCGTCGCTGCACAGGAGGATCCGATCGCCGCGGCGCAGCGAGATCACCGACATCGATGGCTCGACATCGTCGCCAACGCCGAGCGCCTGCAGGATCGCGCCGCCCGCGCTCATCGCCTCGAGCTCGCTGTGGCCCGCGTTGATCAGCGCCGACGCGAGCGACTGATCGCGCGTGACCTGCACGAGCATGCCGGAGCGCAGCACGTATGCGCGAGAATCTCCGACGGTAGCGATGATCAACCGATCGGCTACGATCCCCGCCGCCGACAGCGTCGTGCCCATGCCGCGCAGCCCGGGTTCGCGCTTCGCCATCGCGTGCACGTCGTGGTTCGCGACGCGGACCGCGCGCCGCATCAACCGCGCGAACACTTCGACGTCGCGCGTCGGCGGCGTCGCGCGCATCTCGCGCCACATCGCGCGCGACGCGAGCTCGCTCGCCACCTCTCCACCCTCGACGCCGCCCATGCCATCGCACACGATCATCACCGGGCCGCGATCGACGGTCGCGCTCCATACGGGTGGCTCGAGCTGCGCGAGCTCGAGCGTGTCGTCCTGGTCGAGGCTTCCGACGAGGAAATGATCCTCGTTGTGCTCGCGAACGGTGCCGACATCTGTGGCAGCCGCGACCGTTACTTCGAGTGCGGGCTGGTCGGACACTGCTACTTGCCGAACTCGATCCTCAGGAGCTGATCGCCCATGCGAACGTGATCGCCGGTTTTCACCAGCGTCGGCTGCGTGATGCGCACGAACGTGCCGTTCGAACTACCGAGGTCGGTGATCTGCGCCTTGAGACCGTCCCACGTGACTGCGGCGTGACGGCGCGACATGAACGCGTCGTCGCGGAACACGATGTCACCTTCCTCCCGACCGAGCACCACTTCCTCGCCGGCGAGGTGCCGCACGTCGCGGTACCCACCCGATGGAATGATCTGCACGAAGCGTCCCCACGGCTCGCGCGGCGGCGATCCGAACAACGCGACGCCGTGACGCACGAGCGGGTGGACCTTGACCTCCTCCGCGTCGACCTTCTCGTAGCGAAGTACCTCGCGCCCGACGAGGACCACGATCCCGTCGGCGAGCTCGACCGGCAGATCCGCTTTGCGGAAGACGCCGTTCAGCTTGTCGAGCGCCTCGATCTTTACCGTGCCATCGCCGGCGCGCTCGAACCGCGCGTGCTGGCGCGCGAGGAACCGATCGTCGTCGAACGCGATGTCCGCGCCCGCACGGCCGACCACGCAGTACTCACCGGCGAGTGGGAAGCGCTGGCCATCGGAGCCGTCGCGATTGACGAGCACCGCCGCGCCCCACGCGGGTCCCGCACTCGGTGATGGTGACGGCGCAGGGCTCGACGCCGGCCGGATCACCGGCGAGCTCGACGCGAGCGGCGACGGACGGCCACCATCGGTGGCGAGCGTCATCGCGTGTCCGTCGACGTTCGCCTGCCCGAACGCAGGCGCACCGGCGCCGGTCGATCCGCCCGATCCTCCCAGCGGTCCGCTCGATCCGCCGGTCGGTGGACGCACACGCGCGTTCGCGCCCGGATCTGTCGGCTGCAGCGCCGACATGTGGAGCCCACATTGCTGGCAATACGCGAAGCCGACCGGCGTCGACGTCCCGCAGCGCGGGCACTTGATCATGTCTGGCGAGGCCTTCGTCGGCGGAAGACCTGCGCCGGAGCCCGGAGGACCGTCCTGGGCCAGCGTCGGTACGTACATCGGCGAATTCGACGCCGCTGGCGGGGTCATCGCAGCCCCGAACGGCGCCGCTGCGCCGTACCCTCCCGGCGCGCTGGGCGGACTCATCGGCGGCGGACCCATCGGCGGGCTCATCGGGGCGCCGTACGCTCCCGGCGCGCCATACGGGTTCGCATTGGGTGGGTTGGCGCTTGGCCCGCCGTACGGGTTGGGTGCTCCGTACGGGTTCGCTCCCGGAGGAGGTCCACCGGGGATCATCGTCGCCTGCATCGGAGGATTCCCCGGCGCACCCATCGCCCCGCCGTACCCCATGTTCTGCGCGCCTCCTCCGATCCCCGGAGGCTGGCCCATCGGTGGCGCACCGGCCGCGGACAGCCCCGTGCCACACGCACGACAGAACTTCATGCCGGGCGGGTTCTCACCACGACATGCTGGGCACACGACGGGCAACCCGGGATTGCCGCCGGGAGTCGGATTGAACTGCGCCGGTGCCGGAGCCTGCGCGAGCGAGCTGCCACAGTTCAGGCAGAAGGACGACCCCGCCGGGCTTTCGTGGCCACACATCTGACAGCGCATCGTTCCCCTAACGTTGATCCCGCACCGAGACTACGTCGTTGCGCGAGGCGCGGGAATGGCCGCGCCCTGGTTTGCAACGCAGGTCCCAACTTGCTAAGACCGCCCGGCTCCGTGCCTAACGCCGCATCTCGCTTCGTGATCTTTGCGGCCCTCGTCTGCGGGTCGATCCTGTCGTCGGCCGCGTGTGTCGACACCGCGGTTCGTACGGCTCCGTTCCGCGCGCGCCCCGACGTGCCCGACGCTGGCAAGCTCGCCGGTCCATTCACCGGTCGTGTCGTCGATGCGACGACGAAGGCTCCCGTCGCGGGTGCGCTCGTCTACGCGGCGTGGACGCTCGAGCGCGGCGCGGGTCTTCCCGAGCCCGCGGGTGCCAAGGAGTTCGTCGGATCCACCGACGCGGGCGGTGGCTATGCGGTCCCGGCACTCGGCAGCATCCCCCGCGGCACGCGCGTTACCGAGTTCACGCTGCTCGTCTACAAGCGCGGCTACGTCGCGTACCGCAGCGATCGCCGATTCAACGATCTCGGTCCGCGCATGGACTTTGCTCAGAGCGAGAACCAGGTGCTGCTCGAGCGCTGGCGCACCGAGCTCTCGCACGCCCGCCACCTTCGTTTCGTCGGCGGAGGCACCGCCGTCGCCGCACTCACGCAATGGGAGGTCGCGGACGCGAGCGCAGAGCTCGACGGCCGGCGCGCCGCGAGCGACGACGTGCGCCCCGGTCGCGGAGACGGTCCTTACGTCGTCGCCGCGCAGCTCCTCAACGAGGCCGACATCAAGAGCCGCACGAAGTACGACGGCGGATTCGAGACGGGGCCTTTGTCCGACGATCCGGACACCGCGACGTATTCCTCGCAGCACTTCAAGGCACTCGGGCGCCCCGAGACGTGGGACGTCGCCGTGCGTCTGTGGCGCCTCGAGCCGGGCAAAGCGCAAGAGCGCTACGAGGAGCTCGTCGGATCTCTGCCCGGCACCGTCGAGCAGGACACGATCGCGAACAAGTCGTTCATCGCGACCGAGGCGGACATCCGCGGCATCGGCTTCCTCGACGCGCCGCGCGGCGTGGTCGTGCTTCTCACGTGCGGCACGAATCAGTGCACGACCCCCGAGGACATCACCGCGATCGCGAACATCGTGTACGGGCGCATCAAGAACCTGCTCGCTCCGATCGGAACGTCGACGGGAACGGGAGGTGGCAAGTGACGCGCTCCGCCCTCCTCGCCTCCGCCCTCGTCGCGCTCGCTCCGACCGTCGCGCACGCGTGGGAGCCCGAGACGACGCACGCCGGACTCGCCGAACAGGCCGCGCTGAACAGCAAGCTGCACAAGCGGCTCGTGAACCTCGGCTTCACGGGCGGCCTGTTCGAGCCGCTCACGATCCCGCCCGCCGACGCGCCTGCGCTGATCGCGGCGGTCAAGCTCCTCTCTCCAAGCCATGGCTCGGTGCCCGACGCACGTGGTCGCCAGTCCGCGCTGTCGTGGCTGTCGGCCGGCGCCGCGCTCGCCGACATCCCCGCCGCACACGGCGCGAATCACTTCTACGATCCGGACACGCGGCGCGGCTGGGAGAAGCCGTCGCGCGGCGTGATCGACGGCGTGACCGACCGCGTTCGCGAGGCGATCGGTCGTGCGGACCTTCCCGCGCGCGGCGTGCCCGCACCGGAGTGGGTGATCTCGCCGAAGAACCCGTTCAACGTCGAAGCGTTCTACGCCCAGTACAGCAAGGCCGTCAGCGCGAAGACGCAGGGCGAACGCTCGCGTCACATGGCGGCGGCGCTCGTCGCCGCCGGCTCGACGCTACATGCCCTCGGCGATCTCGGCGCGCCGTCGCGCGTGCGTGGTGACGAGCTCGCGCACCTCGATCCGCTCGGCGCGGGTCCCGACGATCTAGGCTCTCGCTTCGAGCGCATCGCCGCGCTGTCGTACGGTCGGCTCGGAGTTCCGGCACCCGCGCGAAAGATCGAGCGCCAGAAGCTTCGCGAGTTCTTCACGGCCACCGATGGCGACGGACTCGCCGATCTGACCGCGCGCACGTATTTCTCGCCGAACACGCTGCCTGCCGACAGCCGCATCGGCGGTGACAACAAGCCGCCGCTCGCGCGGGCCAAACCCGCCCTCCCCTCGCGCCTGAACCTCATGGCCGCGAGCCGCGACGACGGCACGACGCTCCGTAACTCCGCCGGGACGTGCCTCGCGCGCTACAAGGTCGAACACGGCGTGCTCTCGTTCTGGATGGACGACGAGTGTTTGCTCGAGCAGGTCACCGCGCTGCTCCCCGAGGTCGCAGCGTACGAGGCGGGCCTCCTCGACTTCCTCCTGCGCGGCGAGCTCGCGATCCAGATCGGGCAATCGGTCGTCGTGTCGGGCAAGGAGCTCGGCGCGGGTACCATCGAAATCCTCGTCGAGGACGACCGCGGCGTTCGCACGTCGCTCGGAACGGCGCCGACGCAAGGGGCGGGCGCGGAGCCCATCGCACTCGCGAACGTCGCCACCCCTGGGGCCGGCACGCGCGTGCTCGCCGTGTTCCGCGGCGTCGATCGCAACGGCGAGACGATGGTCGCTACCGGTGCCATGCCGCTGTCGCAGTAAGATCGCGCCATGGCGAAGAAGCGTGGCGCCGGGCGATCGGGGTCCTCGCGCGACGAGGGCGGGCTCGATCGCGTCCTCGGGCTTCTCGACAAGGCGGTGCCCGGTCTGCACGATGTCGAGCCGCCCGCCGATCTCCCGCGCGGGCTCCCCGAGCCGCTGATCGAGCTGTACTCGCGTTGCAACGGACTGCGCATGTACCTCGACACCGTCGAGATCGTGCCCGCCGCGGAGGTCACGATGCCCACGCCGGGCAAGTGGCAGTTCGCGACCGTCGAGGGAGACGCGATCGCGATGGACCACCGCGGCCGCATCTGGCGCACCGACGAGTCTCTCGACGACGACGTGTGCGATGGCACGCGCGTCGATCGGTGGCTCGCCGGTCTCCACGACGCGTACGCGCTCGTCTACGACGCGGATGGCGAGTTCGCCGACGACGTTTTCGACGACGAGGGCGAGATCCTGCCGGCGATCCGCGAGAAGCAGCTGCGCGCGCACCTCCGGCGCGACGTCGCCTCGCCTGGCATTCGGTGGCGCCTCGGGCTCGCGCTCGTCGATCAGGGCGCGACCGAAAACGCGCGCGACATGCTCGAACAGGTCGTCGCCGACGATCCCGCCTTCACGTGGGCGTGGCTCGATCTCGGCCGCATCTCCGAGCAGCTCGGCGATATCGGCAACGCGGTCGACGAGATCCGCATGGCCGCGGAGACCGCCGAAGGAGTCCAGCACCCGCAGGCCGGCTACTTCTTCGCGCAGCTCGCGCGGCTCGCGAATCGATCAGGGGACGAGGTCCTGCGCGCGCAGGCCGCGACGCGAACGTCGCTGCTCGCGCCGTTGCTGAAGAAGGCCCAGCTCGAGGGCGCGCGCACGTCGCTCGCGGACGGCGACCTCGCCTCGGCGAAGGGCCTCCTCGAACTGCTGCGCGCCGTATGGCCGCGCGATCTCGAGGTGCTCGACCTCGCGAAGCGCGTCGAGGGCAACTGAGCTAGCTCTTGGGGCGCGTGAACGCGTCGGCACCGCGGCGCACGATCGTCGATTGTTTCACCGCGTCGACGAGCGCCCTGCATCGCGCGGCGGCATCGACTTCGGCGGTCGATGTACACGCGTACACGTCGGTCGCGTATTTCCCGGTCTTCCACACGACGACGCGTGTCGCGCCGTCGAAGCTCGTCACCGTTCCTGACTTCGGGCCCGGCTGCTTCGCGCGACGCTCGAAGATCAGTTCCTCGGAGCTGCGACACGCGATCGCGACGCTGAACGCGTAGTCGCCGAGCGCTCCGGCTCGGCAGCCGGACCGCTCGGATTTGTGACACGGGGGCGCCACGAGATCCGCCGAGCAGTCCTTCGCCCACGCCGGCGCACTCGTCGTGAACGACTCGAGGCGAGGTCGCATGTCCGCGTTCGCGACTTCGATAAGCACGACAATCAGTGCGAGCAGCGTGAATCCCCGGCGCATACCTAACCCGTACGCTCGTCGAAGATCACGGTCAAATTTCCGTAAGGGCCGACTACCGGCCGACTATCGAAAGACCGCTTGGTCGGCCGGGATGCCTCGCGCCTCGAGCTCCGAATAGAACTTCGGCACGTGCCCCGTTGGCGAAAACGCCGCGCCACGCTGCTCGAACAGCACACGCGTGTCGTACTCCATCTCGTTGTAGCCGAGGACTTCCTCGATCGAGAGGACCTTGACCGATCCATCGGACGTCCGCGCGACGTGAACGACGATCTCGAACGCTTGCGCGACGAGCTCGCGGATCGCACCTTCGTGCGCACCTGCAGCGCGTGCGAGCGTCGCGAGGCGGGACAGCGCCGGGTTTGCACCCTCGCCCGTCATCGCCACGATCGCACCGTCGACAGACGCGTTGAGCGAGTGAACGAGCGGCAGCGCTTCATCACCACGCACTTCACCCACGACGAGCCGATCCGGCACGAGTCGCAGCGCCGTCTCCAAGAGCGAGCTCAGATCGACCGAGACCATCTTGCCAACACCGGCGCGCGTCTCGAGCTGGATCCATTCGTCGCGCGCGATCGACAGCTCGGCGATCTCCTCGATCGACACGACGCGCTCGCCCTTCGGCGACGCTGCGGCGAGTGCGGCGACCACGGTGGTCTTCCCCGAGCCGGGCCCACCACAGACGAGAATGTTGCGGCGCGCGGTCACACACGTCGCGAGGAAGTCGGCCATGCCCGGCGACATTGCACCCTGCGAACCGAGATCCGACAGCAAGGGCATCGGCGACGCGGGCTTCTTCAGGACGAGGCACGCGCCGCGCGCGGCGACCGGAGCGACGGCGGCGGTGAGCCGCGTGCCGTCGCGCATTCGCAGGTCGACGATCGGCGTGGCGTCGTCGATCTTCGCGCCGGCCTCGGCAACGAGGCGCTTCACGACGCGCTCGAACACCTCGTCCGACGAGAACGCCTTGCCCGAGCTGCGCAGCTGGCCGTCCTTGCCGACGACGACGCGATCGCGACGATCGATGATGATCTCGTCGATCTTCTCGTCGGCGAGCAGGTCCTCGAGAGGTCCGAGCGCGAGCGCCTCCGACAGCGTCTCTTTGATCAGCGTGTCCTGGTCGATGTACTTGGGGAGCTCGCCCGACGTGTCGAGCGTCTCGACCAGATCGATCGTCGCGCGCTCCGCGCGCTGCCACAGATCCTCCTCGTGGAGGCGCTCCATCGGAATCTTGTCGAGATCCAACTTCGCACGCAGGCGCTCCAGGATGTTCGACTGCAGATCGAGCATGCGAACGATCTTGGGATCGAGCGGCTCGATGACGACGCCGCGGCGGCTCGGGATGGACACCGCGCGACCTACGCGCTGCTTCGCGCCCTGACCGATGAGGGCGCGCCTCGGCGCCGCGCCGTTGCCACCCGGATCGCGGATCGGCAACACCGGGGCCGGCTGACCACCATCGGAGCCAATGCTCCGTGTGGGCATCGGAGCAGGTGGCGGCGCGCTCGGGGCGGGGGCCGGGAACGACGGCGCGGGTGCGGGCGACGCGAACGACGGCGCCGGCGCGGGGAACGATGGCGCAGGCGCGGGCGGCGTGTAGGGTGCGGGCGCGTCCATCGGTGGTGGCTGCGGTGTAAAGGCAGCCGGCGCGGGTGGGGAGGGGAACGCCGGGGCGTTGGAGCTGCCGAGCGGCGGCGGCATCGTTCCACCCGGACGCGCGGTGCGTGGCGGCGGCGACGAAATCGGCGGCATCCGCGCCGGCGGTCCACCGACGACGGGATCGGGCGACGATGGAAGCGGTCCGGGATCGCGCGCGGCCATCGGCTCGCGCATGGGTCCGGGGGCGGGACGCGGCGGCACGGATCGCGGCGGCGCCGACGGCGGTCCGAGACCCGATGGCTGTGACGGTGCTGGGAACATCGGCTCCGCGTTGCCCATGTTGCTCATGGGAATCGGCATCGCCGCCATCGGCTGCGCTTCGGTCGGACGCGGCGGCCGAATATCGACCGGTGGTGATGGCGCCAGGTTTCCACCCGGCGGGGAGGTCGTGGACTCGGACGGGCCATCCCCTTCGACACCGGAGGCCGCTTCGTCGACACCGACGATGAAGTCACCGATGTAGATCTTGTCGGAGTCTTTGACGACGAGCGGGCTCGTGATCTTGCGGCCGTTGACGTACGTGCCGTTCGTGCTCTTCAGGTCGACGATGATGAACTTGCCGTCCTTGAGCACGATGCGCGCGTGACGCTTCGACACGTTGCCTTTTGGCAGCACGATGTCGTTGCCCTGCACGCGGCCGATCGTGACCTCGGGCTTGTTGAACACCATGCGGCGCTGCTCGCCGCCTTTTTCCTGGATGAGTATGGTGAACATTGACTCCCGATGGTGAGGTGCCGCCGTGCACCCGGGTTAGCGGGTGTGTCCCTCACCTGGGACGGTACTAAGCCTCGGCAATCACGGTCAAGTTGCTTACGTCTGTCCGCTCGAAGGGGGTACCGGATCCTTGGCAGACCCGCTGCCCTCGTCCCACCCCAACGCCCCCCGTACATCGCCCCACCAGAGGGCCCAGACGCCAACCATCAGGACACCGACGATCGCGACGACGATCAGGGCGTCATGCCAGCGAGGCCTCACCATGAATCAACGCTAGCACGCGCCGTCTCAAGGAAAAACCGCGGTATCAAGGACCCGTTCCCATGCGCCCACCACGCCCCTTCGCCGCTGTCATCCTCGTCGGGCTCCTCGGGATCGTCGCCTCGACCGCGACCGCAGCGCCCAAGAAGTATCACTTCAAGCTCGCCGCCGTCTCCGCCAAGCCCGAGGTCAAGGCCGACGTCGCCAAGGAGGCCACACCGCGCGTGGAGGCGCAGGTCAAAAAGACCTTCGAGACCCACAAGCAACTGGTCGCCGTACTCGACGGCGCACCCGACCCCGACACGAAGGCAGACGCGTACCGAAAGCACCTGAAAGCGAAACGTGTCGCAGGTGCATACCTCGTGACCGTCGAGATCACGGAGGCGTCGATCGAGCTCGTGCCGGTCGAGTCCAAGCCGAACACGCAGCGCCTCGTGGTCCGCGTCGCCGTGCACCTGCTCGGCGAAAACATCCCCGGCCGCACGATGGGCTTCACGGGCGATGGTTCCGCAACGATCAAGCAAGAGGTCGGCAAGAAGATCCGCGACCGCGATCGGGAGTTCACGTGGGACGAAGCCGCGAAGGCCGCCGTCGACGACGCGATGCTGACGGTGTTCAAGCAGCTCGCCATCCCGCCGAAGAAGCAGTAGCTCGACCTCCCGGTGTCACGATCTTGTCGCGGTGGGCAATCGTGCGACGCGCGCGGTGTCCTCGACGCATGCGTCTCGCCACGCCGCTCGCGCCGTCGCTCACGCTGCTCTGGTCGCTCGTCGCGTGCAAGGCCGACCCACCACCCCGCGAGGCCGGCTCCGCCGCGAACCGCGCGGGCGAGACCACCGCGCCGCGCCGCGCGAAGCTGCCCGAGCTAACACGCACGAACGCGCTCGTCATCGGCGTGCAGCTGCGCGCCGAAATGGCGTGGACCGACGCGACCGCGGCGAGCTCGCCCGAGGCATGGGACCTCGCAGCCGATCTGTTTGCGCGCTCGCGTGACGCGTGCCTCCGCGATTGTGCCGAGCTCGCGTACGCGACGGTGCTCGCGCGCAGCAACGCGCTCAAGGCCGACGCGTCGATCGTCCGCCCCGCCGAGAAACCGACCACACCGCAGCCGATGCCGGAGCGGGTCGAGGCGATGATCGACGCCGCCGACGCGTTTATGGCAACGGCGCCGGCAGGCGACGACAACACGATCGGCGTCGGCTTCTTCGCCGGCCAGCAGTTCAACGACTATGGCCACATCGACGAATCGACGACGCGCTTCGCGAACATCGTGAACGCGAACCCGACGCACGAGGTCGCGCTGTATTCGGCGAACCTCATGCTCGACGCGTTCAACCGCAGCGAGCGCTACGAGGACTTGCTTCGCTGGGCGCGCGAGCTCGAGGCGAACGCCGCGCTGATGGCGACGCACGGCGAGCTGGCCGAGCTGGTCGCGAACATCGTGCGCGGCGCTCGCGGCGAACGCCGTTAGTCGACGAAGTTGCCGATGCGTGACCAGCGGAAGTTGGTCGGGTCGTACCAACGGTCGGGATACGAAAACCAGATGAACATCGCCTTGCCCTTGATGTTCTCGATCGGTACCGAGCCCCAGAACCGCGAGTCGTTCGAGTTCGCGCGATTGTCGCCCATCGCGAAGATGTGCCCCGGCGGAACCACGTAGTGGAGGAACGGCGCGCACTGATCGGCGCTCTGCCCGCCGGATGACTCGAGCTTGCCGAGGAGCTGGTTCGGCGCGACGAGCTGCCCGTCGGCGACACACGACGGTGGCGGCGAGTCGGGCATCGGGAAGTCCTTGTTGTCGGGGGTCGGCGGCTGCGCCGGCCGGAGCGAGCTGTGGAACGTCTCGTAGCTGTGCCCGCCGACCGTCTCGCGGTAGCGGCTGCACGGCATCTGCCGCCATGGGCTGTCGTCGAGCCGATCGGCGTACGAGCACTCCTTCTCGAGGAGCTGCTCGGCGATCGGCTTGCCGTTGACCCACACCACCGAGCAACGCACCTCGACGGTGTCCCCCGGAAGCGCGACCACGCGCTTGATGTAGTCGCGATCCGGCGTACACGGCTGCATGAACACGATGACATCGCCGCGCGACGGTGGACCGAAGTCGATGATCTTCGACGTCGTCCACGGGATGCGAACCCCGTAGATGAACTTGTTGACGAAGATGTGGTCGCCGATCTCGAGCGTTGGATACATCGAGCTCGACGGGATCTTGAACGCCTCGATCACGAACGCCTTGAGCGACAGCGCCAGCGCCAGCGTGACCACCAGCGACTCGACACCGTTCGAGAACCCCGAGCGCGGCTTGCGCACGACGAGCTCGTCGATCAGCGAGTCGAGCACCGGGAGCTTCGCGCGCACGGCAACGAGGTCACCGGCGGCGAGCGCCTTCTCGACCTCGGCGGTGACGTCGCTGAGATTGCCGCCCTTGCCCTTGAGCTCCTTCTTGCGCAGCAGCGCGACGCGCGCCTCCTTGAGCAGCGCTTGGGCTTCCTTGCGGACACGACGATCGAGACGTGCGGAGCGCATTCAGTTCACGAAGTCCCCGATCCGGTCGAAGCGGATCTGAGAGAGCGAACGGTACGACAACCAGATGAAGAGTGCCTTGCCCTTGATGTTCTCGATCGGCACCGATCCCCAGTAGCGCGAGTCATTCGAGTTCGCACGGTTGTCGCCCATCACGAACACGTGGCCCGGTGGGACCACGTAGTGGAGCTGCTGCTCGCATGCGGCGGTGTGCGGCAGGTGCGGGCGCGTCTCGAAGATCTGCCCGGTCATCTGGTTCTTCGCCACCCACGACGACCCGTCGGGGTTCCTGGAGCAGCTCGGCGGGAAGCGCGAGCCGTCGAGCTTGGGGAAGTCGTGGTTGTCGCCCGCGGTCAGGCCGCCGGCGGCGATCTTGCGCTCGTCGCGCATCGGGCGATCCGCGTCGTGGAACGTGTCGTAGCTGTCGCCATCGACGGTCTCGGTGTAGCGGCTGCACCGGCGGATGATCCAGCGGTTGGCGATGTCGTCGCGATCCTCGTATTCACAGCCGTCCGACTGGACGAGCCTGTTCCCGATCGGCTTGCCGTTCACGTAAACTATGTTGCAACGGACCTCGACGGTCTCGTTCTCGAGTGCGACGACACGCTTGATGTAGTCGCGCTCCGGCTCGCACGGCTGGATGAACACGATCACCTCACCGTGTCTCGGCTTGCGCACCTCGAACAGCTTCGTGGTGGTCCACGGCAGGCGCACACCGTAGATGAACTTGTTGACGAAGATGTGGTCGCCGATCTCGAGCGTCGGATACATCGAGCTCGACGGGATCTTGAACGCCTCGATCACGAAGAAGCGCAGCACGAACGCGATGAGGATCGCCGCACCGATCGACTCGATGTAGTCGCGCCACGTCGATTTCGGCGGTTGCTTCGCGAGCTCGTCGACGAGCGCGTCGAGCGCGGGGAGCGCGAGCCGCACGCGCTGGAGATCGTTGTCGGCGAGCGACTTCGCGACGTCGTCGGTCACCTCGCCGAGATCGCCGGCCTTGCCGACGAGCGGGCCCTGCTTGGTGTGGAGCGCCTGCCTCGCCTCTCGCACGAGCTGGCGCGCTTCTTTGCGCACGCGACGGTCGAGCGTGGCGGCGCGCATCCGTCAGTCGACCTTGAGCACGGTCAAGAACGCCTCCTGCGGCAGCTCGACCGAGCCGACGGACTTCATCCGCTTCTTGCCCTCTTTCTGCTTCTCGAGCAGCTTATTCTTGCGCGTGATGTCGCCGCCGTAGCACTTCGCGGTGACGTCCTTGCGGATCGCCTTCACCGTCGTGCGCGCGATGATACGGCTTCCGATCGCCGCCTGGATCGCGACGTCGAACATCTGGCGCGGCACGACATCCTTCATCTTCGTGCACAGCTCGACCCCGCGGTGATACGCGCTGTCGCGGTGCGAGATCAGCGAGAGCGCGTCGACACGCTCGCCGTTGATCAGCACGTCGAGACGGATCAGATCCGCCGTCCGATAGCCAGCCGGTTCGTAGTCGAGGGATGCGTAGCCGCGCGACATCGTCTTGAGACGATCGTAGAAGCCGAACACCACCTCGGCCAGTGGCATTTCGTAGACAACGCGGACACGACCACCCGGGTCGTAGTGAAGCCCCTGCTGGGTGCCACGCCGCTCCTGGCACAGCTGCATGATCGGGCCGACGTATTCTTGAGGCAGGTGGATCGTCGCGAGGATGATCGGTTCCTCGACGGTCTCGTACTTGCCCTGGTCGGGGACCTTCGCCGGGTTGTCGACCTCGAGGAGGTCGCCGTTGTTGAGCTTGACCTTGTAGCGGACCGACGGTGCGGTCGTTATTAGATTTAGGTTGAACTCGCGCTCGAGCCGCTCCTGGATGATCTCCATGTGGAGGAGGCCGAGGAAGCCCGTGCGGAAGCCGAAGCCGAGCGCCGCCGACGTCTCGGGCTCGTAGGTCACCGAGGCGTCGTTGAGCACGAGCTTGCCCAGCGCGTCCTTGAGGTCCTGGTAGTCCGCCGCGTCGACGGGAAACAAGCCGGCGAACACCATCGGCTTGACGAGCTTGAAGCCCTTGAGCGGCTCGGTGACCGGGTTGTTCGCGTCCATCACGGTGTCACCGACACGCGCGTGCGCGATGTCCTTGATCGCCGCGGCGAGGATGCCGACCTGCCCCGCCTCGAGAGTGTCCTGCTCGATCCACGCGGGCGTTTTCACCGCGATCATCGTGCAGTCGTATTCGACGCCCGTGTTGAAGAAGCGCAGCTTGGTGCCCTTCTTGATCGTTCCTTCCATCACACGCACGAGCACCACGACGCCGCGATACGTGTCGTACCAGCTGTCGAAGATCAGCGCGGACAGCGGCGCCTCGCGGTTGCCCTTGGGCGGCGGCAGACGCTCGACCACGGCCTCGAGCATGTCGTGCACGCCCTCGCCCGTCTTGCCGGATACGAGGCACGCATCGCTCGCGTCGAGGCCGATCGTGTCCTCGATCTGCTTCTTGATCTCGTCGGGGCGCGCGACGGGGAGATCGATCTTGTTGAGGACCGGGATGATGTCGAGGTTGTTGTCGAGGGCGACGTAGACGTTCGCGAGCGTCTGCGCTTCCACGCCTTGCGCGGCGTCGACGACGAGCAACGCGCCTTCACACGCGGCGAGAGACCGCGAGACCTCGTAGTGAAAGTCGACGTGACCCGGCGTGTCGATCAGGTGGAACTGATAGACGAGTCCGTCCTTCGCCTTGAAGTGAAGCTGGACCGCCTGCGCCTTGATGGTGATGCCGCGCTCGCGTTCGAGATCCATCGAGTCGAGCATCTGCGCCTGCGCTTCGCGCTTGGACACTGCGCCGCACTCGTCGAGGATTCGATCTGCGAGCGTGGTCTTGCCGTGATCGATGTGCGCGATGATCGAGAAGTTGCGGATACGCTCGAGAGGGAACGACATGACGCTGGCGGCTGACTGACTTAGCGTGATCCGAGTCGCAGGTCGACCTGCCCCGGCATGTGATCGCGGTACTTCTCGAGCACCAGATCGATGCCCTGTCGGATGTATTCGGCGACCGGCACTTTCGTCCGTCCGTGCAACGCCTTCAGCCGTGCGTCCTGCTCGGGCGTGATGTAGACGGTCGTCGAGATCTTTTTCCGGGGCATCCTGTGCCGATGACCATACGTGGCCATATGAGGCTGGTCAATCGAGCGCTCCCAAGCTCGCGCAACCCCGACTTGCTAGTGAGGGACCGGCCGACTAGGCTCGTCTAGTGATGGCGAAGCTTCAGAAAGTCGGCCACTTGTCCGTGCTGTTGTCCGTGCTGTTGGTGGGGGCGGTAGGGTGCAAGAAGGACAAGAAGGACAACACCACGCCGAGCAACACGGCCGACGCCGGTTCGCCGAAGGTCGATCCGACCCTGTGCGACACGAACGGCAAGAACGTCGTCACCTACGATCTCAACAAGGACAACCGCCCGGACGTGTGGCGCCTCTACAAGGTGACCGACGATGGCGGCACCAAGGTCGAGTTCATGAGCTGCAAGCAGGTCGACTTCGACCGCGACGGCCGCAAGGACTGGGTCGTCGCTTACAACCCGAAGGGCATCCCGCTCTTCGAGAAGGCCGACTTCGACTACGACGGCAAGTGGGACATGAGCGTGATCTACGACACCAAGGTGAACCACCGGGCAGAGGTCGAGCGCGACACGGACTTCGACGGCAAGTTCGACGTCAAGGAGCTGTACGACACGTCCGGTGTGCTGTCCTCGATCCGTCGCGATCGCAACACCGACGGCCAGCCGGATCTCTGGGAGCAGTACCAGAACGGGATCTTGCTCGCGATCCTCTACGACGACGACTTCGATGGAAAGGTCGATCGTCGCGAGGAGATTCCGGGCGCGCGCCCCAAGATCGAGATGCCCACCACGCAGGATCCCACGGCATCGGGCAGCATCAACGAGCCACAACCACCCGCGCCAAGCCCCGCCCCGAAGAAGTGAGCCAGACGGTCGACAAGCCCTGGGGTCACGAGCTGATCTGGGCACGGACCGATCGCTACGTCGGCAAGATCCTTCACATCCGTCAAGGTCAGGCGCTGTCGCTGC
>JBJXGN010000308.1:0-21167 GCA_046160585.1 Kofleriaceae bacterium
AGGCGATTTCCCGCAGGTGGACGGATCCGTCGAGCATGCGGCGCGAGCGACCATAGGATAAATTGTGGCCCGCGGGAGAGATTCCGCTGCGCGGACGCACGCCGCATCGCGCAGCGATGCATCACCCCCGGGCCGGATCGCCAGACGAAGCAGATCTCGCGTAGAGTCGAGAGGTGGCGGACTGGGAGCTGACCTTTCGCACGCCAACTCACGCATCGATCAAGGTCGACGCGTGCCAGCAGCTCCTCGCGTCGATCTATGGGACCGAACCGTCGACAACCTACGGCCCGGTCGAGGGGAATCCCTACGACTCGTACTGGGGCGACATCACCGTCGAGACGACGAGCGCGGATGGCGCGATCCGCGTGGGGATTTCGCTGGCGCAGCAACTCTCGTCGATCACGGATCCGACACCGCACGTCCGGGTCGATGGCGTGTACATCCGCGAGGTCGACCCGAACAGGCCCGACTACGCGACAAAGCGCAACGCGTGGCGCGCGCTGCGTGCGGGCTTCGCAGCGCTTGGCTACGCCGACGAGACGGGACCGAGCGAGCGCATGATTGGCGACGCGGAAGCCGCGGGCGACCAAGAGACAGCGGCGATCGTGCGCGCGCTGCGACCGCCGGTGTACTGATGGGTAGAAGACCGTCGATCGCGCAATGCGATGTCTGCACGCAGCTCGAACAGTCCACGAAGCTCGACTACAGGAGCAATGACAAGCGGCCTGCTGCCTACGCCACGCTCGAGACCGTCGCACGCACGGGTGAGACCGATGACGAGGGAAGCGGGACGATCTGCGGATTGCATCGCTGTGTCACCTGCGGGACCTATTACGCGTCGCTTCACTACGTGCTGCACAACGATTTCATGTGCCCGAGCTACGACGAGGAGACGATCCGCCGCCTGTCGCCCGATGCGGCACTTGCGGCGCTCGCAGAGAGCAGCGACGCCGGGCTTGCGCCGAAGCGGGCCGAGCTCGCGTCGAGCAAGCAGGCAGTTATCGCCGACCTGGCCGAGATGCTCGTCGAGCAACGTGCACCAACCTGGCACCTCCAGCGCCACGCGGTCGAGTGCGTGATCGACGCGTGGCTTCCGGACGCCGCGCGACTCGAGCTCGTGCTCGCCCACCAAGATTCCGTGGTGCGCGCCGACGCTGCTCACGAGGTGCTCGAGCTCGCGACGGCCACTTCGCGACAATGGACGCGCCGGTGGACGCCGCCAGCGCACACCAAGTTCGCACATTACCTGAGCCAGAAAGGCCGGCCGCAGCGGACGATCGAGACCGTGCTCGACGAACCACCGCGCAAGACGTTTCGGTCCGACCGTGTCGTCTCGTTCTACGCAGCGGACACGCACGGAGTTGCCGTGGACGCCTGCAACATCGTGGCGATGAGTGACCTGCCACTTGGCAGCCTGTTCGAACGTCTCCTATCACTGCTCGGCGGCGATCGCATCCTGGCCTCGGTTGCACAAAATGCGCTGGGGTCTGTCGTCGGACACCACCCCGAGCTCAAGCCACGCGTGCGTGCGGTGATCGCGAGGCTCTCGCCCGCGCGGCAAGCCGAGAGCTACATCCAGTCGCTGAGTGAGAAAGCGGCTCCGTAGCCAGCGCGCTCGTCACCCCGCCGAGCCCCTCAGCGTACGCGCCTGTTCGAACGCGGCGGTGGCAGACTCCTCGTGGCCCAGGCGCGTCCGGTAGATGTCCCCGAGCCTGTCCCACAGCTCCGCCTGCAGCGTGGCGAACTTCGGGTAGCTCCGCATGCGAACCAGCATCTTTCGATGTGCGCGCTCGAGTCCCTTCCAATCGCTCGCTTCGGTGAGTAGGCGATCGATTGCGAGGAATGGTGCCATCTCGATCGCCGCATTCGCATCGGTGGGCTCGTTGGACCAGAAGGCGTCCGACGCGTAGTCGAAGTGCTCGAGCGCCTCGTCGCGTTGAGCGAGGTTGTCGCGGCAGATCTCGCCTGCCGCGAGATACCAGGCGCCCTGGTGATCGTGATCGGCCTCGACCAGCAGCTTCGCCGTGTCGAGCGCCTTCGCGAAGTCGTTGCTCGCTCTCGCGCGGACGAGCTCCTTCCGGAGCCGCGTGACCTCGGGGTGCTCTGGCGGCGCCATTGGAATCGCGTGGAGGCGTTGCCGCACCTCGGCCATCGATGGGCGATCGCGCTGCGCGAGCATCGCGGCGACCAGCGCGTCGAGCTCCGCGGGGACCTCGGGACGCCACGTGCGCATCGTCGACGACGATCCGGTGGGTGGGAGCCCTGTCGCCATCCTGAACAAGACGAGGCCGAGTGCATGCACGTCGTCGGCCGTCGTCGCATCGGGCCGCTCGTCCGTAAAGGTGACCGAGGCGTGTTGCTCGTTCGTCAGGACGATCTGGGTAGGGTCGAGCGCGCCGTGTGGCCGACCCTGGTCGTGATAGGCGGTGAGATAGTCGGCGACTTGCCGTGCGATGAGGACCGCGAGCTCGACGGACATCTCGCCCCGCCGCAACCTGTCTGACAGACGCTCTTCTACCATCGTGCTTGCGACTATAGTCCGAGGATGAACTTCGCGGATGTCGCCCAGGAACGCGGGATGCCATCGGCTGCGACGTTGCTCGGGGAGCTGACCTGGGACGTCGAGCCGAACGCCGCCCAGCGCCTCGGTGCGAACGTCGACAGGAACACGGGGCTCCCGGACCTCCTCGAGTTTCTGGCCCGGCTGTCGCTCGTGCCGGCGATCGTGAACGCGTTGCTCGACAAGCTTCATGCGCAGCCGATGGAGCGGGCACTGATCGCGTATGACATCGCTGCACGCTCGTTGCTGGGGACTAACGATGCCGCGCTGCTCGAGCGCATCAAGCAGGAGTTGGCGCCGCTGCGCGCGCTCGGACCGCTCGCGCCCGTCGCCATCCCCCGCGAGCGCGTCGACGCCCTCATCAATGCCGTGCGCCCCCCGGACGGCATGGTGAGCACGGACTTCAAGACCGACCGGAGTCTCGCGGCGCTCGTCCGGATCACGGCCATCCGGCAGTCGCTCGACGAGGACGAGACCACCCTCGTCATCGATCACGCGAAGGCGTTCGGCAACGCACATCTTCCGTCCCTAGCGATCGCGTTTCTCCAGATCCTCTGGAAGGCCTTCAAGGTGCCCCGCGCGCTCGAGCTGATGGTCGAGCTCGCCCTCGATCACGACATGCTTCACGCGCTCCCCGACGAGGCGCCGGCGCAGGCCGACGCCACGATGCGGATGCAGGCCTATCTGATCATGCGCAGCCAGCTGGCGCAGTTCAATACCCGCGCTGCTCGCTCCGCCTTCGAGGCGGTGCAGGAGCAGCGCGCCATTCGCGATCCTGCGGACCCGAAGGTGCTCGTCGCGGCGGCCGACATCGAGGTCCAGGATCACAAGCGCGTTCCAGACCAGCTCGAAGCGATCGCCAACAAGGCCGGCGACGCGATGCTCGGCTGGCGCTATGCAGCACGCGTCGCGGACGGGGCACGAATGCGCGCGCAGCCCAGCATGACGGTTGACCTCGTCGACGGCTTCGTCATGAGGTTCGGCAACGATCCGTACATCTGGGCGTACGCCGGCGCCGACGACGCGATGCGGCCCGAGCTATTGCCGTTGCTGTCGCGCGAGGTCCGCTACGCGTCGCACGAGCCGCACGTCTGGCGAGCCCTCTCGATCTTCCTGGGCGACGAGGGTCTCTCCATTGCGATGGAGCTCGATCTCCGCATGGCAGCTCAGCTCACCTCGGTGTTTGGCGCGCCCTCCACTCCCCGCGCGACGCCGCCCTCGACTGCTCCCAGCGCGTCGTCGCCCGCGAGCACGCACCTCCGCGAGCTCGAGCGGCTCCTCGGCAGCCTGCGCTACGCAACAGGAGGGCTGTCCTACTACGACCTGTGGGATCATGGTGGCTCCAGCTCGGCGTCGGACGCGGATCGTGCAGAGGCGGAAGCGGACCGGGCAAGGTGCCACCGGATCTACAAGGAGGCGCAAGCTGCACTCGAGGCCCTCGTGCCGAAGCTGCGCGCGGAGGCCCCACGCGAGATCCAAGCGTGGGTCGAAGCACACGATGCGTACCTTGCCTGGGTGATCGCGGATCACCTCGCCCGCGGCGAGCCCGAGGCGTCGAACGTCGCCGATGCGAAGCGCGACCGCGGCGAGTGGGCGAAGGTCCGCGATGGCGCGCTCGTGTTCGTCGAAGAGCGCGTCGACTACTCGCAAGAAGGCAAGGAGCGGTATCGCGAGCTCTTCGGGTTCGAGAGGGAGGAGAGGGAGTAGGACTGTAACAGCCCTCGATGTCGGCGCGTGCATGTGGCTCCTCGGCGCGCGTCGAAGGCTCTCGACCCGAGCGCAACCCTGTCGGCCCTCTGGACGGCGACACGCGCGCCGTCACCAAGCACCCTTACGCCGAGATGAGGATTGCTCGGCTCGTCAAATGTCCCACCTCTTCTGCATCTGCTCGCGCGCCTCGTCGGCGCGCAACTCCGCGTGCATCGCGGCGGTCAAGCCATCGCTATCGACGAGCGACGCATCTGCGCCGCTTGCGAGTAGCAGCGACGTGACGTCGCGCGCGCCGTATGTCGACGCGACAATCAACGGCGTCGCGCGCGTGGGGCCGACGCGCCGATCGATCGGCACGCCGCGCTCGAGCGCTGCTTGCACGACCGCGACGCGGTTCGCCGCGCACGCGACGTCGAAGGCGGTCCACTCATCGCTCCGTTCGTCGGATAGGCCACAACCGGACGCGAGCAGCCGATCGAACACATCGCGCGTGGGCGCGCGCGCCGCGAAGTGCAAGGCCGTCGCCCCGTCTGCGCTGCGACGCTGCGGATCAGCGCCAAGCTCGAGCAGAAACTCGACCATCGCGATGTGGCCTTCCGTCGCCGCCGCCATCAAGGCAGTGACGTCACCCTCGAAGACGTCGTCGATTCCTGCCGCACCCGCCTCGAGCAAGACTTTCGCAACGTCGACATCGCCGGATGTCGCAGCAGGGATGAGCAGGCTCGACGCGTGCCCGAACATGTCGGTGACGCCGCCACCGTCACCACCCTGGCGTAACGCGAGCGCGACGAGCGACGCATCCCCCTGACCGGCGAGGCGGTAGAGCAGCGACTCCTTCCTGTTGCCCTTGATGTTCGGATCGACCCCGGCTTCGAGGAAGATGCGCACGATCTCGTAGAACCCAGGTCTGACCGCCGGACCCCAACCGAGCTCGAAGGCGCGGAACACGGCGGGGGCACCGTCGGCGGACAGCTCGTTCGGGCTCCCACCGCGCTCGAGCAGCAGCCGCGCGATGCCGGGCCGGTGATTCCACGCAACCCATTCGAGGTGACTCCGTGGCGGCGAATGGCTCGTGCCCTCGTCGTGCGGCGGCCCGATCAAGGCCCGGACGAACGCACTGCCCGCGGCGAGCCCGATCTCGAGCAGCGATGGCTGGGGCTTCACCACGCCGGGCACGCCGTACCGGATCACCTCGAGGCCGCCGTCGAGCAGCACGCGCGCGGTCTCGACATCATCGGCGCGCTTGATTACCTCGTGCAACGGGTCCTCGCCGGTCTCACAGCCCGTACGGCCAAGACTCGCGCCATGCGCGAGCAGCAAGCGTGCGCCCCCCGCCCCTCTCACGTGATGAATCGGTCGATAGCCGTAGTTGCCTGCGTGCTCGAGGTCGGCGTTGGCAGCGAGCAGGAGCTTCACGGCGTCGAGCCGGTCGTACATGACGGCGATCGACAGCGCCGAGTCGTTGCCGGTCGGGGTGGCGTTCGGATCGGCACCCCGTGCAAGGCACGCCCGAACCGCCTCGGTGCTACCGTGGATGCCAGCTGCTTCCCGCAGTTCGTGATCGGCCACACTTGTCCACCCAGGCTTCACCGTATTCCTTCCAAAGTTTGCAACCGTCGGTTCAGTCGAACGCGAACTGATCCGCGTCCAACACGACCTCCGTCGAGCGTCCGAAGATCTCGACGCGCGCTCTGATCTTTCCCCTCTCCTCTGCATAGGCGACGCCGGTGAAGTTGGCGAATGGCCCGCTCACGACCTTTCCGGGTTGGAGCCCGACCCCGGCCACGGCGAGGGCCGCTTCCTCCGCATTCTTCTTCGCGAGCGCTGCCTCGCGCGCATCCCGTGTTTCCAAGGCGTGTCTCGCCTCCTTGCCCTCACGGTCGGTGCGCTCGGGATTCGCCCCGCGCGCGATCAGCACCTCGACCACCTCGACGTGACCGGAACGGGACGCCTCCATGAGTGCGGTCATCCCGACCGGGTCTTGCGCGTCGATCACGGCTCCACCGTCGAGCAGACGATTCACGGCATCGAGGCTTCCGAGCGAGGCGGCAAGCATCAGCGCGGTGCAGTCATACTCGTTCACTGTGTTGACGTCGGCCCCCGACTGGAGAAGCAGCTCGAGGAGATCCATCCGTCTTGCGGCGACCGCTGCCATGATCGGTGGAAGGAACCCAACGCCTTTCAGGTCGGCGCCCGCGCGAACGAGCTCACCGACGAATTCCGCTGTCGCCCCCACCGCGATCGCCTGCTGGACGGCGGAGCCCATGTCGCCGTCGAACTGGTTCGGGTTCACGCCCGCTGCGACGAGCACGCGCGCGGCGTCGAAGTGCTTTCGCCGGATCGCGCTCGTGAGGGCCTGACCGGCGTTGGGAGTATGAGGGCTGGCCCCTGCGTCGACGAGCCGCTTCATCACCGCCGCGTTTCCGCCGTACACCGCGGACTGGAGCGGACAGGTCCCGCTCGTGGTTAGTCGATTCGGATTCGCGCCTATTTCGAGGAGCAGTTCCACCACGTCGTCCGCGCCGCGGAGCGCCGCGACGTGGAGAGCGTCGAAGCCGTCGTCGTCGCCTATCGTGACGTCGACCGGCATCCCGAGCTTCAACCTGCGGCGGATGGTGGCCGCGCTTCCCGGACGGATAGCGGCGAAGAATCTGCGGATACGTCTTCGGGAGGGTACCCGGGAGACCATCCCGAAAGCATACCGTGTCGTCTCCGGCCGTGGAACGGCACGCCACGAGCTCGCTTGGGGCGCGTACGGACCGGACGAGGACAGACCGAAGTAGTTCACGATGGGTTGCAACTCAACCCTCGACGCCGACTGCAGGTCCGACGAGCTTCCAGCGCACGACGTCACGCTGTCCGCGTACTTCATCGATCGCACGTAGGTCACGCAGTCGGCGTACGCAGCGTGCGTGACGGATGGTGCGTGAACGGCGCCGCGTACCAACACCGGGGGGCCTGGTCGTCGAGCGCGTCGAGTAGCACCATGTGGTGTCCCCACGGCAATTTGGCAGCAAGCTGCTGCAAGATTGGTTGGCTGGTCCAGCTCGTCGCGAACGAGCGCATGTAACGCAGGTTCCTCGAGGAGAACCCGGACATATCGGGGTATGCGGTGCGGAGGTCGGCGGCGAGTCGATCGATGACCTTGGCTCCCCACTGCTCGGCTTCCATGCGTGAAGCAACGACCTTGCCGATTTCCGGGCCTTGCCGATGCGCTCTTTGATGTCGTGGAGCGGTTGCGCTAGCTGTGTGGCAAGCCTGCAACCGGCGCCGGGAACAGTGCGTCTACCGTACGCGATCGCCCGAGGGCATGTCGATCGCCGGCTCCCTTCGGCGCATAGCGTCGTGGCGTGTGGCGCGGGAGACAGCCGGCCACTCGAGGAGCCAGGTGGCGCGCGCGGTCGCTGAAGTCCGCGCATGCACTGGGGGGCGATCTGGCCTTGTACTGGCCTCGCACTTGCCTCTCGAGGGGTATGCACCCGCGATCCATATTACTGGCTGTGGCCGCCGTTACCTGGGCGGGCTGTGCGACCGATGATCCCGCCGAGGACGACACCGGCGGCGGGAAAGGTGATCGCGGCGAGACATGCGAGGACGTGCAGTATGGCGATGGCACGTGCCAGGTCGGGCTCGAGTGCGGGATTCCCGATATCGACTGCTTCCAGACGTTCGCGACGGATGCGGAAGCCGCCGCGTGGATCACGGGCCGTGACGGCCTGACCGCGCTGCCCGAGACCGATGCGCTCCACGTGCGTGCGCGAGCGCTAACGGATCGCGCGTGGGCGGCGTACGCGGCGGTGAATCACGTCGGGAAGCTCGCGGACGCGCGTGTGTCCGTCGTCGTGTTGCAGAACGACGTCATCAACGCGTGGGTGACGGGCGCGACCGATGAGACGAAGGTCGCGCTCAGCGTGCATTTCCACTCGGCCATTCTCGCGCCCGAGCTCGGCGACGAGGAGATCCTGGGCGTCGTGTTCCACGAGCTCGCGCACATCACGAAGCTGCACGTGTTGCCCGAGGTGCACGCGCAGACCATGCGTTACTACCTGGCCGACGGCGCCGAGCCGATCGGCGCGTTCCAGACCGAGGACACGCGCGTGCGCCCGCACGTGGAAGCGTGGGTGAACATGGCGGCATTCGCCGGTCCGTATACACGTCCCGAGCTGAGCGACATGCCATTCGGCGGCAACGTCGGCGCGCTGTTCACGTGGATGATGGAGAGCCTCGAGTCCGCGTGTCCCGCACAGGTCGCCGCTGTGCGGACGATCCAGAGCGAGCTCGCTGCCAATGTTTCGTGGCTCGATGATGATGTCGTGGCGAACGCGCAGCACAAGGTGCGGATCGACACGGCGCTCGATCTCCTCGGAGCGTGCAGTCGCACGAACGGCCCGGTCTCGATCGCGCAGCTGACGCTCGGCGCCACCGATTGGACCGAGTATCTGCGCTCTGCCGTTCCCGTCGACGAGCAGTGGCTTCTCGACGAGAGCGACGGCGTGACCGCGCTGCAGATCCTCGCCGGTGAGCGACGCGAAGAGCTGCGCGCCGCTGCGCTGACGTTCCAGCGCGAGGTCGGTGCGCCGTGGACAGCCGCACGCTACTTCTCGACGGAAGAAGAGGCCGACGACCTGAGCGTCCGCGTGACCAAGGCGCAGAAGTTCGCGGATCCCGGCGTCTCGACGCTCATGCGCCGCATGATGGATGACAAGGGTCCATGCGACGGAGCACTCGCGAGCGGCAATGTTCCGTACGGAATTCGTCTCGACGATTCGCACCACGGCACCTGCTGGCGTATCGCTCACGCGCGCCAGATGGCCGCGAGCGGTGATAGCAGCGCACGGCGCGTGACCGTCGAGACCGCGCGTGGTGTGTGGACACCGACGCGTCCGTCCGACGGCAAGCCGATGTACTAGGTTTGGGCTGGCGACCTGGCGCGCAAAGGTTCGCCACGTTCCTGGTCGGACGGTTAGATGTCGATGTTGGGGCGGAGGAGCGGCGTGCGGATGCCTTCCGCGCAGGCAGTGCCGGCGCGTTTCGGGGGCGTGCCGCACGCGTAGTCGTATACGACGCGACCGCGGCCGCGCACGGGTTCGACGAGCTCGCCGCGCAAGTACGCGGCGCCGAGCGCGAGGCAGTCGTCGGCGCGGCCGAACGAGCAACCGAGCTCGAGCATGTCTCGCGCCTTGATCGGATCGCGGGGCTCGCCCTCGAGGAACGCCCCTGCCGCCGAGCGGCACGTCGTCCGGTTGATCGCGCACGCGCGCTCCCACGCGAAACGAGTCTCGCCGATCGAGTCCGCGCATAACGGAACGGGCACCGTCACTGTCAGCACCACGCGCCGCGCGGTGCCGTTCTACGTCGTCGACGATTCGGGGCGCGCGCGCGTCGATGCGCCGCAGCTCGCGCTGTGCAACAAGCCGAGCTCGCGCTCCGACCGCTCCAGTTGGCGACGCCGTCCGTTGACCAGAGCGGTTCGCACAGGAGAGAGCGCGAACGCCACCCGCTCGACGTCGAACTGGAACTGTCGCGACGAAGCGACTGAGAATCTGTGGCCCTTGCCCACAGCCGCGAGAAAGCGAGTTTGCTGGCCCCCACGCCTTCGCCGAATGAGCTTCGAGGCTGTGCGCAGCCTCGGCTTCTGCACTTCGCCGGCGGATTGGAGCCACACGAACAGGCGTGCCCCGCGAAAGCCGAGTAAGTGGCCGTCACTCCAGCTCACAGCCATCCCATCTCACACGCTGGCTTGTTCCGCCAGCTTGGCCCGCAGCCACGTCGACGCGCGCCTTAACGTCTCTCGCGCTTCGCGCAGTCCGAGCAGGGACACGAATCCGTGCAAGGTTCCAGGAACCTCATCGAGCGTCACGTCGACGCCCGACGTGGAGAGGCGCTCGGCGTAGGCGACGCCTTCATCGCGGAGCACGTCACACTGCGCGACGGCCAGGTAGGCAGGCGGGCAGCCATCAAGCGATGTTACAAGGAGCGGCGAGGCGCCCGGTTCGTGTCGTCGGTACGCTTCGGGCACGTACTCTCGCCGGAAATAGCGGATCGTCTCCGCGGTCAGGATGTGGCCGCGCGCGTATCGAAGGTAAGACGGCCGCTCGTTCGCGCAGTCCAAGACGGGATAGAAGAGAACCTGGGCCGCGACCTTGGTTCTCTGTGCCACCGCCGCCGCGAGGTTCCCACCCGCGCTGTCACCAACGACGGCGACGCGTCCCGCCTTCAGGAGTTCCAGGGTCACGGCGATGCAGTCGTCGAGGGCCGCTGGATAGCGATGCTCCGGCGAGCGCCTGTACTCCACCGACACGACCTCGTGCCCGGTCTCTGCCGCGAGCGTCCCGGCGAGGATGTCGTAGGCCTCGATGTCTCCCAGCATCCACCCGCCGCCATGGAAGAACGCGATGGTCCCTTGGCCTGCATCGGCGGGCCGATACCTGCGCACCGCAACACCCGCGATCTGCCCATCGGTGATCGCCTCGAGCGCCGGCCGTTCGCCGACGAGGAGCTTGGGGCCTCGCGTCGAGTTCGAGAGCTCGCGTCGGGCCTTCTCTGGCCCCGCGCTTTCCGTGGGAGACATCATGAACCGGCTCGCGAACGCGATGAGCCGGAACTTCCAGGTCGGTCGCGCGCCGGTCATGTCTGCCCCCAGAGGACCCAGAAGAAGCTCGTCGACAGAAGTGTCTCGACGACGACGGAGACGAAGATGCCCTTGTTGACACGCCCTGTCGTCAGCTCGAACAGGCCGAGGCAAGCGAGAAGTCCGATGGCGACTCCCAATCCCGCGCACACCGCGGATCGAAGCTCCGATGGGCCTGCGGAGCGGCCGAGGAAGAAAAGCAGCGCGAGCCCGAGATACACCGCGCCGTAGCGACGGCACATCACGAGCGACGCATCGGTCGCGTCCATGCCCCACTGCTCGAGCATGAAGCGGCCCGCGAACAAGAAGCCAAGGCCGAGCAGCGTGGCTGCACCGGTGGTGATGAGCGCGAGGATCTCGAAGGTCATGGTGGCCTCGTTGGCTCAGTTGCTGATCGAGGGCGTTTGCCGAAGGAACTCTGGCCCCGCAGCGCGCGCCAGCAGGAACTCCGCGACGGAGTGCGCGGTGATCGTGAAGCCGAGCCCCTTGCCGTCGTCGGTCATGCGAACGGGCTTGGTTTGCCCTTCCGTGATCCCCACAAGGCGCACGGCGACCCACTCGAGCGCCGAGGCACGGAGCGCGCTCTCCATACGTTCCTTGTCGTCGATGATGGGTCTTAGCCAGCGAAGAAACACAGGAACCACGACGCGATTCACCAGCCACGGACCGCTGGCATTTGCGCCGACGTTCGACATGCAGACGATGCGGGGAACGCCGTGCTTCTGCATGGCTGCCAGTGTGGCCTTCACGGAGTCCGAGATGAGCGTCGTGGGCTTGCCGGTGCCCTTGCCGCCCACGCCGAGGCAGTGAATCACGACGTCGACCTCGCGCACGCACGCTTCCACGTCCGCCTCCGACGTCGGACTTCCGCCGATCACCGTGAACTGTTCATGCTTCCGGCGGACAGTGTCGGGGTTTCTGACGAGCGCGGTCACTCGATGGCCAGCAGCCAGCGCGCGGTCCACGACCAACCCGCCGGTGAGTCCGGTGGCTCCAAATACGGCGATGTTCATGGGCAGACTCCTGCTGCGGACGGCCGCGCCGGGAAACCGAAGGGCGGGACGAGGCGCATGTTCACGATGTGAACTTTACACGCTAAGTTCACGCTGTCAACATGAGGCATTGACTCCCTCGAAAGCGCCCTACCACCATGGCGATCTCCGGAACGCGCTGGTCGACGCTGGCTTGCGTTTTATCGAGCAGGTCGGCGCCGAAGCCTTCAGTCTCCGTGAGGTCGCGCGCGAGGTCGGTGTGTCCGCGAACGCGGCGTATCGTCACTTCGAAGACAAGGGGGCGTTGTTGACGGCGATCGCCGTGAGCGGCTTCGATCGCCTTTCCTCGGAAATGCAGAAAGCCATGCTCGCGGCTCGACCCAGAGGCGCCATGCAGTCGCGTGCGGTTGCCCGATTCAACGCCGCGGCGCGCGCGTACGTGGACCTCGCCCAGGAACATCCCCAGCTCTACGGATTGATGTTCGGCTCGGCAGGGCGTGCTTGTCTTGCGGCGGAAGGCACGCTGGTCGGTCCGACACCTGGGGCGCTACTCGGGCGGGTTCTCGACGAGCTCGTCGAAGAGAAGGTGATGTCGAAGAAGCATCGCGTTGGAGCGGAGATTCACGTATGGTCAGCGGTGCACGGTTTCGCCTCCCTGGCACATAGCGGACCGCTCGCTGAGCTCAGCCCGAACGCGCGCGCTGACGCTCTCACGGAGCTGCTCCGCTTCGTCATCGCAGGACTTCGCGGCTGAGGCCGAACAGCCTCACGACGAGCGAAGGGTCGTTGTCTTGCGCCGGCGCGGCCGGACCTCGACGTCTCAGAAGACGCCGAAGCGACCCAGCGCCCCGAAGACGCCGAGCACCGCGAGAACGGCCGGGGCCGCGGGAGACTCCTTCCGATCGAGGTGCGTCTTCACGGCGCCTGCCATGAGGACCACGAGAGAGACGGCGGCGACCGGAGTGAGGACTGGCAAGACGCCGGTGACGTGGGGGACGATCACGCCGACTCCGCCCAGCAACTCGGCGAGACCGAGGAGCTTGAACCGACCGTCGCTCCAGGTCTCGGCCCACGGCATCTTCCCCAGGAGCTTCACGCGGGGGGACGGCGAGCTTGGCCCCGCCCGTCCCCACCATCGCGAATGCGAGCAGCCCCGATGAGATCCAAAGTGCGACGTCCATGTTCTCTGTTCCTCTCTAGAGTCGTTCTGGGTGTCGCCGCGGTCATCCCAGAGAGCGTATCAGGCGCGTTTCTCCGACCGCGCGCAGGTGGTGCTCGCAGGTGACGTCGAGTTGGTGACCGCGCGCGATCGGATGCTGACCGAGTTGCGCGAACTCATGACCGACAGCCAGCGCGCGCGGCTCGATGAGCTTGTGCGCGATGGCGGCTTCGGCCCTGGCGGACCGGGCGGGACGCGTGGCCCCGGCGTCGGACCACCGTGGCGCCGCAACGGCCCTGGCGGCTCGCCGTAGGTCGCCGCCCGCTATCGGCGAAGCGTTCGTTCGGGCCGCGCCGCGCCGAGATGCGGCTCCAAGAAGTCGATCAGTACCCTTGTGCGAGCCGAGGAGGTCGCCCTGGACCCAAGGCTGCTCGTCACGGATGGCGACAAGCTCGAGATGGCGCTAACGGGCGCGGGCGCTAACGGACGACCTCGGCATCGCGTAGCGTTCGCCTCGGGATATGTGGCTCGGGAGAACTCTCTCGAGGCGGCCGGCGCGAATCGCCTCCTCGCACCGAAACATGGGCACTGCACGCGTTCTCCGACGCTACCCAGCTCGTGCTGCCGTTCACGAAGGAGCCCGACTTCGCGGCGTTGAAGGGCGAGATCGTTGCGCGCTTCGCTGGTAAAATCACGGCGGGCGGTGACGTCGAGGAGTTCGTCCTTGCTGACACGCCGTTTCACGCGGGCCACTACAAGAGGGTCCTCGTCGAGCTGGAACGCGATGGAGGCGTTAGTCCCGTCGACCCGAAGCCCGGACGCCGGACAGGCACCTTCGCGGAATCGACGAGCTACGCTTCACCTAGAGACCGCACCGACGGTGCCGGGCTCGTCGAAACAAGACGAGACGGTGATCGTTGGTCCGCTGCGATCATTACCTGGGCGAGGTCACGCTGTTCGTTCGATGCAACAGCGCTTGTACTTCTTCCCGGACCCGCACGGGCAAGGCTCGTTGCGCCCGACGCGCGCCGTTGCTGCGCGGGCATGCGCGGCCTGGGCGGTGGTGAGGCGTTCCTTCGCGAAGCTCTGGTATGCCGCGTAGACCAGCTTGCCGAGATCTCGAAGGGCGACCTCGCGTGCTTCCTCGCCGTTCGGCACCTCGTCGAGGAAGCCGGCCGGGACCAAGTCGTGACGCTGGGCGAGGAATGCGAGCGGTGCGGCGAAGGTCCACCGCGCGGAGTTGCCTACCCATGCGGGGTCAAGGCTCCCGGCAGCCACATATCCCGAGGCGAACGCTACGCACGCGTCTCCGTCCTCGGCCTCGGGAATCATGACCTCCCGGCCCTTGGCGAGCATGCCGATGACCTGGTTGTACAGCCGGAGCACGAGGCCGATCGTCGTCTGATCGGGCGGCAAGTTCCCGAAGGCGAGCGGCAGCCACCGCGGGGTCGGGATCATTCCCGGCGCGACCCCGACGGCGTGGATCACGCCGAGGGCGTAGTGGACGTCGAGCCCGCGCTCCTCGAGCACGTCGAGCTCGTCGTCGTCGAGCGGTACGTCTACGGCGATCGGCACGCGACCAGATTGCCGCGACGAGCCCACGATGGCAACGCCCGGCGCAATTCCCGCGTTTTCCCGACGAGGAGCGTGTCGCGGGGAACGTCATGGTCATGGGTCGTTACCCACCGATCTTCTGCTGTCGCCAGATCGAGCGCCGCACCGAGAACAGATCCCACTCGCTCCAGATCCTACCGTCCGCTCGCCGCTTCGGCGCTACCCCGATCGCTTTCGTGAGCGCCACGAATCCGTCCGCTTCAAGGCCGATGGCTCGCGCTGCATTCTCCGTGGTGATCGTGGGCTTCGCGTCGTAGCCCTTCATCACGCGAGCGAGCCCACCGAGCGCCTTGCCGGTGAGCTTCGCGACGGCCCGATCGATCTCTCGGAGCGACGACGCGCGAACCAGAGAAAGAGGCGCCGCAGGCGCGCGCCCAAGATCGCCCAAATCCCGTCTCCCTCTTGTCTCCCGCGAATCGCTTCTCGTCGACGAGAACGTTTCGTCGTCGTCGTTGACCTCGTTGCAGCGACCCGAGTGCAGGCACGCCTACAAGATGGAGAGGTACGGGCTCAAGCCGCCGCCGTCTCGTGGGGATAGCTGAGCGCACCAGGCCTCTTGTCTCCTTTCGGTCATGCTCCATGGGCTTGCGAGCGATCTTTTCGTGGGCCCGAAACGGTCGGCCGTCACGTGGCAATGAACATTGCTACGAAGAAGGATGGCGATCCGTCAGCGCAACGATCGGCAAGCCGACCGTTCAACCCGGACGAGGTGCTTGAGTAGGCGCTTCCACCAAAAAAACAATACAGGCTCAGCTCCCGCCTCCGTCGAGCAGATCGTCGCCGCGTGCAAGCTGACGACGGGTGCCAACGTCACCGTCACCGGCGACGCGCGTCAGGGCGATTGGGACGCTGCGCGCTGCATTCGAAGCAGCCGAGATCACGAAGCTGTAGAACGTCAGTCGAGCTGGAACGGCGGGATGCTGTCCTCATCGCAAGCCAGCCCCTGTTGCCACGTCGGGGTATTCGCCGCAGAGCAAGTCATGCCGAGGCAGCACGTATAGTTCGTTCCGCCGCAGGTCGAGCCGCCGCCACAGAGCCACACGAAGGGTGGTGCGCCGCAGATCGCGTTATTGTCGAATGCGTGTTGCCACTCACGGCGACTGTTCGCGACGTCGGCGTTGCACACGAGCGTGGTCATCGGGAGCGGATCGGTGGCACAGACGAAGTCCTCGGAGTTCTCGCAACGCCGACACCGTCCGGTATCGCACGTGGCGTAGCACTCCGAGCTTGCTGGATGACTGTTCGCGAGCGTGGCCGTGATCGTTCCTCGACCGATCGCAGTCGCTCGGACGATCCCCGTCTGTGGCCGGTTCTGGGCGGGCGTCACGGACAGGCCGGTACCACTCGCGGTCCACACGAGTGGGAGCGCGAGGCTTCCAACAGGAAGCCCACGCGAGGTGACATCCGCGAGCACGCCCCCCGTCGTGTCGACGGGCGCAACGATGTAGGGCAAGGGTTGATTGTTCTCGTCGAGCGCGCTCGGCTGGAACTCGATCGTGCAGCGTGCGAGTCGCGTGCAGTCGGCGCACCGTCCGTTCATGCAGTCGGCACACCCTGCCGCGGACGCACCGGCGTTTACGGTGAGCAGGTTCGTCCCCTGCACGTGGACGCTGCCTTCCCCGACGTTCACTCGATATTCGGTGCCCTGCCCGGAGTCGCAGGGGCGTGCACCGACGTCGAACGTCGTGCCGCGCACCCCCATGACTGCCGCGCGCGTACGGATTGTGAACCGAGGTCGGCCCATCGGCATCGGCATGGGAAGCGGCGGTACATGAGCGTGGGTTTCGCCATTCACATCGACAGCACTCTCGTCGGGCTCGTCCGGGCACGAGCTGCACGTGCGCGGCGTCGCTTCGCTCATGGGCATCACGCGCAGGACGCGCCCCGTCGGCGTCTCGAGGATGGCGTGCTCCACCTCGGCCGTCGTGACCGTCGTGTTCACAGGTACGCGTACCGGCAGCGTGTCGCCAGCCCGGTACCAGCCCGGCGGCGTGCGCGCCGCGAATCGCACTCGGGGACGAAAGAAATGGTTGTCGCGAGCCTTTCGCGGGAGAAGCGTGAAGGTCGCGACGCCGTCCGCGACTGAGGTTGCCTCGATCACCGTACCAGCGCGCATCGCGATCACGTCGGTCGGCCCGGCGGTCTGCCCCGAAGGGAGCGGTATGCGCAGCGTCATCGCGACGTCGGGCGTCTCTGTGTCGAGGTGCAGTTGACCGAAAACGCGCCAGCTCTCGCCGCGTGCTTCGAACACCATGCGGCCGCTCGCCGCGCCGAGCCTTCCGTCGCCAAAGAACGTGGCCCCGATTCGCGATCCATCGGGGACCAGACCCGCAGCGACCTCGATCGCGACACCGTCGACGGTCACCGAGCCACCAGCGACGCCGATCGAGTTCGGAGCGCTCGCGGTCGCCAGCCGCACCGCGAGCTCGAGGTTGCCCCCGCTGACTCCAATCTCGTCCTCGAACGGCACGTAGCCGAGCAAGCTGATTCGTACGTCCTGCATTCCGAGCGGCGCCGCGACGAGGAACGAACCCGCGTCGTCCGTCGTCGTGACGGCGGATCCGATGCTCACCGTTGCATCCGCGATCGGTCGAGCGGTGGCGTGATCGCGAACCTGGCCGGTCACGATCGCGCCATCGAGAGTCTGCGCCTCGAACTCGATGGGAGCCTCGGGACCCTCTCCAAATGGCCCATCCACGGTCTCCGGCCCCCTATCTCCACAACCGCCAACGATGCCCACGAAAACGAGCCACACCCGCATCCGCCGTATCTTCGCACGTCTCGACGGCGGTCGTACTCTCGGATCGTGGGTGAACGCGTCCTGCTGGTCGAAGACGAAGCCTCCCCATCACCACCCGTCTGGATGGATCGCGCGCGAGGCGCGAGTTGGCGATAGGCGAGTACGCCCGCGAGTGCAGCAAGACCTCATGTGCGCGTGAGGGCCCGACCGTGCTGTCGCTCCGGCCCGACACCGGCGTGACCCCGCCTGGACGCGTCGCGATCTGGGCCCAGAACGTGGCAATCTCCGTGGACGACCCGCCCGAACTTGCCACTGTGAGGCGCGCCGCGGCCCACGACGCGATGACGACGAGTCGACTCTCCGGCTGATCGGCGATCGCCCGGGACCAGGTCGCCTCGGCGTACGCGTAGCGCTCGCGCGTCCGCTCGACGAGTGCCGATAGAGGAGCTCGGGTCGCGATCGCGTAGGCGAGCACGACGTCGGGAATGGCCGAGCACAGGCTCGCCTCCGCCGCTGCGAGCTCGCTCGCTCGCACCGCACATCGCGACCGCGTCGTCGCTGGCGTCACCTCCCACAGGCGCGCGAGCAAGACCCGCAACGGCTCGTCGAGGACGAGCGGGCGGACCACGATCGGTGGACAGTGCGGGCAGATCACGGCGCCGTGGCCGTCGCGGGGCGTAGTTGCGATGTCGAGCATGACACCGCAACGTGGACAGGGGAGCTCGGGCATCGGGCCGCGCATAGCGACGCGGGGCAAGCGGCCAAGGCGACAAGACCGAGCAAAGCGAAACTGCGCATGCGGCGAGCTTACAGCGCCAGGTGCAAGAACTGGTTGAACTCGCTCGCCGCGTAGTCGCCGAAGGCATCGCCGTTGGTGAATCCTGCACGGCGATACAGCGCGAGCGCTGGCTCGAACGCATCGCCGGAGCCGGTCTCGAGGCTCACGCGTCGATAGCCGCGCGCTCGAGCCGTGGCGAGGATGTGATCGAGCAACGCGGCCGCGACGCCCTTGCGCAGGTGATCGGGATGCGTACGCATCGATTTGATCTCGCCGCTCGTGGCATCGAGCTGCTTGAGCGCGCCGAAGCCGAGCAGCGCGTCGTTGTCGAACGCGCCCCAGAACGAGATCGCAGCAACGCGCAGGCCCGACGTGTCGAGTGCGTAGACCGTGCCCGGCGGTGACGCCGCGTGCATGCCCTCGAGGTGAATGCGGAGGAGCGCGAGCACGGATGGCTCGTCGACGGAGATCGGTCGGATCATCACCTTGCACACTCTAACGGATCGGAGTCGAACACATCGTTGCTCGAAGCAACGGCGAGGCATTCTCGCGGCACGCGCTGGTGCAGAAATCCGGATCGCGTCGACAAACGACTCCGACCACCGAAGGCTTGGCGAAATCGTCGAACAACATGCACGCCCACGTGTCGCCGCGGTCGCAGTCCTGGCTGCAGGCAAGGATCGCGGTGGTCACGTCGGCCTTGGCGCGCGAACGCTTCTCGTACATCGACTTCAACGACTGGTAGCATGTCGACGATGACCACACCGGCGCGTTCTTCCACATCACGTTGCGGGCGGCACGCTCGACGAGCTCGTCGTCGCTCGTGGGGGTCGCGAGCGTGGGGCCTGCGATCCTTCCCGGAACGAACGACGCGAAGAACTGGTCCGTATCGGGCACATGCGTGGTCGTCAGCTTGTAGATCCAACCACGTGCGAAATCGAAGACGAAGAGCATCTCGAAGAGGCGATCTTCTCCGCCGTGGTCGACGCGCGTGCGAACCCGCCGTGCAACGTGGCCCGAGACCACCACAGCGTCGCCACCGACGGAGAGAAGAAGCGCGCTCTGTTCATCGACATCGCGAGACACCGGGTCTCGCTGCACGAGATACGAACCCTTCGCACCGATGACTGCAACAACGAGACGCTCGCCGGTTTCGTAGGCATGCGGCTCGCGAGGAAACGCGATGGTCGATCCAGACGTCGCGTCGCGATACTCGACCCACCCCGCTGGAACGGACGCGACAGCAACGGGTCTGGCGCCACTCCCCGACGTAGATGTGCCGCGCAGGGCGAGAGCAACCAGCGCCACGGCGATGGCACCGATCCCCAGTGCAACGACCGGCTTCATTCATCGACCTCTGCGCAGACGATGGTCTTCATCTGTTGCCTAGTGGGCATCGGACGTCAGCACGTGCAACGCATGCGCCCGTTCGTACGTCCTAATATCGCGGACTCTGGCGAGCGCCGAATCGGCGCGCACGTGCAGCGCGCTTCAGGCGAGCAGATAGTGCTCGAGCGCTATCAATCGCTCGACGTCGTGGACATCGCTCGTCTGCAGCGGCACCTCGACGAGCGCTTCGTTGGGGCCGGCGGCCTTCTGCATCTTCACGACCTGCGCGCGATCCGCGCTGGCGAGCGTCTCGAGATCGGTGTGCGCCGCGAGCAGCGCTTGCGCCGACATCGTGCGCGACGTCCCCGAGAGACCGAGCGATGTCACCTCGATTCGCCGCGAGTGCTGCCTCGAGGATCGGCACGGTGACCTGCGCGGGGCGTGACGGATGCACCTTGTTCACGACGAAGCCGACGCACGGCATGCCCGCCTGGACGAGTCGCTCGTGAAACGCGAGTGCTTCGGCGCATAAGTAAAACAAACCGGGATTTCGGCCCGGCGGTCTCCGTGCGGCCAGCCTGCTCTTATCGCGGACCCGTGCACGGCTGGAAGGATTTCGTTCCATCGGTACCGGCGTGCACCTTGATCATGGCACCCCGAGCATACGGCAGGGGTCTGATAGACCGGTGTAGAACCGGTGTAGACATCGGCACGAACCGCGACACGCGCTTCTGATAGTCGCGATACGCATCGCCCTTCGAGCGAATTGCCTGTTTCTCCGTCGGAGGAATGCCAGTGACGCCAAGGATTCGATCCCAAGATGATCGCTTGCGGCGCGAGCGCGATCAGGCCCCACGCTCCGAACGCGAACCCGTACACCGCATACCCGATCCACACGCACCACTCGAAGAAGAAGTAGTTACGGCGACGGCTTCTTGCGGCGGCGGCGGCGCAGCGACGTGCCCGTAATGCGCGCCGTGCGCTCGAGCTCCGCCATCATCCGCTCCGCGAGACCGACACGGCCGGGCTGATCCGGATCCGCGTACAGCCCCGTTGGCGCCGCGCTCGTCGCGACGAAGCGACGCAGCGCCCAAAAACAGCCGCTCGCATCACCGAGCATGCGCAGCGCGCACGCGAGGTTCCAGTGATGCAGCGGCCACTCCGGTTCGACGGCGATCGCGCGCTCGAGCGCCTCGGCGGCGAGCAAGGGCTCGCGCTTCGCGAGGTGCACGTAGGCGACGGCCGCGTGATGTTCCGCCGACACTGCAGACGCATCGGAGTGTCCATCCATGTCACGAGCCGTCTGGCCTTCAGGACGCAGGAGGAGCTGTGCGCCTCGCTCGACCTCGCCATCGCCGAGGTACTCGAGCGCGCGGGCGAGGTTCGCGGTGGCCGCGCGTCGTGCGCGCGAGGCGAGAGCGCCCATATGCGCGTCGGCGAGATCGAGCAGATCGCGACCTACGTAATACGACGATGTCAGCGCGTTCGCGCCTGTCGCCGTCGGCGTGAGCGCGGTGAGGCGGGCGGCGGCGGTGACGACGGTGCGCGCGTGCGCGAGCTCGCTCGAGGCGACTCGATAGCCGTCCGCGACGAGCGACGCGATGAGCGACGCGGCGTCGGCGTCGCCTTCGCAATCGTCGTCGTGCAGGCAATC
>JBJXGN010000309.1:0-17760 GCA_046160585.1 Kofleriaceae bacterium
AGGGCGAGGTAGCCGGTTCGAGCGTGCGTCACCTCCACGAGGAGCTCGAGCGCCGTCTCGACCAGGGGAACGAGCGACGTCTGCCGCCGCATCGCGAGGAGGTGTTTGTAGTAGGTGTTGGACACGACAGAGTCCCTCGACATGTTGTCGCGGCACTCGGATGCGGCCGTGTTTGGTTGCGTTGACTTTGCTCACGCGCCGCGATTTCGACGCGGCAGCATCCAAACCTGTCGAAATCGCTAATACGCGTAGCCGGCGTAGAGGCCGAGCAGCGTGATCATGTCGGTGCCCCCGGTCGCCATGCGATCCGTCGTCGGATCGAAGCTCCACGCGTACCGCTGGAGCGCCGCCTCCGCGCGGACGTGCAAACCGCCGAAGCGCGCGACGATGCCCGCCGCGCCGCGCAGGCCATTGACCGACGTCGCAGGACCAAACCGCGTCTGGAGTGCGCCACCGTCGCGGACGAGGCGGCCCTCGAGATCGATGCCCGGCTCGAGCGTGAGCGAGCCCGCGTCGAAGAGCATCGAGAAGCGCGCGCCGATGCGGATCGCCTCGTATTGCGCGTCGGGGACGAGCAGCTTGTCGACCGCGGTTCCGTTGAAGCGGTATTGCTCGCGCGTCCAGCCGGCGCCGGCTTCGACGCCGTAGCGGTCCGCGAAGATCCATTTGTGGCGCACGCTGACCTCGAACGACTGCCAGAACGTCGACAGCCCGTTCTGGATGCCACCGCCGGTCACCGGCTGTTCGTTGATCCGGAACTGGAAGCGGCCCATGAGGGAGAGGCCGCGTAGCAGGTGGATGCCGAGGAGGTTTGCGGGCCACAGCTCCACCAGCGGACCGAGAAGCACCTGGCCGGACTCGGACTCGTCGCGCAGCGTGTCGCGCGTCTGGTTGTTCTCGTAGGTGAACGAGCGGAAGCCGACCGACATCGCGGCAGAGACAGAGATGTACGGCGCGCGCGGCTTCTCGGGACCGGTCGTGGTGATCGTACTGCCGTCGGTCGTGGGGGTGCCGTCGCCTTCGCCCCCTCCGCCTCCTCCGCCTCCTTCGCCGCCTTCGGCGGGGAGCTCGACGTCGCTCGTGGAGCCACCCTTGATGTCGAGGACGTCCACGTCGGCTTCGCTGCCCGACGGTACGTCGACGTATTGATCGAAGATGGTCTTGCCGCCCTTGGTGACAACGACCTTGTGCGTCTCCGCGGAGACGTCGAGGCGGGCGGGCGCCTTGCCCTTGTCTTCGCCGTCGACGGTGATGGTCGCACCCGCGGGGCCATCGATGACGAGCGTGCCGATCGAGGGGGTGAGGGTGAAGTTGCCGATGTCGATCTTGATCTTGCCCTTCTTGGGGACGGCGACCGTCGGGAAGATCGTGTCGTGGTTCGCGAGCTCGACGATCAAGGGTGTCTCACCGATCGGTAGCTCGATCGTGCACGGCGTCGGCTCGCACGCCGCACCGTTCTCTTTGGACTCGATGTAGACGGACGCACCGTCGGGCTTGGTCTCGACGCGCACCTTTCGCTTCGGCCCGGCATCGGCCGGGCCGAGCCAGACCATCAGCCCGAGGGCCGATGTGATGGCGGTGGTGCACGCCCTCATGGCGGTCGGGAGCATAACGCGGCCCCGACGAGGATCCCAATGGAACGATCGAGCGCCAGGACCGGTGGCGGACCCATGGCGCATCGTCGTGATGTTCCATTAGTATGCGCTTCCATGGCGGAGCACGGCGTTGCAACCCTTTTCGGCGGAGCACTCAGACCGAACGACCCGCGTCGATTTCTGATCGAAGCAATGATCGGCTCGATGAACGCGGACGGCATCATCGACCCTCGCGAGATCGCGGTGCTCGAACACCACATCGCGACGCACAAGCTATTCCGCGGGCTCGGCGCCGTGGCCGGCAAGACGCTGATCGATCTGTCGACCGACGCGATCAAGTTCGCGGGCGGCGCGATGGCGCGCACCGCCGCGATCGCGAAGGGGCTTCCGGCGCGCATTCATCGCCTTGCCGCATACGGCATGGCCGCGGAGATCGCGGCGGCCGATGACGACGTCCATCGCTTCGAGCTCCAGTACCTGGAGGCGCTGCGCATGGCGCTGAGGATCAGCCCGCGCGAGTCGGGCGAGATCGTCACGCGCGCGACCCGCGGAACGATCCCCGAGTACCTCGACGATCGCTACCTGCGGATCAAGAGCTTGATCCCGGTCGCGGCGGAGGTGTTCGCGCTGCGCGCACTTGCACGCGCGATGGCGAACGACGACCACCGGTTCAAGGTGCGCGACTTCTTCGCCGCGATTCCCGATCTCCAGATGTCGGAGGACGAGCTGGACGGCGAGCTGTTCCGTGCGTTCCGCCGCCAGCGCGCTCCGAACGCGCAGGTGTTCGGCGAGCTGTCGCGCGTCGGCGCGCAGCTGCCGGATCCCGTCGATCGCTACTGGATCGTCGTATACACGCTCGTCGCCGAGCTCCCCGCGACGGTGCCGAGCTGGCGCGTGATCCCGTTCATCGGCGTGATCCAGGCAGCGTTCAAGATCAACGATGGTGACATGGAGCTCGCTGTCACCGACGCGCTTCAGTTCCCCGCCGCGATGCCGCGTCCGGGGTGATGCGATCGTCGAGGATGTCAACCATCGCGTGACGCGATCGGAGCGATCGATCCGGATCGTGTGAGGACGCGATTCGATCGATCGCATCTGGTGGGCTCCCGTGCATAATCGTCTGCGAGTCGTATGACGTCTGAAACCATCGAGCTCGTCGAACGCGTACGTCGCCGCCTCAAGGAGCACGAGAACACGTGCGAGATCGCCGGACCCGTCTCCGAGTCCGCGATCGACGCGGCGGAGATCGCGCTCGGCGTGACGTTCCCACCGTCGTATCGCACGTTCCTGCGCACGTTCGGAGGCATCACGATCCCTCCGCACCTCGGCATCGTTCACGACTTCGTCGGTGCGAGCGAGGTCGTCGCAAAGACGCTCGCCGCGCGGGCGGAGCGCAAGCTGGCCGAGCACCTCGTCGTCGTTGGCATGGGGGCGCAGTTCCAGGAGTGGTTCTGCCTCGACGTCAGCCGCACCGACGCGAACGGCGAGGCGCCGATCCGCATGTTCGACACGCGCGACAACGCGCTCGATCAACAGTTCTACGACGACTTCGGTCAGATGCTCGGCGAGGTCATGGGCTTCGTCGCGGACAGCCTCGAGCAGCCGCTCGACTGATCGCGACGTTGGCTGCACCGACGTGACACACGGCCGTGACAAGTGCCTCACACCTGAGGCGCGCGTGTCGCGGATCGCCAGGTCCGGACACCCTATTTATCGTCGGTGATCGCGGGCCGACGTGGTGGTAGGGTCCGGCCCCTCGATGCGCCTCGTAGTCTCCCTTGCCGTTCTGCTCTCGCTCTCGTCGTTCGCGCCCGGGTGCAGCTGTCGCGATGACAACTCTGGCACCGACGCGAGTGTCATGCCGCCCGACGGTCCTGGGGTCGAGGAGGTCACCTGCGAGGTGCTGCCCCCCGTGTCGGCGGGGACGTGCTCGGTCAGCGGCGGCGGAACCAAGAAGCTGATCAAGGGCGAGATCCTCACGCCGACGAAGCTGTTCCACGGCGGGCAGGTCGCCGTCGACGCGCAGGGCTCGATCACCTGCGTCGGCTGCGATTGCGACGAGGCGGATCAAACGGTGATCACGTGCCCCGACGCCGCGATCTCGCCGGGCCTGATCAACACGCACGATCACATCACCTTCACGCAGAACCCGCCGTACAACGACAACAGCGGGCGCTACGACGATCGCCAGCAGTGGCGCCGCGGCCTCGACGGCAAGGCGCGCATCTCGGCGTCGGGCGGCGCGAGCGCGGATCAGATCCGCTGGGGCGAGCTGCGCTTCCTCATGAGCGGCGCGACGTCCATCGTCGGCTCGGGCGGTCAGCCGGGCCTCTTGCGCAACCTCGACAGCACCGCCCAGGAAGGCCTGAACCAGAAGCCCGTCGAGTTCGACACGTTCCCCCTCGACGACTCGGGCGGCATGCGCCGCGCGACGGACTGCAACTACGGCGGCGAGCCCGCGACCGCAGCGTCGATCGCGCAGTACGACTCGTACGAGCCGCACACGTCCGAGGGCGTGAACCAGAGCGCGCGCAACGAGTTCCTCTGTCAGTCGTCGACGGAGCACGACACCATGCCGCCCGGTGTCTCGAACAACCTCACGACGAGCAAGACGGCGATGATCCACGCGATCGGCCTGCAGCCGCAGGACTACGGCACGATGGCCGCCGCGGGCACCGCGCTGATCTGGTCGCCGCGCTCGAACATCACGCTGTACGGCGAGACCGCGCGCGTGACCACGGCGGCGCGCATGGGCGTCGAGATCGCGCTCGGCACGGACTGGATGCCGACCGGCTCGATGAACATGTCACGCGAGCTCGCGTGCGCCGACAGCTTCAACCGCGACTACCTGAACAACTTCTTCGACGATCGCCAGCTGTGGATGATGGTGACGATCAACGCCGCGTCGGTGACCGCCACCGACGAAGCGATCGGCCTCCTCACGCCGGGCAAGGTCGCGGACATCTCGATCTTCGAGCTGAACGGCAAGGCGCCGTATCGCGGAGTCATCGAGGCGGAGCCCAAGGACGTGGCGCTCGTGCTCCGTGCCGGCAAGCCGCTCTACGGCGACGACGCGACGATCGCGGCGCTCGCAGCCACGGGTTGCGACACCGTCGACGTGTGTAGCGTATCGAAGAAGGTCTGCCTCATGAGCGAGGTCGGAAAGACCTACGAGGCGCTCAAGACCGCGGCCGGCGCGAGCACCTATCCCGCGTTCGCGTGCGGCGTGCCGCAGAACGAGCCGACGTGCATCCCCAAACGCCCGACGGCCGCCGCGAACTCGACGATCTTCACGGGCATCCCGAGCGCGACGGATAGCGACGGCGACGGCATCGAGAACACCGCCGACAGCTGCCCGATGGTGTTCAACCCGGCGCGCCCCGTCGACAACGGCTCGCAGGGCGACGCCGACGGCGACGGCGAGGGCGACGCGTGCGACGTGTGCCCGACGGACGCGGACTCGACGACGTGTACGCCGGTCGATCCGAACGATCGCGATCACGACGGCGCGCCGAACGCGACGGACAACTGCCCCGACATGGCGAACGCCGATCAGGCCGACACCGATCAGGACGGCAAGGGCAACGTCTGCGACGCGTGTCCGACCGAAGCGAACCCGGGCGCGGCGGGCTGCCCGGTGATCGTGCACGCGATCAAGAACGGAACCGTGCCGGTCGGCACCAACGTGCGCGTGACTAACGTGCTCGTCACGGGGCGCGGCTCGAACGGCTTCTTCGTGCAGATGAAGCCGGGCGATCCGGGCTACGTCAGCGTCGATTACTCCGGCATGTTCGTGTTCACCGGGCCGATGACACCCGCGCTCATGGCGGGAACGCCCGGCGCGCGCGTGACCATCGACGCCACGGTCGCGGTGTTCCAGGGCCAGACCGAGCTCGACGACGTCACGTCGGTCACCGTGGTCGCCGCGGGCCCCGAAGCGGCACCAGCGCCGACGCCCGCGACGTACGCGGAGGTGAGGACGGGCGGCACGCGCGCGATGACGCTCGAGGGCGTGATCGTCTCGCTGCCGATGTCGTCGGTCACTGCGATCAACGCGGGGCAGGGCGAGGCGACGCTGACCGCGGGCGCCGACACGCTGATCCTCGACGACTATCTGTTCGCGCCGACGCCGGCGATCACTGTCGGCCAGAGCTTCAACTCGCTGCGCGGCATCCTCGCGTTCCGCGGGATGGCGTCGAAGATCGAGCCGCGCGACGCGACGGATCTGACCCTCGGACCGCCGGGCATCGCGTCGTTCGGCCCGGCGCAGACGTTCGCGCGTGTCGGCACGACGACGAACGCAGCCACGTTCCCGCAGCCGTTGCGGGTGACGCTCGCAGCACCGGCTCAGGGCCCGACGATGGTCACCCTCGTGTCGAGCAGCGGCGATCTGACCGTGGCGAATGTCACGATCCCGAACAACGCGACGTTCATCGATATCCCGGTCACCGCGAACGCGCCGAACGCGAACGTGACGGTGATGGCGATGCTCGGCATCCAGGTGTTCAGCGCGCAGGTGCGCGTGCTCGCGGCCGGCGAAGGGCCGACCACCGTGACGCTGTCTCCGATGATGTCGACGCTCGCGCCTGCGGGCATGGTGCAGCTCACCGCGACGCTCGACGTCCCGGCGCTCGTCGACACATCGGTCGCGCTGTCGGTAGCACCGTCGAACGCCGGGACGGTGCCTGCGACGGTGACCGTGAACGCGGGCCAGACGTCGGCGACGTTCATGTACACGGACACGATCGGCACCGGCACCTCGACGGTGACGGCGACGTTCGCGGCGAGCACGAGCCAGGCGACCGTGACGGTGTCGACGGCCGCGCAGCGCCTCGTGATCAACGAGGTCGACTACGACCAGATCGGGACGGACACCGCGGAGTTCATCGAGATCTACAACGCGTCGGCGGCACCGATCTCGCTCGCGAACAAGCAGATCATTCTGCTCAGCAGCAATGCCGGCACCATCTACGCGACGATCGACCTCGGCACCGGGATGCTGCCCGCGGGCGGCTACCTCGTCATCGCCGGTGCGAACGTTTCGGTGAACGCGCCCGCCACCAAGCTCGACCCGGGCTGGACGCAGGACGAGGTGCAGAACGGCGCACCCGACGGCATCGCGCTGATCGACAACGCGACGCACACGCTGATCGACGCGCTGTCCTACGAGGGCTCGATGACCGATGTCGACCTGCCGGGCTTCCCGGCCACGCCCCCGATCTCGCTCGTCGAGGGGGCCGTGCTGCCGACGGCCACCGCTGATTCCAATCAAACGGATGGATCTCTGTGCCGGTCTCCCAACGGCCAGGACACGAACAGTGCGGCGGCTGACTGGAAGTTCTGCGCGATGAAGTCCGCGGGCCTGCCGAACCCCTGACCTCGCGCTCCGGCTCGGAAGCCGGGCCGCTCGGGTCTGTGACACGGGGGCGTTCCTCCCCGCGGTTAGCGGTGTGGTGTATACCCTCCTCTTCAAAACCAAGAGGAGCGCGTCCCATGGCCTTTACCCTCGACAAGCAGGGCATTTCGGTAACGGAGATTTATCGCAACCCTTCACCGGCGTTTCTGTACGAAGCGGCGCTGCGATTCGAGAAGGGGTCGTCGATCTCGTCGACCGGGGCCTTGATCGCGTACTCGGGGAAGAAGACGGGACGTAGTCCGACGGACAAGCGCGTGGTCGACGAGCCGGAAGTTCGCGACGACGTGTGGTGGGGCAACGTCAACATCAAGCTCGATCCGCAGAGCTTCGTCATCAATCGCGAGCGCGCGATCGACTACCTGAACACGCGCGAGCGTTTGTACGTGCTCGATGCGTACGCGGGCTGGGACACGAAGTACCAGAAGAAGATCCGTGTCATCACGTCGCGCGCGTATCACGCGCTGTTCATGCACAACATGCTGATCCGCCCGACCCAGGACCAGCTCGAGTCGTTTGGCGATCCCGACTACGTCATCTACAACGCCGGTGGCTTCCCCGCGAACAAGCACACGGCGGGCATGACGTCGTCGACGTCGGTGGATCTGTCGTTCGCGCGCCGCGAGTTCATCATCCTCGGCACCGACTACGCCGGCGAGATGAAGAAGGGCGTGTTCACGATCATGAACTACCTGATGCCGAAGCAGGGCGTGCTCTCGATGCACTGCTCCGCGACGGAAGCGCGTGACGGTTCGGACACGTCGATCCTGTTCGGCCTCTCGGGCACGGGCAAGACGACCCTGTCGGCGGATCCCAAGCGCTTGCTCATCGGCGACGACGAGCACTGCTGGACGGATCAGGGCGTGTTCAACATCGAGGGCGGCTGCTACGCGAAGGTCATCAAGCTCTCGAAGGAGCACGAGCCCGACATCTGGAACGCGCTCCAGTTCGGCGCCATCCTCGAGAACGTGAAGTACAGCGCCGAGTCGCACCTCGTCGACTACGACGACACGTCGCTGACCGAGAACACGCGCGGGAGCTACGTGCTCGACTCGATCCCGAACGCGAAGCTGCCCGCCCTCGGTGGTCACCCGAAGAACGTCATCTTCCTCACCGCCGACGCGTTCGGCGTGTTGCCGCCGGTGTCGAAGCTGACGCCGGCGCAGGCCATGTACCACTACATCTCGGGCTACACGGCGAAGGTCGCGGGTACCGAGGTCGGGGTGAAGGATCCCGAGCCGACGTTCTCGCCGTGTTTCGGCGGTCCGTTTCTCGTGTGGCACCCGACCAAGTACGCGGAGCTCCTCGCCGAGAAGCTGCGCAAGCACGGCGCGCAGACGTGGCTCGTCAACACCGGCTGGTCGGGCGGCGCGTACGGCGTGGGCTCGCGCATCAAGCTGACGTACACGCGCGCGATCATCGACGCGATCCACTCGGGCGCGCTCGCCGAGGCGTCCACCGTCGAGGATCCGGTGTTCGGCTTCCAGGTGCCGACGGCGTGCCCCGAAGTGCCGGCGGAGATGCTCCAGCCGCGCAACACGTGGGTCGACAAGGCCGCGTACGACGAAAAGGCGAAGAAGGTCGCCAGCCTGTTCCGCGAGAACTTCAAGAAGTACGAGGCGCAGGCCTCGGCCGAAGTTCGCAACGGCGGTCCGAAGGTCTAGTTTTCACGACAGCTTTCCGGGAGAGTACGGTCGCCAAGCGACGAAGTCATCTCTGCTCTCCGCTCTCCTTCTCCGTGTCGATCGTCTGGGAGAAGGGCGAGATCACGACATGGCTGGAGTGCGACGTGCTGATCCACGGGAGCCACGAGGCGATCGCTGACTCTCGGTGACGTCTGCCAGGAGCTGCCACCCAGCGCGTGGCGTGAAGTTCGCGTGATCGTCGGAACGCTGCCGCTCGTTACCCAAGGCCATCGCGGTGGACGTCCCTATCCTCCACGGATGGCAGCTCGCTCGGTGCTCGCATCGCTGGTTCTGGTCTCGCTGACTGCCACGAGTTCACGCGCGGATCAGGACAAGATTCCCGGCCACTCGGTCGACCGCCCCATCGACGGCGCGATCCAGGTGGCCGTGTTCGGCGCGGGGCTCGCGGCCAAGTTGATCCCGCTCCGCGATCGCGATCCGTGGGATGACGAGATCTTCGAGTCCGACAAAGGCGTCCGTGACAACTTCTCGCGCCGGGCATCACACATCTCGGACGGCCTCCTCGCAGCCTCGATCGCCGCGCCGGCGCTGTACCTCACGGGCTCGACGATCGACGACGCCGATGGTGATCGCTTGCTCATCTACGGCCAGACGATGGCGATCAACATCGCGCTCGCCTCGATCACGAAGCAGCTCGTCCAGCGCCCGCGCCCATATACGTATTCGACCGACCCGCGCGTGAAGGCATACGCGAAGTCCGAAGGCGCCGACGCGTACCTCTCGTTCTACTCGGGGCACGCGGCGATCTCGTTCGGCGCCGCGACGACCGGTGCTTACTTGCTCAACACCAGCAGCGCGAGCCCCGCCGCGAAGAACATCGCGTGGGGCGCTGGCTTCGGCGTCGCCGCGATGACCGCCGCGCTCCGCGTGCGCGCAGGCAAACACTTCTACTCGGACGTCCTCGTCGGCAGCATCGTCGGCGCGTCCGTCGGCTTCATCGTCCCCGCGCTGCACGCCGACGACCAGCCGCTCGCACCCACCGGCGGCCAGCTCGCGATCGCTGGCGCGAGCGTGCTCGGCGGCCTCTTGTTCGCGCGCTTGATCCCGCTCGAGAAGATGACCTCCGAGGAGCCGGGCGGCATCGGGAGCTTGTCGTTCGCGCCGACCGCAGTCGAGAACGGCATGGGCATCGGCGTCGTCGGCGGGTGGTGAGCGACGCTCGTCTGACAGCGTCGCGGAGTGTCAGGTTCCACCGACGCCGGTGTCGCTACTTCGCGGGCGAGCCTGCGTCGATGACGACGAGCTTGGCCGGCTGTAGATGCTTCTTCGCGACCCGCGCGAACTCCTCGACCGTGACCGCAGTGATCTTCGCGCGCAGCGTGCGCGTGATCTCCGTAGTGCGCCCGTAGAACGTCTGGTTCGCGAGCATGGATGCGACGTACGTGTCGTTCGACAGGTCGGTGTCCTGCCCCTTGAGCCACGCCGCCTTCGTGCGCGCGAGCTCCTCGGCGGAGATCGTTCCGCTCGCCATCTTCTGGATCTCGTCGAGCATCGACGCCTTCGCCTTCGCGACATTTTGCGGCGCGACGATCGCGTGGCCACCGAAGCCACCCGCGTCGTCGAGGACACCGGCGTAGGTCCACACACCGGCGCCGTACGACAACCCTTCTTTCTCGCGGACGCGTTGCCAGATGCGCGAGCCGCTGTCGCCGCCGAGCGCCTGGCCGACGAGCACCCAGGCCGGGTAGTCCGCGTCGACGTCCTTCATCGTGACGTCGTGCGAGAGCACGAGCTGCGACATCTCCTTGTCCTTGATCTCGATCGTCTTGTGCGTCGCGGGCACGTTCCACACCTTGTCGGCGAGGCGGACGTACGGCTTCTTGGAGCCCCAGCCGCCGAACCACCTTTCGACGTGGGCCGTGATCGCCGGACCGTCGACGTCACCGACGACGACGAGCTCGGCGTGCGAGGCGCCAACGAAGTCCGCGTAGAAGCGCCGGATGTCGGCGACGGTCACGCGTTGGATCGCGTCGATCTTTTCCTTCGCGCTCGTGGGATAGCGCGGGTCGCTCTTCGGCCATTGGGTGGTCGCCTGCGCGAGCGCGGTCCACGCGACCGACGAGGGATCCTGGAGCTGCTGCTCGAGCGCCGCGATCTCTTCCTCTTTGATCAGCTCGAGCTCGCTCGCCGGGAACGACGGCGAACGCAGCATCTCGGCGGCGAGGTCGAGCGCGCCGGGCAGCTTCTCGCGCAGCGTCTCGATGCGCAGCGCGAAACCGCTCGCGCCACCGCCGATGTAGATGCGGCTCTTGAGGAGGTTCTCCTCGTCCTGCAGATCCTCGTAGCTGCGCTTCTTCGTTCCGCGCTGCAGGAGCGACGCTGCGAGGTCCGCGATCACGGCCTTGCCTTGCAGGCTCTTCTCGTCGCCCCAGTGCATGTTGAAGCGGAGCTCGACCTTCGCGCCGCGCGTCTTCTTCGCGAGCACCGCGCTCTTGATGCCGCTGGGCAACACGCCGCGCACCGTGCGTGACTCGATGTTTTCGAGTGTCGCGGCGAACGCTTCCCCCGGATCCTTCACGGGCCGATCCTCGATACCCTTCACGACTGCGGCGATGTCGGGTGTCTCGGTCAGCGGGGCGCGCTCGGCGTCTTTCGTCGGGAGGAAGCGGCCCGTGGTGCGGTTCGACGGCTTGAAGTACGTCTTCGCGACACGCGTGACGTCGGCGACGGTGATCTTCTCGACGCGATCGCGATACGCGTAGATCGTTCGCCAGTCACCGAGCGCGGCGAACTCCGAGAGCTCCACCGCGATCTCCTGGCTGTCCGCGAACGACAGCTCGAGCCGCTTGAGTGTCGCGATGCGCCAGCGCTCCACGGCCTTCTCGTCGATCCTCGACGCACCGAGCCCCTCGATCTCGTCGGTCATGATCTGCTGCACCTTCGCGAGGCTCTTCGGATCGCGGACCTCGGCCATCATCGTCGCGAGGTTCGGATCGCGGAACATGTCCGGCCCCCCACCGACACTCGATGCGAGTTTCGTCGCGACGAGCTTCTGGTACAGGCGGCCCGACGGCTCGCGATCGAGGATGTCGAACGCGGCTTGCACGGCGGGGAAGTCCGGAGACGCGGCACCGACGGTGTGATAAGCGACGCCGACGGCGTAGATGTCGCCATTGCGACGGAGCGTGATGTCGCGCTCGCCGTCTTGCTGCGGCTCGAGGGTGTACGAGTCGGGCAGCTTTCGCGCGGGTCGCGGGATCGCGCCGAAGTACTTCTCGACGTGCGCGAGCGCGGCGGCTTCGTCGAACTTGCCGGCGATGACGAGCACGGCGTTGTCGGGCTGGTAGTAGCGCTCGTAGAACGCGCGCAGCGCCGGTACGGGGACGCGCTCGATGTCCGATCGCGATCCGATCGTGCTCTTACCGTAGTTGTGCCAGAGGTATGCCGTGGAGGAGATGCGCTCTTGCAGCACGGCGAGTGGCTCGTTTTCGCCCATCTCGAACTCGTTGCGCACGACGGAGAACTCGGTCGCGAGATCCTCCGCGAGGATCGTCGAGTTGATCATGCGATCCGCTTCGAGATCGATCGCGAACTCGAGGTTCTCCGGCGTCGCCGGCAGGGTCTCGTAGTAGTTCGTGCGATCCGTCCAGGTCGAGCCGTTGTTCTGGCCGCCACGCTCCTCGAGCAGCTTGGAGAAGTCGCGGTACCGTTTCGTGCCCTTGAACAGCATGTGCTCGAGCAGGTGCGCCATGCCGGTCTCGCCGTACCCTTCGTGCCGCGAGCCGACGAGGTACGTGACGTTGATGGTCACGTTCGACTGCGTCGGATCCGGGAACAGCAGGAGCTGAAGCCCGTTGTCGAGTTTGTACTCGGTGATGCCCTCGACACTACGGATCTTCGTCGCCTTCGCACGCGCGGGCGGAGTGATCAGCGGTGCGGAATCGACGGCGGGAACGTCGAGCCTCGCTGGTGGTGCTGGAATCGTCGCCTTTGGCGTGGGCGTGCCACACGCGATGAGGACACCGACGAGAACTCCAGAGCGCAGCGTCTTCCGCAGCATGCCGCGTGGCGTACCACGGGCACACCGCAACGCGCTCGTCAGAACTCGAAGTTCACGCCGGCGAACCACGTGGTGTCACCGACGGAAAGCTTGAACTCGGAGCCGAATCCATCGACCTTGGCCATCTGGAGCTCGGCGTAGAAGCCGGCGTGCATGATCCCACCCTGTCGCATCGCGGACGCAGCCGCCGCATCGACGCGTTCGGCGCGGATCGCGAGGCCGATCGATCCCTGAACACCGATGGTCGCGCCGACCGCCTTGTCGGCGTCGCAGTCGGGAGTGTTGGTGCCATCCCAGCACGCCTCGGAGGTCTTGCCGTTCGTGCGCATCCACCAGATGTAGTAGGAGAGGCCGCCGCGGACGTACGGGACCACCGGGATCCCGTGGTTGTCGTCGAGCCACGTGAAGCGATACACGGCGGTCGCCACGATCGGCCACAGGCGGAACGTGTTCTCGTCACCGCTCGAACGCATGCGGTCCTCGCCGGGGACCGGATCGGCCCACGCGTTCGCCGTCTTCTGCATGTAGCCGAGGCTGCCGCCGAAGCCGAGCTGACCGAAGCCGGTCCACACGATGCGATCGATGTCGAGCATCGGCAGGACCTGGTATCCACCGAACATCTCGGCGTACGGCCCGGGGTCCATGCCGAACTGCCGGTCGATGTCGGGCGTGTACGGACCGAGGCGCAGACCGACGTGCCACTTCACGAGGTCCTGGTCGGCGTAGAGCGCGTCCTCTTCTTGCTGCTCTTCCCAGTATGGTGTGCCTTGGGCGCTCGCGACGTGTGTGCCGCCGAACACGACGAGCGTGCCGACGACGACCGCGGCGACAGGTGCACATCGCGCGAGCGCACGGGACGGGAACGCGCGACGGCGGCGCACGAGCAACCAGCCGAGTGCGAGTGCGAGCGGCCCGGCCGTGCCGCCGGGCGACTGCGTGCCCGCGAGGCAGAAGCCGCCCTCGACGTTGGAGCCGCGGTTGTGCAGGTCCTCCCAGAAGTCGTACGCGATCCGCGGCGTGACCGTCTTGTTCAGCGCCGAGCCGACCGCGTTCCCGTATTCGTCGACGGTGACGAGGATGACCGAATAGGGAACGTCGTTATCGAGGCCGTCGATCAACATTCCGGTCGCGGTCTTGTCCGTGGTCTCGCCGCAGATAAACGTGTCGTCGAGTGCGCCCATGGCCGGCGGGATCGACGATGGCGTCTCGTCGCTCGACTCGACCTCGGTCTGTGCGACGGAGAACGACTCGACGTCGCCATCGGCAAGGCCACACAGATCGACGACCCGCGTGTAGCGTGCCGCGTGCCGGCGCGACTCGAACGCGGGCGAGCCGTCCGACTTCGCGCACAGCGCCTGGAACGCGAACACGTCGGTCTGCGTCGCTTCGTCGATCGTCCACTCGAGCCGGATCGCCTTCTCCGCGCTCGACGCGACGAAGTCGGTCGGTGCGTTGGGTGCCTTGGTGTCGATGCGCGTCACGGCCTCGGTGGTGCCGATGGAGTAGCCCTGTTCGTGATCGAAGGTGCCGCCGCCGGTACTGTCGAACAACATCCACAGCTGGCGCTCGCCCTCGATCGCATCGCACGCCGCCGTCGGATCTTTGCCCGTCATCACTTCGTGCAGCGTGATCTCGATGCGCGTGTCGCTCGTGAGGACGTTGTCGATGTTCGCGATCGAGCCGACCGGGCGACAGTTGTTTTCGCGCAGCACGTCGTCGTCACACTGCGTGCCGACCCAGAGCTCGACAGGCTTGTCGGTCCCGGTGTCCGCCGTGGACTTCACGAGGTACTGGATGCCGTTCTCGTCGCCCGGCGAGCGCGGCGGGTTTTCGTTCGCGCGCGCACTGCACCGGCAGTGCGCCATGTTCAGGTACTCGCGCAACGCGAACTCGTCCGACGGGAAGCTGTAGCCACCACCGCCCTCGCGGATCTTCAGCTCCTCGAGCGTAACGACCGCACCGTTCGGGAGTTCCGCATACGCTGTCACGGGGACGAGCGCGATCGCGGCGGCTACAAAGACAGGCTTCATCATGCGCGGGACGCTCGGCTGCAAGGGGAAGGCCGCCGGTCTACCGACGACAACCGTTGCTATCACGCACAGATGGCCGCATCAATAAATGCACCGACTGCCCCCCTGTCGTCCGTGATCTAGTGCGCGTGCCAGATTGGCAGCTCGCTCGATCTGAACTGGATCCAGCGCACTGGTCAAACCCACCAGGAGTGGGGTCCGACCCCAAATTCCTCCGGAATTGGTCAAATCCACCACTTCTGTCCAGCGTGCCAGACGGTGTCCAGCCGACGGACAGACTTCGTGGGCGAGTGCGGTTGCTCTGTCCGTCTCGCGGACGTCGTCATCGGGCTGCGCGTCTTGCGGCGTTGAGGGCCGCTTTGATCTTCGTCGCGAGCTTCTGCGCGCGGTCCTCGGCGGCGGGATCGCGACGGCTGCCCCACTCGGCGGCGTAGTACAGCTCGACGAGCTCTTTGACCTCGGCCGCGCCGGGATCGCCGCGCTCGATCATGCGGTCGGCGAGCTCGCGCGGCGTGATCGCGGAGTCGCGGGCGAAGCCGGCCTTCGCGAGCTGCTTGGCGATCGCGAAGTAGGCCTCGGCCACGGTCGAGCGAGTCCGCCGTGGTGACGCACGCGCGGTGACGAAGTCGTTCGGGTTCCGGCGGATGCGGCGCAGCAACAGGAACGCGATGCCGAACCCGACCCCGAGGGCGAGGTACCAGTGCTCGAGTAGCCCGTCCTTCACCGCGACCGCCGCTTCCTTCACGCTCGTCGCGGCAGACTTCACGCCACGACCGATCGCGCGGAACAGCTCGAGCTGCGATGCGAGGTCGTATTCGATGACCCACTTCGACCACTGGAAGCGCAGCGTGTCGACGATGCGACCGAGCCGTGCGCGCCAGCCGCTGCCGCCGCGCCCGAGCGTGTTGCCGCTCCCCGATGGTGGCGTCGGATCGAAGGTGACCCAACCCGCGCCAGGGAAGTAGACCTCGTCCCACGAGTGCGCGTCGCCAGCGCGCACCGCGACGTAGCCCTGGTACTCGTTCCACTCCCCGCCGAGGAAGCCGTTGACCTGGCGCACGGGAATGCCGTTGATGCGCGCGAGGAGCGCGAACGCGGACGCGTAGTACTCGCAGTGGCCCTTCTTGCGATCGAACAGGAAGAAGTCGACCGGCTCCTGGCCCTTCGGATCCTCGAGCACGAGCGTGTAGCTCGTGTTCTTCTTCAGCCACTCCTGGATCGCGACGACCTTGTCGTAGTTGTTCGTCTTGTCGCGCGTGATCTCGAAGGCGAGCGCACGCGTGCGCGCGGTGATCGCGGCGTCGAGCTGGAGGTACACGTCGTAGCCACGCGGCAGCGGGCCGGCGGGTGCAGCCTGCAGCTTCTCGACGGGCGGCGGCGACAGCTCCGAGTAGACCGCGTAGTGGATCGTCGCGCCGTGCGCGAGGCGGATCTCGTCGTTGAACTCGGCGATCGGCGTGCGCTTGCGTGCGACGTGCGGATATTCGACGAGCCTTGGCTTGCCCGCGCCGAACAGCACGTCGGAGTCGAGCGGATCGAGCCAGATCTCGTGCTTCACGAGCCGGCCGATGTTCGCGTCGATCGCGTCCCACGATTGTTCCTTCGGGTTGTCCCAGTTGAGGAACCGGCGATCGACGGTCTGCGACTGGATCGATTGGTAGCGCGTGAGCGGCGCGTTTTTGGTGCGGCGCCACTGGCCGTTCTCGTAGTAGTCAAACGCGACGCCGCGCCAGTGGATCTCGGGCGCGCTGCGCGAACCGTATTGCGCGGGGATCTCGACGCGCATGACGATCGTCGGATCGCTCTTGATGACGCCGTGACCACCGAGCTTCACGCCGTCGGAGAAACCGGCGAGCGTGAGCCCACCGCGAGTCTTCAAGAAGAAGCCGATGCCGACGCGCGGCAACGCGAGGAAGATCGCCGCGGCGGCCAGGAACACGCCGAACGAGAGCAGGCCCGTGCCGAGCAGGAACCGCCCGCCGACGATGCGACGCGAATCGAGGATGCGCCGCACTTCGACGCGCTCGCTCGCGCGATCGGCCGCGTGTTTGACGAGCAGGTTGTCCTCCATCTCGCGGCGGAGGTGGAACAGCGTGAGCGCCCACGTCGACGTGATCACGAAACCGAGGAAGCACAGGCCGTACGTGAGGTCGGGGTTGATCACGGAGCCCGCGACGAGCATCAGGAATGCGAGCAGGTACATCTGCTGCCAGTCCCGCGCGGCGCGCCGGTTGAAGGCCTTCGCGACGATCAGCCACGTGAGGAACTGCGCGCCAACGCCGAGGAAGTCGCCGGTGACGATCGCGGTCAGCACGGAGTAGGCGAGGGCGAACACGCTCGCGACCGTCCACACCCACGCGAACTTCTCGAGCTTGATGCGCGGCGGCTCCCACCACCACGACGTGATCAACGCGCCGAAGCCGGCGATCGCGACGATCGGCGACACGCCGCCGCCCGTCGTCATCGCGAGGTATGCGAAGCCGACCATCAGGTACGTGGCCGCCTTGTGCGTGACCGCGAACCTCATACGTCCATCACCGCGTTCGCCGGCGGGCGACCCTCTGCGTGCACCGCGCGCGGCGTGACGAGCACGCTCTCGACGCGTGGCGGTATCGTCGGAAACGCGACGTCGTCGCCGCAATACGCGAGCAGCGCGAGCGAACGAGCGAGCTTCGCCTCGTGCATGCGCCCGGTGCCGGCCGGCACGTGCAACCCGCGCGCGACGAGCTCGACCGTCCAGCCCGCCTCGAGGTACGTGGCCGCGAGGCTCGATGCGACGCTGATCGCGCGCTCGACGGACGTCACCGCGGCTTCGTCGGCGGGCGTGAGCGCACCGTCGACGACCGCTGCGCGCACCTTCTCGGGCAGCGCGTTGTCGACGCCGATGACGACCTTGCGCGCGAGCTCGTCCTCGTACTCGCGGACCAATAGCCGGCCCGTGCGTGCGCTCGAGCGCCAGTGCACGTCGCGCCGATCGTCGCCCGCGCGGCGCTCGCGAAGACCGAAGAACTCGCCG
>JBJXGN010000310.1:0-18962 GCA_046160585.1 Kofleriaceae bacterium
AGACCCCTTGTGCGTGCACCCCATCACCGTAAGCGCGTGCTGCGCCGAGGTCGACACCGAGCTGATCGACGGCCGCACGTTCCTCGTTCGATCGCGCAGCGTCGTGGAGCCGATCGCAGTCGGACAGGGCGGCGAGCGAGCGTGTGTCGATCTCGACAACGACAACGCTCCGGAAGTCGTCGTTCGAGACGCCGCGGGTGCGCGGCTCAGCGTCGCAACCGGCCCGCCGTCGAACATTCGCTTCGCAGCCAGCATCGCGATGAACGAGACGCCGCAGAGCATGCTCGCGATGTCGTGGTTCGACGGAATGAAGCCTCGCCCGATCTTGGTCGGCCAATTCCAGACCTCACCGTTCCTTCGGCTCGCGTCGCCTGCGGGATGGGCGGCGAACGAGTGGGCCCCCCGCCCCACGTCAGTCACCGGTGCGCACGATTGGGTCCCCGTCGCGCCGTCGCGCGACGCAGGTGCGAGCTATCTTGCCGTGAGGCAGGGGTTCACGGCGATCGCGTTTGCGTGCGTGTCGCCCGGATCGCCTGGATGCCGCGCCGACGCGACGACCATCGACATCGCGGATATCGACATGGGCCCGATCGCAACCCCACAGCGTGTCGTGGGGTTCACGGTCGCCGACTTCGACGGCGATCTCGATCTCGATCTCGTCGTCGCCGTCGACGACATGGTTCCAGTTGTAACTACGCGACCGGTCAAGATGTACGCCTACGACCTCCGATGGAACGGTCACGAGATCGAGAGTCACAGCGAGCCGACTGCCTTCTCGGTCGCCAGCACCGGAGTCGCGTGGACCGCTCTTCAGTTCGCGACGCTTCCATACGCCGACGGTGATCTGATCTATCTACTCGCGACCGGCGGGCTGACAACCGCGTTCGTCGAGATCTCGACCTGCGCACTCGGGTGCCGCACGTCGCGCGTCGTTCACTCGATCGGACGCCCGTACCGGATCGCAACGGTCGGCAACACGCTGTTCGCCGCGACCGAGTTGGGCATCTGGGAGCTCGAGAACGGACAGAGTTGGATTCCACGCGATCCCGAGCGCATGCGCACACAAGGGACCACGATTCCCGCCCCCGATCCGAGCTCGCCGTATGGTCAGCAGCTGGAGAGCTGCCTCGTCGCAGACCCGTTGACGCCGCCCTCGATCCTGTTCGACGCGGAAGCCGGCGCGCGATGGGCGTTCGCCAATGTCCAGGTCGGCACGCTTCCCGGCCCATGACCTCGCCGTGATACGCTTCCTCGTCGAGGATGGACGCGATCGGCAAGTACCGGATCGTGAAGCGGCTCGCCATTGGAGGGATGGGCGAGATCTTCCTGGCGCGAGAACACGGCGTCGCGGGCCTCGAACGACTCGTCGTCGTGAAGCGCATGCTGCCCGAGATGTCCGAGCGCGCGGACTCCGTCGCTCTGTTCGTCGATGAAGCACGGATCGTCGCGCACCTCACACATCCAAACATCGTCCAGATCTACGAGCTTGGCCAGGATGGCGACGCGTACTTCATCGCGATGGAGTACGTGCCCGGCCAGAACCTCGCGCGGATCTGCGAGCGCGCGACCAAGGCTTCCAACCGTCCGCTGACGACGCGCCTCGCCGCGCACATCGTCGCGGAGCTCGCGCACGGTCTCCACTTCGCGCACGAAGCGACGGACCTCGACGGAAAGCCGCTGTCGATCGTCCATCGCGACGTCAGCCCGCACAACTGCCTGTTGTCCGTGCACGGCGACGTGAAGGTGATGGACTTCGGGATCGCAAAAGCCGCGAACACGACGCACCGCACGCAGACCGGCGTCATCCGAGGGAAGTACGCGTACATGTCGCCCGAGCAGCTCGCCGGCCAGAGGGTCGACGCGGCGACCGATGTCTACGCTGCGGGCGTCGTGCTCTGGGAGCTGTCACTCGTACGCCGCATGTTCAAAGCGAAGGACGAGCTCGAGCTGATCGATCTCGTACGCGCCGGAACCTTCGCACGGCCCCGCGACATCGACGCGGACTACCCGCGAGAGCTCGAAGACATCGTGATGGCCGCGCTCGCTCGCGATCCGAGCAGACGCACTCCGTCCGCGGGCGAGCTCGCACGGCAGCTGCGACTGTTCCTGTCGACGACCGGTGCGCCGGTCCAGCGGCCCGAGCTCGGTGAGCTCGTGCGAACGCTGTTCCCGGACGTTGATCACCTCGCACCCGCCCGCGCGTTGCCAACCCTGGACACCGCGACCCGGTCGATGCCCGGACCGGAGCTCACTGCGTCGACGACGCCGCAAGCGCCCGAGCTCCAACTCGTGACCGCGCCATCGATCGCGGCGGCGGAGGTCACGGCGGCGCCAACCTCGAAGTCGTCGATCCGATCACGCGTGCTCGGCCTCGGCGCCGTGTGTGTCCTCGCGATCGGCGCGGCGGTCGTCATCAAGGTCCGGGTCGCGTCGGAGGACGAGTCATCGAGCTCTTCGCCGAGCGCGGCCTCGACGGCGTCCCGGTCCGATGTCACGACAACCACCCGCGACGCCCCTGCCGTCATCGCCACCATCGACGGGATCGGGAGCGGCGCAGCGGCGACCGGCGATGCGGGCGGGTCCAGCGATTCGACGACGGTCGCGAGTGGTGACGATGCCGGGGTTGGTCGCGTCGATGCGACAGCCTCGAAGGTGCCAGCGAAGGCCGCGAACGCGGGCACAAAGACCGACACCAAGGCCGGCACGAACAACGACGCGAAAACCACTGCGAAGAACGGCACGAACAACGGCACGAAAACCACTGCGAAGACGAAACCGCCAGTGACCACGACGCTCGACGCACCGGACGCCGGGATCGCGGTCGCTCCGACCGGTACGTTGATCGTCGACGCCGACCCGTGGGGCACGATCAGCGGCGCGGGGATCGCTGCCGGTGCAATCACACCACGGCGCATCGAGCTCGCGGACGGCGCGCACGACATCGCGGTCACACTCTCCGAGGGCGGCGTTACGGTCCGTACGCGCGCGCGCGTGATCGCGGGCAAGCGCACGAAGTGCCTGGCAACCGCGAAAGGACTCGCGTGCGCGCAGCCCGAATGAGCGTGCGTTTCGCGCATCGAACCCGAGGCCTCGCGCACGTCCTCGTCCTCCTCGCCACGATGACCACCGCGCACGCGGGGGGTGCCGACGATGTCGCGCGCGCGGCGAAGGCGTGGAGCGAGCTCGAATACGAACGCGTCGTGGACGCCGCGAACGCAGCACTCGCAAGCGCGGACTTGACCGACAAGGACCGCGTCGAGGCGCTGCGGCTGCTCGGGTCCGCACTCGTCATCCTCGACCGCGCGACAGAGGCAGAGGTCGCCTTCGCGCGCATTTTTCCCGTCGATCCCGACTACACGCTACCCGCGAATACGTCACCGCGGATTCGCGGCGTGTTCGATCCAGCGAGGGCGCGCTGGCAAGTCGAAGAACAGCAGCGGCTCGCGACGCAGCTCGGACCGCAGCTCGCCGCGTTGGGGCTTCGTCTCGAGCTCCCGCGTTCACCACGTGGCGGATTACCGATCGCGATCGGAGTAGACCTCGAGGATCCGAGCAAGGTCGCGAGTGCGATCATCTTGGCGCATCGGCGCGCCGGCGAGAGCTACTACACGCTCGCCACGGTGCCGGCGCGCGAGGGGCGCAGCACGCTGACGATTCCCGGCGAGGTCACCGCGTCGCGCACTCCCTACACGCTCGAGCTCCACGTGCAGGTGCGCCATCGCTCGGGCGTCACGCTGCGGCGCGAAGGCGACGCCGACACCCCGATTTCGTTTTCGGTCGCTGCGGGTGAGGTCCCGGTCGAGAAACCGATCATCACGCGATGGTGGTTCTGGGCCGGCATCGGCGTGGTCGCGATCGGCACGGGGCTGCTCGTGCGCGAGGTCATCGACGTCGGGCCGCAACGCGTGGTGATCCGCCCATGAGGTTGTTCGTCGTCGCGTGTGTGTGGATCGCCGCGTGCCGGCAGCCAGGCACGATCGAGATCGAGGTCAGCGACGCGATCAAAACGTGCACCGCGGATGCGGCCTATGTCACCGCGACGTTCCTCCTCGACGGGGAGTGTGGCACCTGCGCCTGCAACATGCCGTGTCCGATCTGCATGGGCGACACGTGCACGCGCGTATGTACGGGAAGCGAGTGTCCGCCCGACAAGGAGATCGAGCTCGTTCCGCCCAGCGCGGGCTCGTACGCCGTGGTCCTTCGCTACTACAACAGCCTCGACGAGGAGGAGGCGGTCGTGTGTTTCAAGCTCGACGTCGACGCCGACGGCACGCAGAGCCGGAAGCAAGTCACCGGCACCACCGGGTGTTGTCAGTGACGTAACCCAGAGTTCGGTTGTGTCGATCCGACCAACCGCACTCCCAGGGTGTCGGGGTGGCGAGTCTGCGAGCCGGGGCTAGGGCGCGCCGCACGCGAGCCACTCCGCGAGGAGTGCGCGTTCGTGCGCCGACGGGCCCGCCGCCGGTGGCATCACGGGCATCGCACCGGTCGCCCTGGCCGCGATCATCGGTGCGAGCTCGCGGATCGCGTCGACGTCTCCGAAGTTGAATTCGAGAGGCGCACCTTGGCGCTGTCCCTCGGGGAGTGCCGCGCTGTGGCAGCCACGACACCAGTCGAGCATGAACAGCTCGCCGAAGTTTTCGTAGGTGAGGATCGATTCGTCGCAGCTGTCGTCGGGCGGCAACGACGGCTCGTATTCGGTGCCACATCCGCTCAGAAACGCGGCCGCAACCCCGATCAGTGCGGAGGCAACGAGAATCGCGAGCTCACGGGAGGAACGCACGGAACACCTCCGCTTCGGGCAAGTGGTCCGCCGGATCGACGCCGCACGCCGCGAGAACGCCGGCCGCGAGGTGGCGCGGCTCCAGACTGCGATGGTGCGCGGCGGAGCCGATGGCCCCGGTCTGGAGATCGACGAGCTCGCCCTCGCCCGTCGAGGTCGTCCCGCCGTAGGCCATTCCGCCACGCAGACCGGCACCGATCACGAGCGCACTCGTGACCGGCCAGTGGTCCTTGCCGGGCACCGGCGTCGCGTCGTTGAGCCTCGGCGTGCGTCCCATCTCGGACACGACGAAGACGATCGTGTCGTCGAGCATCGTGGTCCCGCTCTGCGCGCCGGGCCGCGCTTCGAGCGCACCGACGAGCTCGGTCAGGTTGCCAAACAGATCCTGCTGCGCGCTGCCCTGGTTCGTGTTGGTCTCGTGCGTATCGTAGTTCCCTCCCGCGGAGAGCATCACGGTGCGCGAGACGCCCGTCTGGATCGCGTCCAGAGCGAGCTGGCGTTGCGCGGGCAATGACAGCAGCGTTCCGCGTGCGCCGAGGCCGCCGCGCAGCTCGCGCAATCGATCTCCACGCGAGAGCGAGCCGATGAAATCGTCGACGCGGCGGCGGTTGTACCCCGTGGCGCCGCGTGTGGCCCTCTCGCGCTCCGCACGTGCCACGGTGTATGCGCGCACGTAGCTCTCGTCCGCCGGCGTCGGCACGAACGTGCTCTCGCGCGACGCTCCGATCACCGGATACGAAGATGATGGATCGAGGAGACCGACGAGCTGATTCGTCGCACCGACGCGTCCCATGCTCGACGCGTACGGCCCCGCAAACGCGTTGTTGCCGAGGACGAGATAGGGGATGGGCAGGTCGTTGCCGTGCTCGTGCGCGACGATCGCCGCGAGATCCGCGCTTGTTTCGTTGCGCGCGCCGGTGAGGATCGATTGCACGCACGCACCGTGCGCCACCGACGGCATGTGAATGCCGCGTACGACGGACGTGATCGCCGCGTACCGTTCGAAGAAGGTGCCGATGGCCGGGCGCGATCCGTCGACCAACACGTCGATGCCACCGTACTGGGTGATGGTTCCGGCTGGCGCATCGAGCTCACCGCCGACGGGCTTGGGGTCGATCGAATACGACGTATCCCAGCCGCCGAAGGCGAGCAGGATGACGAGGTTCTTGCGCGGCCCCGGCGCGTCCGCACGCCCGCGTCTGGACGGAACGAGCGTGGTGAGCGAAGCCGCTCCGAACATCATCATGAGTTGTCGGCGAGAAAGCATGGCTGGCTCCTAGTAGAAGGCAACGCGCAGGTCGGACAGCATCGCGGTCAAGGTGGTGCGCCACGCATGACGTGTGTCGTTCGTCTCCGCGAGCACCGCTGCGAACAGCGCGTACGTCTCCGCGACAGCGTCGCTCTCGGATGCATCCACCGTCCCGAAGATGCGCGCGTGCAACCGAGCCAGCTCCGCCCGGATCGCGGCCGGATCGCGCTCCGCCGCGTCGATCGCCAGCAGCGTGCGCTGCGAGCTCGGTGCGAAGTCGTGCTCCACGACGTGCCCGGCCGCGCTGCGCGCGAGCTCGCGAAGCAACAAGCTGCTCACCGCGTTGGTCGTGTGGGTCGGCCGCGTGACGAAGTACGAGTCGATGCCACCCGCGAGTGCGCGGAAACCGAGGAAGTCACCGCGCAGCAGGTCCGCGACGCCGTACGGGACGCCGTTGATCGGGATCGTCGACTGCGTGCGCCACTGAAATCCGGTGAGGTCTTCGAACAATGCACCGAGCTGCTCCGGCCGCGTGCGCAGCATGCCGTGCAGCGCTTCGGCCTCCTCGGCCGTCGCGCCGTCGACGACATGCGAGACGCGAAACTCGTCGGACATGACGATGTCCTTCGCGAGTTGCTTCGCGTTCATCCCGCTGGCGAGGAACTGGTCGGTCAGCCGCACCAACCAGGGGAACGAGACGTCCTCGCGGTCGACCTGCGTGAAGTACGCGGCGAACCGCTCCGCCGTGCACCGAGGGAATCGAGGATCCGCGGCGATGCGCTGCCCGACGTCCACCACCGTCAGTGCGGGCTGACCGAAGAACGCCGCCGGCCTGTGAGTATCACCGCGGGCGATCCACTCGTCGATCCATCGCTGTCCCCACGATTGGACTGGATAGTTCGCGTAGCGCGCACCGAACTGGAACCCGCGCAGCGTGCTCGCGAGCGGATCGAGTGTCTGGTGACAGCCCGCGCACGACGCGTTCTCGACGAGGGCATTCGCGACCACCTGGGGGTTTGCGAGATCGATCGATGTATCGAGCAGGATGTCCGAGTGCAGGAAGTCGAAGCAGAGCAGCGCGCTCGAGATCAAGTTCGCCCGATTGCGGTGGTAGTTCGACCCCGCCGAGATGTGCCGCGCCCACAGGCCGGAGCTCGACAGGATGCCGGCGACCGGGCGCGCATCGTTCCAGTGCGAGACCTCGAGGCCTGGCCCGCCGGAGTGCATCATGCCCCACACGACCGACGTGATCGGATCGGCGATCGCGTAGTCCGCCGTCACGATCTCGCTGTACGGCCGATCGTTGGCGATCACGTACTCGATCAGCCGCAGTGGCTCCTCGGTGACCGTCACCATCTCGCCGGCCGTTCGATTCGCGACACCGTCCTTCGATTGAAACGCGTTCCCGAGATCCACTCGGACGAGCAACGTCTCCGCATGCAGGTCCTTCATCACGGTGCCGAGCTCGGGCCCTTCGAGATACCCATCGACGATCGCGCCGAGCGCATCCGGATCCGCGCTTACCTGCGCGAGCTCCTCCGGACTCGGCCGCTTCTGGCGCAAGGTCATCGATGCTCGCACCAGGTGCTCCGCCGGCGACAGGTACACGACGGACGGCGGCACCGGATCGGGATCCGGCGCGGGCGGATCTTCGGTGCAGCCACTCGCGATCACGCACAACACGACCCAGCGATGCATGTGCCCGACGGGTGCAGCGTACGTGCCGGCGGATCAGCGCCGAGCTCTCGGGACTTGCAGGGTCGACCTGGGTCGAGGTTGTCGCACGACTGACGGTGCCAGACCGAGGTGCGACGGGAACGTCGCAGCGCTCGGAGGATGGGCCCTCTACGGCGAGCTCTCCCGGGTACCCATAATGCCCCAGATCATCCAGAGAACGCCGTACACGGCACCTGCGGCCACCAACCACCACATGGCGTTGGCGACTCCGGTGATGTCGGCAAGCACACCGGCGACGAGCGCCGAGGCGCCGATCGCGAGCGTCGCGATCCCATAGTCGAGCGACATGATGCGCCCGCGCAGCGCGTCCGGCGTCATCACCTGAAGGCCGTACGTGGACAGGGACCACTGCGCGCCACCGCCCACGTGCGCGACGATCACCGCACCGAGCGCGAGCGGAAACCAGTAGACGAACGGGATCAGCGCGTAGATCGCGACGTACAGCAACGTCGACACGCCGCACACGACCACGATCACGCGCGCGCGCGGCGCGGCACCGGCGATCCACCGCGCGAGCAACGGCCCGAGCAGCGCCCCGAGCCCGCGCGCCGCGAACAGAAGCCCCGTCGCGATGTTGGTCCCCGCAAAGCGCTCGGCCGCAAACGCGGGCAGAAGGCCCACGGTGCCGTTCGCGCAGCTGACGCCGACCTTGGCGAGCACGAAGCGCTTCGCGATCCGATCCTTCTGCACGTAGCGCAGCACCTCGCGGAACTGCCCCTTGGACGATCGCGCGCGGCGCTCCTCGGCTGATGCTTCTTGCATCGGCGTCCGAATCCCCGCGAGCAACCACGCGCTCACCGCAAACGACGCGGCGTTGATCAAGAACGCGGCCTGCATGCCGAGCAGCTCCGCGACGATGCCGCCGAGCCCGGCCCCGATGAACAGCATCGAGCCCCACACCGCACCGAGCAGCGCCTGTGCGCGCGACAGCTGATGTGCAGGCACGAGGTTCGGCACGACCGCGCTCGTGATCGGATCGTGAAAGCTCGCAGCCACGCCGAGCGCGACCACGGCGCCGATCGCGAGCGACGCGGAGCCGATCCACGCGGCGACGCACAGCGCGAGCGCGAGCGGCACGCGGATCACGTCCGCACCGATGAGCAATCGCCGTCGGTCGAAGCGATCCGCCGCCGCGCCCGCGAACGGCGAGGCGAAGAACATCGGCAACACCGTCGCGGCGAACACGAAGGCGGGTGCGCCCTGCCGGCCGGTGAGTTGCGTCACGAGATCCGCGAGCGCGACGAACGCGAACCAATCGCCCGCCATCGAGATGACGCTCGCGAGGAACAGCCGGCGAAAGTCGCGATGCGCGGATAACAGCTCGCGGATCGACGACACGGACGCGCACCATAGCGAGGACCGCGCGACGGTGCAGCGTTTGGCGGCAGGCGATCGCGTGCGAACGTCCTTCGCTTCGCTCGATCACCCACGTGCGCGCTGGACGCGGTGTGGAAGGAATCCGAGGATGCCCACGTAGATGGAGGGGGTGTAGTGCCAGGGCAGGGTCGACTCGGTGACAAGGCGAACGCGCCTGCGGATGCACACGGGTGTCCGGCGTGCCCGCACCCTGTGACCGGGCCGGCGATCTGCGGCTCCACGGACGTGTTCGTCAACAGCCGCCCCGCCCTGCGCGTCGACGACCGAGGCATCCACGCCGCGTGTTGCAACACCAACATGTGGACCGCCACGCAAGGCAGCGCGACGGTCTTCATCAACAACAAGGCCGCACATCGCCTCGGCGACAAGACCAAACACTGCGGCGGCTCGGGCAACCTGATCGAAGGCTCGGACAACGTGATGGTCGGCGGTGCGTCGACCGGCGGTGGTGGCGGTGGCGCGGGTGGCGGAAGCTCGACCGCGCAGGCGGGCGGCGGCACGCAGTCGAGCGGCGGAAGCGCCGGCGGGATCAACAGCAACCAGACCGGCGGCGGTGGTGGTGGCGCCGGTGGTGGTGGTGCGGGTGGCGGCGCCCCCGAGACACCGGCTCCGGCGCCGCCGGCGGATCAACCGTTGCCGCCCGGCGAGCCCCCGACGCATCCAGACACCAAGTGGTTCGAGCTCAAGCTCGTCGACGAGGTCGGGGATCCGATCGGCGGCGTCGAGCTGAAGTTCACGTACAGCGGCAAGACGAAGGTCGTCCCCACGGGTGGCGACGGTGTGGCGCACGTCGACGACCCGAACGCGACCACCGCCGAAGTCGTCGTCGTCGATCGAACGAAGCTGCGCGAGGCGCTCAAGCCGCGCTGGTCCAAGGGCCGTGCACCGAAGACACCATCGGGCCACGGCGTCACGGTACAGCCGCTCGACGAGCAGCTCGAGCCGGTCGCATTGAAAGCAGCTTTCCAGAGCACGCTCGCGATCACGCCGTTTTTCATGTGCTCCGAGATCCCCGGCGCGCACTTCGCGTTCGCGCGCAGCTTTCCGACGAGCGACGCGATCCAGACACTCTCCGAAATCGCGCAGGAGATGCACGCCGAGGACGAAAACGGCGCGCCGCTCGAGCGCAAGGCACTCGTGTTCGGTCACACGGATCTCTCCGGCAGCGACGAGCTCAACAAGGAGCTGAGCGAGCGCCGCGCGAAGGCGATCTACGCGCTGTTCACGCACGACGACAAGAAGTGGGAGGAGCTCTACTCCGGTAAACCGAGCGGCAAGCACTGGCAGGAGAAGTGGGACGTCTGGGAGGCGCAGCACATGATGAATGCGCTGAAGTGCGGCGATGCCGCCGGCAACCCGCTGAAGGAGACCGGCATCCGCGACAAGCCGACGAAGGAAGCGATCCGGCGCTTCCAGCGCGGCGACTATCCCGACAAGCCCGCCGAGCAAGCACCGCTCCCCGAGTCCGACTTCCTCGGCGAGCCGGGACGCAAGGAGATGTTCTTCGCGTACGCGAAGCGCGTGACGCGCAAGCCCGTCCCGAAGGATCGCTTCGTCGAGGCAAACGGCACGCCGTTCGTCGGCTGCGGCGAGTTCAACCCGCTCAGCAAGTCGGCGAAAGATGCCGAGAGCCGCCGCGCCGTCGTCATGATCTTCGACGGTGCTGCGGGGCCCGCGAATCCCCTGCCGTGCAAGCTCGGCTCGGTGGCGCCGTGCCGCGAGGTATGCAGCCCGCCGAACAGCCCCGCGATCGACCCGGCGAAGCCGTATCGCTGCAGCGTGTACAAGGAGATCGCGACGAAGTGTCCGTGTGCGGGCGGCCCCGACCTCAGCCACGATCTCGTCGTGCGCCTGCTGCTCCCCGAGAAGCGCGCGAACACGCTGCCGAACAAGCTCGTCCTCGAGAGCGACGATGGCACGGTCGTGCGCGAGCTCGCGCTGGCCTCCGACGTGCGTGCCACCGACGAGCACATCAGCGAGCTGCACTTCGAGAACGTGCCCGACTGGCACGACTACCGCCTGCGCTCGACCGGCGGCGATCCGGCGCACACGATCTTCGACTACACGCCGTTCGACAAGCTGCACGAGCTCCCGCCCGACGATCCGGTCGCGGAGCAAACGCAGGGCTGGCTCGACGCTGACGAGCCTGGCACATCGGTCAAGGATCCGGAGGGCACGTCGTGAGCGATCCTGTCTTCGCGCCTACCAAGAAGCCCGCGGGTGCCGTCGCGCCGGGCAACGCGCAGCTCGTTTACGTGCGCGAGATCCTGTTCGCGATCAAAGGTGTTTATCAGGACCCGCTCGCCGCGGACGCCGTCGACGCTCCTCTACCACCGCATCGCTGGGCCCTCGTCGAGCCTGGCGAGAAGATCTTCGTCGAGGGCACGACGAGCGACGCGACGGGTGTATCGACGGTGCCCGCGCCTGACGGCTCCAAGACCACCGCCGACACGGATTGGGATCTCTGGCTCGTCCCGATCTACGAGGACCAATCGAGCTCGGCCGACGTCGTCGAATACGGCGAGGTGTGGATCGACGTCGACAAGAAGCAATGGGTGCGACCGAAGGACGTGCAGGACCTCGCGCGCATCGAGTCGCGCCGGCTGCTCCGCCTTCCGCGCTGGACGTCGTTCCGCCACAAGGTCGCGTTCCAGGGCACGTTCCGCGAGTTGCTGCCCGGATCATCCGAGTTCGAGCAGCGCGGCCGCATCAAGCACGGCGAGCTGAAACCACACGGTACGCCCGACAAGCCGTGGACGATCGCGATCGATGAAGGTCTGCTGCGCACGTTCGTGCAGTTTCGGTTCTACGATCCGGTGCAGAGGAAGGAGCGCGCTGTTCCCAAGGGCCTCGTCGTCGAAGCGCAAGGCATCGGGAAGACAGCCGACGGTGACGAGCTCGGACCGTTCCGCGTCGGTGTGAGCAGTGTTCGCCGCGATGACGGATCGATCTACATCCTGCACGCTCGTGCTGAAGCGAGCTCCACCGATCTTCACTATCGATTCGATACACCAGAGCACACGACGTTCGCCTACGCCGATGGAGCGTTCACGAGCACCAAGCTCGACGACCTCGCACGCCTCGAGAAGGAGTACCCGGTCACGAAGCAATGGCACTCGCTCGGCCACGAAGCGTGGGAAGGTGCCGTTGACGCGTCAGCGACGGTGCGCAAGAAGTTCGACACGATCCGCACGAAGGGCACCACCGCCAAGAAGCCGATCTGCTTCCACCTCGACGATCTGGTGCTGACATTCTTGCAGACGCCATCGACCGTCGACGCGAAACACAAGCGCATGGGCATCTACACGACCCTCGCGAAGCTGCGCGATCCGGTGAAGAAGGGCGGCAAAGACCTGCCGTACGGCACGCTGCAGGCCTCGTCGCTGCTGCGCGCCGAGGCAGCGATGTTCGTTCGGGACAAAGGGTTCGAGGAGTGCACGCGCTTCATCGAATGGGAGGGCGAGCTTCACGAGGTGTCAACGCAGTTCGTTTTCGGCTTTGCGGGGACCACAGAGCGCGTCGGAGCGCGCGCTGCGGATCGTGTCGACCCTCTCGAGGACAACGCGAGCATCGCGAGCGGCCACATGTTCGCAGGTCATCGCGTCTATCTGCTCGACACACGCTGGGTGAAGCACGTGCACGATAAAGTGACGGGACGACTCGCACACCTCGTCTGCTACGTCTCGTCATGGATCGACAACGAGCCCGACCCGGATCCCGCGAAGAAGAACACGAAGAACCTGAACGTGAAGAACCTCGACGCGCTCGACATCCTCGCGAGCGAGCTCGTCATGGCGTCCGATCGCTGGGACCAGAAACATCCGGGCATCCCGAGCAACAATTCGTTGAAGAAGGACTACGTGATCATCCGCGAGAAGAACTTCGCGACCGACTCCACGATCCTCAAGGTCCGCCACGTCTTCGGCATGCGCACGAACAAAGAAGCGCAGCCGATCGTCATCCAGGTCGATACGGGTCCCGGTCGCGCGACGGGCGGAAATCCGATGCGCCTCTATTGCCAGTGGGGCGACAAGACCAACGCCGTGCAAGATCCCGACTGGCTGACCAACTCCGCCGCCGATCTGATGAAGACCGCCGGCGGCAAACAACTCCCGACGGCTCGCTACAACTTCCAGACACACGCGGACGACGGGGGCGGGGATCGCCTCGACGGCGCCAAGTTCCCGTGGTCGACGTTCGCCCACGAGCTCGGTCACGAGGCGGGCCTGTTCGACGAATACCTCGATGGAATCGACACGGCGCTGATCGACAAGGATATCAACGTCCCGAAGGTCCCGAACTTCGACAACGTCGCGCGTCCGTACTACATGGACACGCTGGCGTTCATGAACCAGAACCAGATCCCGCGCATTCGCTACGTCTACAACTACCTCGATGCGATTCACCGGAACGCATCGAAATTTCCAAGCGGGCACTGGGTCTACGGCGAGGCGCCGTTCGTGGCGCAATACATCGCCGGTTCGCGCAAGCTGACGCACGCCGTTCCGCGCGACATCTCGTGGAACGCGGTGCATGGTGGACCCTGGCACCGGAAGGCTGGGACGCAGGGACTGTGCGAGATCACGTTTTTCCCGACGAGCCACGACGAGGGCATGATCGGTCCGTGCGTACTTCCGTCGGGCCTCATCAAGGAAGGAGAAGAGTTCGACGGAGTGCTCGTGCTCTCGCCGAAGGTGTGGGTGTCGTTCGACGCCAGCGTCCGAGGCGATGACGCGCGCAAGTTCAAAGGTCTCGCGGAGTGGTCCCAGCTGTATTACGACCACTCGTCGACACCCCACTTCGCGATCGTCACCCCTGCTGCACCGACCGCGAAGCGCGTGGTCGTCGTGTTCCAGCCTCGCTTCGAATACGGCCCCAAGCCGACGGCGGGACAGACAACGGCGGATGCCACGGTCGAGCTGCGTCTCCGCAGAGGTGGCGGCGCACCGACGTATTCGAACGCGAGCACCCCGCCACTGCTCACGTGTGCGCTACGCGACATCGGTCCGTGGATCTTCCGGTACCTGTTGCGCGCGCCGAAGACCGGCCCGACGCCGCCCGGCCTCGCCCCCGTCGCAAGCAAAGATCCGACGACGGCCGCGGATCTCGGGATGCTCCCCAGTGCGCTCTCGACGCTCCTCGGCCGCGCCGAGGTCGGAACCGTGGTCGCATACAAGGCGGGCGCATGAGCTACGTGACGGAGTACGGCACGTCCGCGCGAAGCTCGCGCAGCGACGCGCGCCCGCGTGCGTACACGCAGATCACGCAAGTGACCGCGCTTCGCGACGACGCGCAGCCCGCGTTCGTACATCTCGATCCCACGGGCCAGCACGTCGCCATCCGCGACGCGGAAGGGCTCCTCGTCGACGCGCGGCAGCGATTAGGTCCCGGGGCGTTTCGTTCGATGGCCTTCCTGACCGAGTGGGGCGCCATTCTCGGCCGCTGGGAGATGCGCTGGGATGGCAAGACACTTGAAGGCCGCGACGATCACACCGAGCAGGTGCCGAAGTTCCCGGTCGCGATCGCGCAGGGCTATCAGCTCGCAGCGCGATGGACGCGCGAGCGCTGGACGAGTGTCGGCCAGCAGGTCGGCGGGTTCGATGTGCGCACGGTCGTCGCGATCCACTCGCGCGTGGACGACGACAACGAGTGGGTCACGGTGCTCCCTGGCACGGGTGCAGCGGCGATCGCCGACGACGGCCGCGTCGTCGTCGGCATGGAGGACGGGCTCGTGCGCGTGTATGCCGCGCACGGCGATGCAGGCGACAGCATGCGCGGAGCGTCGAGCCGCGAGCTCTCGATCGGTGAGGCGGTTCATGCAGTGAGCGCGATTGGCATGGGCGCGGTCGTGCTCTCCGAGCGAGCAACCGCCACCGGCGTGCGGTTCATCGACGACACCGTCGTGTGGTCGGCCGATGTCGCGTTCACCGCACATCAGCCCGCGATCGATGGTGGCGATGGTCGCGTGTACATCGCGGGTGATGGCCTCGCGGCGATCGATCGCGGCGCGATCGCCTGGTCCAACCCATCTGTTGTCCCCACTCGCGCAACGGCGTTCGCGGACGGTACGCTCGCCGTATGCCGTGGACCGGGGCTCCAGATCCTGGCGCGCGACGGATCGATCGTGCAGCAACTAGCGACGAGCGACGGTGCGACGATCATGACACCTCCCGCGATCGGTCCGGATGGATCGATCTGGTTCGCCACGCCGACCCACCTATGTGTCACGCGATGACGAGAGCGATGATGGCGGCGCTTCTCGCGTTCGCGGGCTGTTCCGGTGCGACACCGGATCTCGCACAAACCAAGCCGCGCGATGCGAGCCCGAACGTCGCCGAGCCAACGGCCCCCGCACATCTCGAGCCTCCGCCCGCGTCAGCGGCGTGTGGCGCGCGCGGGTCCACCACCCCGCCACAAGCGATCGCGCAGATCGGCGTGACGACAAATGCGAGCTGTGCTCGTCTCGCCGACCACAGCGTGTGGTGCTGGGGTGCGCGCGGGACGACCCGGATCGACAACGACGTCCTCGGGAGCCTCGCTTGTTCCGTCGCGACGCGCGTCACGGAGCTGTCTCCCGCCGCGCATCTCGCGGGTGCCGCGTGCATCGCGCGCGACAGCGGCGGTGTCCGCTGCGGCGAGCTCGACCGCTGGCTGTTCGACGAGGAGCAACCGCTCGACGCACGATCGGTCTTCTACTGGGCCGGCGAGCGTTGCGCGATCACGAAGAGCAAGACGATCCGCTGCACGCGGAGAGAGCGCACCACCGAGGCTGCGACACTCGGCTCGGTCGAGCAGGTCGCCTTTCTCGACCGGAGCCTCTGCGTTCTCGCCGCGGGTAGGGTCACGTGCCGCATCGGCGAGACCAACGTCGTCCTCGGAACGAATGTCGCATCGATCGCGAGTGCCGAGCGTTGGCTCTGGGCGACCCGCGACGACGGAACGTTGCTGAACCTCCAGCTGTGCGGCGCAAAGCCCTGCGAATACGCGCAGAACTTGGTGCAAGGTCTCGTCAGCGAGATCGCGTCGTCCGGACCGCACACGTGCATCCGAACGCGCAGCGGCCGCGTGTGGTGCGAGCGGCGCTGCACGGTGATGGGCTGCAAGGAACAGGGCTTCATCGAGGTCGCTGGCATCGCCGGTGCGACGCACGTCGCGGTCAGTCCAGATCACGCGTGCGTGGCGCACGAGAGCAAGACGGTCTCCTGTTGGGGCGAGAGCAACTGCGGACAGGCCGGCGGCGGCCCGGGCGCCGGCAAGGCGTGCGGTCCATCGACGTCGGTGCCGCCGACGACGATCCAGTGGGCGAAGTAGTTCGATCCGAGCCGATGCATCGCGCGTACACTCACGTCGATGCGGGTCGCCCTACTCTCGCTCGCGCTAGCCGGCTGCCTGGCGTCCGACCTCGTCCCATGCGGTGCATTGCTATGCGGCGTCGATCAAGTCTGCACGCCCACCGGCTGCATCGATCGCTCGCGCGTCGATGCATGTAACGGCCTCACAGACGAGGACGCTTGCACGGTCAAAGAGGTCCCCGGAACGTGTCGCGAAGGCGCGTGCACCACGCAGATCTGCGGAGATGGTGTGATCGAGGGCCTCGAGGAGTGTGAAGGCGAGCAGTACGGTGGGGCCACGTGCCTCGCGTTCGGGTTCTACGACGCATCAGGACTGCGTTGCTCGAGCGACTGCCGCTTCGATACGAGCGAGTGCGTTGGCACGTGCGGCGACAATATCGTCAACGGTCCCGAGCTCTGCGATACGACGCCCGGCGACGTGCTCCGGTGTAGCGACATCGGTTTCGACTACGGATCCGTCACGTGCAGCGCAGCGTTGTGCGCCCCCCTCTACGATCGGTGCGCGAACTTCGGGTGGCGTCCGCGCCTGCACCAGGTCGACACGCCGACATGGATCTCCGCGCCGCGTCCCGGCACCGCATACCTCGGTGGGCACAACGCCTACTTTCGGCTCGACGGCGGGACGTCGTTGAACGTCAGCATCCCGCACAACGACTGCGGCGTGACGAGGAAGGGCTGGGTCAGCCCGACCGACGATGTGTTCGTCGCAACGGAGCTCGGCGTGTGTCGCGAGGTATTGAGCGGCTGGGTCCTCGACCCGATCGGATCGTTTCATGCGATCTGGGGGACCGCGTCGAACGATCTGTACGCCGTCGGGTCGGGCATCTATCACTACGACGGCGCGACGTGGACCGGAGTCGCCACCGGGTTGCCCGCAGGCGAGTTTCACGATCTAAACGGCCGTGGAGCGACGATCGTCGCGACGCGCGCGGACGGCATGGTCGCGATCTCGCAGAGCGGCGTATGGACGTTGGAGGCGATCGGCGTGCCTCCACTGGCGAAGCCGTGGATCAGCCCCGCCGGCGACATCTATGTCCTTGGCGAACAGGAGCTGCACCGTCGCACGCCGAGTGGATGGCAGAGCGTGCGAACTCCAAGCGTGCGGATGAACTACGTGTGGGGCCTCGGCGAGCGCGCGATCTACGCGTCCGACGGCGCGCGGCTCTGGGCGTACGACCTCGACTCGTGGATGCGCGTCGAGCTGCCGGAGGCGTTCGTCGGGTGGGCCGCGCTCGGCGGGAGCGACACGCATCTCGTGTACACCCAGCCGTATCAACGCTTCTACGAGTCGAGCGGCTTCGTATGGTCAACGATCGATGACGCGGTCGACGTGCTCGACGCCTCGCCTCATGTGTGGGCGATCGACGGCGACCGCGTGATGATCGCCGCCGGCGACGATGCTGTGTTCTTCGACATGGACGTCAAGCGGACGTATTCGCTAGGACAGAACGTGAGCGGCATCTGGGGCATCGGAACGACACTGTTCGCGATCGGGTCGGCGTCGCTCCTTGTCTTCGATGGTACGTCGTGGAGCACGCGGCCTTGGAACGGTTGCAACGCCCCGAACCGCGTGTGGGGCGAGACCGCGAATCGCGTGTTCTTCGCGGGAAGCAACAACCTCTGTATGTGGAACGGGACCACCGTCACTCGCGTGCCGCTTTCGGCCGTGACCGACGTTTGGGGCAGCGCCGCCACCGGAACCTTCGTCACCACGTCGACGGGGTCCCTCCGATTCATCGCGCCAGGCGCAGACCTCGATACGGCGATCACGCTTACGGCACCCGGCTTGAGCGCCAAGGCGATCTGGGGCGACGACGACGAAATCGTTGTCGCGTTCGACGACACGACGATCTTCCGGCGCGCGCACGGCGCGACGACATGGACGCAAGTTCCACACGAGCTGGTGCACCCGATCACGAGCTTGCGCGGACAGACCAGTGACGTGTTCGGTCTTGCCGACGACGGTTTCGAGAAGCGGCTCGTCCACTGGGACGGTGTGACATGGGACGAGGTTGCGGTTCCGTCGCACATGCCGTCGATGCCACACTCGTTGTTCTCGTCGAGCGTGGGGACGTGGCTTACGGGCAATCGAGCGCTCGTTCAGATGTTCCGCCCGCGGTGACCCTGCGATCGCACGTTCGGGTGTTCCGCCCGCAGTGAACTGCTATCGTCCGCGGCGTGAAGCGCACCCTATTCGCTGTCGTATTGGCGCTCGTCTCGTGTAAATCGCGAACCGAGCCGAAGAAGGCCCCCGAGCCCGACCAGGGCTCGGCGATGAAGGACCCGAAGAAGCCCGAACCACCGAAGGACACACCAATGTCTGCCGATCATCCCTTGCTCGCGCCATACACCGGCGCTCACGGCGGCGGTCCCGCGTTCGACAAGATCAAGACCGCCGACTTCAAGCCCGCTCTGCTCAAAGGCATGGAGCTCGCGCGCGCCGAGATCGCCGCGATCACCGATA